>BTUV01000010.1:13705-46297 GCA_045863035.1 Ignavibacteriales bacterium | reverse complement strand
CAGATACGCGATGAGACGATGCAATCGCAGAAATTTTGTGGTAATTGAAAATCACCATAGCGATTGCATCGTCTCTACGGAAATTTTTTCTAAATTCTTAAACGAATTTCAAAAAATAATTCTCATTTTTGTATTTACTATTCATATTTCATACTTCATACTTCATAATTCATAATTCATTTGTTGTATGTAATCCGGTATATCTTATTTGCGTAATCATCGGAAACAAGGATTGAGCCATCCGGTAGTTGCTGAATATCGACCGGACGACCGGTGGCTTTTTCGTTCTGAAGCCAGCCCTCTGCAAATGTTGTATATCCGGTTGATTTGTTGCCATCGAGCGTTACTAATGATATCCGATAACCGATTTTACTGCTCCGGTTCCAGGAACCGTGTTCGGCTATAAATATCTGGTTTTTGTATTTCGCGGGAAACATGCTTCCGGTATAAAACCGCATACCAAGCGATGCAACGTGAGCACCAAGCTCCTGCACCGGTCTGGTGAATGAATCGAAGTCAGCGTTCTTTCCGAATTCCGGATCAATAACTGTTTTCGCATGCAGGAATGGAAAGCCAAAGTGCATTCCCTTTTGAGGTGCATGGTTCAATTCATCCGGAGGTATATTATCTCCGAGCAAATCCCTCCCATTGTCGGTAAACCAAAGCTCATTAGTTTCCGGATGCCAGGCAAAACCGACAGAATTTCTCACTCCGCTTGCAAATACTTCCAGATCACTTCCGTCCGGATTCATCCTCATAATAGATGCAAACCTCTTATCTTTTTCAAGACAGACATTGCATGGCGCGCCTACCGGTATATATAGCTTTCCGTCCGGACCGAATGCGATGAACTTCCAGCCATGATGCGTATTTTTCGGGAAGTCATCTCTGATTACGACCGGCTTTGGGGGAGAGGCAAGTTTCTTTTCGATATCATCAAAACGGAGTATCCGGTTCACCTCGGCAACATAGAGGGAACCGTTTCTGAAGGCAACTCCATTTGGCATTAACAAACCGGAAGCTATGGTATATATCTTGTCTGCCTTATAATCCTTATCCTCATCAACTACTGCATAGACACTTCCACCTGAGCGATTGCCTACAAAGAGCACGCCTGAAGGAGAGAGAGTCATTGAGCGGGCATTTTTGATATTCTCTGCATAAACAGAAATTGAAAATCCTTTGGGCAGTTTAATATGATTGAGCGAAGCGTCGCCTGATGGCGGCGGTTCCTCTCCGAGACACTGAAGGGAAAACAGGACAAGGGGCAGAAGAATTCGTAACACTAACATTGGTTATCCTTAGCTGGTTAAATCAACAGTTGTAAGTTAGTTAATGTTTCTCTAATTTTCCAGACTAACAAACCAACAGTTACAAAAAAAAGAGGCATCAAATGAGAAGTATTCTTCCCTTTTTCGCATTGTTTGTTTTTCTGAGCGGAGAGATTTTTTCGCTGCCAAGATTTTCTGTAAGGTCAGGGGGTAAGTGTATTGACTGCCATGTGAACCCCACCGGCGGTTTAATGCGCAATAACTCCGGCTGGAAATGGGGAAAAAACAATCTGGTAATGTGGAAATCTGACGGTGAGGAATCCGCCCCTGCAAGCAACATGATCGGAGAGAATGTTTCTTACGGACTCGATTTTCGCACTCAGTTTCTTTATTCTCAGGAAAAGGGCAGATCTGATTTTCAGAATATGACCGGCTCTCTTTATTTTAATGCTGAATTAACTGACCAGATTAATCTTTTTGCTAAGAAGGATTTTGTCTGGGGTATGTTTGAAGCATACGGTATGGTAAATATTTCTAAGAATGCCTACCTGAAGGCAGGTATATTTACTCCAAATTATGGCATCCGACTTGATGATCATACTTCTTATACCCGTGGGGGTGATTTAGGTCTTACACATTCCAGTTCCGGCGGTTTTATTTATGATCCGCGTTATCTGGAAACTGGTATTGAATTCGGATATAATTTGGGTGAGTTCGCATTCGCAACCTTGAGCGCTGGCAGGCAGGATGGCTTTGCTTATTCAGTTCCTTTTGCCAAAGACCCAAGTTATACAGCACGGATTGAAGTCACCCCGGAGGTAAGTGAAAATTTCACATTCTTAATTGGTGCAAATTATGCCAAACACAAGGCAGACCAATACCCTGGCTGGAGAAATTTCAGTTATGGAGGCGGGTTCCTTGGGCTTGGTGTAGCCGGATTCACTTTGCTTGCAGAGTATGATATCGCAAGCAATTACCGTGCTTCTGATACTACTTCAAATGCGTTGATGGTTGAGCTCAGTTATAAAATCAAACGCGGACTTGATGCAGTTGTCCGCTATGACCGCTACGACAGAAATACAGACGGAGAAGGAGATGTTACCTCCCACCTGATAGTCGGGTTGGAATATTTCCCCGTCAGCTTTATGGAAATACGTCCGCAGTTCCGGCTTTTTACAGCAGATGACCCGACAAAGAAGAATTCTGTTGTGCTGCAGTTTCATTTTTGGTACTAAAATTAATTAGTAATGAGTGATTTGTAATGATAGAATCATTTCAAAAGTTTATATCATTTCAATTATGATATAAATAACCGCCGGGCTGATCCGGCGGTTGTAATTGTTTTAGTTTACATTTTCATAAATTTCAGGATATATATGAGTGACAGAAATATGATAAACTGGTTTGAAATTCCAGCGGTGGGTTTTGAACGTGCATGCACTTTTTATTCAAAGGTTTTAGGTGTTGAAATTGAAAGAACATCCATGGGTGATTTCAAGATGGGTATGCTTCCCATGTTTAACGGAAAAGTTTCCGGGGCAATCGTAGCAGGTGAGGGTTATACACCATCAATGGCGGGTACGTGCATCTATCTGAATGCCGACCCTGATCTGAATGACGCACTCGGGCGTGTTGAGGAAGCCGGAGGTAAAATCCTGGTTCCCAAAACCCCGATTACTCCGGAA
The DNA here is from genome assembly GCA_045863035.1 of Ignavibacteriales bacterium. Lineage (GTDB taxonomy): Bacteria > Bacteroidota > Ignavibacteria > Ignavibacteriales > Ignavibacteriaceae > H2-BAC3. Next base: position 43,341 of record BTUV01000010.1, on the reverse strand, counting down.
TATGGTTTTTTTGCCATTATAGTGGATACCGAAGGTAATAAAATGCACCTCCATTCAAACGGTTAGTCTCAGGAAAGTAAGGCCCCCTGTGGTTATTACGAGGGGCTTTACTATTTTTGCAGCATTAGTTTTTTGCCCACAATACAGGAATTAGATGGAACCCCAGCAATATATCCAGGGGATACTTAAAAGACTTTACTCTATACAGAAAGAAATTACTGAACTCGCCGCGCCTCTAACCGCAGAGCAGTTAAACTTTAAGCCAAATCCTAAAAGCTGGAGTATTGCTGAGGTGGCGGACCACATCATTACTGCCAATGCAACTTATTTTTCAGGTATTGCCGGACTGATTTCATCAAATCCGGGTTCAAAAGCAACAGGCAGCTACAAGCATAATTGCATGGCGCGGATGATGGTCTATTTCCTGAAACCGGATGGTATGAAACTACCCGCACCGCCACTCTTCGAACCGGAAAGCAGTCATTATGATCAACATCTTCTTCAGCGGCTCGAACAGAACTTCCGGGAGATTGAAACTTTTATTGATGATGCAAAAGAGATGAATCTGGTAAAATTGAAAATGCCCTCACCGGCGCTAAGTCTCCTTCATTTTAACTTAGGTGGCGTTTTTGATATTCTTGTTACTCACGCAGAAAGACATTACCTTCAGATGAAACGGGTTTTGGCTTCGGAGGGGTTCCCGCGTTGAATGATCTGAATACCAGACTTCTGCTTAATATATCACTCCCCGGTATGATAGCCGGTATTCTTGAACTTACGGGTTTATTTGATGATTATATCTGGCTTTTTTGGACCGGGTATTGGGTTTTTATGGGATTGGTTATAAGCCGCCGTATGAAAAAAGGGCAGTTTCTGCATGGTATGATTGCCGGAGCTGCAGCGTATGCTCTTGCAGTTGCTGTTAAACTGCTTGGTTATGAAATGTATATCGAAAATTCTGCTGCTGCAATGGCGCTCATAAACTCTCTGCCGGAGGATGTTAATCCCAGAATATATATTGCTTCAACCGGACTTATTGTTTCGATCATCAGCGGAGTAGCATCGGGTTTTATAACTCTTTCGTTGGCTAAGCTCAAGGGAAAATAATCCGATTGAGTTCTTAGCATCTGCCTGTCACTTATTACAAGGTGTGGTAAATAGTTTTTGTTATAGTCTCAGTATCAACTTTTGTGACGTGACTTACCGGCTTACCGAGGAAGAGTGATGCAACTTTCTCAAAAGTAGAAGGGATATCACTAACATAATAGCTCACTACACCAAGCCCGTTCGAGTTGGAACGGAGTCCGATACGGTCAAGTTCATGTGCCACGCGCTGCGCCGCTGCTACTCCTGAATCAATCAGCTTAACTTTTTCCCCCATTACTTTTTGTATAACCGGTTTTAGTATGGGGTAATGAGTGCAGCCAAGAAGTAATGTATCAATGGAAAGTTCTTTAAGTTCACGCAGGTATTCTTCAGCTATTTCCTGAGTAGCATTGTGATCAATCCACCCCTCTTCTGCTAATGGTACAAACAGGGGGCATGCTTTCTCAAACACATCAATCTGTGTATCAATTCTTTTTAATTCTTTTGAATAAGAGCGGTTTGTAATAGTTGAACGGGTTCCTATAACTCCGATTTTCTTTTCAGTGGTCTCTTTTGCTGCATACTCCGAGCCGGCTTCGATCATGCCAACAACCGGAACGTTAAACCTTGCTCTGAGGGCTGGTATTGCAACGGATGAAGCGGTATTGCAGGCAACCACAATAATCTTCACATTTTTTTGCGCAAGAAAAGCAGCATCCTGCAGACTATATTCAATTACAGTTTCATTTGACTTTGAACCATAGGGCACGCGTGCAGTATCACCAAAATAAATGATTCTTTCGTTCGGCAGTTTTGCCATAATTTCTTTTACAACTGTCAGTCCGCCGATACCGGAGTCAAATACTCCGATCGGTTTTTCTTTTTCCATGAAGTTCATCTGTTCCTACAGTATCTGCTCTATTGCTTTGGTGAGTTCGGTTTCAATAAAATGATAATATATCTTGCTTACTCTTTTGTTCTCCTGGTTCAATACATAGAACGCATCGATGATTGAATCGCCCGATGTTGAGATTTTTGCAAATTGGATATTAAGCCCCAGGTCGGTTAGTTTGTTGGTAACAAGATACAGAAAACCGAGCCGGTCGGGGGAGTATATATCAATGATGGTGAATTTTTCTTTTTCTTCAAATTTAATTTTTACCTTCCCCGGTTTCTTAAAAAATCTGTTTTCAATGCGCCACCACCGGCTTTTCATTCGTGTGATTTCAGTCGGGAGCTGCAGAATACCTGTCAGCACGTCATGCAGGTCTTCTTCAATCTTTTGATAGCGGTCTTCTGAAATTTTTTCGCCCGTCCGGAAATCAGTAACATTAAAGTTATCGATGATAATGCCGTCTTTTCGTGTAAAGATTCCGGCATCATGTATATTGACATCATTAATAAGCAGAACGCCGCAGATTTTTGAGAGGAGAGAAGGGGAGTCTCTGGTAATTACGGTAATGTTCGTGAAATTTTCATCTTCGGTAAAACTGACTGAAAGACTATTTCCTTCCAGAATTTCTTCAACATGCCTGGCAATCTCTTCATCGGAGAAATGGGCAGTATAGCTAATCTCATCATTCAGGGCATCAATATGGCTTTGTACATGACTTTCCGAAATTACGGTTGAGTGTTTTGATATATCTTTGGGGAGGATGTTAGCGATGAGAATTTCTTCACCACTGAGCTGTTCATCTATCATCGCTTTAGCTTTATAGTAAAGCTCATAAAGCATATCGCTTTTCCAACTCGTCCAGAGAGCCGGATTTACCGCGCTAAGGTCTGCATAGGTAAGCAGATAAAGCATATCTAAACGATCCGGAGTATTTACACGCTGTGTAAAACTGTTAAGTGTTTCGGGATCATTCAGGTTTCTTCTGAAGGCAACCTGCTCCATATACAAATGATGCTCGACCAGAAACCTGACCATCTCGGTTTCCTCATCAGAGTAACCAAGACGCACCATTACGCTCTCAGCAATAGCCGCGCCGATAATTTCGTGTCCGGAAATATCTATTGGTTTAGCTATGTCGTGAAAGATGAGCGCCAGATAAAGAATATCACGCCGTTTCATCCTGCCAAAAAGCCGCCCCATAGGGCCGGTATCAAAGCGGAGTTTTTCCAGATTTTCTATGGTTTTGAGGGTATGTTCGTCGGCGGTATAAACGTGATAAACCCCGTGTTGAATAAAACCGTTGAACTCAGCCCAATCCGGCATAAATGCATTCAGCACGCCAAGTTCATTCATAATAGTCAGAGTTTTTCCTACCTCGCTGTTTAGCTTGAGTATCTCTCTGAAAAAAGTTGATGATTCAACATCGGCGCTCAGGGCAAAACTATCCAGACTTTCAATGATAGTACTTCTGAGTTCTTCACTGAAGAAGGCATTATATTTAGCCCGGTAATAAAATCCGCGAAAAATATCAGAAATAGAAAGCTGACCGGTTCCTTCGTAACGAATCATATTTCCGCTGATAAAAAAGTCTGCGTCCAGCAGATACCCTACCGGCTGACCTTTTCCTATGCTTCTCCTTTTGTATCTCTTTATATACGACTTTGAAAAACGATAGATGGTATTGCTTGCTTCAAAATACTTTTTCATTAACTGACGATAACCATCCTCATGAAACCCGAATAATGCGGATATGGTTACCTGATCATCAAACTCAAGCCGGTCACTTTTTGTTGTGTGTGTTAAGTGAAGCAGGTGGCGGATGGTCAAAATAGTTTTATAAGCAGCCCTGAGCCGGTCGCATTCTTTAAGCGTGGTGAGATTATCCTGCTGAAGGTGATTGATAAAGATTTCTGCCTCCGGCAGTTCGACCTGACGGTCCGGGAGTTTTCTATACTGAATAGCATACAGCCACTCAATTAATTGTAAATCACGCAGCCCCCCCGCGGTAGCTTTAACATTGGGTTCAATTACTTTTGGGGAATTTCCGTATTTTTTATACCTGATTGAAGTTTCTTCAATGAGCGCATCGCAAAGCGCGAAGCATACATCTTCAGTCATCAGTTCAAGCAGTGTGTTTACCCACTCCGTATATATCTGATAATTACCGGCTACAAACCTGACCTCAAGGAACTGCGTGAAGGCCTGCAGGTCTTCATTAAGAAAACGCTGTATATCCTCAGGCGTCCGGACGGTATGCGACACTTCTATGCCATTATCCCACAGCAGGGTAATCAGTTCACGTATTTCTGTTTCATGCAACTGCGGGTCCCTGGTAATAAACATTACATCCACATCGCTCTTTGGTGAAAGCTCCCTGCGGGAAAAACTTCCGAGAGAAGCTACCGCGATACCTTCAAATGATTTACCCGCCGCCCGCACAATGAACGCCTCGATGCTTAACGTATATTTCAGCGAAAAGCCAAACGGCTCTTTCATTATATACTCAGGGGTGAAGATGGTTTTATCCCGTATATAAGATTTGTGCGCGGAGGGAGTGCGTACCATGATGGTTGTCAGTTTGCTTTGTAGTCGGGCTTTGTGTGCTCCGCGATAATCACGGAGGAAATACCGCCCCGTACTTTGAAATCAGCGGTCAGTTTCATATATCTCGGCGAGCAGCACGAAACAAGGTCTTCGAGTATAGTATTAGTTACGCTCTCAAAGAAAATACCGTCATTGCGGTATGAGTTCAGATAAAACTTGAGCGATTTCAGTTCAATGCAGAGCTGATCGGGTATATATTCGATTATCATTGTCGCAAAATCCGGCTGTCCGGTTTTGGGGCAGAGTGAAGTAAACTCCGGCGCGTGGTGAATAACCCGGTAGTCACGATTCGGGAATGCATTCTGAAATGTTTCAAGAATTTTAATTTTATCTGTCATATAACTTTAATAATTTTATTAGATATATACCGGACGTTTTTTATAGGGTATCGGGTCTTCAGCACCGGCCTGCTGAAAACCACGCAGCCGGTAAGCACAACTGTCGCACTCACCGCAGGCCTCATCTTCATTCTGATAACATGACCAGGTCAGATGAAGCGGCGCACCCAGTTCAATCCCTTTTTTAATAATTTCTGCCTTGGTAAAATTGATGATAGGGGTAACAATTTTTATTTTTGTTTCCGGACGTGTTCCTTCATCAATCATCTTTTCAAAGGAGCGGTAAAATTCCGGTCGGCAATCGGGGTATCCGCTGGCATCCTCATAGACTGCACCTATATAAATTGCCTCGGCGCCAATAACCTCCGCCCAGCTCACACACGCACTCAGGATATTTGCATTGCGAAAGGGGACGTAAGTTGCCGGAACTGACTTATTGCCCAGGTCAGCTTTTTCAATTTCCTGACTGCTGTCAGTGAGCGAAGAGCCGCCTATCATCCTGAAATGAGTAAAATCAACCGAAAGCCGCAGTGAGACGTTGTAAAAATCAGCCAGGTCTTGGTATGCTTTCCGCTCCCGCGACTCAGTTCTCTGCCCATAGTTAAAGTGCATAAAGGCGGGCTCATAGTTAAGAGCCGCGAACGCTGCCGTAACACAGCTATCCATCCCACCGCTAACGGCAATTACCGCTTTTTTTCTGCTCATTTTCCTGTAATTAAAACCATAAATGTACTGAATTTTGAGGAAAGTTTTTACCGGTTCAGGGGTCAGGAGTGATCTTGCGGAAATAAAAAAGGTCTTTACGGCAGAACCGCAAAGACCTTTTTATCAAGAGAGTAGAGAGAGAATTTCTTTGTTTTAGTTAAATTGGAAGAAATACCACTTCAGGGTGCCGGGGTCAGTAAATGACATCTGAAGAGTAGCCGCGCCTGAGCTGCGCGCTGAAACTTTGTTATAGATTTTATTCCAGCCGGCTGCAAAGTTCAGGTTATTTACCTGTCTTGTAACCATTATTTCAGTTGGTTCATTAAAATCCATCGGACAGGTCTGTGAACCATTCACCGTGGTTGCCTTATTCATATACACTAATTCAAGAATAAAGTCATTAAGCTGGGGGACGTAAATTCTGACTGAATCATTTCTGAAATCACGGCTGGTGCACTGAACCCATCCGAACGGCGAGGTACCGTCCATAATCATGGCTCCGCCGGTGCCGTAAACCATCACCCCGCTCGCGCTTGAGGTGAAGCTGCCGGAGCAGTCAGGGTCAATACTGGTCAGTGTATCAAGTAAAAATTCCATTGGGGCTGCTAAAGCGATGGTGAAACTGCCGTCCGCGCTGATTGAGCCGGTTCCCACTGCATCAAAACTGTTCGGGCCGTTATACTGCCCCATCATGATGGTTTTTCCGGTACCGTAGGTCCATCCCTCAAGTTTGCCGGATATGCTGGTAACCGCAGTTCCGCTGCCCGGACCCGGGGTGGTGTCGTCTTCAGAGCAGCCGGAAATAATTAAAACAGAGAGGGAAAAAGTTAAGAGGATAAAGAATTTTTTCATATCGAACTCCAAAAATGTGTTTTGTGAGATATCCATAAATTGTCAGATATACAGAAGAAAATTAACTAATAATTGCATACATTATCCTCACCGGCTTTCGTTTTGTGATATTTGATACACCTTTGTTTTTAAGGTATAAAACTGTTGTAACATCTATTTTTCGCATAGTTCAGTTTTAACTGATGTGATATGTATCAGAACAGAAAATCTTTGTATTTTTCTGTTTTTAATTCAAATTCGGAGCCGATGTGATATACAGGATTTTTCTCCTTTTGGTTTTTGTACTCTCACTTAACGCGCAGGATATTGACAAAAATGATATACTTCACGCACAGAAAATAATCGGGATAGATTTTACCGATGCCGAGCGGGACTCAATGCTGGATGACCTGAAAGACCAGCTTAAAAACTTTACAACGCTCCGTCAGTTACATCTGAAGAACTCAGTAATGCCATCGCTACTGTTTAATCCGGTTCCGCGGGGTTTTTCAATGACCACTGAACCGGGTAAAGTTTCTTATGCAGATTACTCCTCGGTTAAACTTCCTTCAAACAGAAATCAACTTGCGTGGATGAGCGTCGGGGAGCTGGCGCATCTGATTAAATCAAAACAGATTACCTCTGTTGAGCTGACAAAGTTTTTTATCGAACGGCTCAGGAAACATGACCCGGCGCTGCATTGTGTTATCACAATAACAGAAGAGCGTGCAATGAAGGAGGCAGCAAAAGCGGATGAAGAAATTTCGCGCGGTATATATAAAGGACTCCTTCATGGAATCCCCTACGGTGTGAAAGATTTACTTGCAACCGAAGATTATAAAACAACCTGGGGCGCGGAGCCCTACATGGAGCAAATGATTGCGGAGGATGCAACTGTTATTGCACGTCTTAAAGAAGCAGGCGCGGTATTAACAGTAAAACTAACCATGGGCGCGCTTGCCTGGGGGGATGTCTGGTTTGGCGGAAAGACCCGCAATCCGTGGGATACTGCAAATGGCTCAAGCGGATCATCGGCCGGCTCGGCTTCTGCTGTTGCGGCGGGTTTGCTGCCATTTGCCATAGGAACCGAAACTTATGGTTCAATTATTTCACCCTCAACCATTTGCGGAACAACCGGACTGAGACCAACCTACGGGAGAGTAAGTCGTTACGGTACAATGGCTCTTTCATGGTCGATGGATAAAATCGGACCTATTACCAGAGGAGTTGAAGACCTTGCTATTGTATTTAACGCGATTTATGGTCCTGATAACTTAGACCCTACTGTATATAATTACTCATTTTCATACAATCCTCACGAAGATATAAAAACGATAAGAGTTGGTTATCTGAAGAGTGATTTTGAAAAAAATTATCCATTCAAAAAATATGATTCATTAGTACTAAAACAACTTCGGGAGGCCGGAATAGAGCTGATACCCATTGAGCTTCCTGATTATCCCGCCGGTGATATATCAATCATGCTTTCTGCGGAAGCCGCCGCCGCTTTTGATGAACTGACACTCTCGAACCGCGATGAGATGCTCACAAGGCAGATAAAAAATGCCTGGCCAAATGTGTTCCGCTCGGCACGGTTAATACCTGCCGTGGAATATATAACCGCAAGCCGGGCACGCGCCATACTGATACAAAAAATGTATGAAGCGGTCAGGAACATCGATGTATATATTGCGCCGGCATGGCAGGGGCGGAATTTGTTATTAACAAATCTGACAGGACATCCTTCTGTTGTTGTGCCAACCGGATTCAGCGAGAATGGCACACCGGTAAGCATTACCTTCTGCGGCGGATTATTTCAGGAGGGGAAGCTGCTGCGATTTGCAAAATACTGGCAGGATATGAATGAATATCACAAGAAACATCCGGAGATGTTTGAGTAAGTCCAGCCGCCAGATGCGCCAACCTCAAGATGCGCCAACCTCAAGATGCGCCAACCTCAAGATGCGCCAACCACCAGATGAATCTGGTGGGTAGTGAAAGCGAGTGTAGCATTACCTTCAATAACACCCGGATTTATCCGGGTGTTATTGCCGGCAAAGTAGATTATCCGGGAGTTGGTAATCGCCACTTTCCTAATGTAATCGAGCGAAGGTGCTAACCCCCAGCCGTGAAGTACCCCCCCCGGCCATATCCCAACCTGCAGCCGAGTCTGCTGCATTACCTTCAATAAAAAGAGGATTTATCCGGGAGTTGCTTAGGTGTTTGGGGAACTATTTTCTTCAATCTTGACTTTTTTGTATAGATTGATTAAGTTTGTACCATAAATATGGAAAAGTCCGAGAAAAACCAATGAGTTCTACAGAAGTTAATGAAATTGAAGAATTAGCGAATCAGGAGTATAAGTACGGATTCGTTACTGATGTTGAGACAGACGAAGCTCCCAAAGGGCTGAATGAGGATATTATCCGGCTCATCTCCTCAAAAAAGGGGGAACCAGAGTGGATGCTTGAATGGCGACTGAAGGCCTTCCGCCAGTGGTTGACCATGAAAGAACCCAAATGGCCCAATGTTGCTTATCCCACGGTCGATTTTCAGGATATAATCTATTATTCCGCACCGAAGACCAAAAAGAAGTTAAATAGTCTGGATGAGGTTGACCCCGAAATCCTAAAAACATTCAATAAACTCGGCATACCAATCGAGGAGCAAAAAGCTCTTGCCGGAGTGGCAGTTGACGCTGTTTTTGACAGTGTTTCGGTGGCTACTACTTATAAGGAAAAACTGAAAGAGCTCGGAATCATTTTCGGTTCTATTTCTGAGGCAATACGAGAGCACCCGGACCTTATCAAAAAATATATCGGCTCAGTTGTTCCCCCCACTGATAATTATTATGCCGCGCTTAACAGTGCAGTTTTTACAGACGGTTCATTTGCGTATATACCTAAGGGTGTCCGCTGCCCGATGGAGCTGAGCACGTATTTCCGGATCAACGCAAGCAACACCGGTCAGTTTGAAAGAACGCTCATAGTAGCCGAAGAGGGGAGCTACGTGAGTTATCTGGAGGGATGCACCGCACCGCAGCGCGATGAAAATCAGCTTCATGCGGCAGTGGTTGAACTGGTCGCCCTTGATAACGCAGAAATAAAATACTCAACCATTCAAAACTGGTACGCCGGCGATAAGGAAGGCAAAGGGGGTATATATAACTTTGTTACAAAGCGCGGGCTTTGCAAAGGTGTGAACTCAAAAATTTCCTGGACTCAGGTTGAAACCGGTTCAGCCATCACCTGGAAATATCCGAGCTGCATACTTCAGGGGGATAACTCTACCGGAGAATTTTATTCAGTTGCGGTTACCAATAATTATCAGCAGGCAGATACCGGCACAAAGATGATTCATCTTGGCAACAATACCAAAAGTACCATTGTCTCAAAAGGCATATCAGCCGGAAAGAGCAACAACACGTATCGCGGACTTGTCCGGGTCGGAAAAAAAGCCAAAAGCGCAAGGAACTACTCACAGTGCGACTCGCTTCTGATCGGAGACCGTTGCGGCGCTCATACCTTTCCCTACCTTGAGATTGGCAATCCATCAGCAACCGTTGAGCATGAGGCAACCACTTCAAAGATTGGTGAAGATCAGATATTTTATCTGAATCAGAGAGGTCTTTCAAATGAGGATGCTGTTAATATGATCGTAAACGGTTATTGCAAAGAAGTATTCAGAGAACTGCCGATGGAATTTGCTGTTGAAGCGCAGAAGCTTCTCAGTGTCAGTCTTGAAGGCAGTGTAGGTTAACAGTTATTTTGAAAATTAAGGAAAGAGACATGATTGAAATTAAAAACCTCAGAGTAAATATTGAGGGTAAAGAAATATTAAAAGGCATTAACCTTAAAATTAATAAAGGTGAAGTGCACGCTATTATGGGTCCTAACGGTTCCGGTAAAAGCACCTTGGCTTCAGTGCTGGCAGGGCGTAAAGAATATGAAGTAACCGAAGGGGAAGTGATCTTCAACGGGAAAAATCTTCTTGAGCTTTCACCTGAGGACAGGGCAAGAGAAGGAGTTTTTCTTGCATTCCAGTATCCGGTTGAAATTCCGGGTGTGTCAAACACGAATCTGCTGAAGAACGCGCTTAATGAAATTAAAAAATATCGCGGTGAAGACCCTCTTGATGCTGTTGAGTTCCTGGCTCACATCAAGAAAAAAATGGCTCTTGTTGAACTGAAGCAGGATTTGCTTAGCCGTTCAGTAAATGAAGGATTTTCAGGCGGAGAAAAGAAACGCAATGAAATTTTTCAGATGGCAGTGCTTGAGCCGAAGCTCGGAATTCTTGATGAAACAGATTCCGGTCTTGATATTGACGCGCTCCGCATTGTGGCAACAGGTGTTAATACCTTAAAATCAGCCGAGAATTCATTTATTGTGGTGACGCATTATCAGCGGCTGCTTAATTACATTGTGCCTGACTTTGTGCACGTGCTTTATCAGGGGCGCATTATTAAATCAGGCGGCAAAGACCTTGCTCTTGAACTTGAAGATAAAGGATATGACTGGGTGAAAGATCATATCGAAGAATTCGTGACGGGTTAAAAGGACGGACTGATATATATGGAAAATACGGATTTTAAAGAGCTGCTTAAAAGCAGTTTTCATACGGCTGAAGCCGGTATGAACGGCGAAAGCAAATCAGAGTTTCATCAGGTGCGTAAGGCCTCGCTGGAAGAATTTCTTTCGCTGCGGGTTCCCACCGTAAAGGATGAAGAGTGGAAATACACCAACATCACACCTATTACGGGAAAAAGATTTACCACTGAGGTACCGGTAACTGCGGTCGGTATATCTGAACTGCAGAAAATTTTCTTCAATATTGATGCGTATTTGAATATTGTTTTCGTTAACGGACGTCTAAATCACGAGCTCTCCGGTGACCTTACTTCACTCAAGGGTGTAACTATTAGCACCATAAGAGATGCGTTTGCTGAAAAGAATCCCGCGGCTGAAACGTATTATAATAAAACCGCTGATTTGAAAGGAAACATTTTTGCCGCGCTGAATACTTCTTTTGTGGCTGAAGGTCTCTTTATTCATGTTGAAAAAAATGTTACGGCTGAAAAACCGGTGCGGATTATCTACGTTCAGAAAAACGCAGAAAACCTTCTGGTCAGTCCGCGAAACCTGATTGTTGCAGAAAAAGGCAGTCAGCTTGACCTCATTGAAACTTACACCGGGCTTGATGAAACATCCTCGTTGACTAATGCTGTTACTGAGGTATATACTTCTGAGAATGCTTATGTCAGTCATATCATTGTTCAGGAAGAAAACCTGAATTCCTATTACATTAATAATGTTGAAGTAACCCAGGAGGGTAATTCAAATTATGAATCTCTTAATATAGCACTCGGATCTGCAATAGGCAGAACAAATATGAGCACGCGATTCACCGGACAAAACTCTGAGGCAACTCTAAACGGGTTGTTTATTGCAGATGGGTCACAGCTTATTGATAATCACACGATGATTGACCATGCAATGCCTCACTGCCGCAGCCATGAGCTTTATAAGGGCGTTCTCGGCGGTAAATCACGCGGTGTATTTAATGGTAAAGTTATGGTGCGTCAGGATGCTCAGAAAACGAACGCTTTTCAGGAAAACAAAACTATCCTGCTCAGTGAAGATGCACTGATTGACACTAAACCACAGCTTGAAATTTTTGCGGATGATGTGAAGTGCACTCACGGGGCAACTGTTGGTCAGCTTAGTGAGGAATCGCTTTTTTACCTGAAGACACGGGGCATTGGAGATCAACTCGCTCGTTCAATTCTTATTAATGCATTCGCTGATGATCTGGTTAACCGGATGAAGTTTGAAGATCTGCGCGATTATCTTGAAGCTAAAATTTCAGCAAGGTTAGCATAAATATGTCCTTCGAAAAAGCAGCCGGTTCAGTTACACGCAGAGAAGTTTCATCTTCTGCGTTTAATGTAGATGAAATCAGAAAAGATTTTCCTATCCTTCAGACTGAAGTGCACGGTAAACCCCTTGTTTATCTGGATAACGCTGCTTCTACCCAGAAGCCAAAGTGTGTAATTGATAAAGTTGCAGAGTATTATTCTGCTACAAATGCCAATATACATCGTGGTGTGCATTATTTAAGCCAGAAAGCAACTATTGAGTATGAAGGAGTTCGTGATCAGGTTGCAAAATATCTTAATGCTTCCTCCTCGAAAGAAATTATATTCACCAGAGGAACCACAGAGGCAATTAATCTGGTTGCCAACTCTTACGGCAGAAAGTATATACAGAAAGGGGATGAGATAATCATCTCGTATCTTGAACATCACTCGAACATAGTTCCCTGGCAGATGCTTTGTGAAGAAAAAAAAGCCGTTCTGAAAGTTATAAGAATGGATGACCGCGGCGATCTTGATATGGATCATTTCCATTCATTGTTATCTGACCGCACAAAGTTTATCTCAGTGGTGCATGTTTCAAACGCACTCGGCACGGTTAACCCGGTCGAGGAAATTATCAAAGCCGCAAAAGCTATGGGAATACCGGTATTGTTAGACGGTGCTCAGTCTGTGCAGCATCAGCCGGTTGATGTTCGCGCGCTTGGATGTGACTTTTTTGTCTTTTCAGCTCATAAGTTATATGCTCCGACCGGGGTTGGTGTGCTTTATGGCAGAAAAGAACTGCTTGAAGCAATGCCGCCTTATCAGGGGGGCGGGGATATGATTGCATCGGTTTCCTTTGAAAAGACCACCTATAATGAACTACCCTATAAATTTGAAGCCGGAACGCCGAATATCGAGGGCGTGATCGGTCTTGGTCCGGCTTTAGATTATATACAGAAAGTTGGTTTTGATGCAATTCAGCAATATGAAAATGAACTACTAGTATATACGGGGACTGTTCTGAAACATATCTCCGGCGTAAAGCTGATTGGTGAGCCAAAGGTGAGAAGCAGTGTTTATTCATTTCAGCTTAACGGCATTCATCCTCATGATACCGGTACTATACTTGACCTTGAGGGAGTGGCAATACGCACCGGGCATCATTGTGCACAGCCGGTGATGAAGCGGCTTGGAGTTCCGGCTACTGCGCGCGTTTCTATCAGTTTTTATAACACAAAAGAGGAGATTGATTACTTTGCTCTTTCTCTTCAAAAGGTATTTGAGGTATTTAAATAATGAATCCCGAACTCAGGGAACTTTATCAGCAGGTCATTCTTGATCACTACAAAGACCCGCGTAATTATAAGGTAATGGAACACCATTCTCATCATGCTGAGGGTCATAATCCTCTCTGTGGTGATCAGGTTGAAATTTTCCTTATGGTTCAGGATGGTATTATACAGGATATATCATTTCAGGGAAACGGATGCGCTATTTCCAAATCATCTGCTTCACTGATGACAGCGTTTGTAAAAGGCAGAACAGTTGAAGATGTGCAGAGAGATTTTGACCGCTTTCACGCGCTTGTTATGGGAGGTGAAGTGACAGACCATGACCGCGAACAGCTCGGTAAACTTGCCGTGCTTGAGGGGGTTAAGGAGTTTCCCATGAGAGTGAAGTGCGCTTCGCTGGCATGGCATACGCTTATTGCAGCAATAAAAAGCGAATCAGAAAAAGTCATAACTGAATAATAATGAGTGACGAAACAGAAATCCTAAAAGACAAAGTAATTGCAGTGCTTAAAAGCTGCTATGATCCTGAAATCCCGGTTGATATATGGGAGCTCGGGCTGATTTATCAACTCCGGTTTGATGAAGAAAAAAAACTAACGGTTATTATGACCCTTACCTCGCCGATGTGTCCGGTGGCTGAATCACTTCCTAAAGAAGTTGAAAGCAAATTGAGAACCATCGAAGAGATAACAGATGTAAAAATTGAAATAACCTGGAGCCCCCCCTGGTCAAAGGATATGATGAGTGAAGTGGCGATGGTTGAACTTGGTTTTCTCTGAGTGAAGAATGATTTTTTCTGCCTTTTGCATTGTATGCAGGGCAGGTAATAAAAAACAATATATTATATAGAATTAAGGTACTAAAAAGAAGGAATGACTTATGCTTAACGTTATGAAAAGACCTCCGATGTATGATGAAGAATCAGTACAGCCGATGCGTGATGAGCTCACCGGTGTCGGGATTCAGGAGCTTCGTACCCCTGAGGAAGTTGAAAAAGTAGTTAAAGCGAATGATGATAAAACCGTATTGGTTTTTATTAATTCAGTCTGTGGCTGTGCTGCCGGCGGTGCAAGACCGGGATTGTCTCTTGCGCTTCAGCATGCCACTATCCCTGACCGCCTGACTACCGTATTTGCCGGGCAGGACAGAGATGCAGTAGATTTGGTCAGAAGCTATATTTCCGCACCTCCTTCATCCCCTAGTCTGGCTATTTTTAAGAATGGCGCACCGGTTTATTTTATGCCCCGTTATGAAATCGAAGGATATACTTTCCAGCAGATTGCCCGGAAACTGACTGATGCATTTGATCAGCATTGCACAGGTAAAGGACCATCGGTTAGTCCGGAACATTATGCCGCCGTACATCATGCTAAAATGTGCGGATCAAAAATTCCGATGTACAAAGGTTAATTAGTAGTTAGTAGATTAGTAATGGGGAGAAGAATGAACAATGTGTGTGCGGCAGGCAGGTATGATGAAAAACTGCTGACTACAAAAATCGGATTCAGTGAAAATCTGCGGGAAACAGTTTTCCCGCAGATTACCAGATTAACACAAATGAAATATTCAGGTAACATATATAAACAATGAAATTTAGCTCACAAGAAGAATACGGATTACGCTGCCTTCTGCGCATCGCGAAGAACAAGTCAGAAGACGGCATGACTATTCCGGAGATAAGCACTGCCGAGCGTCTGTCACAGGCGAACACGGGCAAGCTGCTCAGAATCCTCCGGCTTGGCGGCTTTATTGAAAGTTCACGGGGCTCCTCTGGTGGATACCGCCTTACCCGTCCGCCCGAAGAAATTAACGTTGGGGATGTTCTTTCCGTGCTCGGAGGTAAGTTTTTTGAATCATCCTTCTGCGCCGATTTTACAGGTAATGAGTCTATCTGTACCCATACTATCGACTGTTCAATCCGCTCACTCTGGCGTGCCGTTCAGACTGCGGTTGACTCAATCCTGTCTAAAACAACACTTTCTGATATGCTTGGTAAAGAGGAAGAAACCGCCAGCTTTGTAAGTGCACTTCTGGAAGACGAACAACCCTTCGACCGGCAGAAGACCCCTGCCTGATTTTGATCCACTAATACCAATTCCGTTATAAAAACCCTGATACCGGGGAAGTATTTTTGTGACCAAAGTCATACGGATATATGGGAATCACAGGAAGATCTGGCGGTTAGGAAATCAAGAAACGTTTAAACCCCTTATTTTATTAGTCCTGATTGGTGTATATCCCCGCTGCCATAAAATTCTTGCCTTATATACCCTCGTCCGCCGGATATATAGGAGAACCCCCTTATAAGATTTTTCTTGTTTTTTGTATTGACTTTTTTATTATTTTAACTCCGTGGTTACCAAAAATCTATTATTTAACAACAATTAAGGAGATCCGGTATGAAAACACTCATTGATATTGACGATAAGCTGATGGCAAAAGCACTGAAAGCTTCCGGCTTAGGCACCAAGAAAGCGGTAGTGCATGCAGGTCTTGCACTGGTTGCCGGTGCAAAGGCCCCAAAAGCAAAGCCGGCTAAGAAGGCAAAGAAGAAATAATCCTTCTTTAAAAAAGCAGGATTCCCGTGAGGACTGAAATAAAAATGAGTCCGGCGGTTACGATCTTTGCTCTTAACGGCATCTTTCCGCCGTCAACGAAGTTTTGAATGTGGTGACCAAACAGTTTGTTGGTCAGTATATAATCCAGAAATCTCTCTGAGCTTCTGGCAAAGAAATATGCAGCCATAATCAAAAATATTGTCCCGGGCATCAGAGGCACTATAAAACCGATGATGCCCGTTATTGTACATACTACTCCGAGTATAAAATAGGTAGCTCTGAGCCATTGCTGCTCAGCGACTTTCCTTTTTTTAATTGCCTGCCGCATTTCTTCCTGTTATAAGTTTTCCACAATAAAATCAGTCATCATCTTAAAGAGATGCTGCCGGGTTTTTCCGCCATATATTCCATGGTCTTTTTCCGGATAATACATGGTCTCAAAAGGTTTGTCCTCAGCAATTAGTTTTTCTGCCAGCTTTACCGCATTCTGGAAATGAACGTTATCATCTCCCGTGCCGTGAACCAGCAGGAGCTTTCCTTTGAGTTTATCGGTATGAGCAAGTACCGCGCTGTTTTCATATCCTTCCGGGTTGAGCTGCGGAGTCTGCATATAGCGTTCGGTATAAATCGTATCATAAAACTTCCAGTGGGTGACCGGTGCAACTGAAATTGCTGCCTTAAAATAATCAGCCCCTTTCATCAGGGTTAGAGCTGAGTTGTAACCGCCGTAGCTCCATCCCCAGATGCCGATGCGCTGGGCGTCAACCCACTGCTGAGCGCCGAGATATTTAGCTGCCTCAACCTGATCCCGAACTTCAAAATTACCGAGGTCCTTATACACCTGTTTTTTAAACACTCTGCCGCGCCCCCCGGTTCCGCGGTTGTCAACTGCAAAAATGATATAACCTTTCTGCGCGAGCATCTGATGCCAGAGGAAGTTTGCTCCCCCCCAGCGGTCGTTAACCACCTGTGAGCCAGGTCCGCCGTAGGTAAAAATAAGGACGGGATATTTCTTAGCGGCATCAAAATCAGCCGGTTTTATGATATAAGCATTCAAATCCTGCCCGTCCGAAGTGTTAAAGGTGATGAACTCCAGCTTTGCAAGATTATAGTCGCTAAAGACAGACATATCAGACTCGGCAAGTGTTTTAATCTTTTTTCCTTCGCGGGAATAAAGATAGGTATTCGTGAGCGTATTTGCGTTTGAATAACGATCAACATAATAAGCACAAGTGGGGGAGAGTGAAATATCATGCGTACCCGCTTCATTGGTCAGCCGCTTCTTTTCAGAACCGTCAACCCGGACCATATAGAGATCTGAATACATTGCCCCCCGCTCTTTTGATGTAAAGTAAACCATGTTGGTTGTTTCATCATAACCGAGGATATCAGCTACTTCCCACTTACCTGAGGTAAGCCGGGTTATTTGTTTCCCCTGATCGGAGAAATGATATATATGGTTAAAACCGTCTTTTTCTGAGGTCCAGAGAAATCCTTTTTCGCTTATGGCGGGGAAAAAGAGATTATCATGCACATCAACCCATGCATCGTCTGTTTCGGTATATATCACGCGGGTCTTACCTGAGCCCGGGTGTGCCGCAAGTATATCCAGCCGGTTCTGAAGCCGGTTAAGGCGCTGCAGCCAGAGCTCGCCGCTTGCCGGATTGAATTTCATGCGGGCAACGTATATATCTTCTTCGGTTCCGAGATCGGCAAAAACATTCTTGTTTGATTTCAGGTCATAGATGCCGATTTTCACCTGTGAGTTACGGTCGCCTGCTTTTGGGTAGCGCATATCAATGGAATTCAGATAGAGGGAATCCCACTTCTGGATTTTTATTTCCGGCACGTTAGTCTGATCAAGCCGCCAGTAGCCAAGATAGCGTGAATCATGCGACCATGCGTATGCCTGAATGATGCTGAACTCCTCTTCATAGACCCAGTCGAACACACCGTTTAGCACCACATCAGAGCCGTCAAAGGTGAGCTGCTGTTCGGTGCCTGATGGGAGGTCATACACAAAAAGATTGTGCCCGCGCGAGAAGGCAATTTTTTTTCCGTCAGGTGAGAACTGCATATTAATCTGCTGCTCTTTGGAGGCAACCTCAGCGGTTACGGCTTTCTTTGCCACGTCGTATATATAAAACGTGCCGCCGCTTTTAAGTGAACGGGCAGGGAGCACTCCGGTGATCATCAGATGAGTTCCGGCGGGTGACCACTCATAGTTGGAAAGAGTAATCTGCTCGCCGTCTGTGGATTTCAGTCCCGCCCCCTGAATAAGAAGCGTGGTATCCTGTTTAGCGATATCTACATAATGAACATTCATTGCCTTAGTCTGAGCATCGTATTTTGAAAAGGAGAAACCTTCACCGCCGGGATGCCACTTCAGTCCGGAGACAGATTTAGCGGAAAAGCTCCGGTTGGTATATATCTCATCAACCGTAAACTTTTTCTGCGGTACCAGCGTTGTGGTGAGAAACAAAAAGACAAAGAACATCATTGTTTTACAGGAATTCATTACTTCTCCTTATTCTTAAATAAAATTACAATCCGTTTGAGATTAATTGCCGTCAATCATGCGGCCGAGTCCGCCGAGTATCGAACCTTCATCTTTGCGCGCGCCGCCGGCCATGGGTGCCTGAGCCAGGATGCGGTCAGCCAGCCGTGCGAACGGGAGCGATTGCAGATAAACTGTACCGGTTCCGCGGATGGTTGCAAGGAAGAGCCCTTCACCGCCGAAGAACATGGATTTCAGTCCGCCAGCCCGTTCGATATCATAATCCAGTCCGTCAGTAAAAGCCACAATGCAGCCGGTATCAATACGGAGGACGTCATTCCGCAGTTCTTTTTTCACGATTGTTCCGCCGGCGTGGATGAATGCCATGCCGTCCCCCTCTAATTTCTGGAGGATGAAACCCTCACCGCCGAAGAGCCCGGCACCGAATTTCTGTGTGAACGCGATACCGGTCTTTGTCCCTTTGGCCGCGCAGAGGAAAGAATCCTTCTGACAGAGTAAGCGGCCGCCGAATTTGGTAAGGTCAATGGGGATAATCTTACCCGGATAAGGGGCTGCAAATGCCACACGTTTTTTACCAGAGCCGTGGTTGGTGAAATGGGTCAGGAAGAGGGATTCACCTGTGAGCACGCGCTTGCCCACATTCAGGAGTTTACCCATGAAGCCCTCATTGGTATCAGAGCCGTCCCCCATTTTAGCTTCGAATTCGATGCCGTTTTCCATCCAGTTCATTACGCCTGCTTCGGCTATAACGGTTTCCCCCGGATCAAGTTCCACCTCGATGACCTGCATATCATCGCCGAAAATTTCATAGTCTATTTCGTGAGATTTCATGGTAAATTTTACTGATTTTTGATTGAAAAGAACTGCAAATTTAGCACAAAAGGGGTATTAAAACACGGGAATTAGGATGGGAGGGGGGGGTAGAAAATTTTAAAATACAGGACAGTCTATTTTTTGACAATAAAAATAATGTCGCTCAGAGCATTGTATTCCTTATTGCGATCTTTGTAACGAAAAGAAACTTCTAAATTCTTAATATAATTTCTTTTAAATCTTGTAAGGTACTTATCTATAGCAGGTTTGAGCAATTGGATATTTCGCTTTAACTTCCAAGAATTGTTAAAATCTTTGGTGTCAACAAGTATAAGAAAAAGTCGGTTTTCTGAACCGAATCTCATTTCTCCCTGATTTTCATACAGCCACTTTTTAAGCAAAACGGGATGTTTTTTAGCTTCTTCCAGGATTGCGATTTTTTCCTTATTCAACTTATCAAGCACAGATAAACAGTACTTATCGTTTCTGTCCTTCATCTTTTCCGTAATTTCATGATAAATTTCTGACGGAGAGTTTCCTTTGTCATAAGTAATCCCGGCTTCTTTTGCCTTTTGCTTAATGAAAGTTAATTCGACAGGGAGTCCCATTTGTTTTCGTTTTATTTTTATATATTCAGCCGGCAAATAGGTAACTTTAAGATCAAAAGGAATATTTTCAAGAAAAAAATCAACCCCTTTAATTTTGCCAACAGTCGGTAAAACCTTAGAGTGTGAATGAATTATTGACTCAATTAAGATACTGCTCCAATGATTATACCAGCTATTCAGGACGTAACCTCGAACAGCTTGAGGAATCTCAGTTTCGAGTTTTATGGTCAGTGAATTGTAAGATTGATAAGTTTTTACGTAGTGGCTCACCAAATATTTATCCAGCGAGTTTTGATAATCACCGCCCCATTCAAATGTTTTAAGTTTATATAATTCCGAAACTAACTTTCTTGAATGGAGATTTTTTAAACGGGCTCTACTTTTATGCTTAATATAAGAATCTAATAAACTTCCAGAATTTTTTATATCCTTGTTAAGTATTTCAAAGAGCTCAGCAAATTTACCGGCTAACGATTTTTGTATAAGCCGGATATTATTTGATTTTACAAATTCGTCAATTAAATCTTTACGGATTATTGATTTCGTCTTAACCCATAGTAAACCTGAGGGATTAGTATAAAGGGGCTGAAGGTCACCCTGGTCATGCAGTTTTTTCCAATACTTAAACTCTTTCAACTGCTGTCTCTGTTATTCTGTTCGTAATAAAAAATTTCCTTTTTGGTTTACAAATAAACAAAACTTCATGGCTGCCCGCCACACTCCCTTTGCCTCCTCTGCCATTTTGATAGGTCTTGACTTCAATAGTAAATTCGCGGTATTTTGAGATCATTGCTGAAAGCTCGGTGATGCTGGGATAGCTTCTGTCATTATAACTGATTATCCAGTGTGGAATTTCTTCCGAAAATTTAAATAGCTTATCGAACGAGTAAATCACATCCCGCTTTTTATCAAACCCGCTATACCTTTGCGGGTCATAGCGCTTTATGCTGTTTATAAAGAGTTTATGATTCCAGTATTCTGTATAAGTCTCGAGCAAATGATAAAAACTTTGATAGTCAGCATGGCTGTCACAATATGGAGGGTCAAAATAGACTAAATCTATACAATTAAGTTTTGGCAATAATTCCAGAATATTCTCATTAAAACTCCGGTTCTCTTTTCCATTGTCAAATACTGCTGCATTGTACGAAGGAACTAAATCTTCTAAAATTTCTTTTATTGGTCGCACCAAGCTTCTGTTACGTTTGATCCTTTGAGGATCACTTGCATATTTCAATGCCTGAGTGTGACCAAAATGCCCCATGGTTACTTTTCGTGTCATACTTCGGTTGATTAGTGAATACGCTAAAGCTTGTTTATAATTGGTTGAAAGCAGCGGGATATTTGCTCTAAAGTTATCTAAAAACTCAGCTTCCTGTTCTTCAAAGAATACACCGGTATAAGTATTCTTAATAAGCTGAAAGTCGGATTTATTCTCGGATGGCTGCAATAAAAGATTAATATCTTCCCCGTTCAGTTGGTCAATCTTATTTTCAATTAATGCTAATCCTATCTGATGGTTAAAGCTAAGAAAATCATTGGTGAGCGTCTCGAAACCAAATTGTTTAAACAGAAATGCAACAGATTGCGAGCCGGCGAATGCATCAAGGGCACTTTTTACATCTGATGGAATAAATTTTTGTATCCACGCGAGATGTGAGTGCTTTGCCCCCAGATATTGTGGCTCTGGAAACTTGTGGTTAAAAAATCTGTACTCTTCAAAAAGCATTATTGTTGGGATCTAAAAATTTCTTAAGGAAAACCAATAGGGAGTATTGACCGTAAAACAGTAAATTTAATTCTTAATGAGATTGCAATCGGTGTAAATTATAAAATTCATTTAGTCAAATTAGTCCAATAGTATTTAATCGGCGATTTTTGATTATGGTGCAACCAGGTTTATGTCGAACTAAAATTGGTCTTTTATTGACAATTTTTAATTCACTGGAAATGCCATGATAATTATCTGGTTTGCAATATACTTCAATATCGGGTAGAAAATCAACTTTACCACGTAAATCCATTACTTTCATTGATGAAAAGTTTCAAGAATTACGGCAAATTCTAAAAGAAGAAATCATAACAAGAGCCGAACTCCTACAATTGCCCTTGTACCATCCTATATCTAATATTTTCCATCCAGTTCATTACGCCTGCTTCGGCTATAACGGTTTCCCCCGGATCAAGTTCCACCTCGATGACCTGCATATCATCGCCGAAAATTTCATAGTCTATTTCGTGAGATTTCATGGTAAATTTTACTGATTTTTGATTGAAAAGAACTGCAAATTTAGCACAAAAGGGGTATTAAAACACGGGAAATTGGATGGGAGGAGGGGGATTAGATGATATTGAGAAAATGTAAAATCTCAATTAGAGCCGGTATTTTCCCTGCGAGGAAAATGATTTTAAAAGAAATTTCTTTGCAATTTTGAGTAAAAATAGGATTTTTGGTCAATTTGTACTTAATTTGAAGTCAAATTGTTTGAGCAAAATAGAAAAGGACGATTGACACAGATTTTTCGCATCACTCACATTGATAATCTGCCCTTTATTTTACGGCATGGGTTATATGCACCTAATTCTGATGTTAAAGATCCAGACTTTAGAACTATCGGGTATCCCACTTTAATTGATTACAGAAAAGAAAGAAAGGTACCGATAGCTCCCGGAGGAGTTTTAGCGGATTATGTCCCATTTTATTTCTGGTATAGAAGTCCGATGCTTTATGTGATTTATCGAGGAAATGATCCCGAAGTGATACAGACACCCCAGAGTGAAGTAGTTTATCTGGTTAGCGCTATTGAAGCTCTTATTCAAAATAATTGTCAATTTGTTTTTACAGACCGGCACGCTAAATTAGAATATGCGAAATTCTATAATAACCCTGGTGATGTACGGGATAAATTACAATGGGAGTGGATTAAATCTGATGATTGGGGGCGACAATTTGGGCCTGAGCGTAAAGAAATGAAGCAGGCTGAATGTTTGGTTTTTAACCATGTTCCCCGGGAAGCGATTACAGGAATAGCAGTCAGAGATGAGGTTGCTCTTAATAAAGTACAAGATTATTTACATGAATCAGAGCTTAAGATTATTACTAAAATTAAACCTGGCTTTTATTATTGAATGATATGCAATTTGTAAAAGGTAATATATTTGATTGCGATGCTGAAGCATTAGTGAACACCGTGAACACCGTAGGTGTGATGGGGAAGGGAGTTGCACTGCAATTTAAGGAGCGTTTTCCATTAAACTATGAATTGTATGTCATCGCCTGTAAAAAAGGTGAAGTTCAGGTTGGTAAAATGTTTATTACTGCAACAAGCAGCTTGATTAATCCCAAATGGATTATTAATTTCCCGACAAAGCAGCATTGGCATCATAAATCAAATTATACATTTATTAAAACCGGGCTTGATGATCTGGTTGAGCAAGTAAAAAATATGGGGATTGCATCTATTGCAATTCCGCCTCTTGGCGCGGGGCAGGGTGGTTTGGATTGGGGTAAGGTAAAGTTGATATTGGCTGACAAATTATCTGTCCTAAGCAATGTCGAAATTACCATTTTCGAACCGGCAAAAGTGCCACAGTCGCAAGTTTCATTTGAGAAAACAAGTCTTACTAAAGCAAGAGCTATGATTCTTGCTTTGATAAATCAGTATAGCAAACTTGGATATGATACCTCATTGCTTGAAATTCAGAAACTGGCATATTTTCTGCAGCGCATGGGGCAGAATGATTTAAAGCTCAATTATAAACAATATTATTATGGTCCGTATGCACATAATCTGCAGCACTTATTACATGAGTTGGAGAAGGGTTATTTGCGAAGTGAAAAATCTATTTTAGACTCAAAACCGTTGGATATTGTGTATTTAAATACCGACTCTGTAATTGAAGCGGATGAGTTTATTACAAAAAACTGTTCTGATGAAGAGAAAGAGCGGCTCATTAAACTATTCGGACTCATGGAAGGTTTTGAATCACCGTTCGGTCTAGAACTTCTATCAAGTGTTGACTGGATTATTTTCAATGATAAGATTGCAGAAACCTCGATTTTAGATCTTAAAGAAAAAATCAGTAACTGGAGTAAACGTAAAGATGCCATATTCAATATTGAACATCTGAACTTTGCGGTTAATCGTCTCAAACGATTTGGAAGAGAATTAAACTATACTTTTAATTGAAATGTTATTTAGGTTTATCAACGAATACCTTATATAATCTCCTCCTTATTCAACCTCTCCCATGCTTCTGAAACCAATCTGTGCGAGGAGTATTCAGCCTGGGGGTACATCTCGAAAGATAACTTTCAATCAGTCTCCCAAATACATCAACTATTCATGTGCCTTTCCCATCCCTTTGCTATTCTTTACATTACATAACTGTTTTTCCGCAATTATCCGGCTATTATGCAAATTTCTTCTGAAAATATCCTGCTGATGGGTTCGTTGCTGCTGCTGCTTACTATTGTGGCAAGCAAAACCTCATTCAAACTGGGCATCCCGGCTCTGATCGTCTTCCTTGGGATTGGTATGCTCGCCGGCTCTGATGGACCCGGCGGCATTTATTTTAACGACCCGAAACTGGCTCAGTTTGTTGGTATTTTTTCTCTCTGTTTTATCCTCTTTGCCGGTGGTTTTGAAACCAAGTGGGAAAGTGTTAAACCTATTTTCTGGCGGGGGATTTCACTTTCCACATTAGGGGTTTTTATTACCGCGTTTTCAACAGGGGTTTTTCTTCACCTGGTTATCGGTATTGAGTTTATCTATGCCCTGCTTATTGGCTCAATCATTTCCTCTACAGATGCCGCAGCGGTTTTTTCAATACTGCGCTCTAAAGATATCGGGCTTAATCATCAGACCCGTTCAACGCTTGAGTTCGAAAGCGGCAGTAATGATCCCATGGCTTATATCCTTATGCTTGCCTGTCTTAATATCATTATTTCCGATGAAATGCACATTGGCGAGCAGATTTTCTTTTTAATCAAACAGATGAGTATCGGCGGAGTGTTTGGTTATGCGCTCGGCAGAGGGGGCGTATATCTTATCAATAAAATTAATCTCAGCTACGAGGGGCTCTATTCAGTGCTGCTGACGGCTATGCTGCTCTTTGTTTTTTCGATTACTGATTTGTTAGGCGGCAACGGATTCCTTGCGGTTTATCTTTTCGGTGTTATTCTGGCTAACAGCAGTCTGATTCACAAAAAAAGTTTAGTGAAGTTTTTTGATGGTATTGCATGGATGATGCAAAGTATCATGTTCCTTACGCTTGGGCTGTTGGTTAGTCCGGTACAGATGCTGCCGGTTATTGGGGCGGGGATTATGATTTCACTCTTCCTGATGTTTGCCGCCCGCCCGTTGGGAGTAATGATCAGTCTTCTTTTTACTAAAATTAACCTGAGGGAAAAGATATTCTTTTCCTGGGTAGGGCTTCGCGGGGCAGTACCAATCGTCTTTGCCACATATCCGTATATATACGGGATTAAAGATGCTGACCTGATATTTAATGTGGTTTTTTTTATATCACTGACCTCCGTGCTCATTCAGGGAACCACCCTCCCCTTTATTGCCCGGAAACTGAAGCTTGTCGTACAGGAGCGTGAGCGGAAACTAACCCCCCTCGAGGCGGAATTAAGCGAAAGCATCAAGACGGAATTGATGGAGTTTTTCGTCCCCCACGGAAGCGCTATTACCGGTATGAGAATAGTTGACCTTCACTTTCCTCGGAATGCTCATATAGCCATGATTAATCGTGATGAAAAATTTATAACCCCGTCAGGTAATACTGTGCTTCATGAGGGGGATATTCTGATAATTATGGCAGAGGAAAAGGATGCGCTCCGTTCGGTGAGTGACATTCTGAGCAGAAGGATGATAAAAACAGATCAGAAGCCCGATCCGGGGGAAAACAAGCCCGCAGAGAAGAGCCCGGAAACCTAAACCCCCCGGAAAAAGCACTTTATTTTGTTAAGAACCCCCGGTTCACTTGGAAGTAAAAAGGTATTTTGATTAAGTTTGTCCTATTCCATTAATTAAAAATCATAAGGATATATTTAATGGGTTGGTTATCAAAAACCTTTACCTCATCAGTCGGTAAAAAGCTTATTATGGCTGTTACCGGCTTGTTCCTGATTTCTTTCCTGGTAGTCCATCTTTCGGGTAATTTCCTCCTGCTCAGAAGTGACGATGGCGCTGCTTTTTTCCAGTATTCAGAATTCATGAAAACGAACCCTTTAATCCTGGTTATGGAAGTGGTGCTTTTCCTTGGATTTCTGTTTCATGCTTTCAGCGGCTTCCGGCTGGCGCTTGAGAATAAAAAAGCGCGTCCTGTTTCCTATGCGGTTAATAAGCCGTCAGAGAACAGTTCCTTTTTTTCACGAACCATGGTCTGGACGGGGAGCATTGTTTTCATCTTTCTGGTAATTCACCTGAAAAGTTTTTTCGTTGATCATAAAGTTGCAAGCTGGCTGGGAGCAACGCATGAGGAGACACTCTATCAGGCGGTGATCAGCGCATTCCGGAATCCGGTATATACCTGGTTTTATGTTGTGGCAATGGTGGTGCTTGGTTTCCATCTGAATCACGGCTTCCAGAGCGCGTTCCAGACGCTCGGGCTGAATCATAAGAAATATACTCCGCTGATAAAAAAACTCGGGCTGATTTACTCAATAGTGGTGCCTCTGCTTTTCGCTTATGTACCGCTTTACTTTTTACTGATTTATAAGACCACAGGAGGAAACTAAAATGGAATTGAATGCAAAAATTCCTGCTGGTAAACTTGCTGACAAATGGACCGATTATAAGGCACATATTAAACTTATCAATCCGGCCAACAGAAGAAAATATGAAGTTATTGTTGTAGGCACCGGGCTTGCCGGCGGTTCTGCCGCTGCATCACTTGCTGAAATGGGCTATAAGGTTAAGGCGTTCTGCTTTCAGGACAGCCCCCGCCGCGCTCACAGCATTGCTGCCCAGGGAGGCATCAACGCTGCAAAAAACTATCAGAATGACGGTGACAGTATATACCGTCTGTTTTATGACACCATTAAAGGAGGCGATTACCGTGCCCGTGAGGGTAACGTTTACCGCCTTGCTGAACTAAGCGTAAATATCATTGACCAGTGTGTGGCTCAGGGTGTTCCTTTTGCACGGGAATATAGCGGTTACCTTGACAACCGTTCTTTCGGCGGCGCTCAGGTTTCACGTACTTTTTATTCACGCGGTCAGACCGGACAGCAGCTCCTGCTCGGCGCATATAGCTCCATGGCAAAACAGATGGGGCTTGGCAATATTCAGATGTACAGCCGTTATGAAATGCTTGACCTGGTTATCATAAACGGTAAGGCCCGGGGTATTATCGCAAGAAATATGGTGACCGGTGCAATTGAACGCTTCCTTGCGGATGCGGTTCTTCTTTCAACCGGCGGATATGGCAACGTTTATTATCTTTCCACAAATGCAAAGGGTTCAAACGTAACTGCAGCATGGCGCGCCCACAAGCGCGGAGCACTCTTCGGAAATCCCTGCTATGTTCAGATTCATCCTACCTGCATACCGGTATCGGGTGATCATCAGTCAAAGCTTACGCTTATGAGCGAATCGCTTCGTAACGACGGAAGAGTCTGGGTTCCTAAAAATGCCGGAGATACCCGTGCACCGCAGAGCATCCCTGAAGAAGAACGCGATTACTTCCTTGAGAGGAAATACCCCTCATTCGGAAATCTGGTCCCGCGCGATGTAGCTTCGCGCAATGCTAAAGCAGTCTGCGATGAAGGCAAAGGAGTTGGCTCAAGCAAGCTGGCGGTATATCTTGACTTTGCAGATTCAATCAAACGGCTCGGAAAAGATAAAATTGCCGAAAAGTACGGTAACCTCTTTGATATGTATAAGCAGATTACGGCTGAAAATCCGTATGAAATGCCGATGCGTATATATCCGGCGGTTCACTATACCATGGGCGGGCTCTGGGTTGACTATAATCTGATGAGCAATGTGAACGGACTCTTCGTCCTTGGTGAGGCAAACTTCTCCGATCATGGCGCTAACCGTCTCGGTGCAAGTGCACTGATGCAGGGGCTTGCAGACGGCTACTTTGTTATCCCATATACACTGGGTGCATATCTGGCTGAGGGAGGATTTGACAAAGTTACAACAGAGCATGATGAATTTAAGCGTGTTGAAAGTGAAGTGCGCGGTCGCGTTGATAAACTGATTTCCATAAAAGGTGAACACTCCGTTGATTATTACCACAAGAAGCTTGGCAAAGTAATGTGGGATTACGTAGGGATGAGCCGCAATGCAGACGGGCTGAAGTTCGCTATTGAAGAAATCAAAAAGATACGTAATGAGTTCTGGCAGGATGTACGCGTGACAGGTGATCCGGCAGGGCTTAACCAATCACTGGAAAAAGCAGGTCGCGTTGCAGATTTCCTTGAGCTTGGCGAACTGATGGCTCAGGATGCGCTGCACAGGAATGAATCATGCGGAGGTCACTTCCGTGAGGAGTATCAGACCGAAGAAGGTGAAGCGCTGCGTGATGATGATAATTTTGCTTACGTCGGAGCGTGGGAATACAAAGGCGAGAACAATGGCTATCAGATGCATAAGGAGCCGCTCGTATTTGAAGAAGTATCACCAAGCAAACGCAGTTATAAATAAGAGAATTGTAATACGAGGAACGTAATGAATATAACCTTAAAAGTATGGCGCCAGAAAAACGCGCAGAGTGAAGGCAAGTTTGAAACGTATCAGGCCCCTGATATATCCCCCGATATGTCATTCCTTGAGATGCTTGATGTAGTAAACGAACGCCTTATAGAAAAGAATGATGAGCCGTTTGCATTTGACCATGACTGCCGTGAAGGCATCTGCGGAAGCTGCAGTTTATATATCAACGGCCGGGCTCACGGTCCCAAGAAAGGCGTGACTGCATGTCAGTTACACATGAGGTCGTTCAGTGACGGTGAGACAATTCATGTTGAGCCATGGAGAGCTAAACCATTCCCGGTAATTAAAGATCTGGTTGTTGACCGCACAGCATTTGACCGGATTATGGAAGCGGGGGGATTCATCTCCGTTAAAACCGGCTCAGCCCCGGACGGAAACGCAATCCTGATACCCCATGACGAGGCGGAAATGGCAATTGATGCTGCTTCCTGCATCGGCTGCGGAGCGTGCGTAGCTGCATGCAAGAATGCTTCAGCGATGCTATTTGTTTCTGCAAAGGTATCACAGTTCACACTCCTGCCGCAGGGGCATCCCGAACGTGATAGTCGGGTAACGAACATGGTTGCTCAGATGGATAAAGAAGGATTCGGCTCCTGCACCAATACCGGTGCCTGCGAAGCTGAATGTCCGAAGGAAATCTCCATCACCAATATCGCCCGCCTGAACAGAGAATACATCAGAGCAAGCGTAATCTAAACATTTCCTCCGAAAATGAAACCAAAGCCCTCCGGTTTTACTGCCGGAGGGCTTTTTTATTGGTCACCGACCGTCCCTCGACTCCGCTCGGGAACCGTCCCTC
>BTUV01000010.1:0-13605 GCA_045863035.1 Ignavibacteriales bacterium | reverse complement strand
GTCCTTTTAGTTTCCGGTGTCCGAGCGAAGCCGAGGACAACGATACCACCTAACAAAACCATGCAAGCGGCCCCGGTGTCCGAGCGAAGCCGAAAGGTGCGCGGGAAACGTACTTTTTCCCCGGTGTCCGAGCGAAGCCGAGGACAACGAAACCACCCAACAAAACCATGCAAGCCGCCCCGGTGTCCGAGCGAAGCCGAGGACACTCCTCCGGTCACCGAGCGAAGCCGAGGTGTTTTCTCTCCCTTTAATCCTTATTTTTCGCTAAATTTGCCCTTTGAATTTAGTTTTTTATAACTCTGGTGCATTTTCGCGATGTTTGAAAAAGAAATAAAATACATCTCCGACTTCAATATTAATAAGATACGGAAGTTGGGTGCATTCTTTACGCTTGACGGTCTTGCCTCTGCCAGGGTACATCCAGCTATTTTTCAGTATATCTCGGCTGAACTTGATTATCTTTTTTATCGCGACCGCAAAAGTATAACCAAACAATCTCATTTTGACTATACGCTGCCTGAGGTTGCTCCACACTTTAATGCCATCGGTGAGATTATTAAGCAGCGCAAACTGCTTCCGTTTGAGAATATTAAGGAACTGGTTGTTCAGGCGGTTCAGTTTAATGTTTACCTTTTGCTCAGACCAAAGAGCACGCTCTCCAAATTCATCTTTGGCGATGCCGCAGAAAAAAGTACAGAAGAAGTGCAGATACTGCTTCGCTATCTTTATTACTATGATTTTTACCGGAAGGTAACATCAGAATTTCTTGAGAAGAAAAATATCTTGAAGTTCCGGTATGATGAATTTGAGTCGGTCATTAACAATCTTACCAAGCTGCTTGTCGAAAGCCAGACGCAGGCGATGATTGATACTGCCCTTACTTCAATGGCTGATTTTTTTAATGCGGGGGATGTTAATAAGTCTCTCATTCCTGTTGCCGCTGTTGAGATGTATCTGAAAGAAAAAAATCTGGGTATGTATATATCCAAGATCAGAACGATTCTTTCAACTGATCTGAAGCGCAGGTTTGAAGTTGATGACTACAAAAATGCAATGTACAGCAATATAGCCATTTCACTTGATCGCGAACTCCGGGAGAAACTGAATCAGGAACTCGCTCAGGAGTATGAAGCAGAGGTTTTTGCAGCTATTGACAGGGGTAAATTCTCATTTACTTCTGTCTCAGGTATGCAGGCACCTGAGCAGGAAGAAATTGATTATTCAAAACCATCAGATCTCAGGCGGGAAGAAACGACCATCTCGCTTAAAGAGCTGCTTGATGAGCAGGAGGGTGCTGAGTCCATATATACAAAGCAGCCCTCTGAGGAACCCATGACGCCTCAGCCGGATTTTGCAAGCAGTATCAGAACCCCTGAGTATGTTCAGCCCGCTGTGCATGAGATATATATACCGGATGATCAGCAGCCGGATGATGCTGTTGGCGGTCAGGAACCTGAAAAAGCTGCTGAACCTGAGATTCCGCCTCCATTATTTACTTTGAATATTCCGCCGGATGAATCGGAAGTCAGTGTGAAAGCATCGGAGGAAACCGCATCTGAAATTTCTCTTCCGGAAACTCCCTCCGGTGAAACAATTCAGCCGGTTTTGTCTCAGCCGGACGAGCGGGCAGCAGAACTTTCGTCTGAAGATAATACCGAACAGGATGAGGAAGAACGGACAAGGGATTTATTCTCGTATTTCTCAGCAAGAGAGACCATGAGAATTGTAGAGGAAATTTTTAATAACGATAGTCTCGACTTTGTAAGTACTATGGAAAGTGTTGCGGAGTGTGAGAATTTTGAACAGGCACAGACATTATTGAAATCAGTTTTTTATACCTATAAAATAAATACACTCACCAGCAAGGAAGCAAATCTTCTTTCAGTTAAAATTGAAGAATACTTCAAAGGGGGGAATTAGCCATTGTTTGTTGATTATGCAGAAGTATTCGTAAAATCAGGTGACGGAGGGGATGGAGCGGTTGCTTTCCGGAGGGAAAAGTACGTGCCTAAAGGGGGACCGGCCGGCGGTAATGGTGGTGACGGAGGCAGCGTATATATAGTTGCCGATGCCAATCTCAGCACGCTACTTGATTTCCGGTACCAAAAAAGATATATCGCCCGAAAAGGTGACAACGGAGCTAACTCTCTCCGTGACGGAAAGTATGGGCAGGATATTTATGTTAAAGTTCCGGTCGGAACAATCATTAAAGATAAAGATACAGGGGAAACGCTCAATGACTTTACCGGTGCAGGGCAGAAATTCTTAGCCGCGAAGGGAGGTCGAGGCGGAAAAGGAAACAGCAATTTTGCTACCGCAGTGCATCAGACACCGCGCTACGCTGAAAACGGAAAACCCGGCGAAGAAAAAACTCTTATCTTTGAGCTTAAACTTATTGCTGATATTGGGCTGGTTGGCTTTCCTAATGCCGGTAAGTCCACTTTAATTTCTGTTATCTCTGAGGCAAAACCAAAAATTGCGGATTATCCGTTTACTACGCTGGAACCAAATCTGGGTATCGTGAGGTATAAAGACTTTAACAGTTTTACCGTGGCTGATATTCCCGGTATAATTGAAGGTGCGCACGAGGGTAAAGGTCTTGGTTTACAATTTCTGAGGCATATTGAACGGACAAGAATTCTTCTTTTCCTGATTGACGCATCATCGGAAACTCATGAGCAGGATTACGATACGCTTCTGAATGAGCTGGAACTATACAGCACGGCTCTTGCAGCAAAGACAAAAATTATCGCAATCAGCAAATGTGATATTGTGGAGGAGAGCGAATGGTCTCAGCTTCAGCAAAAAAAGTTTAACGGATATGACGGAAAAGTATTTGTTATCTCTTCCGCAGCGGGGTTTGGCATTCAGGAAGTGCTTGACAAATGCTGGCAGGAGATATCATCTGAAAAAGAAAAATTAATTGATTGATATAACGAGGTAGAGGATTAAAAATATGTATCCAAAAAAGATTCTCCTGGGTCTCTTATTCATTCTTATCACGTCAGTGGGTGTCTCCTCTTGCGATGATGGAATAAATATTTTTTCAGATGCTGATGATGTTCAGCTTGGTCTTGAGGTAAGTACGGAGATTAATAATAATTCAGCTGAATATCCGATATATAATTCGGATAAGTCCCTGAAGAATTATATCGTTAACAATATCTTTAATGAAATACTTGCTTCCCCCAAAGTGGCCAAGAAAAATATCTACAAATATCAGCTTGAGATAGTGGATAATGATTCAGTGCTTAACGCGTTTGCGCTGCCCGGCGGACCGGTTTATGTATATACCGGATTGCTAAAATATCTTGACTCTGAAGCTGCTTTAGCCGGAGTGCTTGGTCACGAAATAGCCCACGCTGAGCGCCGTCATGCTACACAGAGAATGACGCAATACTACGGAATTTCAGTTCTCTTTTCATTGATTCTTGGTGAAAACCCCTCACAGCTTGCTGAAATAGCAGCCAACCTTTTTGTTGGTCTTGCATTCCTGGGTAACAGCCGTGCCAATGAGGATGAAAGTGATGAGTATTCTATCACCTATCTGCGTGATACCCGGTTTTATCCCGGAGGCGTGAAATTCTTCTTTGAAAAGCTTCAGGCAGATGGTCTGGTTTCTGGCGGATCAGGCCTCGAGACCTTCTTTTCCACCCATCCTGACCCGATCGACCGGATTGCTTCAGCAAACCAGAGAGTTCAGACCTTGGGGCTGCCCCAATACCGCTATTCTGACAACGGGACAGGTATTTTCAGAGACGAATACCAGGCGAATATCCGCAGCAAACTTCCCTGATTTTTTCGTATGGATTTTTAAGTTTTTGGAAAAATCCTTACATTAGAAGTCTGTCTGAAAATAATTTTCTGGCGGGGTAGCTCAGTAGGTTAGAGCAACGGAATCATAATCCGTGTGTCGGGGGTTCGAATCCCTCCCCCGCTACAATTTAAGGAGTAGTTTTTATATGTACACATTATTAATGGTGCTTTCAATACTAACTGCCGTACTGCTTATCGGAATCGTGTTGGTTCAGTCAAGCAAAGGCGGCGGGCTTTCCGGTACCCTCGGCGGAGCCGGGCAGGTTGGTCAGGTTTTTGGCAGTCGCAGAACTGCGGACTTCCTGAGCAAAACTACCTGGTGGCTGGCCGGTGTGCTGGTTATTCTGGCTATTGTTATCAACTTGTTCTTTCTGCCAAGCGCTGAACTTGATAGCAGAGATAGCATTATACAGGGTTCAGGCAGTGTTCCTCAGAGCACAACAGTCCCTCAGTCAACGCCTCCAGCCGGAAACTAAAGCGCATATTTTATTAAAAAGCAGGTCTTTTGACCTGCTTTTTTTGTTTTAAAGCGAGATCTCAAGACCAGGGGGAAAAAGGGCTCAGCAAAGAATTATGAAGTTTGAGGGATAAATTATGAGCTTATTTGATACAGCTTCATTTTCTCGTTCATTTCACAACAGTTTATCAAGTTCCGGGGCGTATTTAATTTTACCTGGTACTGACAGGTAAGAATTTGTCGCATACCCTTATTCAAAAAAATAACAAAAATCCCTGCACTTATTTTTCAAAAATCCGGAAAATTTTGAATTTATTTACTCTTATATTTCAGATGCTGCGGGGAAGAATTCCCTGCGGTGAAACTTCAATAAATTATCAGGAGAGTAGCACCATGAACCGTTTATTAGTTTCTTTGACTTTCGCGGCTTTGTCCATTTTTAATCTCACCTATGCCCAGCCGGAATCTTTCCCGAATAGGATAACTATTGTTTTTCCTTATTTTGAGCCAGTTAATCCCGAAATCGTTACAACGGGCAATTGGAATTTTACACCGATGACAAAATTGTCAGCTAACACTTATTTACTTGAAGCGCGGCAATTGAATGCAGGTGAGCCGTTTATGTTTTATGCCCGATACACAATGCCTCCGTTTAATTCCGGACAACCCTATTACCTTTCAACTAAGGAAGCAGGGTTAAACAGAATTATTTACGCCAAAGTTTATGTTAATGATGTTCTGTTGAGTAATACTTTTGTTCGCGCGGATGGAAATATTCATTACAAAATTTCATCAAACGGATCTGTATTGCCAATAGAAGAGACTGGACAGTCAGTTGTGAATGACAGAATTCCGCCTGAAGTTCACTGGCCGTATTACAAGATTCACCACCCCAACAATCCGTCACATTCAAATCCGAATATCAACCAGGTTGTTGCGTGGGCAGCAGTGATTACCGATAATAATTTTGATATGCCGGTTAAAGTTGAAATTGATTACCTGAGATTATATGCAAGAACAGTTTCAGGAGATATATTACTGACTACCGATGAATATACTTCTGGTTTTAATCAGACTTCTGATGGCGGACTCTACTGGCGTTATCCATTCTTTCCTCCGGGGTTTGACGAACATAAGCCAATGCCTGCAAACACTGAAAACGGTTTCTTAGTATTCTACCCGCATCAGCATCGTGATACAATTTGGCATTTCTGGAATTCACAATGGCCACGTGCTGCAACAAGCCCGCAGCATACTTCATATTATACTGAAATAAAGTACCGCATCACAGGAAAAGCGGTCATTCAAATCGGAATGGATTTTTACGGCGGAAGTGGCAACTCCACATACCGGATTTTAGAAGCAGGCGTGAGTGATTGGGCTTTTGAGACTTACAATAATGAGTGGAAGACATTAACATTTGACACAAAACCAGCATTGACATCTTCAGAGGAAGAGGGTGGAAATGTAATTGATAAAAAATTTGAGATGCTTCAAAACTACCCAAATCCATTTAATCCGGAAACTACCGTTGAAGTATATTTACCTGAGAATGGAAACTTCTCATTGATGATATATACTGTAGAAGGTGAACGTGTCGTACAGATTTTTGATGGCTATTCTGAGAGAGGCAGGCGTCTGTTTCGTGTTGACGGCAGAAGTTTGGGTTCCGGAGTTTATTTTGTTACAGGAATATTCAGGAATGAAAAAAGGACACAAAAACTTTTACTTTTAAAATAAATATTATTTTTTACTCTTTCAGTCAAGGAAATATTGTATGGGTATAAATTATAAACGAGCGGAATAATTCTACCTCTGAAGAGTTTATCATGAACAATCCTGATAATCGTGGCAATCCTGATCTTTGCACGCGGATTATACGGATGCTTACTCAGCGTTGATTTTTGCTGATCGGAATAATGTAACCACTTCGCGGTTTTATTCTTTGGGTGCGATTTGATTTTCTACAATAATGACACAATCGTGTTAAACGTAGTCATCTGGAAGTGGTGTTTCGGCTACACATTCGCGATGTATGCATGCTGGTTCAAAAAATTTTCAACTCTCATTTCTCAATTCTCAACTAAATCTCGTCTTCATATTCAATAAACTCGGAAGCCAGCAGACCTATAATTCTGTCTTCAACTGATTTCCAGTAGCTTTGCCCCTTTGCATGATAAAAGAATATGATTGAAACAATCAGATCATCACCTGAAATGGTTTTCAGGTAGCCGGATACTGCTGAAGTTCCGCGAAGTGTTCCGGTCTTTCCTCTGAAGTTGTGCATTGCCGAACCTTTTTTCATCCGTCCGGTCAGAGTGCCGTCAACTCCGGCGATTGAGAGACTGTTGTATATATTATCAAAATAGTTGGGATGAAAATATGCCCACTCAAGCAGACTGGTCAGCGCGGCGGCGGAGGTGAGGTTAAACCTTGAAAGCCCCGAACCGTCAACAATCTCTGTGCCTTCGTCGTATATATCATTCTGATCAAGGAATTTTTTTACTGCCTTTGATGCATGAAATCCGCTTCCCTCAGTACCGCTTTCTGCTGCTCCGACCACTTTGAAGAGGCACTCCGCCAGAAAATTGTCACTCCTTTTGTTAACGATGGAAATTACCTCCTGTAGCGGAACACTCCGGTATGCAAGTTCATGCGAACCTTCCGGTGTACTCCCTTTAGCCGGTCTGCCTCCTACGTAGATTCCTTTTTCCTTAAGCGCTTTATATAGAATTTCCGCCGCGTTTAAAGCCGGATCGGCAACATTTATATAGGTAATTCTTTTTCGTTTCCGGCGGACTTTCACCACCTGCTTTTTATTACGGTCAACTACCAAAGCCGAAACCGGAGCTAAGGGTGCGAGATTTGCCTCATCTTCTATCCAGTCTTCACGTGAGTATGCTTTGTCAAAATAACTGTCATCTCCCACGATATCTCCGTTTATGCTCATAATACCCATGCTGCGCAACTCCTCTGCCATGGATGAAAGGTCTTCTGATGTGAGAAGGGGATTCCCGAACCCTTTGAGATAAAGATTGCCGTCAATAACGCCATCCTCCAGAGTGCGGTCAGGGGAGAAGAGGGAGGTCTTCATGCGGTAGTCTTTACCGAGTTTCTGGATTGCAGTAAAAGTGGTATAGAGTTTTGTGTTTGATGCCGGGATGAGAATTTCCACCGGGTTTTTCTGGTAAATAGTATCACCCGTAAGCGGATTTATAGCCAGAACGGAAAATTTTGTTCCCCTGGGTAGTTTAGCAAGAATCTCATCAATTTTTTCAGTTGTCAGCGGACCAGGGGTTACCGCTGCATTGGCTAAGAACGAAATGAGAAGAAAAAGAATAAAAAAATTCATACCTTTGAAGTATATTAATTCATTTTTACGGTGACCACCGCGATCACCCTTCAAGTGAATAATGAGCAAAACAAATCTAAATATAAGTAATTCAATAATTTATGAATAGGAAATAATCGGGTAAAAATATGGCTGATGAAAAAAAGAAATTAAAGGCCTACGAAAGTCTGGATTTTCTTCACTCACCGGATGCACGGCTGATAAGAATAATGTCAGAATATGTTGAACCGGAAGCACGCTTTGGAAAACTGAACGTGTGGGATACCATCGTATTCTTCGGATCCGCACGGCTCCTGCCTCGAAAAGAAGCGCAGAAAAATTATAATAAGATAAAAACCGCGGATCCAAAAACCACCGCGAATTTTGCTGAGCAGCTTCGCAAAAGCCAGGTGCTGCTTGATATGTCCAAATATTATGAAGATGCTGTTGAGCTTTCAAGAAGGATAACCCGATGGTCTATTGATCTGGGTCTGGATGAAAAGCGCTTTATCGTCTGCACCGGCGGTGGACCGGGTCTGATGGAAGCAGCCAACAAGGGAGCAAAAGCAGGCGGGGGTTATTCAGTCGGGCTTAACATCAGTCTGCCGTTTGAACAGTCGGGTAATAAATATGTGACCCCTCAGCTTTCGTTTGATTTCCATTACTTCTTTATGAGAAAGTTTTGGTTTGCTTATCTGGCAAAGGCGCTGGTAGCATTTCCGGGGGGATTCGGTACAATGGATGAGCTTTTTGAAATACTTACGCTGGTGCAGACTATGAAGATTAAGAAAAAGCTCTGCATCGTGGTATATGATGAGAAGTATTGGAAGTCATTAGTAAACTGGGACTCTCTTGTTGAACACGGTATGATTAACAAAGAGGATCTGGATCTTTTTAAGTTCTGCAATACGGTTGATGAGGCCTACGAGGTGATAACAAAACATCTTGAGAAATATTACTTAAAGAAACGGAGAACTGAGTCGCCAATCAGTTTGTAAAACGGGGGGTTTGAATATATTTTGGGGAGTAAAAAAGTGTTAAGAAAAAAAACGGGAACCTGAACAGCAGGTGTCAGGTTCCCTCAATTCTGAAAATTAGTCGGAAAGCTGATCCATTCTGTACGCTCTGCGAGCGGCCTTAATCTTTTCCATTCTCTTTTTAACAGAAGGTTTTACAAAAAAAGTTCTTTTCTTGAACTCTTTAAGCACACCGGAACGCTCATATTTTTTCTTAAAGCGCTTTAACGCTTTATCAATATTTTCGTTCTCCTGTAAGGTAATACCTACCACTTATTTCACCTGCCTTTTACTGTGGATTTATTGTTTCGATTAATTTTTTTTCGCCTGAATTCTGAAATTTTACTACGATAGAACTTCTGCCGCCGGAGGTAGTTTCCTTAGAAACAACTACGCCAAAATCATTCAATTTTTCATGGAAGAGAGAATCTCCCACGTTAAATGATCTGGCGGGGGAATAGGTTATACCTGTTGCTGTATCAAGTTCGGGTACTTTGCTTTTTACGGCTTCCTCATACTGAGTAAGATCAACAATCATTTTCTGACGGCATTTTTTGCACTTTGCCCACACCTTGTTCTCGTCCCCGCTGACAGTTTCCGCAGTCCGTTCCATTTTGGTAACCGACTGGCAGAATTTACAATAGTATTCGATGTTTTTAGTTTTTGCCATTACAATGCCGTAAAAAAAATAGATTTTAAAGTTACTAAAACATTACCTGAAAACCAACTTGACCGGAGATTTACGTTCATAAGAAGACTGAACAGGGGTATTTTTGAGGTATTTCCGGTCTGAAAACAGGTTCTGAGGGTATCAGACCGGAAGTAAACGGGGTAAAAATTGATAAAACCGGTGAAAGGGGCAGATGCTTTAGGATTTTGCCTCACCCGGAGTTACGACCAAGACCGGCACTTTTGAGTAGCGGATTACCTTTTCTGCCACTGAGCCAATGAGGGTGTGAAGCAGACCAGTGCGCCCATGCGTTGCAATGACAATCATGTCAATCTTGTTGCCGGCAGCATAGTCCACAATTTCTTGATAGTCAATCCCGCGGACAACAGAGGCCACCACTTTAAGACCTGACTCAGCTTCAAGTTTTTTTACTACTTTGCCAAGATTTTCCTCAGCTTCTGATAAGATACCCTTGAGGATTTTGTCTTCAGAGAGGTCAAGCGAGCGAATTGCCAGAATCGGCGGAGTTTTTTCGACTACGTGAAGCAGATGCAGAGTGGCGTTATTGAGTCTGGCAACAGTTATTGCGTAGTCTGCGGCGGATAGTGAAAAATCACTGAAATCAGTTGAGAGGAGGACGTTAGAGATAGTAACCATATCAGTTGACTCCGTTAGTATAATAAGTTGAAAGTTCTTCCTTTAGAGTAGCAAGGTTTTGATCAGAAACAACAGCGGAAATGTTTCTGCCGTTACGGAAAACAGCGAGAGAGAAATTGTCGCGCTCGGCGAAATATTGTTTTTCTGTTTCAAGTTTTTCCCATAACTCATCCGAAAGAGCAAGGGTTTTTTTCAGAAGGAAATGTGCCTCGTCCGCCTGGAAGACATAAATGAGCTTTCCTTCGGGATCGGCATAAACATGATGCGCAAGTTTTTCACCGTTATCTTCAGAGACTACCCCCCCCAGCAGTGAACAACCCCTCATAGAAGGGATGGCGGTTGCATATTGCACCCCGTTCTGGTTAAAAAACGCCTTAATTTTTGAAGCATCAGCAGTAACAATCTGCGGGGTGAGCTCGCCGGCTTTTATGCTGGCAAAATTAGTAACCGCCTGAACTATCATATTGTTTGTACCTGACTGTACGGCTATCAGGTTCTGGCTGGTGGTTAAGGAGTTCAGAATAAACACGCCGATCAGAATGACTGCTGCCGCGGCAACACTAATAGTAAAGCGAGGGTAAAAAACCGTTGTGGTTTTCTTTGAGCCGCTGCGTTTTATTTCATTTAAAATCTTACTTTTTAGTTCTTCCGGACAAGGGTGAAAGGCACAGCGCGCGCGGACAGTTTTTTTAACCGTGCGCTGCACTTCATATTCAATGGCTAAATCTCTGTCTGATGATATTTTACTATGAAGCCGTTCAGCTTCTTTTATGTCGTTAATTTCTCCGTCAGCGAGTGCGGTTATGGCGAAGCGGATATCCATGCTCAAACCATCCTCTCATCGCTCTTGAGATACCCCTTCTCCTGAGCATAGCCCTGAAGCTCTGTGTAGAGCATTTTGCGGGCACGATGAAGCCGCGAGCGGACGGTTCCTATAGGACAGTCAACAAACTCGGCGACCTCTTCATAGGTAAATCCTTCGATATCAGTCAGAATAATCACTGTTCTGAAGTCCTCCGGCAGCTTTGCGATTGCCTGTGATACTTCATCATCAAGGAGACTTTCAAATGTATCAGAGGTAAGATGTGCATCATCGGGGTTGGATGGTTTAACATTCTCATAATATTTTTCAACTTCCTCATAATCAAGCTGAACCGGTGTTTTCTTTTTCTTCTGGTAAGCATTGATGTATGAGTTTTTCATTATTCGAAACAGCCATGCCTTGCAGTTGGTTCCTTTCTCGAACTTATCGAAGAAACGGAAAGCCCTGAGGTAGGTCTCCTGAAGGAGGTCGTTTGCATCATCCTCGTCTCCGGTCAGGCGCAGAGCGAAGTTGTGAAGTGCATCCATGTGAGGCACTGCTTCCCGCTCGAAGTCTGCGTAGAGAGGATCCTGACTGTTATACGTATTACTCATGAAAATCTTTATTTGATGATGGTACCATTTCTGACAAAGCCGGCTCCCGTTGAGGGATAATGAAGGTATCCGTTGATAACCAAGTAAATCGGTTTTGCATCCTTCCTGATAACAAAACTGGCATTCCGGTTCAGCATAAGACGGTCCGGGTGCGCATGTTCTGAATTCAGGATAAGATTAATGCCAAATTTACTAAAATTTCCGCCAATCTTATGGGCTTTTGTTCGGACTGAATGGAAACCCTGTTCCCGCAGCGACTGAACCATCTGAGGGGTAAGCTCAGAAAGGGAAAATTGTTTTTCCGGTACGCTGCCGGTGTGGATTTCGTATCCGCTCAGGTCATACTCTTCCATACCATAAAAAACGGAAAGATCGCCGATTTCTTCAACTTCGGCATATCCGGCTAATTTTCCATCCGGCTGCACTGATTCATAGCGATTAACCGCAACATCAACCGTGTAGCGCTGATTATTAACAAGGTAGGTGCAGTTTCTGAAGATAATATCATAGAGACGGGTGTCGTTAAAGGGGAGTAAATCATAAAGCTCTGTTGAAAGGAGCTCGATACCCCCTTTGCTGATACGATAGAATGCATCCAGCATGATGAGGAAATTTAATTTCCGGATGAATTGTTTTTCGGGGTCACCCGGCCAGCCGCCTGACTCGATAAGGATGGTAGCCCCGCCGAGTTTCTGAAAGTTGTCACCAAACGCGCGCGGTTCAAATGTATCATCATATTTAGCAGTGTGACCGGGGATGATTTTATTGAGAACTTCCGTCATTGCTGAAATAACCTTCATTGCCTGAAGGCGGTTTGGGGTGATGGTCTTTTCCTGATCAGGGGCGGGCGCAAGAAATGAGATGGCCGCCACGTTATGTGAGTTACCGGCGGAGTATCTTGGCTGCTGATCATGCAGGTTAAAAGCATAATGGGGCTTTAATCTGATATAGGTTTCCATCAGGATTCGGGCCTCAGGGGTAGTCAGCCGGCGTGCATCGCGATTGAGGTCGATGTGAATACTGTTGCGCCGTGTGAATGGCTCTGCACCGTCAGGGTTAACCATGGGAAGGATATATAAAGTAACTTCCTGGTGCATTAATGATTTTTCATTTTTAAATGCACCGGTATCAGCAAGCAGGTTGCATATATCCAGCAGCGCCAGGGAAGCGGTTGACTCATCACCGTGCATCTGTGACCAGAGAAAGATGCGCGTTTCACCCTTCCCCCACCGGTAAAGGTTAAGTTCACTGCCGTTAACGGAACTCCCAAGCTGCTCTTTTGAGAGAAGCCCGTTTTGGACGTGACGCTCCATCAGCTTTAAATAATCCTCAGGGGGGAAACGTCTGGTTACCATCGAGCGTTCGAGAAAATTACCATAAGCATGGTAAAGATCACCGGCAAAGTTTTGTGCATGAGATTTCATAACAAGCACCGTAATGAAAAATAGGAGAATAATCTGTTTCATCTAAGCTGTAAAGGGTTTTCTTTTAGCAGAAGTAAAATAATGATTAATTTAACGGAAACGAAATAATCAGAAGGAAAGGATAACATCAAATTGGCAAATCTCAGATTACATGACGAAATGCCCGGATTCCGGCTGCCGGGTATAGATGACCGGGTTTATGACCCGGCAGAGTTTAAGGAAAAAGGGATTCTGATTATCATCTTTAGCTGCAACCATTGCCCGTACGTTCAGGCCTACGAGGAGAGGATTAAGGATATCCAGGCAAGGTACGGCAGCAGAGGGGTGCAGATAATTGCAATTAACCCGAATGATGAGAGGCAATATCCTGAGGACTCATTTGAAGAGATGAAAAGGCGGGCGGCGAAGCAACAATTTAACTTTATTTATCTGCGTGATGAAACGCAGGAGACAGCGCGGATATTTGGCGCGGAAGCTACGCCGGAGCTCTATGTGTTTGACCAGAAGCGCCGGCTGGTTTATACCGGAAAAATTGATGACAACTGGCGCGAGCCGGAGCGGG
This sequence comes from Ignavibacteriales bacterium, assembly GCA_045863035.1. Lineage (GTDB taxonomy): Bacteria > Bacteroidota > Ignavibacteria > Ignavibacteriales > Ignavibacteriaceae > H2-BAC3. The sequence continues at coordinate 256 of BTUV01000010.1, read as the reverse complement.
TGCAGACAAAGTATCTTGAAGATGCATTAAACGAACTGCTTGAGGGGAAAGAAGTATCAGTACCCGAAACCTACGCGGTGGGATGCAGCATAAAATGGAGAATTAAAAATTAAGAATTAAGAATTAAAAATTAAAAATTGTGAATGCATACGTGATACCGGAACAACGGATAAACCCCATACCACGATAACCCCGCGACATCGAAACCCATGCGACGCCGAAAACCATATACGCCGATGAGACGATGCAATCACAT
>BTUV01000009.1:65718-74661 GCA_045863035.1 Ignavibacteriales bacterium | reverse complement strand
AAAACCCGAAGGGTTGACATTATTTGCGGCACACATGAATTATTTACATTTTATCCCGTTCCTTGAAATGCGACAAATGCAAATAATTGTGGTTAACAAAATAATCCGCCCCCGGTAGAGACGTTGCAATCGCCAAACGGATCTTGTACACATAACAATTTTCTGCGATTGCAGCGTCTCATTGCGTATCTGTGTTTATTCCTCTTCGCATATTCTTCCCTGAGACGCCGCAAATGCAAAACATCATTATAAATAAAACATTCGGTTAGCATTTGCGACGTCTCTACAACGTAACCTTTTTGATTCGTTTTTTGTAGAGACGTTGCAATCGCCGCCGAGGATATATATATCCAATCAAATCACCACGGCGATTGCAGCGTCTCAGGGTGTACCGGGCGAATCCGTCCATGTGTCCGGGTAAGACCCGTCAAACGAAATACCGTACAAATTATATTTCCGTTAACCACCCGCACCTTCTTCCCTGAGACGCCGCAAATGCAAAACATCATTGTAAATAAAACATTCGGTTAGCATTTGCGACGTCTCTACCGAAAATTGTCATAATCTTCCGTAATAATATATACCCATAAAAAAAGCCGCCCTGTTTTCACGGGGCGGCTTTTTTGCTTTAAGAGCTGAATTCTAAATTAGAATCTCTTGTCTCTTGGGGTCAAGTTAATCTTATAGGATACTTTAACCCATTTATCCGGATCAGATGGGCCTGTGCCGCCGTTTAAATTGATTTTAAGTTTACGAAACTTATAATCAAAAGTGATTTTTTACCATGTATTATTTGCAGCCAACTTTTCTACAGAATATGTATTAGCGAACTTTCAATTAATAAGAGATAAATTTAGCGAGAAATAAAGGGGTTAATAAAAGGGTTAATAAAAGGGTTAATAAAAAGGTTAATAAAAAGGTTAATAAAAGGGTTAATAAAAGGGTTAATAAAGGTGTTAGAACATAATCTTTGGTTGGTTGATAGTTATTCTCATTTTATTTTAACATTTGGATTGTTTGTAATCATTTTTGTATTTTTGAATTAAAAGTTGTTGTATTAAATATTTCCATTTTATACGCAGATCAGGATTTTAGCAAGTCATATTCCTATAAGATTATAAAAACGGTCGTTTAATAAAATTTTAATTATTTAATTTGGAGACCAGAAACCAATAAAACGGGGCGAAACCGAAAAGCCAAACGAGTAGGAAAACACAAAAGGACAATTTATGAAAAACTTTCTACGAGCAACAATCTATCTCTTAATGATAACAGCATTTACATCCTGTTCAAAAAATGAGAATGTGATTCCTGAAATAGATTTGATCCCTGTGAAAGTTGGTGATAACTTTCAATATGTAGATAAAACGGGTAAAATTGTTATTAATCCTCAGTTTCTTAACGCTACGGTTTTCAGAGAGGGATTAGCATTAGTTCAATCTTCAGGTGAGGAACCAAAATGGGGTTATATTGGAGAAGATGGGAAATATGTGATTTCTGCAAACTTCATCGGAGCGACCGTTTTTAATGACGGAATTGCATGGGTTGTTTCTGAAAATAGTGCTCCAAAAGCAATTAATACAAAAGGAGAGGTTATATTTACGCTATCAGAGGCACAGGATGTTTATTTGTTCAGCGAAGGACTTTCAGCTTTTAGCATTATTGGTGATGATGGCAAAAAATGGGGTTTTGTGGATAAAGAGGGTAAAATTGTTATTAATCCACAATTTTCTGCTGTCGCACAGTTCTACAATGATAAGTGTGCTGTTAAAAATTCTGAGGGGAAATGGGGTTATATTGGAAAAGACGGAGCTATTGCTATCAATTATCAATTCGATAGAGCAAATGGTTTTGTTAGCGACAAAGCAGTAGTTGCCGTAGATAATAAATACGGAGTAATTAATAGCGAAGGAAAATATGTTATTAATCCACAGTTTTCTTATTTATCTAATGACAATGATTTGTTTCTGTTTATTCAGGATGGTAAAGCGGGATGGTGCGATCACGATGGAAAAATCGTAATTAATCCTCAGTTTACTGCGGCATTTAATTTCCGGGGTAATGAATACGGAGCAGTTAAGTCAAGCGATACATTTGGTTACATTGATAAAGAAGGCAAATATGTTATTAACCCCCAATTCGAAGTTGCATTACCATTTATAAATGATCTTGCAATTGTGGGAAGTAGGAAAAAAGTTGGATTTATAGACAAAGAAGGAAAATATATCGTGAATCCACAATACGAAGACGTTTCAGGTGATCTGACAAACTATCTGCTATCCGGAGAAACTAAATTCAACTATGTCCAAACAGATTTTTTTGATATTTCTAAGATTACGGGACGAATCGAAAGTGAAATTACTGATAAGACTGTTGCCGGTTTCGACTTTAACTCTAGTTTCTCTACTATTATAACTAAATTTAATAAGAAGGAGGAGGATATTAGCAAATACGGTTCTGAACATGAATTCATTTCTGCTGAAAAACTTTCTAATAGTGCCCTATTAACCTTTTATGTTTTAGGCAATCCATGGTTGATAGCAGGTGATAGCTGGTATAACACAAATTATGTTTTTAATAAATCCGCAGTGCCTTATGGATTTGCATATCGCATACAATTAACAGGAACTGGCTATGGTAAGGAAGATGTTGTTTTTGAGTCACTCAAAAATGTTTTTTCAAGCTACCAAAAAGTAAATGAAGAATCAACAGATACTGAATTGGTATTTAAAAACAACTATCAAAAAATTACAATTTTTAGATATAGATACAATGCCATTGTGATAAGAATAAATCCTATAGACTAACCAGACATTAGAGATTTTATAATAATTATAATCATTCATTCAAGAATAAAATAAAAAAAGCCGCCCTGTTTTCACGGGGCGGCTTTTTTGCTTTAAGAGCTGAATTCTAAATTAGAATCTCTTGTCTCTTGGGGTCAAGTTAATCTTATAGGATACTTTAACCCATTTATCCGGATCAGATGGGCCAGTGCCGCCGCCTGATGAGGTAACCTTCAGTTTTGCAAAAAGAAGATCATTGGTATAGAGGAAACTATAGGTCGAAGCACTTGCTGACTTGGTGTAAGTCCACTCACCGCTGGTGCTTGAATATGCCGGAGCATCAACACCATCATCAATGTTGGTTGAAGTTACATTGTTATAGAAATCAGTGTAACGGAGAGTTGTACCCGGACGCAGGTGCTGGCTCTTTATTTCAGTAACATCATAGAACAAATCAGCATCGGCTGAAGTTGAACTTACTCTGGTACCGGTTGAAAGTTTAAGACCTGAGAAACCAGTGGCTGCTTTTTCATAAAGCTGGATATCGTTAAATGAAGTGACCAAGAGAGGGGTCGGGGTCAGGGTTACCGCTTTGCTGGTTGTCTGACCTGAGGTAACAGTAACAGTAAAAGTTGTGTCAGTGTAATCATTCAGCTTAAGAGTGACGCTGACTGAACCAGCTGTTACATTCTTAAGTGTATCAGGTGTAACTTTGCCACTATTAGTTGTACCCTGAAAAATCTGAGCGCCTGAAGGTGTTGAGGTAATAACAATATTACCTGTTCCGCCAACCGGATCCGGATCTGTTGTTGTTTCGTCGCATGACGCAAGGAAAAATCCGAGCGACAGGAACATCATTGAATAAAGAAGTTTTTTCATAGATTATCTCCTGAGATATATAATTAAATTTTAGTCCATTTTAAGAGTTACGTCAAAGGTCTGATTCGGCTTTGAGTTAAGAGAAAATTTACCGGTAAAGGTTTTTCCGTCTTCGCTCAGAGTACCTTCATAGAGACCTGCATCCGGTCCTCTCTCAACATCTTCGAATTTGAGAGATTTTGTTGCCGGATCTACAGTTCCTTTAACTTTTGAAACAAGCGGCTTTGCCCAGCTAACAGTGGTTTCGCCTTCAAAATCGTTTCCGGTCTGTGAGGCAACTTTCAGAACCATTTTCTTGTCCCTGAATTTACCTGACCAGTTACCGGTGAGGGTTGGGGTTACCGGAGCCGGCGGGGTTTTAACTGTGTCAACAGTCGTGGTATTTGGTGTGTCATTATTAGCCGGCTGATCTTTCTTTTCGCAACCGGTAAAGAATACTGCTGTACCCATGAACAGCACAACAAATAATCTGAGAACTTTGCTTGAGAACATTTATCCTCCTGAAGTGATGAATGATTTTTTCGTTAAAATTTGAATGTCTAATATATCAAATATCGGGCTTACAATAAAGATTTCTTTTTTTGTGCACTTTTTACCGTGTTTTATCTCACGTTTAACCACGGGTGGCACAATAATTGTTTTATATTGCTCAAACCATGTAATTATTTAATAATTGCCGTTTTTAGCCATTATGGTTAATTTTAAGAACAGTATTACAAGAAATGAGAATGCCACAGGTCGTTGATATAGCAAATGTGATTGTTTTCATACTCTATCTCCTCCTTTTTGGCGGATATTTGTATGATTTCCTGCGCGGTGAAAAGTTTACCAAAAATCTTACCCGGGTGTTGCTTTTTGTCTCACTTTTGGTGCATTTTTTCTACCTCATCATCCGGACAATAGCATTCGACCACCCGCCAATAACCAATGTGTTTGAGATTTTCACCGTTTTGGCCTTCTCGGTCTGCTTTTCTTATTTCATCCTTGAACTTCTGACCGATATCAGAGGTACGGGGGTTTTTATCATTTTCATAGCGGTAATTTTTCAGACTATATCAACCCTGTTTATTGAGGATTTAGTTCAGGTGCGGGATATCCTCCGAAGCAACCTGCTCGGCACCCATGTTTTCAGTGCTCTTCTGGGTTACTCAGGCATCACTATTTCAGCCGTGTATGGTTTCCTCTACCTGACTCTTTATAAGGATTTGAAAATCAACAAATACGGACTCCTTTTTGAACGCCTCCCCAATCTGGAGCTGCTTGAAAAACTGAGTTTTTATTCAGCCATTATTGGCTTTGTTCTGCTGACCATCGCCATGGTTATAGGTATTATCTGGCTGCCTCAGGCCTTCCCGAATTTCTCATTTTTTGATCCGAAACTGATTGCCACGGCGCTTGTCTGGCTGATGTATGGCATAGGAATCACCTTAAAATTCAGTGGTAAATGGTTCGGTAAAAAAGTTGTTATTACTTCCATTATGGGCTTCATCCTTGCAATCGTATCAACCATAGTTACGAATTTTCTTTCAAAGAGTTTTCATTCATTTTACTGAAATGTCTGCTGCTTTATTATATATATGTGTGTAATTCCCTGACGCGATGGATATATTAGCTGTTTCTGTAAATCATAAAACCGCTCCGGTTGAACTGCGCGAATCTTTGCATTTGTCGCCGGAAGAAATTAAGGTTTATCTGGATGACCTGAGGGGAAAATACTTTTCTGAAGGTTTTATCATTTCAACCTGTAACCGCACCGAGATATACGGCATCCCGGCGGCTTCGGGTATTAACTACATTGATCTTGAAAAATTCCTGATCGAACGCAAACCGGTCGGTAACATTTCTGACGATAATTTTCAGAAGTTCTTTAGCTGCTCAGCTCTCAATCACCTCTTCCGTGTTGCCTCAGGCATTGATTCACTAATGGTGGGAGACAATCAGATACTCGGTCAGGTGAAGGAATCATTCCAGATGGCAGAGGAAAAAAACTTTGCCGGATTTCTGATGAAGCGGGTTTTTGACTCGGCCGCACGGGTTGGGAAAAGAGTTAAAACCGAAACAACCATCAGCGATGGCGCTATTACGGTGAGCTATGCGGCGATTCAGCTTATAGAAAAAATCTTTTCGGGTCTCAATAAAAAATCAGCGCTGGTTATCGGAACGGGTGAAACAGGCGAGCTTGCGGCCAAACACCTGCGCGACAAAGGTATCGGACGATTGGTTCTTACAAACCGGACACAAAGCAAAGCTGAATCTGTTGCTGAAAAACTTTCAGCCCGTGTTGTCCCGTTTGATCAGTTCCGCTCTAATCTTCATGAGTATGACATTATTGTAGCTGCCACCTCCGCACCTGACATTATTATTACACAGGACGATGTAAAGCAAATGATGAAAAGGCGGGGTCAGACTGCATCTGTTTTTATGGATATCGCCGTTCCGCGTGATATATCTCCTGAAATAAAAAAAATTGATAATGTTTTTTATTACGATATAGATTCGCTCAACATTATTGTTGATCAGAATCTGAAGAAGCGCCGTGATGAAATTCCCAAAGCGCAAAACATTATCACTGAAGAGCTTGTCGCCTTTTATAACTGGTATAATGCCCTGGAAATCGCGCCGACCATTAAATCGCTGCGTGATCATTTCGAGGAAATCAGAGCCGATGAGGTGCGCAATCAGATCAATAAGTTTTCTGATGCTGACCGCGAAAAACTGGAAATTATTACCAGGCGTATTGTTAACAAACTTTTACATCATCCGACTGTTGAACTCAGAAAGGTTGCCGAACAGGGAGTGCAGTCCCCTGAAGCAATGGCAAAAATCGCAATACTGAGGGAGCTTTTCGGAATAAACAGCGGCGATAACCGGAACGAATAACACTGTGTATATACAACGAGAAGAAAAGAGGTTTTCAGGTGTCTAAACGAATTGCAATCATTGGCGGAGGAATCTCCGGTCTTTCCATCGCGTATTGGCTTTACAAATCAAACGCCGATGTCTATGTTCTGGAGAAGGGCACGGAAGCAGGCGGTTCTATGGAAAGCCATAGCGAAACCGGTTTTCTTTTTGACCGCGGACCTAACAGCGGACTTGAGACCACGCCGCTGCTGCAGGAAATGGTTGAAGGTCTTGATCTTCAGGATGAGTTTATCTATGCAAGTTCGACCGGAAACAAGCGGTATATATTGCGTGATGGCACACTTCATCCCCTCCCGATGTCACCTTCTCTCTTTTTGAAAAGCAACCTCTTTTCAACAAAAGCAAAACTCCGCCTGATGGCTGAACCCCTTGTCGGCAGGTCAAAAGACGGTTATTACCAAAGTGTTGCACAGTTTGTGGAGCGGCGGCTGGGTCGTGAGTTTCTTGATTATGCCATCAACCCCTTTGTCTCAGGTGTCTATGCCGGTCGCCCGGAAGATCTTTCGGTTAAATCTTCCTTCCCGAAACTCTATGAACTTGAAGATGAATACGGCGGACTGATTCTCGGCACTATACGTTCCATCCGCAAAAGAAAAAAACGCGCTGAAAAATCAAAGCAATCAGCTAAGATGTTTTCATTCAAAAGCGGCATGCAGACGCTCCCCCGCGCCATAGCCGCAAAGCTGAAAGACCGTTTTATTCCGCTTGCGGATGTTCAGGAGATAAGCAAGGAAAACAATAAGTATATACTTTCTTATAATAACGCCGGAGCCGTAAAACAGTTTGAGGCCGATATCATCATCAATACATCTCCCGCGTTTATTGCATCATCACTCCTCAGAAAATTTGACGCAACGCTTTCCAATCACCTTGATGCAGTATATTATCCCCCGGTCATGGTTATCTATGCCGCGTTTGAGAAATCGGCGATAAAACAACCTCTTGACGGATTCGGATTCCTTATTCCGGAAAAAGAAAAACGGAGTTTTCTTGGCGCCATCTGGAGCAGTGTGCTCTTCCCCGGCAGGACAGCAGAAACCACCGCGTCATTCACTCTCTTTGCCGGAGGCGCACGCAACTCACAAATCGCGACAGAAGACCGCGAAAAAGTTATTAACTCAGCTCTGCGTGAGTTTCGGGAAATTATGGGCATTGATGAATTAACCGACCCCGTCTATCTTTCACATCGGTTCTGGTCAAAAGCCATTCCGCAATATACTATCGGATATATAGAACATGAGCGTTACTTTGATGAATTTGAAAAACGCTTCCCTGAAATTATCCTTGCCGGCAATTACCGTGGCGGTATATCAGTCGGCGATTGTATTAAGAATTCAAAATTAACCGCCGAAAAGGCGCTTTCACGTTTATAGTAAGAGAGATATTTATGTCATCACAACTCCCCATTAAACGCTACCGCCGCTTGCGCTATAATCCTCTGGTCAGAGATTTAGTGCGCGAAACGGTTTTAACCAAAAATGATTTTATCTATCCGCTTTTTGTCGTTCCCGGAGAAAAGGTAAAAAACCCGGTTAAGTCAATGCCCGGTGTCTATCAGCTTTCTGTTGATATGCTGGTAAAGGAGTGCGCGGAAGTTGCAGCGCTCGGACTTAAAGCAGTAATACTCTTCGGAATACCGGAACATAAAGATGAAGTCGGCTCAGGCGCTTATGATGATAACGGCATTATTCAACGCGCAATACGTGCAATAAAAAAAGAAGTTCCCAATCTTCTGGTTATTACCGATGTCTGCCTGTGCGAATATACATCACACGGACACTGCGGAGTGCTTGACGGAGAAGAAATCGTGAATGACGCAACAGTAAGTCTGCTTGTAAAAGAAGCACTCTCGCACGCTGATGCAGGTGCTGACATGATTGCCCCGTCAGACATGATGGACGGCCGTATATATGCAATCAGAAAAGCATTAGACTATAAAGGACACACTAAAATTCCGATCATGAGCTATGCTGCCAAATATGCTTCCGGATATTACGGACCTTTCCGTGATGCTGCTGATTCAACGCCGGCCTTTGGTGACCGCCGCTCACATCAGATGGATATCGGCAATGCAGAAGAGGCCCTGCGTGAAGTGGAAGCTGATATTCAGGAAAACGCTGATATTGTAATGGTTAAACCAGCCGGTCCTTATCTTGATATCATCAGAAAGGTTAAGGATACATTCAAGATGCCGACTGCTGCTTATCAGGTCAGTGGTGAATATGCTATGATTAAAGCTGCCGGTGCAAATGGCTGGATTGACGAACCACGCGTAATGATGGAGTCGCTCTATGCTATAAAACGCGCCGGGGCAGATATGATTTTAACCTACTTCGCAAAAGAAGCAGCAAAACAA
>BTUV01000009.1:43464-65618 GCA_045863035.1 Ignavibacteriales bacterium | reverse complement strand
TTCGTTTTGTTGATATGTGCTCATCCCGGTAATCTTGTTTTTCTTCTGCGTTTATCTGCGAGAAACTGCCCGCAAGTCCTCTCTGCTCCGACCTTAGCATTTGCAACTTCTCTGCAGGACATTGCCGGTATCTATTGAATTCAGATTATTTTCAGCGATATGCTGCTTTATGGGGGCAGCAATATATTGGTAAAAATATTTCCAGGCGTGTTGTGTTGCATACCAGGTACCCCACTCATGGTTAAGCTTATCGCGGATTATATTCCCTCCTTCTGCAATTATTACCGGGTGAGTATTATTATAAATGGTTATGACTGTGTCAGGCAAATAAAGAGGAACGACGTTTGATGCGGGAATGTTTCGGGCGTTGATGTAATAATCCTTAACTGAATCTGAGAGTGCAGAGTACATATTATATACAACCAAAACATTCTCCGGGCCTGGAACACTCGCATAAGTCTGTGCCTTTGTTAAATAATAGCAGCTATGTATAAGCATAAGCGAAATAAGAAGTTTTTTCATCGTAGCCTCTATCTATTTTATTATTGTTAGTTTTTTTATCGAAGTAAAGCTGCTGCTGGTAATAATCTTATAAAAATATATACCCGAACTAAGACCTTCTGAATTTAATTGAATCGAATAATATCCCGATTCCAATTCTTCGTTTAGTATCTCTTTTATTTCTGTTCCTGTTATATCATACAATATTAACTTTACGAGTGTTTTCTCTTGTAATGTAAAATTGATGTTTGTCATGGAATTAAATGGGTTAGGAAAATTTTGTTGAAGATCAAATCTGAATTTGCCATTGTACTCTGTTTCAATCTCATCGCTATATTGATATTGACCATTAAAATCAAACTGTTTAAGGCGATATTTATATTTACCAACCTGAGATAATTCATCCATGAAACGGTAATGATTTTCTGATAGAGAAGTTCCTGCTCCTCCAACAAAGCCCAAATCTATCCAATTCTTATCTGCTTTCCTCCTTCTCTGGACAAGAAACCCTCTGTTGTTTGACTCACTTGCAGTTACCCAACTCAGCAAAACAAAATTCTCTTTGATCCTTCCTGTAAAATCAGTCAGCTCAACAGGCAATGCCTCATCATAATACCTCAAGACCAGTCCCAATTCACCAACCGCATAACCTATGCCTGGACTTTGCAAACTAAGTTTACTTATTTTTATCCCAGTTAATTCATTAAAAGTCAACCAACTTAAACCGCCATTTATAGAACGGTACGATTTGTATCCAGTGATGAAAATTATGTTATCGCTGTAGGTGCTAAATTTTGCTGCAACACTAAACCCCGTAATATCAGGGATAAGGTTGAAACTAGTACCTCCATTTGTTGTTTTATAAAGTTTGTTGCTTTCTAAAATAAACCCCGATAAATAACTTTTAATAAAAATATCTAAACTTGCCCAAATATCTAAATTAGTTTGCTGTATCCAATTATTTCCGCCATCAATGGTCTTGTAAGGTCTTCCTCCAAGATTTGCAGTCCAGCCATATAAAGAATCCGCAAAATGAATTCCCGAAAATCTTATACTTGACAAAGCGGAAAACTGAGCAAACCAATTTTCTCCGCCATTTGTAGTTTTATAAATAATATTGTTACGAGTAGCCCAGCCGGTCTCATGGTTTATAAAAAATATTACACTTGCTCCATTTGAACCATTTGTTATATACCAATTCTCCCCACCATCAGTCGTTTTCCATATAGCTCCCGGATTTCCTATGAACCCAGTAAGACTGTCAACAAAAAGCACACAACTACCACCCGGTCCATTTGACTCCCAGCTTACTCCCCCATTAGTTGTTCTATACAAAATTTTTCCTAAAACAAACCCCTTATACTCATTTATAAAAAACACATCTGAGAAGTCTTCGTTCAGAATAAGCTTCCTCCAGCTTTCTAAGTTTCCTTCGGCTTTATATATTTTAAGAACACTACCCGCACTATAACCTATGTTGTGACTGACTATTGATAATTCATATTCACCGATTTGGTTTGTTACCTGCACCCAATTTTGCCCTCGGTCTGTTGTTTTGAAATAACCGGTTCCGTTCATCACCAAATATCCGGTATCCCGGTCTGTATATCTGATACAATTAACTTCTTCTGTTGTTAAAAACCCGCCGTTTACCCATGTATATCCTCCATCGCTGCTGTAGATATTCTTGGCAAGAAAATTTGTACCCCCGTATCCGGCCGCTGCTATGTGCAAGCTGTCTATTACATCTATACTGTATAAAGGGCGGTTGTCTCCGGCTTGCAGTACTTCCCAATTGTTTCCCCCGTCTGTGGTTCGTAAGACTTTTCCGTCTGCGGCTGCAAAACCATACTGTTCATTAAAAAAATCTATCCACCACATATTTCCGGTATATCCGGGAGTGTTTACTCTCTGCCAGTTTTCCCCGCCGTCCGTAGTTTTAAGTAAGGCGGTTGCACCGCAGACCCAGCCCACGGTGTCGTTAATCAGTTCTAAGCCCCAGAGGTCAAACATACTCCCCAGACGGCTCAGGATATGAACAAATGTCTCACCCCCATCAGTTGAGCGGAGAATCAGCCCGTCATAGCCGGTGGCTATTACTATCTGTCCGTTATAACTTCTTACTTTAAGCAGCGGTTTGGTGGTATTTGTCTGAATTACTTTCCAGCTAAGCCCGCCGTCTGTGGTTTTAATCAGGGCTCCTAAATCTCCTACTGCCCAGCCGGTATCTTTGTTAAAAAAGTGAATTCCAAAATAGGTTACTCTCGGCACTTTAGGGTTCAACTCCGTCCAGACACCGGTTCCGCTTAAAGGGAACTGGCTGTGCTTTACTTTCTCAAGGTCCTGGTCTCGGTATTTTTCTTCATAGCTCTGGTAATTTTTATTAAGTTCAATGGTGCGTCTGTATTGGGTGGGTTTTTCTTTTGCAGAGTCAGGGTTGGCATTATAATTCTGTTGCGGGAGTAAACCCGTGGTAAACAAACCTGTCAGCAGCAGAAGCCGGAGGAGGTTAGGTGGTGATTTCATAATTTGTACCCATTCGCCGGATTTTTGCTTAGAATAATAAGCATTAATTGTAAAGTAATCAAATGACCTCTGTTGCCCCGGTTTCTGGCTCAGTGCTGTTTTTGTTGTTTTCTGTAACTGACTGATAATTAGAGCGAAGGTATTTCTCTGCCGGCAATGCAGACAAATCTCCCCTCTCAGCGTGTTGCCCCGGTCACAAAACCCCCTTCCATTCACCCCTGTAATGGCCCAAAAATCAGATATCCCGGCTATTGGTAACTAAATCACATTACGGCAGTTCTTTTTAATGCAAATTGAAATAAAAATTACATATAACTACAACGGAAGAAGAAGATGGATTTTTTCAGAAAATATTTTGTGATACCGCTGGTGAGCGGACTGGTTGGTTTTTCAGTGCTTTTTACCATGACGGTTTTGTATAAACTCTCCGGCAGTTTTTTCGGAATTGGAGAATCCTCCGTCATCGGTGCTGAGGATGCTCTTAACTCGCTGCACGGTTTCTGGATTGCTGCACTTGGCGGGCTGATTTATTCTGTTTTTGGCGACTATAAAGACAATTCAAGCGATCAGATTAATCTGAGCGAATCTCAGTTCTGATACTCCCCCTTCCACTTTCTGTCCGGAATCTCATGTGCATTTTCCGGAAGGATAAAAAAAGCAGGGTGACTGTATAACAGGGGATTCTCATTCAAATCATTTTCATCTTTACCCTCTTTCTGCGTAATTTAGGATATGAACAACGGGTAATTCCTGAATGCGCTATTTTCAAAATAAAACAATTCTCATAACCGGAGCATCATCCGGCATCGGGGCTGAAATGGCCCGTCAGCTTTCACGGCTTAACTGCCGCCTCTTCCTTACTGCCCGCAGAACGGAACTTCTTGAACAGCTCGCATCTGAACTCAAAAACAGCAAAGCTGAAATCACTGTTTTTCGCATGGATGTCTCGGATAAATCCTCCTGCTCAGAAACAATAAATACCATTCTTCAGATTTCCGGAGGGATAGATATCGCGATTCTGAATGCGGGAGCCAGCGTGCGCAATACCCTTGATAGTTTTGATATATCAGCGGCTGAAAATATCGTTAAAACCAATCTGCTCGGCGTGATGTACGGAATGCACGGCCTGATTCCTTCGATGATGAAACAAGGGGGCGGAGTTATCGCAGCAGTTTCAAGTCTTGCCGATGCCCGCGGGCTCCCTAAAAGCAGCGTATATATAGCAAGCAAAGCCGGTCTTACAACATTCCTTGAAGCAGCCCGCATTGAACTGATGCCCCATAATATACGCGTACTTATTGTTAAACCGGGCTTTGTAACCTCTCCCATGACGGACAAAAACGAGTTTAATATGCCTTTTATTATACCGGCAGAAAAAGGTGCACGGCTGATTCTTGAAGGAATATCAAAAGAAAAGCGGATTATTCAGTTCCCTCTCCCCTTAATCATTGCAACCCGGATGCTGAAATTTCTGCCGGGATTTCTCTTTGAATTTATAGCAAAACGGGCGGTTGATGTTGCAGGGCTTAAGAAAAAATAATTTGTTTCTGGTAATTCTGCTGATCATTCTTTCTGCGCAGTCTCAGGCACAGCAGGACACATCCCTCACCTTTTCCGAAATCATGTTTTATGGTGCATCGGGGAATAATGAGTTCATTGAAATTTTTAATCTCAGCCATACACAAACATTTGACCTTTCAGGGTATAAGATTAAATATGCAGCATCAAACAGTGATGTCATCATCTCTCTGCTGCGCGGCTCTCTTCTTAGACCCCGTAGTTATGCAGTCATCTTCGAAGGAGATTACGACACCCTCAGCGGTATATATAGCCAGCTTGTGCCTGATTCAGTTCTTATCATGCGCATCAATGATAACTCTTTCGGCACCTCAGGTATGGCAAACACCTCCGACCGCACCCTGCTGCTGCTCAGTCCCGCTGATGATACTCTTGATATATATACGTACACCGCAAACAACCAACCCCAACGCTCTGATGAAAAAGTTTCATTAACCAAGGATAACTCCCCGGAAAACTGGGGTAATGCCACTATAGTAAACGGCACTCCCGGCTTCAGAAACAGTATAATGCCTTACAATGTTGATCTCCACGCGGTTTGGCTTACCTGTACTCCGCCGCAGTTGCCTTCCGGCTCAGAGGGAGAACTTCGCTTTTCTGTGGTGAACAAGGGTTTATCTGTGGCGTCTGACTTTTCACCGGCTATATATCTCGATGCAAATAATGACTCACTCCCGCAGCCCTCTGAATTGATTATATCTGAGCAGTTTAGTAATCTCACGCGGGGTGATTCTGTACAGTTATACCATACTTATTACTTTGCAAATGCAGAACCGTACCGATTTATTGCAGCAGCAGAAATAGCAGGGGATGAATTTCCGCAAAACAACAAAGTTTATCTCACAGTTACTCCGGTCAGCCCTCAGTATAGCTTTAATGAGCTGATCATCAATGAAATCATGTATGCTCCTTCATCTCCTGAAAAGGAATGGATTGAGATATATAACCGCTCAGGCAGAACCATTAATCTGAAAAAATGGAGAATTGCAGACAGAACATCCGAAACTTCACTTACCAATAATGATTTTCTGCTTGCGCCTCAGCAGTTTGCAGTACTATCAGATGACTCAACATTGCTTTCACTCTATCCGCAGGCAATTTCGCTGCTCACCGGCAGCATACCATCGCTCAATAATGACGGTGACAGGTTACTGCTTAAAGATTCACTCGGCATCATCATTGACTCTGTCACCTATTTCACTCAGTGGGGCGGAGCAGGCGGTCGGTCACTTGAGCGGGTGTATTATGACTCTGTCTCTTCACTACCGGGCAATTGGCGTTCATCGGAAGGCATATATAAAGGAACACCCGGACTGGCGAACAGTGTTCTGCCTAAATCTTTTGATCTCGCTCTTACCGGCTTCAGAGCAATTACTGATTATGCAATCATCGGAGAGGCAGCTCCATTTATCGCTTCAATAAAAAACAGAGGCCAGTTAGCATCTCAAAACTTCACCCTTGAAATATATCATGATAGATCGCTTGATTCGCTCCCCGATATCAGTGAAATGATTCTATCGCTCCCAATTTCTGCATTAGCTTCAGGTGATTCTGTTCTCATTAATCTTTCTGTTAACCTTGCCACATCCGGAATGCAGTATTTTATATCGGTCATTAACTATTCCGCAGACGAAAATTTACTTAATAACCGGGGATACGCTTCACAAAGATTTGCTCAGCCCTATACAAACCGGGGAGATATCATTTTCAATGAGCTTATGTATGCGCCCGGCTCCGGTGAACCGGAATGGATAGAAATTTATAACAGAAGTTCAGCCCCGTTGCTTCTTAACGGCTTTATGATAGCTGATGAGCAGGATACATCAAGAATACAGTCAGCGCGATTACTAATGCCTGATTCCTATATTGTTATCAGTCGTGACAGTTCAATTGCCTCTTTATATAATCATGCTTTTCAATCTGTTGTCGCGGGTTTCCCCGCTCTCAATAACTCCGGCGACCGGATTATGCTCCTTGATTCACTCGGAAAAATTCTGGACTCCCTTGTTTACTCCCCTGCCTGGGGCGGTGAAGATGGCCGCTCTCTTGAGAGAATTTCTTTTAGCAGCAGTTCAATAGATTCAACAAACTGGAAAACTGCTGCCGTCAGAAGAAAAGCCACTCCCGGTTTGATGAATTCTGTTTCTCCAAAGGACTTTAATCTGAAACTCGATTCACTTCATGCATCCCCCCTCTTTCCTGTAAAAGGGGATACAGTCGGCATTACTGCATTTCTCACCAATACGGGGAGAACCAGCATGAACTTTGATCTGATGATTTATGAAGATTCGAACAATGATTCACTCCCTGATTTACTTCTTCGTTCCGTTACAGGCGGAGTTCTGGCACCGCAACAGCAAAGTTCACTGACAGCAGCAGGAGTAATTGCAGGAATTATCGGAACGCGGCATTTGTATATATCGGTCAGTGCCTTATCAGATCAGGATACTTCCGATAACTATGAATTCCTCAGTGTTCATGGCGGAGTTCCCCCCGGTGCTTTGGTAATTAACGAAATTATGTACCAGCCCGCGGACGGTGAACCGGAGTGGATTGAGTTATATAATAATTCATCAGACACTGTGTCCCTTAACAACTGGAAAATCCGTGATGTATATACTACTCCGGCCGCGACTACTATCAGAGAGAATTATTCGGTGCTTCCGCGCGGATATTTGGTCCTGGCAAAAGATTCAACCCTGAATGAGTACCACAAGGTTATTCCTTCTCCGGTCATCACCCTTTCCCTCCCAACGCTGAACAATGACCAGGATGGTGTTTTACTTATTGATGATCGCGGAATTATTATTGACTCTGTTGTTTATAGCGGAGCAGCAAATGGTAAATCACTTGAGCGCGTCACATCTTCAGGCATTTCATTTTCGGGAGCTGACTGGGCGCTTTCTAAAGACCGAAATAACAGTTCCCCCGGCAGGATTAACAGTGTCACACCACGGCAGAATGACATTGCTGTTACTGAGGTGCGGCTCATTACAGAATATCCGGTCAGAGGCGATTCTCTTTCATTTGTGATAACGCTTACCAACTTTGGCTCGGTTCCCTCTGCCCCGGTAATGATATATACACAGGCAGCAGACAGCTCACTGGATTACCGCGACTCAATCCTTACAGCGTTTCCTTCAGGTGCAGACACTCTCACTATCACGATAATGAATGCCGCAATGCTGGGTGAGAGCAAATTAACGTTCACTGCTTCACTTGCTTCGGAGGATGATGATATCTGGAACAATTGGCTTTCTACTGACGTATTTCCCGGATTCAGGGAAAAAGCAATTGTGATTACTGAGATTATGCTTCAACCTTATGACGGAGAGCCGGAGTGGGTTGAGATATATAACAACAGCGATTCAGTGATCAGTCTGGACGGCTGGAAAATCAGTGATTACTCCCCAACCATGACCATGCGTACTATCTCCGGCAATTATTATCTGGCTCCGGGTGAATACGGTGTTATCTGCGCTGATTCATCTTTTTATGTGCTCCCCTGGGTTACAAACAATAATTATATCGTTCTTCCGCTCCCCCCGCTTACAAATACCGGAGACGGTGTTTTTATCCTCGATAAGGCCGGCTCGGTCATTGACAGTGTGATATATACTTCATCCTGGGATCTGGAAAAAGGGCTCTCTCTTGAACGGAAAGAGATAAGCGGATACTCCGGCAGCAAAGAAAACTGGTATGCCTCCATCATTCCCGGCGGAACTCCAGGCCAAATGAACCAGGCCTTGAAGTTCTTTCCCTCATCTGCATCCAGACTTGTCATCAATGAGATTATGGCTGCACCGGAGAGCGGCATACCAGAGTATATCGAAATTTATAATCCGGGAGATTCAGCCGTGTTCCCGAATTATATATCCATTAACGGTAAACGTCTGAGCCGGCCGGGAGTTATTGAACCGGGTTCTTTTTTCATCGCATCACCGGACAGCGCTATATTACAACATTACTCACATCTGATATGGCCGCTGCGGGCTTCTGTTATCCTCTCCCTTTCGCTCCGCAATGATACTGATACACTTGTCGTTTCAATTATGAACGGGTTGGCACTCGACTCAGTTGTATATACAAAAGAGTGGCATAGCAAAAATTACCGCAACACCTCAGGCCGGTCACTTGAGAAAATAAATCCTCGGTTACACTCAAACACTTCCTCAAGCTGGAGCACTTCTGCTGATCCATCCGGCGGCACTCCCGGTTTGCCAAACAGTATATATACGCAACTTGCGGGTGGCGGCAACAGAGTATCTATCAGCCCCAATCCATTTTCACCTGATGGTGACGGATTTGAGGATTTTGCCATTGTCAATTACTCGTTTCCTTATGAGTCCGCGCGGTTTACCGCATATATTTATGATAAAAACGGGAGAAAAGTGCGCACACTGAAAGAGCACGAACCGCTTGTCGGCACCGGAGAATTTGTATTTGACGGCAGGGATGATTCAGGCACTCCGCTCCGTATCGGTATTTACATCCTCTATCTTGAGGCGGCAGATTATGCAACGGGAAATTCAATTGTACATAAAGCCGCGTTTGTCATTGCCAGAAAACTATGAGAGTTTCCTCTGCCGGGCAGGCGACTGGTTTCCGGCTCAAATCCCCCGCCCGGTTTTGACGAAAAATTTCTTGCCAGATTAAACTATTTTTGCACTTCCTTTGTTTATAAAATATCACCCAGTAACAAATTATTTGTCAATGTTCAGGAAAACTCTACTATTTCTCATTTTTTTCGGTGTAACGCTATTAGCCGCTGATGCACCAACCACCAAAATCACAGGTCGGATTATTGAAAAATCCACCGGAAAACCGCTTGAATACGCAAATATCCTGCTGTTAAGCCATACCGACTCCAGCATGATTGCAGGCACGGTCTCAGGTCTTGACGGCGTTTTTCTTTTCCCGAAAGTCATTCCCGGCAAATATCTGCTCGATGTCCGCTTTATCGGCTATGACGATGTTTTTCTTGAAGTAACGGCTCTGCAACCGGATATCATTGTTAACCTCGGTGATATTTTTCTGGCGCCATCTTCTCTCAAACTCGATGATGTTGTGGTGCAGGGGGAGCGCTCACCGGTTACTTATATGACTGACAAAAAAGTGATTGATGTTTCGCAGATGCAAACTTCTGCCTCCGGTACCGCGGCCGAAGTGCTTGAGAGTATCCCATCGGTTACCGTTGATATTGAGGGGAATGTCAGCTTACGCGGAAGTCAGTCTTTTACCGTTCTCATCAATGGAAAAGTCTCTCCGATGGACGCTCAGGATATATTGCAGCAAATACCTGCAAGCTCAATTGACCGGATTGAAGTAATTACCAATCCGTCTTCACGATTCGAAGCGCAGGGAACTGCCGGAGTTATCAACATCATTCTAAAAGAGTCAACAAATCTTGGTTTGAGCGGATTCATCAATGCAAATACAGGACTGAATGATAAGTACGGCGGTGATATGCTTTTTGATTACAGTATGGAAAATTTTTCTGCTGCCGTTTCAATTGATTATAACAGAAGATTTTTTCCGGGCGACTCACGCCAGACCAATCGCTATTATGGAGCCGGTTCATTTTCAGAATTTTTGTATAACGGCACTTCAAAATGGGGAAGAACGTCTTACGGTTTGCGCGGTTCATTGATGTGGAAAGCATCACCGGTCGATGAATTCTCTTTCGGATTCTACTCCGGTCATCGTGAAGGAGAAAACTCATCTTTCTCAAGTATAAAATCAAGATTCGTATCTGCCGGTACAGACAGCAGTGATATATACAATGAGGCCGGCTTCAGATCAAGAGGCGGAGAGGTTGCCCGTTTTAATCTCGATTACTCCAGAGATTTTGGAAGGGAAGGACATGAGCTTATACTTGCTCTTTCGTATCACACTCATAATTCTGAAGAATCGACTCTTTCAAACCTGCTAAGAAACGGGCAGCAGTTTTCAGGAAGAAACTCAACTGAGTCAGGTCCTTCCGGAGAATATGAATTTAAGGCCGACTATGTTCTTCCTTACGGTCAGGAAAATGCAGTTGAAGCCGGTTATCAATTCTCTAATGAAGTCTCGGATGAAAAAACAGGACTTTCTGAATATTCACTGTTGTCAAATACTTTTCAAAACCTTTCACAGTTTGACAGATTTACCGTCCTTACCGAAACCGATCAGGGCATATATACTCAGGTACGTCATTACATTGGTAATCTCGGACTGCAGGCAGGGGTAAGAGCTGAATATACATACCGTAATATTGATGAACGACTGAGAAATCTGACAACAGAGGTTAAAGACTGGGATATCTTTCCCACATTCTTCAGCAGTTATAAATTTGCGGAAGGGCATCAGGTAACTGCATCATTTACCCGGCGGGTAGAGCGTCCCGGCGGATGGGAGCTTGAGCCATTTGAAACATTTACCGATGCTAACAATGTTCGTATAGGAAATCCCGGGCTTCTGAATGAATATATAAACTCGTATGAAGCCGGATTTCAGACCTTCAGCAGTGATATATCAATTTCAGGTGAGGTTTTTCACCGCCACACCATGAACAAAATTGAAAATCTGAGTTCTCTTTACTCGCCAGGCGTCACTTTGCAGAAACCCTATAATATTGGTGAGGACTTTGCAACAGGAACAGAGTTAATGATACTTTTTGATCCGGTTGCTATGTGGAATGTCAACCTCATGGGTACTCTTTATGATTACCGGATAAAGGGAATAGCAGAGGGTAATAATTTTGAACGCACCGCGACCAATTGGAATCTGCGCGCTGCCAATACGGTTAAATTCTCACCTGTGTTCCAGATGCAGGTGAATGCCGGATATACCGCCCCCTCGGTCAGTTCACAGGGAAACACAAGCGGATCCTTCAGCACTGATCTTGCCGCAAAGTATGATTTGATGGAGAAACGGCTTTCGCTTACGTTGCAGATTCGTGATATATTCGGCACCGCAAAGCGTGAAACCACACGCCAGAGCGCATCAGTGTATCGTTATGAGTACAATGTAAGGGAGTCCCCTATGGTGATGCTGAATATCCGGTATAATATCAACCGTTCCGACAAAAAAGAGCGCAACAACCGCGATATGAACAATGGCGAAAACGAGGAATATTAAATCAATGTACAATGTACAATGAACGATGTACAATTGAACGGCTATATCTCAGGGTAAATCCGCGGGAAAAAATCCCTCATCGCAATATGTTTCGCGCATCGCTGCCATCTCATGTCACCCCTGACGGGGTCGGACAGGTGTCGTGTTTCATTCATATTTCTACCAACCTTCAATCCCTCCGGGATTGTGACAAAATTTTTCGTAGAGACGATGCAATCGCCATGACAGATTATTATATACGAGAGGTTATGCGATTGCGTCGTCTCATCGTGTTAATTGGTTAGCGCTACCGGAAACATACGACCCCCTGACGGTGTTTTGATTTTCGTTTAGTTTGTGTTTTTATTAATATATCACCCCTGTCGGGGTTGGGGATAGTGTAAAATTACACTCTCGTGTGATTTTAAAGGTGATGATATACATCAATTCAATAACCATCAGATTCACCTGGTGCTTGAGTGTAATTTTTAATTCTTAATTTTTAATTCCCTTTAATATCCCCACCAAATCCTCTTCAATTGAGAGAGTCGGTGTTTCTACTATTCGTCCGATTTCCCCGCCGTTGCGATATACTATGAATGTCGGTACGAACTCTATATTCAGCCCGGCAACCTCATCTCCCTCGGCAACTTTAGCACGGTTCACTGCAATAATCTTTATATTTTCGCGGGGGAAACCAATTAAATCCATCAGCTTTGCAAAATGGGGGAATTCTCTTCTGCTGTCACTGCACCATGTACCCAGCACTACGGTTATGGTAATCTCTTCCGGATTCGGATTTAAATCATCAATAGCTGACTCATTAATCTCATAATCGGTATATCCCGACTGATACCACCATCCGAAATTGGTATCCGCAAACGCATCATAATTGCAAGCTCCTATCAGCATCGGTTTTTCTGTGCGCTCATCAATCACTAACTTATTCATATCCTGTCCTTGCATCAAAATGGAAGCAAAAAGTATTAAAATAAATACTGAATTTTTCATATTTCCTTTTATATCTTAATCTGACTGTTTCTTACATCAAGCCCCCAGAAAAGTTTATTTCGCAGCACCTGAAAATAGGAAGAAGAATGCGTTCTGAGTATCTTCAGCGATTTCCGGCATCGCGAAATATGTATCTCCGCGGGTGATGCGTAATCAACCACCCTCTGACCATCTGCATTGAACTGAATAGTTTTATGCTCAGAAATCGTTGTGATCTTTACTCTTTGATACGGACTCAGCACTAATGGTCTTGCGGTGAGACTGTGCGGCGAAATTGGCGCAATGGTTATCACTTCAGCTTTCTGAGTTACAATGGGACCCCCGACAGACAGCGAATATCCGGTTGATCCGGTCGGCGTTGCAAACACTACCCCGTCTGCCGGAAATGTTGTTACATATTCACCATCAACTTCAAGCCGTATATCAATCATCTTCGGCCAGTACCCCTTATCAATCACAAAATCATTAAACGCTACATGAATTTCTCCCGGCGCCTGACTGCATTCGGATTCTAAAACCATCCGTTCTTCAACTTTATACTCCCCCTTCTGCAGTTCCGCAAGAAAATCCGCGAGCTTATTAACATCCACATCAGCAAGAAAACCGAGCTTTCCAAAATTAATACCAACCAGAGGTTTGTCGTATGTGTGACCAATCATTGCTGCCGAAAGCATTGTTCCGTCACCGCCGATGGAGACCAGCAGATCACTGGTTGTTCCCAATGTTTTTTCATCACAGAATATATACGCTGCCCCTTCATCCATCTTGCTGCGGAGCTGTTCGTGTACTGATACTTTAAACCCCGATGATGAAATAAGATTTGCGATATTGGTTACAATACCTCCGATATCCTCACGTGTTCTATGAGCAACAATTCCGAGTTTCATATATCCTCTCCTTTCCTATTGCGGCTGAGCTCCCAGTGCTTGGCATATTTCGTAAAAACATAATTGGCAGAAAACACCGCCAGAAGAAATCCCTCCCTGCCGTCAAGAAATCCCCGCCGTAATACGTACATCTTGAAAAACAAAAACAGTGGTCGGATTATTATATCACTTATCCCTGCCTTCTTTCCTGCTTTCATCAGGTCCCTGGCGGCAAGTGAAGTATATGCATTAAACTTCGTGTAGTAATGTTCGATCGAGGGGTCAGTGTAGTGGTTCAAGTCTGACTCAAGCCGGCCGGACTCCCCCTCATATACCAGATGCTCATGCACCCCGTTTGTGCTAAACCGAACTTTTTGTTTGTTAAATATCCGCTCTACGTATCCGGGGTACCAGCCGCTGTGCCTGACCCATCTACCAAGGAAAAACGCCCGGCGGGGGAGCTCATAAACAGGGCAGTGGTGCTCCCGCTCCTTAAACTCATTAATTTCGTCAATCAGATCTGGGGTCAGCTCCTCATCCGCATCAATCCAGAAAATCCAGTCATTTGAAGCCAAAGCCAGCCCCTCCTGCTTGGTCACCCCGTACCCCTTCCACTCTACAGATCGGCAGATAACCTTGTCAAATGAGGAGGCAATTTCAACGGTGCGGTCGGTGGTCGCTGCGTCAACCAGAACAATGATTTCATCAATGCAGAATAATTGGCTTTTAATACATCGCCCGATGTTTTTTTCTTCATTCTTTGCTATAATAAGCGATGAGATTTTTAATTTATCTGCCAAGTACCGGTTCCGTGATGAATTTCAGATTCAAATTTACAAAAAATAAGTGAATAAGTCCGGAATCACATTTTACCTCAGGATATTATTATTTAACCGTGACCGCTGATTATTTTCGCTGTTTCCGGGGTCATCCCCGGTTTTTTATCAGTCCCGAACCCGCAGAAAAGCTCCGGCAGCTTCTTCGTGGGATTTCGCTTTCCCAGACTGAGCCGGTCATCTCCATTGACCCTAAAAGGCGTTCAGCATGATTTCCCTTTTTCGTGAAAAATTCAGCGCCAACAAGAGAGAAATCAGCTTCTTTTTTGGCGGGCAGGCAGCGGGGGTCATTCTCAGCTTTGTCCTGATTAAGTTGATTGCCTCTGCCGGCGCGGTTGTTTACGGTGAGTATATACTGATCACCACGCTCGCGGCATTAACCGGACAGTTATATTACGGACCACTTCAACAGGGATTTATCCGTTCCTATTTTGAAACCGACTCGACTGAACCCGGCTCTGTTTATAACCGGCTGATTTCTCTTTTCCTCTATTCAGGCGCAGTAATTTTTGGGATACTGGCATTTGCGGCTATTCAGATAGTTTCTCTTTCCGGTCAGGCAGTTTATAGCAGTATGATACTTCTTGCGCTTTGGTTTTCAATTAGTTCTAAGTTTTCCGAATTCTTCAGCGGTATTCTTAATGCAGCCCGCCTCCGTGTATTCAACGCGATAATTCAAACCTCCGAAAAACTGGTCTCAGTCTTTCTGGTGTTTCTTCTGCTTGTTTATCACGAAATGTTTTCTGATACCATCATCATAGCGCTTTCAATCCCCCTGCTTGTAGCCGGATATATAAAGTCGCGGCGTACCGGGTGGCGTTTTTCTCACAAAGCAGATTTCAGTTTGCTCAAAGAAAAACCGACGAAGGATCTTCTTGCTTATTCCCTGCCCTTTGCGCTCTGGGGTGCGGCAATGTGGCTGCAACTCAATGGAGAAAAATGGGTTATTAACGCATTTCTCACTGCTGAGGATGTCGGATATTACGGACTGATGTTTTCGCTCACTAATGCCTTTATCGCGATTCCCTCTAATATCATAAATGATTTGTTTCTCCCACTTATCTTTAAGAATTTTTCTGCCGATGGCGGAGACCGTAAGCGGGGTGAATTCTATATAGCCATGAGTGTTATCTCAGTCCTGTTACTTACCACAGCAGCATTTTTACTGTTTACCTTTGCCGGGGAGTTTCTCATCACTTTGCTGAGCACGGCTGAATATACCCGTTACTCCGCGCTGCTCCCTTGGCTGGCTGCCGGTTCCGGTCTCTTTTATGCGGGGCAGGCACTCTGCAATAAAGGTCTGGCACACAACAGACCTCATTTATATCTCTTTCCGAAGGTTATTTCCGGCCTTGTGTCTGTTATATTGTACTATTATTTTATTCAGATTTATGGGATGACAGGTATCATCGCTGCATCGGTTATTACCGGTTTATTATATTTTTTCCTTGTGCTTATCGCTAACAGAAAGCTCACAGCATGAAGATTATGACCGTGCTCATGCAACACGACTACGGAGTTAAAAGCCGCGGCGCTTCGTTTGAATACACTAACATTCATCTCCCTGCCGTTGAGCTTTTTGGTGAAGAGAATGTTTTTCATTTTGATTTTTACGCGGAGTATAAACAGAGCGGAAAAGATGCTATGAATCGCCGCCTGATTGATGAAGCAAAACAATTTTCGCCCGATATTATGCTCTTCTGTTTATTTGAAGAGGAAATTAAGGAAAGTACCATCACGGAATTAAACACCTTCACCAAAACTTCAGTATATTTCTTTGATGACCCCTGGCGACAAACATTTGCGCGCCACTGGATACAATACTTCCGCTATTTCAGCACCCCTGACTATTATATGTACCGGCAGTATAAGTCAGAAGGGCTTAAACAGGCGGTTTACTCACCGTTCGGCTATAATCAGGATATATATACAAAGAAAAATATTCCCCTCAAATATGAAGTCACCTTTGTAGGCGGATTCAGTTCCTACCGGAAATGGGTTGTCTCAATGCTGCGCAAAGCCGGGCTGGATGTTCACGTCTTCGGCAGGGGTTGGGATAGTGACCGTAGCTGGATTTCAACCGGGCAGATGGTGGATATATTTAATCAGTCGGCGGTTAATTTGAATCTGAGTAACGGTGTTTCTTACAATCTGTTTCATGTCTTTTCATCGCTCACTTCACCCAAAGCCGTAAAGACAATGTTGCTTAACAGAAAAATTAAGGAACAGGTTAAAGGGAGGCATTATGAAATATGCGGCTGCGGCGGGTTTCAGCTTAGTTACTTTGTGCCAGGTCTGAATCTCGCTTATGAAATTGATAAAGAAATTGCAGTGTTTGAAGACCCCCAGCTTCTTGCAGGGCAAATAAATTTTTTCCTCCGGCACGAGTCCCTCCGCAAAGAAATTGCCGAAGCTGGTTATCAGCGTTCGCTCAGAGACCACAGCGCAAAGCAGTATCTTAAAAATATGTTCGAACAGATTGCGGAAGGCAACGCATGAGCTGGGGTCGTACCATAAAGATACTTATTCAGCAGCTTGGGTTTAATCCGAGAAAGACTCTCAATTCATTACGCTCAGTTCCTTATTATATACGGAATTATAACTCCCTTAAAAGTGATTTGCAAAGAACGGGGCAGCCCTTCAGGATAGAATCATTTTACCCCGCGCTTGAAGACAGATTTGATACAGCCGGCTCTACACCGCTTCATTACTTCTTTCTTGATTTGCATGTCGCCGGACTGATTCACAAAAATAATCCTTCGCACCACGTTGACATTGGCTCGCGTTTGGATGGCTTTGTTGCTCATGTTGCATCTTTCAGAAACATCGAAGTCTTTGATTTCCGCCCCCTTGATGTTGCTATTCCAAATGTAACATTCACTCAGGCAGACCTCACCCGGCCCGATTTCCCTTTTGATGAGTATTGCGATTCAGTTTCATGCCTTCACGCTATTGAACATTTCGGCCTGGGTCGTTACGGTGACCCAATTGATGCAGAAGGACACCTTAAAGGATTCAATAATATATATAAACTCCTCAAATCCGGGGGGACGTTTTACTTCGCAACGCCAATCGGCAATCAGAGGATTGAGTTTGACGCACATCGGGTTTTCAGCATCAATTATCTTCTTTCTCTCATTGATAGAAAGTATGACATTGTTTCATTCTCTTATATAGATGATGAGAATACATACTTTCCGGATCACAAGCTAAGCCACGATGATTTAGAAACCAATCTGCACTGCCGGTATGGCTGCGGTATATTTGAACTGCGGAAGTTATGAGCACCCAGCCGGTAATATCAGTGATAATTCCGGCGCGCAATGCCGCTGAGTATCTTGAGGAGTCAGTGGTGAGTGTGCTCCAGCAAAGCTACCAGGGTTTTGAAATTATCATTGTTAATCATAATTCAACGGACGGTACGGTAATTGTTGCCAATCGTCTTGCGAAATTAGACCGCAGGATAAAGGTATATACCCTTGAAAGCGATGGTACTGCCGCGCAGAGCCGTAACTATGGCATAAGGCAGGCCTCATGTGAGTATATCGCATTTCTTGACGCGGATGATATATGGTATAAAGAAAAACTCTGGCATCAGATTGAGTATTATGCTGAACGTCCGGATGCAGCTTTTATCTATTCTGCCAGTCTTACCTTCGGCTCAGTTAGTTATTTCTCTCCGCTTTACGAAGTGCTGCCTCTCCCCTGGAAAGCTGCACGGTCACACGACGACCTGCTCAGAGGTAATTCTGTTACCTGCTCATCTGTTCTGACAAGAAAATCACTTCTTGAAGAAGTGGGTCTGTTTGATGAAAATCCTGAAAACAAATCTGAGGATTATGACCTCTGGCTGAAACTTACCAAAATAGCGCCTCCGGTTTTTCTTCCCGAGATACTTGTTGACTACCGTATTCATCCCCGCCAGTTTACGGCGAAAGACAATACACGTGCTGACCGGCTTGAATATATCCGGAGTAAATGGGGCATCACTGCTGTATATCATGCTTCATATCGAGGTAATCCTTTTCTGAACACAATAAGGAATCTTGCCCATCACTTTGCCGTGTTTTTATATAAAGCGGGAATTGTGAGTTACAAATGAGTACCCATCCCCTCTCGGTTATGATGATCTCTGCCCGCGCGGACTATGGCGGAGGACCGGAACACGTCTTCCGGCTTATGGAGTCTCTTGGCAATCGTGTAAAATTATTCGCGGCGATTCCGAAAGATGTTCCTTATTATGACAGGATAAGCGGACTTATCGGCAAAGACCGCATTGTTACCATTCCACACCGCAGATTCAGTATTTTCAATCTTCTTAAAATCATCTTTTTTATCCTCAGGAAGAATATCACTGTTGTACATTCACACGGCAAGGGTGCAGGGGTTTACTCGCGTCCGGCCGCTTTTTTTACTCTTTCCTATTGCATCCATTCTTTTCATGGTATTCACACAGACAAATATTCTTTACCAGGCAGGATCTTATACTCGCTATTCGAACGCACACTTTCATTCATGACCCACCACTATATTGCAACCGGAGAGGGTGAAAGACACGAAGCAATAAAGGCCTGGCTGGCACCGTTAAAAAAAATATCCCTTATTCATAATGGAGTTGTCGTACCCGGAGCAAAGGCAGTGTACCCCTCAGATGGCGTGTTCACTATAGTAACCGTAACCCGGTTTGATGAAGCAAAAAACCCGTCACTAATTGCGCCGGTTATGGCAGCCATCAGGAAAAGCCATCCTGAGCAAAAATATAAGCTCATCATTGTTGGTGACGGACCTGAGCGCGAGGAAACCGAAGCTGATATTTCATATCACTGCGTACAGGAAATGACTGAATTTACCGGAGTTATAAACAATGTTTCAGATGTTTACCTCCGTTCATTTTGTTATCTTTCAACATCAAAAATGGAAGGATTGCCTCTTTCGGTTCTTGAAGCTCTCAGTTACGGTCTTCCCTGCGTGGTGACCAATGTCCCCGGTAATAATGATCTGATTAAGCCGGGGTTTAACGGATTTCTTTACGGACTGCATGATCCTTCACAAGCAGCGCGGGATATCATCCGTCTTATGACCGATGAAAATCTCTGGCATATATATTCACATAATGCGGCAGAAATGATTGAACATCACTACAGCACAGAACAAATGAGCGGTAAGGCGCTTGCGCTCTATCATAAAACCGCGGAGATGTCACATTGAAAAAAGCTCTTGTACATGAGTGGTATGAAGTGGCAGCCGGCTCTGAAAAGTGCGCGGAATCATTCACCAATATCTGGAATGATTTTGACCATTTCGCTCTGGTTGACTTTCTTAATGAGGAAGACCGCCGGAGAATCCTCAAGGGGAAAAAAACCACAACAAGTTTCATTCAGAATCTGCCATTTGCTGAAACGTCCTTCAGAAATTACCTTCCCTTGTTTCCCTTTGCAGTAGAGCAGTTTGACCTTACTGATTATGACTTTATTATGACCAACTCTCATGCTGTGGCAAAAGGGGTTATTACCCGGGTCAATCAGCTTCACATCTGCTACTGCCACAGTCCGATGCGCTATGCCTGGGACCTTTATCATCAGTATATACAGCAGGCAGGTCTTCAAAAAGGATTAAAAGCCCTGATCGCCAAATATACCCTGCATCGTTTGCGTATCTGGGATTTCACCACCGCAAACCGGCCTGATTATTTTATCGCTAACTCAGAATATACCGGCTCACGTATCAAAAAGATATATAACCGCGATGCTGAAGTAATATACCCGCCTGTTGATACGCATAAGTTCCCGCTTGAAACAAATAAGGATGATTTTTATCTGACCGCCTCACGTCTCGTACCTTACAAAAGAATTGATTTGGTGGTGGAAGCATTCAGCCGAATGCCAGATAAAAAACTGGTTGTAGTCGGAGACGGACCTGATCTTGAAAAAATTAAACGGCTTGCTACCGCGAACATAAACATACTCGGATATCAGGAGTTTGATACTCTCCGCTCTCTCATGCAGCGCGCTAAAGCATTTGTTTTTGCCGCTGAGGAAGATTTTGGCATAGTGGTAATCGAGGCAATGTCCTGCGGAACTCCTGTTATTGGATTTGGCAAAGGGGGTACAAAGGAAACCATTCAGCCGGGGCTTTCCGGAATGCACTTTCAGGAACAAAATGCTCAGTCAATAATTGATGCTGTCCGCCGTTTTGAGCAGGAGATAAACTCATTCAACAGCAGTGAGATAAACCGTTACGCGCAGAGGTTTTCAAAAGATGCATTTGAGGAAAAAATTAAATACTTCGTTGAAACTAAAGCCGCAGAAAAATTATAGTCAGGCAATATGACCTTCGGTAAAAGCAACCTCAAAGTTCTCAGAACCGCGGCAGATATCTTTTTGATATTTGCTTCCTTTGTTGCTGCTGCTTTGTTTGCGCAGCCCTCACATATCCTGACCGAACGGCTTTATATGTTTCTTCTGCCGGTGCTGCTTTCAGGACTCTGGTACTTCTCAGCGAACGCGACCGGCTTTTATGATGATTTTAACTCCCGCTATTTCCCTTATCAGATAGTATATATAATAAAAAATATCGTGCTTCAGTCAGGAGCCGCCATTTCATTTATCTTTCTGATTAAGGAGGATTTATACACCCGAAATTTTCTGATATATTATACTGTACTCCTTTCTTTTTTCGTGTCCGCGGAGTTTCTTTATCTCCGCCATGCAATCCGCCGTCAAAAAAGAAAGGGAATTAACTTTAGAAATCTGCTGATTGCAGGTGCCGGAAAAACAGGTCGCAACTTCCGCGATATGATTGAACAGGATATATCACTCGGTTATTCTGTTATCGGGTTTCTTGATAATGATACCTCCGGAGGAAATGAAATAATGGGAAGAGTTGATCAGCTTGAAGCAATTGCAAAAAATCAGGATATCGACGAAGTAGTTATCGCCCTCCCCGGAGAACGCATCAATGAGATTGAAGAAATTATGAGGGTTTGCAATAAACTTGCGATACGCGCATATATTATTCCGGACTATTTTAAGTTTCTCTCGCGAAAATTTCAAGTCGGACTTATAGGCAGCTTCCCGATAATTACAGTGAGAAATGAACCACTTCAGGAAATTCATTGGCAGTTTATTAAACGCGCATTTGACCTGACAATTTCAATTCTTGCATTACTGCTTTTGGCGAGCTGGTTTTTTCCGTTAATTATCCTATTACAAAAAATTCTTTCTCCTGGTCCGGTGTTTTATGTTCAAGACCGTCTCGGTAAGGACAATAGAATTTTTCGCTGCTACAAATTCCGAAGCATGGTTCCAACCGGCTCAGACAGGGTTTTTATGGCAACAGCTACTGATGACCCCCGCATAACCCGGTTCGGCAGATTTATGCGCAAGGCGAACATTGATGAACTCCCGCAGCTTCTTAATGTTCTCTTTGGCGATATGTCACTGGTAGGCCCGCGCCCTCATGCCTTAAACTATAACAAAAAGTATGAAGAATATATTGAAGCACTGCGACTCAGAAACTTGGTTAAACCGGGAATTACCGGCTGGGCGCAGATTCACGGGCTCCGGGGTGATGTTGAGGATGAAGAAGAAAACAAAGCACGAATCCAAAAAAGATTTGAATATGATGTCTGGTATGTTGAAAACTGGACGTTCGGGCTTGACCTGCAGATAATTTTCCTCACCTTCTGGGAAATCCTAAAAGGAAAAGCGCAAGGGGTATAGTTTTTTATTGAAATTTT
>BTUV01000009.1:0-43364 GCA_045863035.1 Ignavibacteriales bacterium | reverse complement strand
CGATTGCGTCGTCTCCGACCCGCACAAACAAATCCCAATACAAACCCACGCACCTCGACACCGTACACACATTACGCCCCCCTCTCGACACACGAGACGCCACAAATGCAATACACCAAATATGATTCGAAATCCGGTTAGCATTTGTGACGTCTCTACAAAATTACATTCCTGCGTAGAGACGATGCAATCGCTAAAGCAGAATTATATATACGATTGGGTTTTGCGATTGCGTCGTCTCCGACCCGCACAACCAAATCCCAATACAAACCCACGCACCTTGACACCGTACACACATTACGCCCCCTCTCGACACATGAGACCCCACAAATGCAATACACCAAATATGATTCGAAATCCGGTTAGCATTTGTGACGTCTCTACAAAATTACATCCTTGTGTGGTGACGATGCTACTGAGTTACGGTTTATTTGTGCTCCTTGTAAACGCCACTCTCTCTGCCGCAATTGCAAGACCTGCAAAAAACCACACCATCGTGATTATTTCATGATCACCAAAATTCCATTCGGTCAGACCGGAAACCAAAAATCCGACAAAGGAACCAATCACCCCGAGCGCGAGCGGGTGAAAAAAATCATTTCCTTTAAGAGCCAGCACCGTTTTATGCAGCCGCAGATAAACCATGCTGAGCATGTATATAAACACGATAAACCCAATTCCGCCGAGGATTGCCAGAACATGTACATAATTATTATGGAGATGACCCTGTATCTCTTTCAGATAGGGGCTTTTCTTTTGTTTATAGTATGGCTCAAGACTTATATCTCCGACACCAAACCAGGGATTATCCTGAAAAATCCGCCAGCCGGTTTTCCACATTTCAAACCGCGCGTAGTTTGAAAGATGATACCGGTCAATTAACCTGAGAGCCCGGCTTCGTTTCATCTGTGATACAAACACCGCATCATCGTTGACCGCGGCACTATTTGGCGAGTATGGAAGTGCAATAATTTCAGGAGAAGCCAAGTCCCCCTTGCGGTACACAAGAATTTTTCCATCCTGCTGAATGAACAACTCACTTTTCCCGTCAGAAGCATAATATCCGCACTGTCCTGCATTCTTATATATTACCCTTCTTTCAAATTGCCTCGTTGAGTCATCAAACAGTGCTCTGAAAGTTTCACCATTTGCTGAAAGAATAATCCCAGACCCTGAGGCAGCAAGCAGACTTACGTTCGTCAATGTGCTGTCGTTATATATCTCAGCTTCCGGTATTCCATTGGTAAGCCGGTGAACTCTCAGCCCTGTCGCAGCCGAATGATGAATCAGAATATTATTCACTTTTACGAGGCGCTGGGCAAAAGAAAAGCTCTTATTATAATACACTCTCTCAAATGATTTACTTCCAAGCCGGTAAACGCTCAGCCCGCTGTCCTTATCCATAATATATAACAATGAATCGGCAAGAGTAAAAGCGTTCGTCTGGCCCGGACTTAACACTTCATAAAGCAATTCATAGTCTGCTGCAGCTCTGCTAATTACCCAAAAACGACTGTCCATCATCCAAAGAAGCAGCTTCACAGAATCAATTTCTCGGGCGGTAACAACAGGTGAGGGAGTTCTGAAATTCTTCGTAAATCCGGCTTTTTCAGAGACCGTAACAAGTCCACCCTGAAAATCACTGAGCAAAACTGACCCGTCAACTGACAAAAGATCGTATGGCCGGCCACTTGTTTCTGCTCCGGCTGTCTTCTGATAATTTCCACCCTGAATTTTATATATTTCAATACGTGAAATATTTTTGTCCACAATAAATAACGCAGCTATCAGCAGCAGTACCGGAACTATCAGTTTCCAATCATTTTTATAAAGCAGGATAATTCCCATACCCGCGGCAGCGCCAATCCATCCGGTCATTTTGTAAGTAGCAAACAAGGATGCAGCAGCAATAAAGAAAAGAATTATGACTATTACCCTGTATTTAAACTGCATCTTTCCGTAAAGCATAAAAGCAAAAAGGAGAATTACCAAAAAGGAATACAATTCACTGCTGGTAATGGGGTACTGGAAAATTGATGGGCCAGACTCCGTTGCGCGGTAAAGATTCTGAATAAAATACTCAAGTGAATGATATATATAAAGGGATGTAACCGCTGAAGCGGCAAGCACATAAATTACGATAATCCGCTTTATCTCTTTTTCGGTTTCAGGCACTGATGCAAAAACATAAATAACAGGAATCAAAAGTCCCCGCTTAAGAAAATTCTGAAAGGCATTCGCCTGATAATCAGACAGAAGCAGCGAAATAAACTCAACCGCCATAAAAAGCAGGAAAGGAACTTCAAGTCCGGTCTTCTGAAAGGGGTTCTTCTTTGTTACCGCAAACTGCACCAGCAGGAGAACCAGTGCCCCGAAGTATCCAATTTGATTAAGAAAGATGGAATTGGTAAGGGTGAGCAGAAAAAGGACGATGAAAAAGACTATGACCGGCCGGAATTTTTCCTGCTTCATGCTTCATCCTTAAACTGCATATCATAAAGCCGGTAATATAGCCCCTGTGGAAATTCCATCAATTCATCATGTGTTCCGCTTTGTACGATCTTTCCCTTTTCGATCAGAAATATTCTTGATGCGTTTCTGATTGTGCTTAGCCGGTGAGCAATTACAAACACTGTTCTGTTTTTCATTAACCGCTCGATGGCTTCCTGCACCAAAAGTTCGGACTCATTGTCTAAGGCAGAAGTTGCCTCATCAAAGATCATAATTTCCGGATTTTTCAACAGTGCCCGCGCAATGGAAATTCTTTGCCTCTGTCCGCCGGAAAGTTTTACTCCCCGCTCACCTACCATCGTGTCATACCCTTCCGGCAGCCCGGTAATAAAAGAGTGCGCATTCGCCATCTTTGCAGCTTCGATGATTTGTTCAATCGGATATTCTTTCAGACCGTATGCGATATTGTCTCGTATGCTCTCATTAAACAAAATGGTCTCTTGCGTAACAATACCCATTTTGCCGCGCAAACTTTGCAGTGAAAGCGCGCGGATATCCCTGCCGTCTATATATATCCCTCCTGAAGAAGGATCATAAAAGCGGGGAATCAGATCAACCAGGGTAGATTTTCCGCCGCCGCTTGGTCCGACCAGCGCGATAATCTCCCCCTTCTTCACCGTAAAACTGATTCCGCTCAGTATATACTCTCCGTCCGGGTCATATTTAAAACTGAGATCGCGGAGCTCTATAGATTCACTTAGCCCGGTGAGTTGTTCGGTTCCTTCTTTGTCGGCCGGTTCAGGTTCAGCATCAATAATTTCAAACACCCGGTCCCCGGCGGCTGACGACTCCTGAATTCTGTTATTAACGCTGCTCAATTCTTTTATCGGAGGCATGAGCTGAAAGATTGCGAAAAGAAATCCGAGAAACTCACTTGCTTTTAACGACTGATCAACCAGCACCAGACGCCCGCCATAATATATAATCACTACGCCAACAATCATGCTCAACACTTCCGTAATCGGCGATGAAAGATTTCTGGTTCTTGTGATCCGGAGCATCAGCCGGAAAAACTTCTGTGCCTCATTTTCAAATTTAAGCTTCTCATATTTTTCCATTGTAAATGCCTTCACGATTTTCACCCCGGTTATCGTTTCCTGAATGAGTGAAGTCAAATCTGCAACCTTCTGCTGGATTTTATTGCTTTGACGGCGCAGTTTAAGACCTATTGCGGCAATAATAGCCATGGTAAAAGGGAGAATTATAAAGGCAAGAAGGGTTAACTGCCAGCTTATACTGAAAGCCATCCCCAAAAATACCAAAATTGTAATTGGCTCACGTATAGCATTCAGAAATGCAGCAGAGACACTCGCCTGCACTACATTGGTATCGTTTATTATGCGCGATATGAGGTTCCCTGTTTTTTCGTTTTTAAAATAGCTGAGGGGCAGATTGTGCAGTTTGTTGTACGCGTCATTACGGAGATCGCGCATGATACCCTGCTCAACATAGTTCAGAAAAAACGCCTGCATATATCCGAATATATTTTTAAGCAGGTAGGCGGTAAGCACCAGAACACATATCCGCACAAGAGCGTCAATCTTTGTTCCGGCGAAAACAAAATCATTAAATATCTTTACAAGGGAGTCTTTAATTGACACTATCCACAGAGGCAACAAAACAAATGTTGAGGTTTTAGCCGGCACCGTCTGTTTTGCCGACTCCTGAAAGAGAGTATCAAGCAGTGGAATAGTCAGATAGATGGCAAGTCCGTTCAACAGTGCATAGAGCATTGTAAACATGATAGAAAGAGCCAGAAACTTCTTATACGGCTTAGCGTAGGAAAGTATGCGGAGATATGTCTTCAAAATGCTTAGCGAGTTTTTCCGTTATTTGAGAATTTCCTTCTCCCAAAATACACAGGGCGGAGGAAATTTCCACCCGCTATCTTACCCCCGCGGATGATAACTACGGTGTTCTTCCATGATGAATGAGCGGTCAACATGAGTATAAATCTGGGTGGTGCCGATACTAACATGACCAAGCATCTCCTGTACGGCGCGGAGGTCTGCACCCCCCTCAATCATGTGTGTCGCGAATGAATGCCGGAATGTGTGTGGATGCACCGCTGTGCTTATACCGGCTGTTATGGTGTATTGCTTTATCAGCTTCCAGATACCCATCCGGCTTAACTTGCCCCCCTTCTGGTTAAGAAATAAAAAATTCTGGCTTTTTTCCCCTTTCGCGAGCGCTGGTCTCCCGACAGTAAGATACTTATCAACCCAGTTAATTGCACTTCTGCCGACAGGGACGAACCGCTCCTTAGACCCCTTCCCGAATACTTTTATCATCTCCTCTTCAAAGTAAAGATTATTCAGCTTCAGTTCAATCAGCTCTGATACACGCAGCCCGCATGAGTATAGAAGCTCAAGCATCGCTTTATCTCTCAGCCCGGCGGTCGTATCTACCCGCGGTATCTCGAGCAGTTTAGCCATTTCATCAACCGAGAGTACCTCAGGAAGCGCCCTGCCGAGTTTGGGCGCGGGTATTCTGTCTATGACGCTGTATGGTATATATCGCGAAAATTCCAGCCAGGTAAAAAATCCATTCAGTGAGGAGTGGTAACGCGCCTGTGTGCCCGCCGAAAGCCCAAGTTCTTTCATGCGTGAGAAGAACCCGATTGCATCATCAAGTGTTACTTTTTCCGGCGTGTCAATGTTATGTTCTTCGCAATAACGGAAGAAGTTGCGTATATCTGTCGAATATCCGGCTATGGTGTTCTCCGACTGGTTTTTTACCATCCTGAGATGGTTTATATAATCATCAAGTAGCTGTTGGAGGAAGGGTTCCGTGTCCATCCTTCTCCTTCTCTATGTTCATAGTATCAGGATAGGCGACCCTGCGGTGATATAAACTCTGCAATCGTTCAACAATCACATCGCGGACGATCATCAAATCGCGAAAGGTCATGGGAGAATCATCAAGCTGACCATCCTCCTTTTTTAACTTAATCAATCTGTCAACCATCTTTTCTATACTCCCCTGATCCGGGTTAGTAAGTGACCGGGCGGCAGACTCGCAGGTGTCAGCAAGCATCAGTATCGCGGTTTCCTTTGTTGAAGGTTTTGGTCCATGATACCGGTAATCATTTATATTAACCTTGTCTTCTCCGTAGAGATTTTTCGCCTTATCATAAAAGAAAGAGAGCACTGTGGTGCCATGGTGCGCGGGGATAAATTTAATAATCTCCTCCGGCAAACCATGTTCTTCCGCAAGTTGAATTCCTTTTTTAACATGATTCAGCAGAACCTGTACACTTTCCTCAGGCGAAATAGTATCATGATAGTTTACCCCGGAGCGCTGATTTTCAATAAAATATTCGGGTGTAAGCGTTTTACCGATATCATGATAATACGCGCCGGTCTTTGCCAGAAGGCCGTTCGCTTTAATTGCAACCGCTGCTTCTTCCGCAAGAGTAGCCACGTTCAGCGAATGATTAAACGTCCCCGGCGCTTTAGCAGAAAGCTCCCTCATCAGCCGGTGATCAAAACTCTGCAGCTCAACCAGTGTGAGCTCGGTAGTAATCTTAAATAAACGTTCAAAGAAAATAAGGAGACCGTAGGTAAGTACCGGACTTACCAACGCACTCGTACCGGCAAAAGCCAGCTCAAGCAGTATATACTCCCAGGAAGAGTAACGCTCAAATCCAAAAGCCAGAATCGTGATTGCGTAACCGCCCAGTATGCTGAGAAATGATCTGAAAATTTGTGTTCTGTTTTTAATATCACGCACTGAATAGGCAGCCATCGCTCCGGCAGCTACATTCATCAGAACAAACGAATAATCATTACCCCTGAGCGCGCCTGATATCAGCGCCGCGATTACGGTTGAATAAAACCCCACGCGTGAATCATATATAATAGTCAGAAGCATGGAGCCGGCCGGAATAAAAATCAGCAGCTTCATTGCATCGGTAACGCTGATAATGTTTATCAGATACGTTACGAATGACAGCCAGAGAAACATGATGCCGAAAAGAAGCAGATTTTTATTATTCTGATATAAATCATTCCTGAATTTATACAAGTACAGACCGAACAGGAGCAGCAGTGAAAATATATGAAGCAGCTTACCGGTAAATTGCAACACCCTGCCGGTAACACCTGAAACCTCTCCTTTATATACACTGTAAGAGTCTATCTTCAGCTTGATTTCAGGAGTGATGCGGTCATGCTTGGCAACTATGCGTTCATTCAGAGTAACAATGCCTGAGTAACGTGAGACTTTGGACTGCGCCAGCTCAATTTCTTCTTTTGTAAGATCCGCGTCATAAATCAGATTCGGTTTAAGAAAATGCCTGAGTATCTGACGGATACTTTCGCGGTGAAGTGAGTCGGTGATTTCCGGATTCAGCCAGTCATTTACCGCCGCCGGAATGCGGGAAGGGGGTATCAGACGGTCCTTGCGTTCAATAATATCTATATTGCCCGCGCGGATGGCAAGACTATCTTTGCTGATCTGATCACGCTCGATATTCAGGATGCCCCGTCTGTATATACTGGCCGCGGTAAGACTTGCCGTATTAAATATATCCTGTATTGCCGCTCCCCGTTTTCTCCCGCGGCGCTCATTCAACCGGCTTTGCAAAAGATAACTGAATACTTCGGAAGAGAAAAAAGTTTCATTGGAAATTTCAGCCACAGGTTTCTTACCGGCGGAGTCAAGGAAGTGAATAATATATTGAAGGTAAATTCTGAGAGTATCTGTTGTTTTGCGGGCTACTGATTCCTCTTTTCTGAAAACCGGATATATACCCTGTCTGGCGGCCGCAAGCTCCCGGCGGTAAAGTACCGGATCCTTTAATACCGGAAAATCTCCCTCTGATATAAGATCATCCTGAATCCAGACCGACCCGACACTTACTTCAGTATTGAGCGCTATTTCACGGGGGAACAGCAAGGCGATAAGAACTGTTACAGCTATAACAAGAATGATTTTCAGACGGAGTGAAGTCTTTACAATCATACTGCTCACCCCCCGCTATTGGGTTTTCGCTTTATAGACAAGTTCAAGAAAATCCCCGACTCCGTCTTCGTTATTGGTTTTTTCGGTAATATAATCGGCGTAATGTTTAATCTCAGGTACAGCATTTGCAACTGCAACTTTTAAGGCATCTGTTAAAAAAAGCTCCCGGTCATTATACCAGTCGCCTATAACTGCCGTTTCCTTTATTTTAATCCTTAATTGTCTGAGCAGTCTGTTAAGCCCTGTTGCCTTGCTGCTTCCCTTCTTGCGGATTTCCAGGTAATATATACCCTGTGTTGAATATGATTTAGTGAGTGCAGTGCTCAACCCGAATGAGTAAGGGAACTGCATCCGGTTCTGCACGAGCTTTAGATAATCTTTTGACTCGCTCGCCAGAACCACTTCAAGTGTTTCTTTAATGTAGGGCTTGTAGGAGGGCACCTCATCAAAACGAGCGCCGAATTTATCAATAAGCTGGGGAATGAGAGT
Source organism: Ignavibacteriales bacterium (assembly GCA_045863035.1). Taxonomy (GTDB): domain Bacteria; phylum Bacteroidota; class Ignavibacteria; order Ignavibacteriales; family Ignavibacteriaceae; genus H2-BAC3. Next base: position 35,399 of record BTUV01000009.1, on the reverse strand, counting down.
GTTGTGTTCGGTATAGTAAATTGCATCAGCATGGCAAAGCGCTATCCTGAACATAAACCGGTCAGCATAAGCTACGCACTTCTCAACATACTTTTCGGGTACAAATGATTCAAAGATTGTCTCTCCGCCGGGGTAACTTTTAATTAGTGACCCGTCAAGAGAAATGAGCGGGGTAGAAATTTCAAGCTCTTTTGCATAATCAGTCAGAGCAGAATGCAGCCGTCCGCTGGCAAAGGTAAACTGCACTCCCAGCTTTTCAAGCTTTTTTGTGTATTCGACACTTTTTGACCCAATCTCCCCTTTTTCATCCAAAAGAGTACCATCAAGGTCGAATAGTATAAGTTTTAGTTTTTTTAGTTGTTCGTTTGTAATTGACATAACAATTTTCTTACCCCCAGGTCTTTAAAATAAAATAGGTTAAGCGCTCATACCGAACCCTCCGGCATGAGTTTATGTAAACACAGACTTTCTGTTACCCGTTCCCAACCAAAGATATTTACCCGCTGTTTATTTTACTTGTTATACCTGACAGTATTATAAGACCGGTTATTGCTTCATTGTTTTGGACATGGCTAACCTCAAACCACCCGGCTTTCCTCTTAAGAACCCAGCTTCTCCCAGCCGGTCTTGGAAAGATTACGGTTAACTATTAAAAATGCTGAAACTCCGACCAGCAAATATAAGAATCCTTTACCGAATTCTGAGAACAGCAGGTAACCTGTGCCAAATAATATCGAATATACAAAGATTACGCCGGCTATCCAGTTGATGAACATCACAGAGAACACCCCCGTCTGCTCCGTAATTCCGCTCTTTTTAGCATAGTCCCCCCAAAGCCGCCCGCCCGGATAGACCCGTTTATAAAACGAAATCAGCTTCTCCTCCGGCTCAGGTTTTGTGAGATAGGTCACGGCTACCCAGACGATCGTGTTAATTCCAACGATATAAAAGAGACTTTCAGGGAATTGGATACCCATCATCTTAACAACAGGATAAACTACAAATGGTGTTACCAGCGCGGCAATTTCTGACCAGGCATTAACCCGCCACCAGAACCAGCGCAGGATAAGAACACCCCCTACACCGGCGCCACACTCAAGTATGAACTCCCACGCCCCGGATATCCGGTCAATAAAAAGAGTTACAATAACCGAAACAACCATAAGAAGAAGCGTAAACACTCGTGAGACGGCCACGTAATGTTTCTCCTCAGCCGAGGGTTTCATAAACCGCCTGTAAAGATCGTTCATCACATAAGACGAGCCCCAGTTAAGCTGTGTGGCTATTGTGCTCATATACGCCGCAAAAAATGCTGCCACCATCAGACCTTTTAAGCCCGTTGGCAGAAAGTCATTCATGGCATAGATAAAACCCATCTTCTTATCATCAGCGCCGAGCTCCGGATATATAACCAGCGTTGCAAGCGCGGTGATAATCCACGGCCAGGGACGTATTGCGTAATGAGCCACCTGGAAAAATAATGTAGCATAAAGAGAATGTTTTTCATTTTTAGCTGACATCATCCGCTGTGCTATATATCCGCCGCCGCCGGGCTCAGCACCCGGATACCATGATGCCCACCACTGTATTCCGATATATGCAAGAAACGAAACTATGCTGAGCGAAAAGATACCTGTTACAGTTGATACCCCCGAACCAATCCGCGGAAAGAAATCCAGCAGAAACGGACGGTCGCCTAATTTTTCCTGCAAACCGCTCATCCCACCTATTTGAGATGAGTTAACCACAAGTATCGCAAGAATAATACATCCTGCCATTGCAATAAAAAACTGGAATGCATCAGTAACAACCACACCCCATAAACCGGAAAGCGCTGAATAAATAGCAACCAGAATCATACAGCCGAAAACATAAAAAATCACTTCACTTGCAGGAATGCCAAACATTCCCGTAAGCACAGAAATCATTGCTGTATTAACCCACCCCATAATAATCACATTCATAAAAAGCCCGAGATATATAGCACGGAACCCGCGGAGAAACCGCGCCGGCTTGCCCGCGTAACGGATTTCAGCGAACTCGGCCTCAGTCATAATGCCCGCCCGCCTCCATAACCGCGCGAAGAAAAACACGGTCAGCATACCGCCAAAAAGAAAATTCCACCAGACCCAGTTGCCTGATATACCATTACGCGCTACAAGTTCAGTTACTGCCAACGGAGTGTCAGCGGCAAAGGTAGTGGCCACCATCGAAAGCCCGGCAAGATACCAGGGGAGATTCCGGCCGGAAAGGAAAAACTCGTTTGTATCTTTTCCTGACCGCTTTGAATAATACACTGCTATGCCAATGCTGAAAACAAAATATCCGGCTATTATCAGGTAATCAAGTAACGCCATCTGGACTCCTCTCGTGAGACTTCAATGATATAAAAAATCTTTTCAACAAAAATATACTATAATAGTTAAACCTCATGCTTCCGCCCGTTAAAAAAAATCCCACGGAAAAATTCTCGGCACCCGCCTTTTATATTCCGCGTATTCCGCACCGAAGCGCTCCAGCAGTTTCCGCTCCTCATACCATGAACCCACATAAAAGTAAATAATACTGAACAGAGTAACCATGGCGTAAAACCAGTTTACAAAAGGATGGGCAAGAAGGAAGATTATCAGAAAGAAATAGAGTGGATGGCGGCTGTACCGGTATGGTCCTTTTGCGGTAAAGACAGACCCGGCATCAGGGTCGGCTTCTGCTTTGCCTGTTCGTATATATACAATTGCCTGTTTGATGCCGAGGAATTCAGCTCCGTCAAAATGCTGAAAAGTATATATAAACCCGGCGGCGGCAATAATTTTAGGGATGAGGATAAGAAGATCCCAGGGATGCTGAAGATCAACCAGAATATAATGAGGTTTTGGGCTCAGCTCATAAAAGAGCCAGAACGTGAAAAAGGATAAGAGGTTATAAGCAAGCCGGTAAAACGGTGAAAAACGAGGGTAGCGGCTGAGTATATACTGTTTCATACCCGTACCCGCCGTTGCCGTGTGAACAACCGCGAAGGACACAAAAAGCAGCAGTGCTATCAGCAGATCGGTGATCATTGCTAAAACGGAGCTGCCGCGCTACAGTTCACGCCGGAGGCGCGCCACCGGTATCCGTTCCTGCTCGCGGTATTTGGCTATGGTTCTCCGCGCTATGTTAATGCCCTCCTTGTTCAGTATTTCCGCGAGTTTATCATCACTCAACGGATTTGATTTTATCTCTCCGTTAATTATTTCCTTAATACGCTCTTTGATTACCTTATTGGATATTTCCTCGCCTGATTCTGTGGTGAGCGACTCACTGAAAAAATATTTTAATTCGTGAATACCCTGCGGACTCTGCACATATTTTCCGTTTACCACACGGCTGATGGTTGACACATCAAGACTGATTTCCTCTGAGAGGTCTCTGTATATAAGAGGACGGAGGTGTTTCGGGCCTTTGTCAAAAAAGTCAAACTGCTTTGTTACGATTGACTGCATCACACGCATCAGTGTGTTTTTACGCTGTTCTATGCACGCGATAAACCACTTGGCCGACTCAAACCGCTCTTTCAGAAACGCGTACGTATTCCGCTTTACTTCTGATTTTCGGCTCGATTTTTTATTTTCCTGCAGCATCTGCACGTAAGCCGGGCTTATGGTTACAGACGGAACACTCCGGTCATTGAGCGCGATTGTGAAATTCTTTCCCTCGCGTTCAACAATAAAGTCAGGAGTTATCTGATTAAACTCCTTTGTTTCAACCTTGCTTTCACCCGGCTTCGGGTTCAGTTTGTGTATAAGGTCAAGCACTGCATGAAGCGTTTCATCTGTCAGCTTCATATTCTTTTTCAGCAGTTTGTAACGCTTATGGGTGAAGTCTTCAAAATGTTCGGTGAGAACTTTTTCCGCGAGGAATGAGTAGTAGGGGTCAAGATGCAGATGATGAAGCTGCACCAGCAGACACTCCTGCAATGAGCGGCAGGCAATACCCAGCGGGTCAAACAGTTGTATTCTTTTAAGGAGAAGCTCTGCTGACTCCAATGATATATCAATATGCTGGAAAAGAAGAAGCTCTTTAATAATAACACTCAGTTCTTCTTTCAGATAACCGTCATCATCAAGCGAGCCGATAATTTCTTCACCAAGCACCATCAGGTTTTCATCTATATCAAGCATGTGAAGCTGTTCAATAAGGTGCTCGCTCAGAGTTTCGCGCTGCGGGGTTTGGATGTTTGACGGCTCATCTTCACTGCCGCGGCGGTTCAGATATTCCGGGTCATCCTGGTAGTAGTCATCATCATCAAGCAGGTCTTTACTGCTGAACTCTTCATTGTCTTCATCGTTAATGTCATCAGGCGAGCTTTCAACCTCATCCGCGGTTTCTTCAAGCGAGATATCTTCTTCAAGAAAAGGATTAAGTTCAATCTCATTCTTTATCTTTTGCTCCAGTGAAAGAACGTTCAACTGCAAAATCTTCTGATAAAGAATCTGCTGAGGCGTGAGCCGCTGGGTGAGACTCAGTTTTTGAGAAAGATTAAGATTCATTATTCACTTCATCGGATAAATTTTTATACCAGCCCTCACCGTATTTGCGTACGAGGGAGTCCTTGCAAAATTCAAAAATTCTAACTCCCAGTTTTTTGCCGTTTTCGATGGCGGGCTTACACTCACTGAACTTTTCGTAGCGGAGGATATCCCCCCCGAAATTGGAAATCCGGACAGGAAAAAGATGACAGGAAACCGGTTTATTTACGGTAATTTCCCCCATCTTATAAAGCTTTTCAATGGCACACTTGGCTATCTCATTTTCATAATAGACAAACACGCAGGCGCGGCGGTTAAAACTCTTGGTAACCAGCTCCTCATCCACTATTTCATAAAACCCCTCCTGATCAAGAACTGCTTTGTGCTGTTCAGGCAATAATTCCTTAACCTGTTGCAGGACAGATTGGATTGGCTCAATCTCCTCTTTAAGTAAAGGAGCGCCAAAATCGCTTGGAATAGTGCAGCAAGCCCCTTTGCAAGCAACCAAATCGCACACAAATTGACTCTTTACGACATCTTTGCCGACAACTACACCATCTATGTTGTAAAAAGCTTTCATTTTTTGGAATAATTTTTGTTGTAACTTAATGAAAAAGTTCCTTTTTATCAAATTTTCGCATCTTTTTCCTTCGGTAAAATCCTCCCCCCCCGGAAAAAAGTTTTGGCACACCTGTTGCATATTATAAAGCGGTGGTTAACAGACCTGAAACGCACAGGCAGAGCATAACCCCCATGAACCCTCACTACCTCAACAGATCTGTGACTGACAGACGGGTCTGTTGAAGGTAGTTTTTTTTTGCTTTTCCTGCCGATTCTTCCGTCATTAGACCTGATACGCACGCCCTATACCCGAATTCTGCCAATTAGGATGACAAATCGAGCCGGGAAGACCGGTTATTGATTTTCAATGATTGGCTGCAAAAAGGAAGTAAACCGGGAAAGGTTAGTGAAATTCGTGTTTTTGATTTGTGAAATTCGTGTTAACGGCCGGGAGCGGAGGTTTACACTAATTAACACGAATTGAGGAGACTAATTTTCACGAATTAAATTCCCGGATACATGAAGTCTCCCTGACCTCTGACAATTCAACTTTCAGACCGCTCGCTGTCATTACTTTTTTTCTCTTTACTCGCAATTCCGCTAATCAAAAAAGTAGTGAATAAAATTATGAGAAAGGTTTTAAACCAACCGGAATCCCCATAAATATCTGTAAATTCCACCACAAGGAATACTAAGAAGAATAATCCTGACAGGAAGAGATAATTGTTTTTTTTGGTCATGGTTGTTCCTCATTATTATTATGAAAAGCTCGTTTATTATCGGACCGGAAAGATATTATTTTTTTTATGTTATACTCCTCCTTAAAACCGGGCCACGATTGACAGACAAACCCCCATAGTTAGTGAAATTCGTGTTCTGAATTCGTGAAATTCGTGTTAACAGCGGGGAGCAGGGGTTTACACTAATTTAAAGGAATTGAATTCCCGGGCTCACAAATAGCTTTTTCCCTTACCTATGGTAATTCGGCTTTCAAATAACAAGAATTTGCTCAGAAACTCTTTGCGGAACTCAAGCTATGGGTACATTTGCACTTACCCAAAGGTTACGATTTAGAGGAGCCACGCCGGCAGGAATAATCAATCTGATTATTATTGTTATTCATTTAATCTTACTCTCTGCTCTAGCCGTTAAATAATATCCGCCTGTTCTATTAGCTCCTCTAAATTCAATTAAACCTGCATTTTTTAATTGCCTTACATATCTCTCTAAGCTTTTAACCGGAATATCAAGGAGCTTTTCCAAATCTACCGTTCTAAGACCACCCGTCTTATAAAGAACTAATAGAATCTTTGTTATTTTATCTTTTACATCCTCAGTTATTCCCTCAGTTATTCCCTCAGTTATTCCCTCAACTTTTGCGAGGACGCTCTTGCTTATTCCCTCAGTTATTCCCTTAGGTGCTCCCTCACCCTTTCTATGATGTGAAACATTGGGAAAAGTGACAATTGTCGTATTCTCTTTTTGCTTCCACACCGGAATCTTAAACTTATTCTCCTTACAATCTCTAATCATTCTTTGTGTTCCGGTTCCAAGCATTTCAATATATTTTCTGTAAAAGCACATTTGAGCAATATCAGGATTACGAAGAATTGAACTATGCTCAACTTTTAGATCTGCAATTGTGATACCATCAGGTAAAGAACCATAATTACTTATCTCGGTTCTATCAGAATAAATGGAAATTTGCAAAAATCCTCTCACTGAATTATAATCTCTGTGCACAATAGCATTGAGGATGCCCTCACGCAAAGCTAAGACAGGATAGTTTGGTTTATCTGATCTTAAAACTCCCTTAACAATAAGATTTTTACCATAAACGATTGAGAGGTATTCAAATATTTCCGTTAAGTTTTTAAAAATATTGCCCTCAAACATCTTGTCATCAATAAACTGATCGCCGGTTGCTTTAAACGGGTAAAGTGTGATTCTTATTCTTGATTGCGGAATGTAACGAATTGGATTTTTACCAAACAATACCATGCAAGCATTAGTAATACTACCATTTTGCAGTAATCCCACCTGAATCAAAAAATCTTCTACATCTGAAATTTTAGCTTCTTCCTTGTATTCATTGTAAAGCTTAATAGTTTGTTTTATTTCAGCTGTATCTAATTCTGCTAATTCAGCACCTAATACAGGCATTCTTTCCCAATGAAAATCCGCCTCCCTCCGCTGCGAAATAAGATTCTTTAGTTTTTCAGGACCGGTGGTTTTTGTTGTCTGGCCAATTCTATTATAAATAACTCCTTGATATAGATACGGTTTTTTTGCTCCCTCCCATACACTAATTAGAATAACCTCTCTCTTCTTGTAGTTGATTACCTGTACAGAAATAGGTGCTGTTGGTTTAATTAAATCTACTAAGGCACTTTGAATTAGAACAGACAGTTGTTGTGCCTGTTTAACACCTACAACCTCTTTTTTGTTATTAATACCTATTACTACATCACCCCCTTTTGTGTTAATAAATGAGGTAATAGATTTTGCAATGGCATCGATGTCTGGTTGCTCCCTAAACTCCAGACGAACCCCTTCTTTCTGCTGCAACAAATTTTCTATGATAAAACTATTTTCCATCGCTGCTATTTGTCTCGTTTATTACTTCATTTATAAAATCTTTATCCGCAAACTGTGCATTGACATATACCATCATCTCATCTAAGCGGTAAAATTCTTGTGCCCAGTTACCATTACGTAGTGTGACCGGAACATGGTTTTGGATCACGTATTCATATACGTCAATACAACGTTTATCGAAGAATTTGCTGTCTTCAATCACAATTTCATCACCGCTTTTTAATTTCATTTTCTTAAAAAGACTACGAGCAAACACAACATCCCGATGAACTAAAAACCAATAGGGCTTTTTTAGCTCAATTGCCTTTTTTATTTCTTCAAACGTAATATTTTTGTCTCCAATGTTGCCTGTCCCGTAATAGGGACGAATAATCCCTAAAAACAAATCACATTCCTCAACAGCTTTCAAACAATTATCCAGGTTTGACAAGCGAGGGTTTACCTTAATGCTGCCATAATGAGAGTTAATCACAGAATAGCCGAGGGTGTTGAGTTGAGCAACAATCTGTGAGATTTGGTCTTCAAATCCATAAACGGTTGACCCGACCATTATTTTTACTTCACTTTTCTTTTTACTCATGCAAATAGATTCTTGATTGGCGTATCTTCAAAGATTCGTTATTGTTCGTCAAAATCATTAGTCTTTGTTAATATAATTTCTTTTTTAGGGGCTTTTCTCATACTTATCAGCATAATTATTACAAGAGGGAATACCGTATACACAGTAAATTCAACTATATCATAATATTTTGCAAATCCGCAGTCAAAAAACTCTTCACATTCATAAAAAGCCAAAATCTATAATAACTACTTTCACGAACGTAATCACTACTAAACAACCAATCAGAAAAAACAAGCAAAATAAACAAATGTGAAAGCACCCAAATAACATAATATACTGTTACGTCTCGTAAAAACTTAAAGTCGAACAAAAAGTTATTTTTGAATTCCCGCCTCAAACTTTTACTTTGAATATTGTGTGGGTTGGTTTCTTCGTTGATCGAAAATTCATCTTCGGTCTGCTTCACTCCGCACTGAGAACAGAATTTAGAGTGGTCTGGGATTTGCACCCCACATTCAATGCAAAACATGATTTTTCTTCTCAAATGAAATTTAATATCATTTTTACTAAGGAATTTACATTGTCTCTCAGGTAAATAGCAACCCAATTCTCCGCTTTATTTCCGCTATGCGAGTCGCTAAAGTTATTCCTTGCCATACAGACTGCATTTGTGACGGTTGAAATTAGAGTCAATACCTGCTCTGGATAGACTATACTATTGCCATCCAATTGACTTTTAATGTAGTCGCGAATTTGAATAGCCATACGCGTCAAGTCTGTCGATCCTGCTTTATCTGGTATTTTTTCTTTAATAAAAGATTTATAAAAACCTTCAAGACAGGTGTATGCTAAACTCAAGGAATATTCAAAGTTTCCTTGGGTTATAGCACTATCCATTTTCTCCAAATAATCTACTAATCGGTCAGCATTCCACAGGTCATTAGGAATGACTGCTTGAGGCCCTTGAACCTGCTGAGTTTTACCGAGCAATTTGCGAATTACATCTGCTTTTTCTGGCTGATGACGACCAATGGTCTCCAGAATTTTTAATGTAATTTGCCTTTTATCTGACTCGATTTGTTCCATAAATAGGTCATAGTAATAATCTCTTCTGCTGGTGCTTTTCCCCATCTTTTGTCTTTGTTCAATATAAGTTGAGTATTGTGGAACAGAATAATTTACTTCTCTTAAAGTATTTAAAAATCGTGCCCCGCTATAGTATGTGTCACCCTGCGTGTTTATTATTTCAAAAAGCCTGTTAAAAATCGCAACCCAATTCATTTTGTTTAGTCTTTGTTATCCTGATGTTTTTATAACTCATCAACAAGCAAATATAGTCAATATCACATCCAATTCCGACCCGTCCTCAACCCATCTGCCCGACATCAACAACCCGGATTTTCACTTCAAATATAAGAATAATCTCAATACCCCAACCTGCCTCCTGAAAACCGCCCTCTGACTCTCAGCCCCATCCCCCTCACGGCACTTTTTTTTGCTTTTCCCCCTCTCTCCGGTTTTGTTTATTTTTACACACACATTTTCCGGATTTTGTTATGAAAAGATTTTCCCTGGTGCTTTTGCTGGCAGCCGCTTCCTCCGGTTTACTGGCTCAGTCGGATACCATCAATTTCACCACGCCCCCGTCTGAATTCACCTTTAACCACACTCTTTCAAAACTTTACACCGTTCAGACCGCCCGCGTGCTTAACCCGCTTGATGTCTCCATTACTCTCGGCGGTGCCTTCGGCTTCGAGCGGGATAACGGCTTCCTCGGCTCGGTGGCATTCGGGCTCGGCGGTTACGGCGATATTGAAATGGCAACATCCTCACTGATGGCTTCTCTTTTTTCACGGGATGAAAACTACGGCAACATAGCGCTCAAAGGAAAACTCTATACCGCGGATGACCGCTCCTGGCAGCTTAGTGCGGGGATGAGATCTAACTCCTCCTGGGAGGGCTCTTCCTCAGATGAAGAAGCTATCAGAACTTCCGCTGAAGACCTCTACCTGCTCGGGCTCAGATATGTGGACTACAAATGGCGGATGACCAGTTTATATATATCACTCACTTATTCAAAATACAAAGATGTTGACCTGCACGGCGGACTTACCATCACCGATGTACGCTACAAAGATGCCCAGCTCTATTTTGCAAATAACATCTGGAATTATAACCCTATCACGGTAAAGCAGAATATGGTTAACTTTTTCCTCGGGCTTGACCGGCGGCTTAACGAACGCACTACCATGATTGCCGAAGTGCTGAGCACCCCTGTTATTGCAGTTGACGCAAAGAACAGTAAGTTTATGGTTGAACGCAGATACAGCGGCAGTGTGGGGCTCCGGCTTTTTGTGAACCGCTTTCTTGTGCTTGATACCGCGCTCCGCTATCAGGATGATTTCAGCGGTATTGCCGATACGCAGGTGCGCGTGGGGATCATGGCAATCTGGAATGCGGCAGGAAACTGAGAAGGAATTATGAAGTATGAAGTATGAATATGAATTATGAAGTATGAATTATGAATTACTCGCCGGCGCCGGAGGTGTCGTATGTTGGTTAAAATTCGTGCAAAAAGGATTCTCAATTTGACCGAACCCGGAACGGGTAACATTATTGTAGAAAATACGATTCCCATTTTGACCCAACCCGGAACGGGTGATATTATTTTCCGGATATAAGAACATAATGTCATCCCTTCGGGATTTTAATGGCTTTCCGTGATTTTCTTTCTATAAAAATTTCATCCCTTCGGGATTCATGACTCCGCTGAATTCAACTACTTTGCGGTTAACTTTGCTTTCCGCCGCGGCGGATTGCGTTAAAAAAATATGCGCACCTGGAGATGGGTTGTACATTGTACATTGTACATTGTAAATTGTACATTGTACATTGTAAATTGTACATTGTTCATTGTAAATTGTACATTGTTCATTGAATTGACAGATTGTCATCCGACTGCACGAAGTGAAGACGATAAATTCATAATTCATACTTCATACTTCATACTTCATAATTCATAATTCATAATTCATAATTCATACTTCTTTATGCGTTTATTACTGATATACTTTTTACTGTTTTCATCACTAAGCTTTGCCCAGGGGCTTGAAGTCTCCGGTACCGTAAAAGACAGTTCGGACGGCAAAGCCCTCACCGGCGCCAATATCAAACTGGAACATCTGCGTAATCCGGATTTCTCAAAATTCGGCACCACCGATGCTTCCGGCAGGTTCTATTTCACCGGACTGAATCAGGGTAGGTATATACTGGAAATCTCATTTATCGGCTACGAAAAATATACCGACACACTCCGGCTCCGTAATGAAAACAGTAATCTGAAAACCATATTCCTGAAGCGCTCTGCTATTGAACTGGAAAATATAACCGTTACCGGACAATCAATCCCCGCGATACAAAAAGAAGATACTATAGAATTCAGCTCTAAATCATATAAGACTAATCCCGATGCAAACGCTGAAGACCTGGTGCAGAAGATACCCGGCATCACAAAAGAAGACGGTGTTATAAAAGCACAAGGGGAAGAAGTAAAAAAAGTATTGGTTGACGGCAGACCATTTTTCGGTGATGACCCGAATGCAGTGCTGCGAAACCTGCCCGCTGAAGTGGTTGACCGCATCCAGGTATTTGACCAGATGAGTGAGCAGTCGCAGTTCACCGGATTTGATGACGGCAACGCAAGCAAAACCATCAACATTGTAACACGTCCTGAGCGCCGCAATGGTCAGTTCGGCAAACTTTACGGCGGCTACGGCACGGAAGACCGTTACTCCGGCGGAGCAGTATATAATATATTCAATAACCTGCAGCGCATCTCTTTGCTTGGGCTTGCAAATAATGTTAATATACAAAACTTTTCTTCACAGGATCTGGTTGGCGTTTCATCCGGCGCCGGGGGTGGAGGTGGAGGAAGAGGCGGACGCGGTGGCGGTGGCGGTGGCGGATTCTCTCCGGGCAGTTGGGGCGGAGGCGGTGCTTCCAATTTTTTAACCGGCAATCAGGATGGTAACACCCGCACGAATTCATTCGGGATTAATTACTCTGACGCTATTGGCGATGATTTCCGCCTGACAACTAGTTATTTTTTTAACAATACCCGCAACAACACCCGGCAGAAAAGCGACAAAGTTTATTTCTCTGACTCAACTGTATATAATATATATAATGAAGATTACACATCATCTGCTGATAACTTCAACCACCGCTTTAACGGCAGGTTTGAGTATAGCATTGATACTTTAAGCTCCCTGCTCCTCACCCCCCGTTTCAGCGTGCAGGATAACTCTTCCGCTAATGCAACCGATGCATTCTCCGGCTACTCAGACGGCACTCCGCTCACAACAACGGATAACCTGAACAAAACCGATGCTGTGGCATGGAATTTTTCCAACGAACTGCTCTACCGATATAAGTTCAACACTCCGGGGCGCACTCTGTCTGTGTCGCTTAACACCTCGGCAAACGACCGGCAGACTGATCAGTTGCAGGATGCCATTACTGTACGAAACCTCCCCGCCGGAACCATGACCCTCATCGAAAACAGGGATATTGATAACCCGGTAAGCGGATATACACTCGGCGGAAACATTGTATATACTGAATCAGTCGGTGAAAAAGGAATGCTCCAGTTTAACATAAACAGCAGCTTGACCAACAGCATCAGCAATAAGAAGGCAAACCTGCTTAATCCGACGGATAACACTTACTCGGTATTTGACACACTTCGCTCCAATGAATATAACAATGATTATATAACCTACCGTCCGGGAGTATCCTACCGGTGGCGTGATGATTTCCTTAATCTGATGGCGGGTGTTTCCTATCATTCATCATCATTAAATGGCGAGCAGATATTTCCATATACCGAAACAGTTAACAAAACATTTGAACGGGTTCTTCCTTCATTCAGAATGCAGATGCAGTTTTCCCGCACTGAAAATCTGCGCCTGCAATATTCAACCAACATCAGCCAGCCCTCAGTAAGCCAGTTGCAGCGAACCGTTGACAATAGCAATCCACTCGCGCTTCGTTCAGGCAATCCTGATTTATCTGAAGAGTTCAGCCACCGCATCAGTACAAGATATATGAGCACTAATCCGGCAAGCGGCACAACATTTTTCGCTATGATGTTTATGAACTATACACAGCAGTATATAGGAAGCTCCGTAACGCAGGGACGCGGCAACATGACCCTGCCTGACGGAACACCCCTCCCCGCGGGTACTCAGCTCACGGTTCCCGAGAATTTTGATTATTCACTTTCATTTCGTTCGTTTATCAGCGGCGGGCTTCCTGTTGCCTGGCTTAAAAGCAATTTGAATCTGAACACCGGTTTTAATTATTCAAAAACTCCGGGTCTGATAAACCAAAGCATCAATTTTTCTCATAATTATTCCATCAGCACCGGGTTTTCTGTTGCGAGCAACTTTAGTGAAAAACTTGATTTCCGGTTCGGATACACTCCGGTCTGGTATAAAACCCGCAATGAACTGAGCTCAGCCACAGGTGATGTATATTTTATACACACCGGCAGCGCAAACCTTAACTGGTTTTTGCTTGATCAGCTTTTTGTAAAAACTGATTTCAGCGCTTATTACAATGACGGGCTTCCGGCTGATACCAAACGCGGCTACTATATCTGGAATATGGGACTGGGCTATAAATTCCTTGACAATAACCGGGGTGAGGTGCGTCTGGATATTTTTGACATCCTCAGGCAAAACGAGTCCTTGAGCCGCACCATTAACGAGTTATACGCTGAAAACCGCTCAACTGTGGTGCTTCAACAATATTTCCTCCTTTCATTTACCTATACCATCCGGGCATTTACCGGCGACTAATCCGGGTGCTGGTCTTCTGACCTGCTTTGGAAGTCAGAAGAGGGGGAAAAGTGATTCCGGTATTTTACTTTTCACCGGGTGTAATATTTTTAATTCGCCATGTAGTTCACATTCCTTATTTTTCACTAATTGAAATAATCCTCTTACACAGTAACGGAGATACGTAATGCCCAAAATGCGGTTTATGACCATAGAACGACATATAATTGAAGGCGAAAAAAAGCACCCCGGCGCGACCGGAGAACTCAGCCGTCTGCTCAGTGACCTGGTTCTTGCCTTTAAGGTAATTTCACTTGAAGTAAACAAGGCCGGACTGGTTGACATTCTCGGCTTCGCGGGCGCTGAAAACGTGCACGGCGAACAGGTAAAAAAACTTGATGTCTATGCTCATGAAATGATGTTTAAGGCAATGGATCATGGCGGTCATCTCTGCATTATGGCCTCAGAAGAGGAGGAAAATATTATTCACATCCCTAATAATTATGATATTGGCAAATACGTTCTTCTGTTTGACCCGCTTGACGGTTCATCCAATATAGACGCGAATGTAAGCATCGGTACAATCTTCTCGATATATAAACGTGTCTCTGAAGACGGACAGCCGGGCACACTGGAAGACTGTCTGCAGCAGGGGCTTCATCAGGTGGTTGCCGGTTATGTGGTTTACGGCTCAAGCACCATCCTCGTATATACCACCGGTGACGGTGTGCATGGATTCACGCTTGACCCTTCAATCGGGGAGTTCATCCTTTCGCATGAAGATATAAGAATTCCGAAAAAAGGAAAGATATATAGCATAAACGAGGGGAACTATAAATACTGGCATCCGGGTCTGAAGAAATACATTAAATATCTGCAGGAAGAAGAAAAGGAGTCTCAGCGCCCTTACTCATCAAGATATACCGGCTCCATGGTTGCGGATGTTCACCGCACCCTGCTTTATGGCGGCATTTTTATGTATCCGGCCGACTCCCGCAGCCCCAAAGGCAAACTCCGCCTGATGTATGAGTGCAACCCGATGGCGATGATTATGGAAGCAGCCGGCGGCAGAGCATCGGACGGCAATCAGCGCATCTTAGAAATTCAGCCAACCGGACTTCACGAACGCACACCGATCTTTATCGGCAGTGAGTATGATGTAAAGCAAGTTGAAGAATTTATGGCAAACGAAGAAAGTCTCTCCTGGATAGATAAATTATAATTAGTAGTCAGGAATTAGCAATCAATGTACAATGTATAATTAACAATGTACATTGATTGCACTTTCTTTGGGTCTTTGCTCGATCCGTTTGAATTCGCGTGCCATGTTCCGGAATAGGTACGCTCGTGTGATCTTGTTTGCATGGTGAAAATTTAATTTGCCTGCCTTGAAATTCCGGAATATCTTTATTCTGTTCTTTTTTTTTCTAACAATCTATCACAAACCCAAAGGGCAAACCATGAAACGTTCTTTTTCTTTGCTTCTTCTCGCTTTTGTATTTCTTACCGGCGCTTCTTACTCCCAGCAGTGGGAGACTTTTGAAGCCCCGGAGTATAACATCAAAATCAGTATCCCACCAAACTGGAAAACCACCACCGGAACACAGGATGGCATTCCTTATCTTGAGGGAATAAGCGCTGATGAAACCATGTCTCTTTTTATCTTTGTTTACAAAGATGCTTCTATCAGCACAAAAGATCTGCTGAACAATGCTGTTAATGACCTGGGAATTGCCCTTGAGGGGGAATCAGCTCAGGAAAACCTTAACGGCATGGATGCCTGGGTTGCCAGCGCAACCGGTATGATTGAAGGTGCTGAGATTGATATGTTCATTGCCGCGGCAACGTATGATGAAAACAACTATGTTGCCTATGTATTCACCTCAGCGGCAAATGCGGAAAATAATGCAACTACGATGAACAGAATAATTGACAGTCTGGCTCCGATAAAATAATTCCTTTTTACAGAGAAAGAAAGGTTCTCCGGCAGCAATGCAGGGGAACCTTTGTTTATAACCCCCTCAGCAAAAAAAAATTCCTTTGCTCTGCCCTCCTCTCCTTATGCTCATTCTTTCGTAAATTTGCTCAAAGATTTACTAACTATTTTCACCCGTAGCCATGAAAATTACAGTTGTTCTTGTTTTCTTTATCCTCTTTGTTTCAAACCTCTCCCCTGACTCCGTCTGGACCCGTACCTACGGCGGAACCAACATTGACGTGGGCCATGCTGTTCAGCAGACCTCCGATCATGGTTTTATTATGACCGGCTACACCCGTTCATTCGGTACTGCCTCCGGACGCAATGTGTGGCTGCTCAAAACTGATGCGCTGGGAAACGAACAATGGAGCAAAACCTTTGGCGGTGATAATGATGATGAAGGAACTTCAGTCCGCCAGACTCAGGACGGCGGATATATTATCACGGGTTATACTGCTTCATTCGGCTCCGGGTTAAAAGATGTATATATTATTAAAACTGATTCACTCGGAAACGAACAATGGTTCCGGTTTTTCGGCGGAGGAAATGATGAGGAGGGTTACTCTGTCAGAGAAATTCCCGGCGGTGGATTTATCGTAGCCGCTGCCACCTCAACTTCAACTGCCGGAAGCAGAGACGGCTGGCTTATCAAACTACGTTCAAACGGTTCAACCATCTGGACAAAATGGTACGGCGGACTCAGCACGGACGGGTTCCGCTCGGTTGAGGTTGCACAGAGCGGCGGATATATACTCACCGGCTGGACGGCTTCTGGCGGTGCAGGTGCCCTCGGTAAAGCATGGCTTGTGCTTACGGATTCAGCCGGCACAGTTCTCTTCGATAAAAATTTCGGCGGCGCCAGCGCTGACCGCGGCTACCATGCCATTGAGACCCGTGACGGCGGATATATACTGGCCGGCTATACCGCATCAATGGGTGCGGGGAATGATGATATGTATCTGGTTAAAACTGATGCGTCAGGTAATCTCTCCTGGCAGAAAACCTTCGGCGGAACCGGCAGGGATTACGGCCACTCACTCCGCCAGACTCAGGATGACGGCTTTCTCATTACAGGATATACACTTTCATCCGGCGCGGGCGGTGATGATGTATGGCTGGTTAAAACCACACCGGACGGCATTCTTGAATCATCACGTACCTTCGGAGGTACTTCTTCTGATGTCGGCTATTGGCTTGATCTTACCTCAGACGGCGGTTACGTTATCACCGGTCATACGCTTTCCTCAGGTGCAGGAGTGCATGACCTGTGGCTGATTAAAAGCACACCGGATATCGTGCCGGTTGAACTGACTTCATTTACCGCATCAGTATATAACAGGATGGTTGTTTTGAATTGGTCAACCGGATCGGAAACCAATAACCGTGGATTTGAAATTCAGCGTATATCCGATGTAGAGACGATGTATCCAGTAGAGACGATGTATCCAGTAGAGACGATGTATCCAGTAGAGACGATGCACCCAGTAGAGACGATGCATCCAGTAGAGACGATGCATGCAGTAGAGACGATGCATGCATCGTCTCTACAAAACCAATGGGAAACAATCGGATTTATTAACGGCAATGGCACATCAACCGGCGTATCATCATACACGTTTACGGATATATCACCCCCTTCAGGAATAAATTATTACCGCCTGAAACAGATCGATCTTGACGGCACTGTTTCCTATTCAGAGGTTGTATTCGTTGTTGGGGTTGCGCCATCGGAATTTGTTGTTCATCAGAATTATCCCAATCCGTTTAATCCCGTGACCACGGTTTCATTCTCCCTTTTGGAGGATACTGAACTCACCGCCGGGCTTTATTCCGTTGGCGGAGAAATGGTCAAAACAGTGCATCAAGGCATGCTTCAAAGAGGTCATCATCAAATGCAAATCAGCAGTGATGGCCTTGCTTCCGGAGCATATATACTGCGGCTCAGCACAGGCGCTCAGGCAAAATCAATAAAACTGATGATCACTAAATAATTTTTATGGAAGAGCAGTCTGTTTTTACACGGGCTGCTCTTCTCCTATATCCTCATTCCAGAGCTGCGGTTTAGCGGCAATGAACCGGTCCATCAGGGCAATACATTCTATATTTTGCAGAACTTCAACCTTTACCCCGCGCGACCGGAGCAGTTCCTCTTCACCCATGAAGGTTTTATTTTCTCCCACAATCACCTTTGTAATTCCATAAAGCAGGATTGCGCCGCTGCACATTGAGCAGGGGGAAAGAGTGGTATATACAGTACACTCACGATAAACAGAAGCGGGCTGCCTTCCTGCATTCTCAAAAGCATCCATCTCACCGTGCAGAATAGCGCTCCCCTTCTGCACACGGCGGTTATGTCCGCGGCCTATGATTTTACCGTTATATACAATCACTGACCCGATGGGTATGCCCCCTTCCTCCGCGCCTTTGCGTGCCTCCTCAATTGCGGCTTTCATGAATTCATCCATGCGTGATCTCCTTATATATTGTTGAACCGGAAAATAATAACCGCGTCAAAAATACGCACTTTACCGGTATTCTGTTCCGGGGACTTTTTCCGGTCCCCGGAGCAGAGGTTACATCAGAACTGAGGCGGAGCAAGGGTAAAGGCAACAACTCCTTTTGATGTCAGGTATCCTTTTGTCACCTTTTTTGTTTTTTCATCAAAGCGTTCAAAATAGGCCATACCATTCTCAAGCGGCTTCAGTTCGCGATAGAGAAAATCAACAACAACTTTTCCTTTTGGATCAATCATTCCTTTTTTATAATCTTTCATAGCAACAGCAAGCCCCTCGTGGAATCCTGACCAGAAGGTAATCGTCTCTTTTGAATTCTTCCCCTTTATATATTCTTTTTGGGTTTTACCCTCTGCATTGATTATATAAAAAGTTTCCTGCCACTTGGCATCCATGGTGCTCACCACGGCAAACCCGCCGTTTATGGCAAAGGCCTGTTTGTATTTTGGTTCAACAAGAATTTTTCCGGTAGTATCCATAATTCCCCAGAGATTATCCTTGCTCTGAACAAATGTTCTTCCGCTGTTAAATGACATCGGCTCATTGCTGAACTGGAAAGGAATCCGCACAGCACCGGTTTTATCAATAAAGCCCCATTTGCCGTCTTTTTTCACAGCGGCAAATCCTTCTGAGAAGTCGCGTATATCTTCATAAACCGGTTCAATCACAAAATTACCTTTTTTGTCAATAAATCCGTAGGCAAATTGTTTCTGCGCGCCGGCAAGTCCTTCCACAAACTTTGAGTGCCATGCATTAAGCGCAAGGATATCCCGCGCCAGGATGCCTCCTTTAGAATCAATCAGCGAAACATGATCCTCAATCCTGACAAAGGCAATCTCCTCGAAAAAATTATATCCATTCTTAAACAGATAAGGCATTTCAACTTCACCGCGCGTATTCAGGTAGCCGATCAGTTCCGTTTCCCGATCCTGAACCATGGTAAAGCCGTCTGTAAAATAAGGCAGTTCTCCCCACTCCTGTATATAATAGCGGTAGGTATCGGGGATAACAATATTTCCCTTTGCGTTCACGAACCCGACCTTGTCATTAAGCAGATAAGAAAGCAGGCCGTTACTGAATTTTCCTGTCTGCGTGCAGGTAACAACCGGCTGGGTATATATATTTGATGTAAAAATAATCAGAAGGGTAAAACATATAATTGATTTCATAACAGGTACTCCTGGTTAATACGAATATGGTGTCTTGTTTCGCGCCTCAGAGGCGGAGACACAATAACAGGAAGGACCGGAAAAGCACAGAGAATGGAACGAAGCCGGAGAAAAAATCACTCAGCAATATCAGGGTACAAGGAAGTCATATTCCGCAGGAAGCCAGCACCCGTCTGAAGGGCAGACAGAGCAGGCATCATTCCGGGGTCAGACCTCACCCGGCCGCATTTCATACCCGGATTTCAGTCCGCGTATCTGCATGTTGTACCCGCTTAAGAGCGTGTTCCCAAACTTACGAATAAATCAGGAAATACGAAATAAAAACCGGAACACAGGATTAAAAATCTGTGTCCCGGGCGTTAATTACTACTCATCCGGAGAATATGCGGACGATTTGGATGCTGAACTTAAAACTCTGCGCTAAACTCCGCTCAGTTTGAGTTTAATTTGTTGTGTCTTTGCGCGAACATCCACGCAATTGCAACACGAAAAACAAAGCCCGCGATTAGCACGATCTCTTTAGCATCACTGCTTGCGTATGCAAAACCCCCGTGCCATTTTTAGAGTTAAAAGTTAAAAAGGTAAAAGTAACCGGGTTGTACATTGTACATTGTACATTGTACATTGTTCATTGTACATTGTTCATTGTACATTGTACATTGATTACTAATTACCAATTCCAAATTAATGATGATGGTGCTCATCTGTTTTAGGCGTTTCCCCTTTATATAAACTTTCGATGTAATGAATAAAGGTTACATATTTTGCAACATATTCTCTCCCTGCCTTCAGATCATCAACTGCAAAGCTGCTCTTTGAAACCACTTCACCAAACAACTCTTTTACATGTGCATGATGCTTTTCGCCGGTGTGATGCAAAATTGTTTCTACTGATTTGTGCTCTAATGCTTCGTCAGCCGCGAGGATTCCCGGTTCCGGTTCATATCCGGCTGGTTTAATTCCGGTATATCCGACTCCCTCACCCATGCGGTGAATCCGCACAACAGTTTCATAAAAATAGTCTTGCGCCAGTGTAGCTGCTTCCTTATTTAACTTACTCACACTTTGAACACGCTTAAAAAGGTCTTTTAGTTCATTCTCATCCTCAGCACGAACCCAGATAAGCACGTGGTTAATGTTTCCGGTTGAAATTGCCTTTTGGGCTGCTTTTACTACCGGTCCTTCAACCGCATCGCAGTGAGGAAATATATACCCTGTAAGCGTGAGAAAAAGAACAATTACGCCAAGAATACTGAATCCGGAAAATGACTGTGTTTTCATTATTAATCCTTATATATTGTTAATGAGATACTCTGTAGATTTAATTGCATCCATCGGACAGACCACAATACATTTTACTGCTGAAAGCCCGGCACACTCTGTGCAGTCCTCAGGTACTATAAAATAGTGTTCATCTGACAGTGGCTCTTCTTTTTTTCCGCCCCCGATTGCTATCGGTTCTCCCGGCGGTAGTATTGCTTCGACCGGACACTCAACCGCACATGCACCGCAGTTTATGCAGTTTTCATCGATATACATCATCAGAACTTTTCTCCTTTTGCCTCACGATGCTGGCTGCCTACCGGACGGATGCGCCCCCAGATAGAATAGAAAAACAGAATCATCCCAATCACCTGCAATGCAGAACTGACTGCAACACCATAGCCGCTCCATTCTGTTGCGTGAAATGATGCAATTATTTGAAAAATAAACCGGAAGGAAGTGGCAAGTGTCATTACCCAATAGGTAGCAAGAATCAGATCGGGATTATATTTCTTATCATCTTTTTCAGCTCTCGGAAAAAACCATAGCGCAACTCCCATAATCATCATCATAACAGAGCCGACAAGAATGAGGTGTGTATGCGCTGAAATAAGCTCTGGGCTGTAACCTGTTCGCTCTATATATTTTAAGTAAGACATATACAACCCCGTCAGTATTCCGGTAACAAGAAACGCCAGACTGGTTTTAATGAAGTAACGTACGGTCGAAAACACGTCAGTACCTACAGACCCAGCTCGGCGCGCACTGCCGGATCAATGCGGTCCGGTGTCCATGCCGGTTCCCAGACCAGATTAATTTTTGCTGTGGTGCCGGGTGCATTTTGCTGAATGATATTCTCAGTCCAGGTTGTGATACTGTTATGCATCGGGCAGCCCGGGGTTGTTAATGTCATCGTAATCATAACTTCGTTCTCTGTAACATCAACTCCGTAAACCAACCCCAGGTCAACAATGTTAACCCCTATTTCAGGATCAATCACATTTTTTAACAATGTTGTAACCTGCTGCACCGTAAGCATAACGTTATCTCCTGAAAATATATATCATGTTATATAAAAAAACCAGCGAACCGGCAAATAGAAGGGAAAATGAGATGAGCGCGCCGGTTTCACTTCTGAAAACAAGTGAAAAAACCGCGCCAAAAGCAGATACCAGCAGAAATAAAAGCTGGGCCTCAGCATATTTTTCCTGTATCATTTCTTTCAAAAGCGGAACAGGTTCTTTGCCGACTTTGCTGCTATATTTGTCATACCAGACAAGGAACGGTACAATTTTATACATCTGCCCCGAAATCAGAAGTGATATATATCCGAACATCAGCATCACTCCGTAAGCAATTGTCAGATTGGGAATATTTTCGGCCTGGACGAATGCCGTAAAGATTCCGAGAACCATGCTCAGCCCCATCATCAGATACGCAACTGCTGAATATTTTATTCCTGTATCAAGATGCCGCCTTACCCGGTGCTTAAAGATAAGAGATATCTGCACCAGAAACATGATCACCGCCGATGCTATCAGCAGTGAACTTATATAGAAAAGCGGATTTTTCTCCAGATGACCGGTGATCGTGATACCAATGAGCCCCGCATTCATGCACCAAAAAACCGGAGCTTCCAGTTTTGCGGGATAGTTATGAGAGAGGGTAAACATCGGAATCAGTTTATAAGAAACTCCCATCACTACAAAAGTAATCCAGCCGGCAAAACCAAGATGCGCATGCAGATTCAGATAACGCAGATGATCAAACGACAGAAACGGCGTGCCAAGATTTATACTCAGCAGTAGTCCCAAAATTGCCGTAGCTCCGAGATACGTCACCCCGGACGCCAGATATTTGCCGGTCATATTAAGCCGGGGGACTGACTTCATGGTGCGGAATATATTATATACAAAGAGCAGCACTGCAAGATTTAACATAGATGCTGATACCAGCAGCAGCCATCCTGTTTCAAACACCCAGAAACACCAGACCAGTCCGATGGTACCAGCCGTATAAATCCAATACTGCACCTCCGCGAGAAGCGTACTGTAAAGCGGAGCTTCAAGCACAACAGGCACCAATTGAAACATTGCTCCGAAGATGATCATCGTAATCCAACCGAGCGCCGCCAGGTGATTTAGTGACAACACTTTCGGCTGAAAATGATGCCCCGTGATCGAGTCATAATGCAACAGCATCACCAAAGCTAAAAACACAAATGAGGCAATAGCCGTGATGAAGTATTTTGACACTATCCTAAACGGAGGCGCGTATGATGAAGATGCTATTGACCCGGCAGACATGTTTGCTATTTCTTGCGGCTGATAAGCACTTTGTAATAATTTTCTTCTATCTTATTAGCGGTTGCCTCAAAACCGTTTTCTTCAAGTTTCGGATAGAGCATTACCGGCTCGCGATGATGATGCACCAACAGAACTGCACATTCCGGAAGCCGGGTAAGTTTTTCCAGAATTTTAATCATTGGTTCAGGTGGTTCTAATCCGCGTACATCAAGTTCTAAAACAACTGTCTCGGCGGCTTCATTTTTTTTGACCAGAACTTTCGCTCCCTCTTCTGATGCAGCTTCTGTCTGCCAAAAGTATATATGATACTCTTCACCCTTCTGTTCAGTAAAGTGCTCAAACCCCTGTCTTCCCAAAACTTTATAGAGAGGGAGAGGTTCAAAAGAGTTAATGAGATGCAAAACATCGCCTTCACTCAGCGAACTTACCGCTCCCATTATCTGCGCAAATGGGTCCTGCCCACCGGCGAGAATCGGACGCACATCCAGTTCTTTAATTTTTTCCGGCGAAACCGTTTTAAGAAATTCCGGCATTGATATATTACTGTCTGATTGATTCATTCAATTCACTTTCATTAGTTCCGATTAACTGAAATGTACTCTTATATCCGCGTAATGTTTACACGCCAGAGTTCCGGACCTTTTTCCTGATATTCCCAATGAAACAGCCCCGGACGTTCGTGCTCAAACTGATAAAAGAGCGGGCGCGGCTCATGATCGTTCACAAGCTGAAATCCTTCGCCCGGCTGAAGTGCATCAAAAGTGGAAAAAATCATCGGATGTCTCTCTCTGGGAGGAACCGGTCTGATGTCTAATTGTTTGTAATCCATTGTTTCTTTCTATGATTAAAAATTTACAATGGAAATTTACCCTATACCGAAATGCGGGTATTTGACTTAAGTCAGGAAAACACACATTTTTCAGTGCAGAAAAGCAGTCTTGATTCTTACAAGAACCGAAAAGCAACAGATTTAACAACTATCCGGTGATGTTTAGGGCATCAGGAGGAAGAAAATAAGGTTAGTGTTTTGCCAGTTCTTTAAGAGCCGGACAGTTGATTACAATAATTTTATTGTTTCTAACTTTTATGATGCCATCTTCCTGCAGCTTTTTGAATGTCCGCGAAAGTGTCTCTGTTATTGTTCCGAGATAGCTGGCCAGTGCGGACTTAGGAAGCGTCAAGGTAACAACCGGTTCAGGCAGATTTTCTGTACCGGCGTTTTTAATTTCCTCCAACAGATACTTTGCAAGACGAAGACGGATATCACGAGTTGTTAAGTCTTCAACCTGACCGACAAGTTTTTTTAACCGCTTTGCAAAACCTCCCAGCATTTTTAAAGCTATTTCCGGATTTTTTCGCAGCAATGAAATGAAGCCGTCTTTTGAGACAAACAATACCAGACTCTCTTCCGTTGCCTCCGCGTTAACGGGATAATCCTTACCGTCAAAAAGAGGGATATCACCAAAGGATGAAATTGGCTTGAGCAGATGCATAACAGCTTCACGGCCTGAATCGGTAATTTTGTAAACCTTAATCGTGCCCTTGAGCAATATATAGAATCCCTTATACTGTTCATTCTCAGTAAAAAGCCGTTCTTTGCGCTTACAGCTCCTTATCTCACTAAGTGCAGAGATTTCACGCAACTGCTCAATACTCAGCTCAGAAAAGAGAGGGATATCTCTTAAAGTCGGTTTAGGTTTTTTATCAGAAGACAAAGTTAGAAAAATCAGAATTAATAATTTTCAAAAAGCAATGTGTAATTAATCCGCGAAAATCCGCGTGCTATCATTTGAGTTAAAAGTTAAAAGTGGTCGAAATGTACATTGTTCATTGTTAATTGTACATTGATTTTCCGATCCGTTCAGAATCTGCGTTGCTTGTATCCGTAAAATCCGCGTCCCATTTCCGGAAACCTCGCGCAAAGACGCTATGACGCAAAGAGTTTTCTGATCTGTTCAAATCCGCGTTGCTTTAGCATCCGTAAAATCCGCGTGCCATTGATTCAGTTAAAAGTTAAAGTGCCTGAAATAATCATTGTAAATTGTACATTGTTAATTGTACATTGATTACTAAATACTAAATACTAAATACTAACTCCTAATTACTAATTGTACTCGTTCCAGCTTTTAATCGGCAGATTCTCCAGCCCATATATACGCAGTGCCTTCACAAACCGCTTGGCGAACTGTATATTAGTAATAAGCGGAATATTCAGATCAACCGCACGGCGGCGGATGAGATAATCAGTATCAAGCTCCAGTTTTTCAGAATTCTTCGGTATGTTAATCACCAGATCAACCTCCCCCGACTCCATTACCGAAAGCACTGAGGGCTCCAGCTTTTCATACGGGCGGTAAAGATGCTGCACCTCTATATCATATTGTTTATAGAAGTCAGCCGTTCCTTGTGTACCGTAAAATTTCAGACCGCGTGCACGGAGGGTTCTTAATTCTTCAATGAACTCAAGTTTCTCCTTCGGCGTACCAGTCGAAAGCAATACTCCTTTTTTGGGGATTCTATATCCGGTAGCAAGCACACTCTTTAAGAATGCCTCATTAAAATCATCGCCCAGACATGCAACCTCTCCGGTTGATGCCATCTCAACACCGGTAACAGGGTCACTTCCCTTCAGACGTGTGAAGGAAAACTGTGATGCCTTCACCCCTACGTAATCAAGATCAAAGGATGAACGGTCAATTTTTTCAACCTCTTCACCCAGCATCAGGCGCACTGCAATTTCAATGAAGTTAATTTTCAGCACCTTTGAAACAAACGGAAAACTCCGCGATGCCCGTAAGTTACATTCTATTACTTTAACTTCATTATCCTTTGCAATAAACTGAATATTAAAGGGACCGGTTATCTCAAGCGCGCGTGCTATCTGTTTTGTTATATGCTTAACCCGGCGCATGGTTTCAAGATAGGTTCTCTGCGGAGGCAGAACTATGGTAGCATCGCCGGAATGTACACCCGCGTTTTCAACATGCTCGGATATTGCATAACAGAATAGCTGTCCGTTCACCGCAACTGCATCAACTTCAATCTCACGTGCATCAGTTATGAATTTACTGATAACCACCGGATGCTCCGGTGATATATCAGAGGCCTTTTTCAGATACTCCTCAAGCTCATCACTGTTCAGCACAATGCTCATTGCTGCACCGCTCAGCACATAGCTCGGTCTGATTAACACCGGATAACTCACCTCATCAGCGAACTCTTTAGCGGCTTTCAGGTTTGTCAGTTCGCGCCACTCCGGCTGATCTATATCAAGCGTGTCAAGTATCTTCGAAAATGTGTCACGATTCTCCGCACTGTCAATCTTGAGCGGACTTGTTCCCAATATATGCACATTCCTGTAATAAAGCTTCATCGCCAGATTATTCGGAATCTGTCCCCCCATCGAAACGATTACTCCCGCGGCTGACTCCTTCTCGTATATATCAAGCACACGTTCTAAGGACATCTCCT
This sequence comes from Ignavibacteriales bacterium, assembly GCA_045863035.1. GTDB lineage: Bacteria > Bacteroidota > Ignavibacteria > Ignavibacteriales > Ignavibacteriaceae > H2-BAC3. The sequence goes on along the minus strand of BTUV01000009.1, from coordinate 8,630 downwards.
CAAAATACAGTTTGTCGCAGGTATCATGATCAGTGCTCACCGTCTCCGGGTTATAATTGATCATGATGCTTTTATAGCCGGATTTGTTCAGCGTGGTTACTGCATTTACGCAGCACCAGTCAAACTCAACTGATGATCCAATGCGATATGCACCGCCGCCAAGAACGATAATCTGTTTTTCATCACCGGTTTCAATATCATCCTCACTGCCGTTATACGTCATATACAAATAGTTTGTATGTGCCGGATACTCAGCAGCCAGAGTGTCAATCTGTTTTACAAACGGTACAATACCACGCTTAATTCTTTCTGAGCGAATGCTGTTTTCATCACTACCAAGCAGTGAAGCAAGCTGACGGTCGGAGTATCCGCTCTGTTTTGCCTTTCGCATTTCTTCATCAGATATACTCTTAACTTCCCTCCCCTGCAGTGCCCGCTTCATGTCTATAATATTTTTCATTTTATAGAGGAACCAGGTATTAATCTTTGAAATCTCGCTTATTCTTTCAACCGTATATCCCTGTTCAAGTGCTGTTGCTATGGCGAACATTCTTCTGTCGGTAGGAATCTCAAGCGCTTTATCAAGATCAGTGAATACCAAATCATGCCCGCTGAAGCCCTGCATGCCAATATCAAGCATACGGATAGCTTTCTGCAGTACCTCTTCCAGCGTTCTGCCGATAGCCATTACCTCGCCCACAGACTTCATCTCCGAGCCAAGCTGTGTGCTCACCTGGCGGAACTTCTGCAAATCCCACCGCGGATATTTAAGCACGATGTAGTCAAGTGCCGGTTCAAAACAGGCGGAGGTTTCTTTTGTTATGATGTTTTCAACTTCATTTAAATCATAACCAAGCGCAAGTTTTGTCGCAACAAACGCAAGCGGATATCCTGTTGCCTTGCTTGCAAGTGCTGAGCTTCTGCTTAAGCGCGCGTTTACCTCAATAATGCGGTAGTCATCAGAGTTCGGGTCGAGTGCGTATTGTATATTGCACTCACCCACAATTTTTAAGTGACGAATGAGACGTATGCCTATCGAACGCAGTTTAAAGTTTTCTGATGCGCTCAGGGTCTGCACCGGTGCAACCACAATGCTATCCCCGGTGTGAATACCCATCGGGTCAATATTTTCCATCGAGCAGACGGTTATGCAGTTATCATAACGGTCACGCACGATTTCATATTCAAGTTCTTTCCAGCCGTAAAGACTCTCCTCAATCAGAATCTGGCTCGTATATACAAAAGCCCGTTCTGCTTTCTGCTTCAGTTCTTCGGTGTTATTTACAATGCCTGAACCAAGACCGCCAAGTGCATAAGCAATACGCACCATTACGGGAAATCCTATCGTCTCGGCAGCAACAATCGCCTCATCAACCGATTCAACTGTTTTACTGCGCGCAACCTTAAAGCCCGCTTCTTCAACACGCATCGCAAAAAGATTCCGGTCTTCGGTATCTTTAATTGATTCAACCGGAGTTCCCAGCACTCTTACGCCATATTTGGCAAGAACACCTGTATCATATAACGTGACTCCAATATTAAGTGCAGTCTGACCGCCAAAGCCAAGCAAAATTGAATCCGGCTTTTCTTTTTCAATAACCTGCTCAACAAAGAAAGGTGAAAGAGGCAGGAAATAAACCGTATCTGCCAGATCATCTGAGGTCTGAATGGTAGCGATGTTCGGATTGATGAGTACTGTTGCAACGCCATCCTCCTTGAGCGCTTTAATTGCCTGACTTCCTGAGTAATCAAACTCACCTGCCTGACCAATCTGCAATGCCCCGGAACCGAGGATAAGGGTTTTTCTTGGTTTTCCTTTTTTAATCATTGCAGAGTCCTCACGAACATATCAAAAATAAACTCAGTATCATCAGGTCCGGGCGATGCCTCCGGATGAAACTGCGCGCCGAAGAGAGGTTTTGCAATATGGATGATTCCTTCATTGGTTCCGTCATTGTCATTAGTAAACCACTCACGCCAGTCAATAGGAAGTGTGGCTGAGTCAATCGCATAGCCGTGATTCTGCGAGGTAATAAAACACCGTTTGGTACCCGCCTCATTCACCGGCTGATTATGGCTGCGGTGACCGTATTTCAGTTTGTACGTATCTGCTCCGGCAGCGAGTCCCAGAATCTGAGAACCGAGACAAATCCCCAGCATCGGTTTCCCTTTCTGCATGGCGATGCGGGTGTGTTCGATGGTCTTCTGGCAAATCTTGGGGTCACCCGGCCCGTTGGAAAGGATGATGCCGTCACACTCAATGCTGTTAAAGTCGAAGTCCGAGGGCACGCGAAGAACCGAAATATCGCGCCTGAGCATCCCCTGGATGATATTATTTTTCACTCCGCAGTCAACTATTGCCACTTTTTTGGGGCCTTTTGTGTAGAGCCGGGGTTCTTTAACGCAGACCGAACCGGCAAGGTCGGTAAGATTCGGGTCTTCAAGCGGGAGAGGTGTCATCCCCTCCGGAGTAAGCGAGCCGAGCATACTCCCTTTTTCGCGCAAACGGCGGGTAATCATCCGGGTATCCACCCCCCAGAGGCCTGGAATTTTCTGCTCCTTCATCCATTCGTCCAGTGATTTCACTGCGTTCCAGTGACTGTGATGAAGGGAGTAGTCAGCTATGACCAGCCCCCGCACCTGAATCTGGTCAGATTCAAAATTTTTCAAAAGTTCATTTTCGATGGAAGAGTCAGGAATGCCATAATTGCCGATAAGAGGATAGGTAATAACAAGGATTTGTCCGCTATAGGAGGGATCAGTCATCGTTTCAGGATAGCCGACCATACCGGTATTAAACACCACCTCACCGGCAGCAGCTATCTCATAACCGAACTGATACCCTTCCGCGGTCAGACCATCCTCGAGCATCAGTTTTGCCTTACGCTGGGTCATTATTCTCCTGGAAGAAATCATTGGGAAAAAAGTAAAAGTCGGGATTAAAGATACGGGAAAAGAATGGTAAAAGGAGGGGGGGAGCGGGAGAATTGAGGGCTAAAGTTCAGAAATAAGCACGAAATTGCGGGCAAAGCATATTGATGTAGATGTGATGACTGAAGTGGTTTATTTTGAAAACTAACCCGCTTCCTCAAGAAGGTGCTTGAGACAGCTTTAAATTGGCTACGCAGCGAGTAGCTTTTTTAAGTGTCTGCCCAATTAGATTATCCAGGCATATGACATACATTTCAAAGGAAAGTCCGCAGATCTTAATAACATTTTCAAAGGTTGCTGTGATCTAGGGAGATTAAACTGAAGTGAAAAAAAGAATAAACATAACTATATTTGACATACAGAGTAAAGAAAATCCTTAAATCAGCTAATTACCATTTGGGAACGGCCTTTTAAGACCGAAACTCTGAATGACTTTTCTTGTGAATTGGCTTTCGGATTTATTATTCTGCCTAAAGTGATTATTCTATTTTTTGAAATTTACCGCGGAATACGATTAATAAATTCTACAATGGCTTACGAATCAGTTGATAAATTACAGATAGTTTTAGCGGATAAAGTATTTTCCCATACCAAAGACCCCAAGAAAGCATCTGGTCGGGCATTGGGCACTCTTGTGGAAATTATTACCTATTATCTTCTAAAAACCTGGGGGCTGAACAACCATATTTCCATTGAAAGAGGTTTGGAAGAATATGGTAATCCTGAGATTACCCATAATGTTGAGTATTCACTTCACCCTATTTTGCGCACCCATTCAATCAATATTGAGAACGTATCTAAATCGTTAACTTCTAACCAAATTTTAAAGAGACTTTCAGATTCACCTTTTTTTACTGATGCATTTCAGAAGAAATCAAATCATTTATTGAACAATGGGATATTGCGGAATGCCTGTACTATAGCAAGTTCTGACCATTCATTTCTTCTGGCAAGCATCAAGGGAAATAGGAATTCTGAATTTACTCTAAATCTGTATGAACAGAGTAAAAAGCCATACGCAATCTTTGAGTGCAAACGAGTCGGAATTGAGGAGGGGAATAAAAAAGGACCTCAGACTATTGAAAAGGCAAAACAAGGTGCTTATGTTGCAAGGGTCTCTTCTTCACTACAAAAAATACGAAATGAAAACGGAGAACTTCAAGGTATTATCTATAGGAGTGATGGCAGTTATACTATTAAACCATATATAGATTTGCTTGAAGAAATAATATTTTCAGATGTTAAGGAATATTTAAGAAGATTCATTCTAACAGTCGGGATAGTCAGTAATCACGGGAATTGGTTTACATCAAACAATCACAATAAAGAATTAAAGGTCTTGGCCCAGTCTTATGATTGGTTGCTTTTCTTACATGACAAAGGACTTTCAAAATTTATTGACAACTTATTAGTTAATCCTTCAAAAAAATATAAACCAATAAAAGATACCTTCCTATCAAGCTATACAGAGGGAAAAAGAAAAAATCAGTTTACCAAGGTTCAAATGAATTTTGAGGCAGACAAATTATTGTTGGAATACTTTAGTAAAAATATTAATACCATTGAAAAATGGTTTAACATCATAACTCCAAAAGATAAGGAGCTCTCCCACCTTAAAGCAGAACTTGATGCCTTAAGTGCTAAAAACTGGAGCGATATATTAGCATGAGTGCAGGCAGAACCGTAAATACATTGAGTCAGAGTTGGGGAACCCCGCTCAAATACGTTAATGCCGTTAGAGATGTTTTCGGCGGCTGCATTGACTTAGATCCATGTTCAAATCAGTACTCTATCGTAAATGCAAGAGTAGAATTTAAACTCCCCAAACATGACGGATTAAAAGAAATTTGGAATTATCCTACTATATATGTGAATCCGCCTTATGGTACTGATAAAGAAAGAGGTACAACAATTAAAAATTGGCTTGCAAAATGTGCGAACGCTTATGATGATTTCGGTTCTGAAGTTATCGCCCTCGTACCAGTTGCTGCAAATACTGCACACTGGAAAAAATACGTTTTCACAAAAGCAAAGGCAATATGTTTTCTCTATGACACCCGGCTAAGATTTTTGGAAAACGGAAAGGATACCGGCAAAGGTGCACCCATGGCCTGTGCAATGGTTTATTGGGGAGATAACTATACCAAATTTTATAATACTTTTATTGAGCATGGCGCAGTGATTGATATTTCTCCTCTTATTGGGGAACTTGTCGGTAATGATAGGAAGCGTCTGCAACTAAGTTTCGCCGAAGTAAAAAGTGCAATAATTTAGATATTCATAATTTGTCGAACGATAAATTAATTTATTGCATTTTTAAATTCGCACAAATCGTACCCTTAATTCGTGTTTCAAATTCGTGAATTCGTGGCAACTTCCTTCCTCTCCTCCTTAACTCACCAGCCGAAACCAGACTAATTTAATCATTCTCCCACTTTCCCCTTGCGAAACCAAATAGTTGCGCTTATATTTGCAACCGAATAGTTTCAAATTCAGCAGGAACACGTTATGAGAAGAGATGTATTTCAGGCGATAGCAGACCCCACAAGGCGTGCTATTATTTCGCTTATTGCCTTGCAGCCAAAAACGCCAAATGCCATAGCCGAGCATTTTGCTACTTCCCGGCAGGCGGTGTCAAAACATTTGCGCATTCTTTCGGAGTGCTCACTAATAAAACCCACCCGGCAGGGACGTGAAATTTATTATCAGCTTGAAGCAAAAAAAATGCGCGAGATTGACCAGTGGCTCGACCAGTTCAGGGCTCTCTGGCAAAAGCGCTTTAGTCAGTTAGATGATGTTTTATCCACAATCAAAAAGAGGAAATAATGCATAATAGTTTATTGTTCGACTTCACCGTTGATAAATCCACCAACCGCGTATATATCACGCGTGAATTTGATGCCCCGCAGCAGCTAGTGTGGGATGCTTTTACCAAAGCGGAAATCCTCGACCAATGGTGGGCTCCCAAGCCATGGTATGTCGAAACTAAGTATTTAAACTTCACTCCGGGAGGTCGTTGGTTCTATGCTATGTGCGGACCCGAAAGAGAAAAACACTGGTGCATTCAGGACTATATATCCATTAACCCGATATCCAATTTCACATTTACTGATGCTTTTGCGGACGAGAACGAAGTCCCCAGCCCTGATTTCTCCGGCTTTGACTGGAATCTCGATTTTTCTTCAGCCGGGGATGTGACAACCGTAAGTATAACTATCCAGCACAAAACTCTTGCCGATCTTGAAAAGGTACTTGAAATGGGCTTTAAGGAGGGCTTTACCATGACGCTTAATTATCTTGCAGAATTATTAAATCAACTGAAAAGGAAATAACAGATGAACAAAATTGAAATCACCATTCATGCAGAAGTAAACGCACCAATACAAAAAGTGTGGGAGTGCTACACCCAACCTGAACACATCACCAACTGGAATTTCGCTTCCGATGACTGGTGCTGCCCAAGAGCAGAAAATGACCTTCGCCCCGGGGGTAAACTCAACTGGCGCATGGAAGCAAAAGACGGCAGTTTTGGTTTCGATTTTGAGGCAATTTATGATGAAGTAATACTTCACAAAAAGATCGCCTATACCATGCTCGACGGCAGAAAAGCAGTCACCTCATTTGAAGACCAAAATGGAAAAGTGAATGTGAAGACCATCTTTGATGCTGAGACCATGAACTCCGTAGAACTCCAACAGCAAGGGTGGCAGGCGATATTGAATAATTTTAAGAAGTACGCTGAAGGAAAACAGACATGATGCTTACTCACTAAATCCGATGGTGTGGTAATCCGGGTCATTCTTTGATTTTCGATTTTTTGTGTCATACCACAAATTTTCCTTCATAATTGATAAGTTGGTTTTTTATTCAAGATACTTTTGATAATTTTAAGATATTGAATGAAATTTTACTTCTTTATCTATGAACTTATAAATATAAGTGTTTTAGTGGTTAAATATGTGAGATAAACGTTCAGGTATTTATACTTTTATAAATTTTCTAAATTAGCTCGGATGTTTGAAAATCACAGAATTGAATATAAACGGGAACTCAATGAAAATTTCGAAAAAACGGTCATTGGATTCCTTAACAGCAAAGAGGGCGGCTGCATTTTTATCGGAATTGATAAAGCAGGTAAAACCATCGGTGTTTCTGACCCTGACGGAGACCAGCTTAAAGTTAAAGATCGCTTGAAGTTTAATATCCGTCCTTCGTGTTTGGGTCTATTTGATTTGCTAACAGAAAAGAAAGATGGCAAACAATTGATAAAAGTTGTAATTGCCTCAGGACTTGAGAAACCTTATCACCTTAGAAATTATGGAATGACTGAAAAAGGGTGCTTCATTCGTATTGGTTCAGCAACGGAACCAATGCCTCAAAAAATGATTGAGGAGTTCTTTGCAAAGAGACTTCGCACATCTCTCGGTAAAATCAGATCTCACAGGCAGGATTTAACTTTCGAACAGTTAAAAATTTACTATGAAGCAGCCGGATTAAAATTAGGTGACCAGTTTTTACAGAACCTTGAGTTGTTTACTGATGAGGGTTATCTAAATTATGCAGCATACCTCCTGGCAGATGTTAATAATAATTCGATCAAAGTAGCGAAATACCAGGGAATTGACAGAAATATATTAATTGAAAATAATGAATATGGGTATTGTTGCCTGGTAAAGTCCACAAATCAGGTCTTAGACAAACTTGAACTTGAGAATGTTACATCAGTTGTTTTAACCTCTAAACGACGCAAAGAGAAGCGGCTTTGGGATTCTATTGCTCTGCGTGAGGCCGTCATCAATGCTGCTATTCATAATGACTATGTTAATGAAGTCCCTCCAAAATTCGAAATCTTTGATGATCGTATTGAAATTACTTCAGCGGGCGGGTTGCCAGATGCACTATCGGAGGATGAATTTTTTCTGGGTGTGTCCATCCCCCGTAACAAGGAACTCATGCGGGTATTTAAGGATCTTGGCTTTGTAGAACAGCTTGGCTCAGGTGTCCCCCGTATGCTAAAAAGCTACGGCAGGGAGTGTTTTCATTTTATGCCAAATTTCCTGAGATCAGCTTTTGCCAAAAATATCCCGGAAAACCAAGCAAAAAATGGGTTGGTAGATGGGTTGGTAGATGGGTTGGTAGATGGGTTGGTAGAAAGCCAAAGAAAGATCATAGAGCTAATGCTTGAAAATCCCAAAATCACGAAAAAGGTCCTCGCTGAAAAAACCAGAATCAGTACAACTGCGGTGGATAAAAATTTGAAGACCTTAAAATCAAGGGGGTTTATTACTCGAATTGGTAGCGACAGACATGGGTATTGGAAGGTACTCCCTCAAAGCAATATCCAATTCCAAACGGATGAAGATGTCTGATGAAATAAATAACCTCAGACTTCTCATAATTGGCAAAACAAGAGCATATTAGCATTAGGCAAAAATCCAAGATAAACGATTGAGAGCAATTGTCCCTTTCCCTGCGTTCAATATTCAACAGCAGTTTAGCAACCACTTCCCCGCCCTTTCAGCCGGCCGATGGATGAATCAGGAACATTGTCTGCAATAGCAGGTGACTCCCCCAGTCATTACTGAACCCCAACAACAGGGGTGGCAGGTGATATTGAATAATTTTAAAAAGTACGCGGAATCATAGTAAAAATAGAGACGATGCAATCGCCGGCACGAACCCTGAATATATATAATACC
>BTUV01000008.1:0-80274 GCA_045863035.1 Ignavibacteriales bacterium | reverse complement strand
TTGTACAGACACGCCGCGGCGTGTCTCTACGAACGCAATGAATCTGAATCCGGAGGATTCATAATTTGGTAGAAAACATAATGAACCCTACACCCCAAAATCAACCGCATTAGCGGTGACTCATTTGCTGCCGTGCAATGGGAATTCATAAACCTGTATAACCTCATAAGCCCCTATTATGCGACCCCGCCAGGGTCGGGTATTGTTCTTCCGCATCACGTTTCTACCAATCTGCAATACCTCCGAGATTGTTTTCCCTCAGACATCCCGCGGCGTGTCTCTGCGGATTTTCTATTCCCCCATCGCCTTCAACAATACCCGCTTCTTTCTCATTCCGTCAAATTCTGCATAATATATCTGCTGCCAGGGACCAAGATCAAGTTTCCCCGCTGTAACAGGTACAATCACTTCGTGATGAATCAGCAGACTCTTCAGATGTGCATCACCGTTATCCTCTCCTGTTCTGTGATGGCGATAGTCTGCTTTGAATGGAGCTAACTCCTCAAGCCATTCATCTATATCCTGAATAAGACCATGTTCGGCATCATTAACATACACTCCTGCTGTAATGTGCATCGCGGAAACAAGAATCATCCCCTCCTGAATCCCGCTCTTCTTCAGAATATTTTCAACCTCACCGGTGATGTTTATATATTCACGCCGCTTTTTAGTATAAAACCAAAGATACTCCGTTAGGAATTTCATTTGTTCTCCCGGTGCAAATTACCTGACATATATAAAAGAAATGCTTTTATAAACCGGTCAATCTCGCCATCCATCACCGCCTGCGTGTCAGATGTTTCTTCATCAGTGCGATGGTCTTTCACCAGATTATACGGATGAAAAACATAGGAGCGGATCTGTGAACCCCACTCTATTTTCATCTTCCCTTTCTCAACTTCATCACGTTCAGCTTCCAGTTTTTCCATTTCCAGAGCATAAAGTTTAGACTTCAGCATTTTCATTGCGGTTTCTTTATTCTGCCCCTGCGAGCGCTGGCTCTGGCATGCGGCAACCACTCCGGTCGGCATGTGAGTAATACGCACCGCGGTTTCAACTTTATTTACGTTCTGTCCTCCTTTACCGCCGGAGCGATAGGTGTCAATACGTAAATCAGCCGGATTGATTTCAATTTCAATTTCGTCATCAATTTCAGGTATCGCAAACACCGATGCAAATGATGTATGCCGCCGCTTGTTTGAATCAAATGGTGAAATTCTCACCAGACGATGCACACCATTTTCAGCTTTAAGATAACCGTATGCAAATTCTCCACTGACTGACAATGTTGCATTTTTTATCCCTGCACCGTCACCGTCAAGGATTTCCTGTATCTCTACCTTAAATCCCTTCTTCTCGCAATAGCGCAGATACATTCTCAGCAACATATCAGACCAGTCCTGCGCCTCGGTTCCGCCGGCTCCCGCGTTGATGGTTAATATGCAGTTCTTTGTATCATTCTTACCGCTGAGCATATTCTTAAACTCAAGCGATTCGACTCCCTCTTTCAGACTACCCAGTTCTGAGCGTATATCCTCCTTAAATGATTCATCTTTTTCTTCTTCAGCAAGACCAATAATCTCGTTGATGTTAGTTGATGTGTTATAAAGAGCGCGCCAGGAGTCAACCCACTCCTGCATCTGCTTTACAGACTGTAGTATTCCCTGCGCTTTTTTCTGATCATTCCAGAAAGAATCCTCACCTGATTTTGCCTGTAGTTCCTGTATCCTGTTTTCCTTGACATCCAAGTCAAAGAAAACTCCGTAGATTAGTGATACGGATATTCAGTTCTTTCAACTGACGTGCTTCATCTTCGTACATAGAGTACTCCTTTATTCTTTATTTTTAGTAAATTCTTTAAACTGTGCTTCTGACAATTCAACCTCAAGACGAAGCAATGCTGCCGCAAGAGTTTTACCTTGTGCATCTAACTTGAGAGACACCGTACCGCCGCCGCCAAGAGTATTGTTCAGAATAAAATTTAATGCATGGATATTTGGCAGTTCGTATCTCTGCACATCACCAAAGCACACACCTTCAAAGTAGTTCTTTACAAACTGCTCTGTCAAAATATTTGATATATATTGAAAACCCGCGGTGTTATATGCAATAATGCCAACATTTGCAGCATCACCTTTATCTCCGCTACGACCGTGACAAAAATCAATCAGACGTACTCTCATGCTTTTACCTCCATTACTGTAACTTTAGGAGTAACCTGGTCCTTTTCAATTAACGCCGGCCAGTAGGCGACCACATCCTGCGGTTTTGGGCGGCCTCCCGCAAAACCAGTAACTGCCGGGGGGCCGGTTAAAATAAGCGGTGCTATTTCCATCCCGAACCGCTCAATGGCCTTTTTGTCTTTACCTCTTACTCCAATTCGCATGGTTATTTCATTAATTGAATCTTCTTCAAGTTCTTTGGCAGCGGGACCGTGACAGGCATTATATCCCACAAATTCAGTTTTCATTTCATCAAACTGAAGTCCGAGATTTTGTAACCGTCCTCGTAATATCTCATCTGCTCTTTTTGCTTTGGTGAGTGCTTTCGGCCAGGAGTAAGTTAACTGTCCAAACGCCGAGTACCCATCCGCGTATGCGCAGGAAACCTTATAGAATTTAGTTGCAGGTGAACCGGTAATGGAATGAACCTTTACCCGGTCTTTGCTTTCCTGTTCAAGTTTGATTGAAGTAAAATCTGCTACGCAATCAGGTGTTATATATTGTTTTGGATCACCTATTTCGTAAAGCAATTGTTCAGAAACTGTGGCAACACTCACCCTGCCGCCCAGTGTTTCATGTTTTGTTATATAAAATGTTCCATCCGGATGTGCTTCACAGATAGGGAAACCAGGTTTTTCAAAATTTTCCACTGACTCCCAATCACCAAGAAAATTGCCACCGCTTGCCTGCATTCCGCACTCAAGTATATGCCCGGCAATTGTACCCGCGGAAAGTTTATCATATTCATCCTGCGACCATCCAAACTCATAAATCATCGGCGCGAGGGTAAGACCGGTATCGGTTGTTCTTCCGGTAATTACAATATCAGCGCCAAGTTCTAATCCTTCAACAATGGGGAAAGCACCAAAATAAGTATTGGCAGAAAGTATTTTATCCTTTACGATGGAAATTGGCTCACCTGTTTCCATATTCTTCAGTTCAGAACCGGAAGCAACAAGTTCGTCCAGACTTCCGAGTATATCATCACCGGTAACTACTGCTATTTTTACTGATATACCCAGCTCTTTTGCGGTCTCAAGAACAGCTTCCGCGCAGCCAACCGGATTAACCCCTCCGCCGTTGGTGATAATTTTTATATTACGCTTTTTACATTCGGGCAGGATTTTTTTCATCAGTGCCGGAATATCCTTAGCATAACCAAGCTTTGGGTCACGCAGTTGCTGCTTTTTAAGAATGGACATGGTCACCTCAGCAAGATAGTCCATCACCAGATAGTCTATCTGACCGCTGAATACCTGATAAACAGGCGCATCAATTAGGTCACCCCAGAAGCCCTGCCCTGAGGCAATGCGGATGTTAGGTTTCATTTTTTATTCTTTCGTTAAAGTCATCTTCAATAATTTGTGCAATATGCTCTGTTGTAAAACCGGCACTTGTCTGAATGAAATTAATATCTTCCATATTTCTGAACCAGGTGTACTGCCTTTTTGCAAAATGTCTGGTGTTCCTTTGTATCAGCCGGAGCATTTCATCTTTTTGAATCTCTTTATTTATAAAAGAAATTGTCTCTTTATATCCAACGGTGTTAAGTGCATTTATTCCAGCCGGATACCGTTTTAACAGATTTTCTGTTTCCTCCACCAGCCCGCTTTGTACCATTGTCTCAGCCCTGTTGTTAATTCTTCCGTATAAATACTCCCGTTCAGGCAGAAGGCAGTATATAACAAATTTTAAATCATCATTTTTTTTCTGATTTTCCATCTGAGTAATAATTGAAACACCCGTCAGATGAAAAACTTCCAAGGCACGCGCGACCCGTTTATATGTTGAAGCCGGAATCTTTTCTGCTGAAAGCGGGTCAACTCTCCTCAACTCTTCATGCAGAGCTTCGCTTCCGTTTTCTTCGTAATACTTTTTAATATACCCGCGGTAATCTTCATCCGCTTCTATTTTTATAATACCGTCACGCAGCGCCTGTATATATAATCCGGTTCCTCCGCAGACGATCGGAGTTTTACCGCCGGCAAGAATCTGTTTCAGAATTTCTCTCCCTTCCTGTTCAAACTTCCCGGCGCTGAAAACCTCATCCGGTTCATGGGAGTCAATAAAGTGATGTTTCACTTCATCAAGAGTTTGCCTGTCCGGTTTTGCAGTCCCGATATTAAGATACTTGTAAATTTGCCTGCTATCAGATGAAATAATCTCGGAATCCAATGACTGCGCCAGTAAAAATGCCGCATCTGATTTCCCTGAAGCGGTTGGTCCGGTTATGACCGGAATTAATTTTCCCAACCTTCTTTTCCGATAAGAGGCACAAACTTAAATCCTGGTATCACCTTCTCCTTAAATGCAGTCTCTCCGGTGCGCTCAACTACGAAAAGTTTCTGCGCGGCTCTGTCTCCAACCGGTACAATCAGCTTTCCCCCTTCCCTGAGCTGATTCCGGAGGGTAATCGGAAGAGAAGGCGCACCTGCAGTTACAATTATTCCATCATAAGGGGCAAATTCATTCCACCCGATTGTCCCATCCCCGTACCGGGTTGCTACTCTGTAACCTAAAGTGAGTAAAAGCCGGTTTGTCTCTTTGTAAAGATCAAACTCTTTCTCAACGCTATAAACTTTTACCCCTAATTCAGAAAGAATTGCCGCCTGATACCCCGAACCAGTGCCGACTTCCAAAACTTTACCCCCCTTTTTCACCTCCAGGAGCTCGGTCATAAATGCCACCGTGTAGGGCTGGCTTATCGTCTGCTGTGAGCCGATTGGAAGCGGGTTGTCAGCATAAGCCAGATGCCAAAGAGTTTTATTAACAAATTCATGCCGGGGGACCGTCCCGATTGCCCGTAAGACTTCTTCATTCTTTATTCCCCTGCGTCTGAGTTGTCCGGCTAATTCCGCCCTTTCTTTTTCAAACATTAGATAGATTTTCCATTAATCAGACGTAAAATGTCCGGAATTGAAGCAATTTTTATTAAATTAAGACCTCAAAATAAGCACTTTTGACCATTCTGTTCATGTAATTCAGTTAAGTTTTCTTTGACCATATAATGATATTCGATTCTCCTTATTTAGGTCCGGTGCTGATAGCACTCATGCGGATTTGCGATGTAAGTATTGGAACTGTCAGAACCATTTTGGTTGTTCAAGGACGCAGATACTATGCCGCATTTGCCGGGTTTTTTGAGGTACTCATTTGGGTATTTGCAATTCGTTTTATTTTTCAGCACCTTGACAATACGGCAAATCTGTTCGGTTATGCCATTGGTTTTTCTTTGGGTAATTTTTTTGGGATTACCATTGAAAGATGGATTGGTTTAGGGCATGCTAACATTAACGTTATCTCAAAATTCAATACTGATAAAATTGCTGATGCACTACGTCTGGCCGGATATGGGGTAACAATTATACCCGGAGAAGGCGGCAGCGGTGGGGTTTCGATAATAAATTGCATTCTTCCGCGAAAAAAAGTGCAAAACTTTATTAAACTTGTTGAGTCTATTGACAAGGAAGCATTCATTAACCTGCAGTCCTCTATTCCGTATCGAGGGTTTATGCACGTTTCACGAAAATAGCTGCTGCGATGGCGCACAGCCAATGTAGTGGTAAATGATTATTTTAACTTTTTCTAAAATTTATTTATAGTGAGAACCGTTTATTATGTCAGAATATAAACCTGGAGCTTTGACAAAAGAATTATCGCAGTGGTATCATTCCCAGGTCAAGGACGTATTTATCGAGCTTCAGACCAGTGAAAGCGGTCTTACAGCAGCCGATGCTACCCAGCGGCTTGATCAATACGGTCCCAATGCACTTGAAGCTGAGAAAAAAGAACCTGCCTGGCTGCTTCTTATCCGTCAGTTTACCAGTTTACTGATTATTATCCTTTTTGCGGCTGCCGTAATCGCTGCATTTATGGGAGACATTGTAGAAGCGGTCGCTATTATCGTTATTGTGGTTCTCGCCGGAGTTACCGGCTTTATTCAGGAGTTTCAGGCCGGTAAGGCAATTGAATCTCTGAAGAAAATGGCCGCTCCGCAAGCTCACGTAATCAGAGATGGGGTTGAAAAGGTTGTAAATTCGGAAGATTTAGTCCCCGGCGACCTTGTTGTACTCAAAACCGGTGATAAAATACCCGCTGACGCCCGTCTTGTTGAAGCCCAGAATCTGAGAGTTGAGGAAGCTTCACTGACAGGGGAATCTCTGGCAGTTGAGAAACACACCCACGAAATCATGGATCTCGATGTTCCGCTTGGTGACCGGAAAAATATGGTCTATATGGGCACTTCTATCTCTTACGGTCGGGGTAAAGCGATTGTAACTGATACCGGGATGAAAACAGAATTTGGCAAAATTGCCTCACTCTTGCAAAATACCGAAAACCGCAAGACGCCACTTCAGCAGAATCTTGATGAACTCGGGAAAAAAATAGGAATTTTTTCGATTATCCTGGCTGCCGCTATGTCCCTTCTCGGAGTATTTCAGGGGCACAGTCTGGTTGAGATGTTTGTTTGGGGTGTTGCTGTTGCAGTAGCCGTAATACCGGAGGCACTGCCGGCTGTAGTAACCATTTCCCTTGCACTTGGTGTCAGAAGAATGGTTAAAAGAAAATCCCTGATAAGAAAACTGCCTGCCGTAGAAACCCTCGGTGCAATTAACATTATCTGCTCTGATAAGACCGGAACTCTCACCCAGGATGAGATGACCATCCGCAAGATTTACAGTGGCGGTGAGATTTTTGATATCACCGGCGTTGGATATAACCCGGTGGGTGAATTTCAGATTAACGGAAACTCGGCGGAAATTGGAAGTAAAACAGACCTTCGCGATCTTCTTACCTACGGCTCTTTGTGTAACGATACAAAAATCGTAAAAGATGAACAGGGTTGGGATGTTTTAGGCGACCCTACAGAAGGTGGTATCGTTGTCGCCGCGGAAAAAGCCGGAATAAAGGTTGAGGATATACGGAGGCAACACGAACGTATTCATGAAATCCCCTTCTCGTCTGAAACAAAGCGCATGACAACTGTCCATAACGTAAACGGAAAACGGATGGTCTCAAGCAAAGGCGCAGTTGAGGTTATCCTTGATTCCTGTTCCTTTTATTCTGAAGGAGGCAAGTCACTCCCGCTTACTCCTGAAATGCGTACTCAGATTTTGGACGCTGCGTACGGTTTTGGTGAGAATGCCCTTCGCGTACTCGGCATCTCATATAAGGAAATGCCCAATGTAGCTGACGATTATTCCGGTGGTGAAAGCGCGGAAACATTTAAAAATATTGAAAAAGAGATGACTTTTGCCGGCATTGTGGGAATGATTGACCCCCCAAGAATGGAAGTCAAAGATTCAATTAAAACCTGTTTCTCCGCAGGAATTAAGCCAATTATGATCACCGGTGATCATAAAATTACCGCAGTTGCAGTGGCAAAAGAGCTCGGTATCATGCGCGGCGGAAAAGCAATTTCTGGTACTGAACTTGAAAAAATGAGTGATAAGGAATTTGAACTTACGGTTGATAATACAGAGGTTTATGCCCGTATATCCCCTGCTCATAAGCTCAAAATCGTTGAATCTCTTATGAAGAGGGGCAATATAGTAGCTATGACCGGAGATGGTGTGAATGATGCCCCCTCATTGAAAAAAGCTGATATTGGCGTGGCAATGGGTATTACCGGTACAGACGTAAGCAAAGAAGCAGCAGATATGATTCTGACGGATGATAACTTTGCTTCTATTGTCAATGCTGTTGAAGAAGGAAGAAGCATATTCGAGAACATCCGTAAATATCTGGTATATCTCCTCAGCGGAAATATGGGTACGGTATTCGCGATGATTATTACTCTGCTTGCAACCTTACCGCTGCCTCTGCATGCTGTGCAGATTCTGTTCATCAATTTTATTATGGACGGTCTTATTGCAATCGCTCTCGGAGTTGAACCTCCTGAACCCGGTATCATGACCAAGAGACCGCGTAAAGTGAATGAAGGTATTCTTAATACAAAAGCACTTTGGTTCATTGGCGCAGTCGGTTTATGGATATCATTAGTGACTACCGCGGTATTTGTCTGGGGCCTCAATGATATGAGTTTATATCCTGAAGGTACTGACGCAAAGACTATCGAGACCACTGCTGTTACCATGTTCTTCATGACGCTGATTTTCGCGAGATTATTTAACGGCTACAACTGCCGTTCATTGTATCAGTCATCATTTGCTATGAAGGTATTCTCCAATAAATCTCTCTTCCTGGCAACCGGCGTTGCACTTATGATGTCACTTTCATCTGTCGGATTTGAAATTTTCCATCCGGTATTTAAGGTTACGTATCTTACCGGAATTGAATGGCTTGTGATCATCGGCGCAGGAGTCAGCACACTGGTATTTGGTGAGTTCTGGAAGTTTATAACCAAAAACAAATTTAATTAAGTCTGTTTGACAAAAAACAGAAAATTGTTATATTTGATGTCTGTATCTGATAATTTCTGATACAAAAAGACAAATAAGCGGGAATAGCTCAGTTGGTAGAGCGCAACCTTGCCAAGGTTGAAGTCGCGGGTTCAAGTCCCGTTTCCCGCTCAAAAAGGCAGAATCCACGCTTTAGTGGATTTTGTTTTTTAAAGCAAAATGGCGCTGTACCCAAGTGGCTTAAGGGGAAGGTCTGCAAAACCTTTATTCGTCGGTTCGAATCCGACCGGCGCCTCAAGAATTTAACCCGGAGCAAACCACTCCGGGTTTTTTTTGCCTGTTAGTGTTCTAAAGCCGTTTTATTCCCCGTTCTGATTGTCACTCCTACACGAATCTGAAGCGAGTTTCTTTAGTATCTGTATTGGTCAATAGTCCTTATTGTCCTTCAGAAGCAGCCCTGTTACTCAGGTTCTTAACTATTATTTACATTTAAAATAAAAAAGCCCCTCATTGTGAGGGGCTTTTTTAGAACAATAATTTTATTGTAGTCTGAAAACCACCGGAATTGCAACCTGAACTTTTACCGGTTTACCACGCTGCTTACCAGGTTTAAATCTGGTCTGCTTAACAGCTTCCATTGCCGCTTCGTCACAACCAGCTCCGATACCTTTAACAACTTCGGCTTTTGTAACTTCGCCGCTCTCATTAACGAAGGCCTTAATGAAAACTTTACCTTCTACGCCGGCTCTTTTGGCGATTTCAGGGTAAACTATTTTACTCTGAATTGCGCCAATACCGCCGATTGGTTCAGGCATTTCTTCAACGGCCACAAAATACTGTGGTTCTTCTTCTACGATGGTGCGGGTTTCCTCTTTTGGTGGAGGAGGAGCTTCCACTACTTCCTGTTCATCAATTTCGGTATCTGCTATCTCGATATCGTCAAGTACGTTATCGGATGGCGCTTCAATCGGAATTGGCGGCTTTGGTGGTGGTGGAGGACGATTTTCCTGCTTTGTCTGCTGAATGTCCTCTACGTTAAAAAGCTCCTGTGGAGCATCAAAATCTACTTCCTGAGTTTTCATATCAGGCCAGAACTTGAAAGCAACGATCATAAAGGCCAAAGCAATTATTACCGCCATTTCAAACGTTCTTTTGTATTTGCTGCGCATGTCAGCTATTGGGTTTTTCATCCGAAGCATTGCCGCCTCCTGTAATCCTGTTTATAAAACACTTTTCAAACTTTATACTACCGAAAAATAAAAAAGTTCCCGCTCTTTTTTTAGTGATTTTTAATTAAAAATCAACGTTTTTGAAGAAAACTTCACCCCTCCCCCACTTTTAGAGGCAGACGTAGCAACCCAAGACAGAGATATGAGCCCAGGATACTCCCGACAAAGTCGGCAATCCAGTCGAGCAGTTCAGCATTCCTGCCGGGAATAAAACTCTGGTGAAATTCATCCAGCGCACCGTATAATGCAGCAACGGTAATTGCTGTTAAAACCGCATAACCCCTCAATTCAGGGAATTTCCTTTGTACCGTAAAGGCAAGTGTAAGCAAAAATCCCAGCCCGCCATAGGCAAGAAAGTGCATCGTCTTATCACTGTAAGAAATTTCCGGAAGACTGCTGGAGGGTATAGAGGTGGCAATAAGCAATGCCAGCCAGTAAATCAGCAGAGGAAGATAAACAGCGTATTTTTTATTTTTTTCAAGAAACTGAAGTATCAACGGATTCCCTCAATAATTTAATTGCCTCAGGAATAATTTGTATAATATCTGACGCCGAGTAGCCATAGAAAGTTTTATTGGCGGATAATATATCGGCTGCAAGACCATGCAAATAAACTCCTGAAAGCACCGCTTTTTCCCTGTCCTTAAATTGCGCGTAAAACCCTGCTATCATTCCTGCTAAGACATCTCCGGAACCAATTTTTGCAAGCCCCTGATTTCCGGTCGTATTGATAAATGATTCTCCTGAATCACCAAAAATAACGGTTCTAAAATCCTTATATACCAGAAAAACGTTATTCTCCTCCGCAAACGACTTCCCTGCTGCTAACAAATCTTTACGCATGATATCCAGACTTTTCCCTGACAGCCGCGAAAACTCACCCGGATGAGGTGTCAGGATAACCTGATTTAGCGGAAACTCAGATATACTAACAGTTATTGCATTAATTCCATCTGCGTCAAGAATTGCTGCTCTCTCATTTTTTAATAATTCTCTGACCGCTGATACGGTTTCTTCCGTTCTTCCCAAACCAGGACCAATGAGTAAAGCATCACTTTCATCAATCGTTTCTTTAAGTTCATTAAGCGCTTCGGGTATTAAACACCCTTTTTGTCTGTCATCATACTGGACAACAATCAGCTCCGGCTGATCAAGCTGCGCTATAATAGCAGTATATATGGATGAAGGAACAGCAAGTTTCACCGCTCCGCAGCCGGTTTTGAGAGCTGCCTTCGCGGAAAGAACTGCGGCTCCGGGGTACATTCTGCTTCCGGCAATTATCAACAGACGACCGCCTGAATATTTATGAATTCCTCTTTCTTTAACCGGCAGTGAATAATAGCAGTCTTCCGGTTCTATTAAATAATCTTCAGATGGTAAAAGTTCAGGATCAAATCTGAACCCTATCTCAGCAGGAATCACCTTGCCTGCATGCAGGTAACCATCCCCAAAGAATAATCCTCTTTTGAGCGCCGCCAGTGAAATAGTGAGGTCTGCTTTAAATACTGTGTCTTTTTCTTCTTCTGTGCTCATGCCGGTCAGACTTCCCGTATCTGCATCAATACCAACCGGTATATCAAGCGAAATCTTAATCGCCTCAACTGAGTTCATCTTTTTTATTACCGGACGAAGCTCATCCTGAACAGCACCGGTTACACCGCTTCCGAGTATGGCTTCAAAAAGCACATCAACTCTTAGCAGCGGGGCTAAATCAATAAGAGATTTGTAATGAATGAGTTCCAGGTTAGGATATGAATTGGCGCTCCGCAGCAAAATGGAATAATTTACCGAAGCATCAGGTGAATGTTCAGTTAATTCAAAAAGAGAGACAAGCAGAACCTGATAGCCCGCATTCAGGAAGTGCCGGGCGAGTGCATAACCATCCCCTCCGTTGTTGCCCTTTCCGCAGACTATCCCAATATAGTCTTTCTCAGGATTCAGTTTTAACTCCCTGACAGCTATATCGTATATATTCCTGGCTGCATTTTCCATGAGAACAATTGATGGAACCTGCGAGCGTTCAATCACATCCCGGTCAAACTGCCTGACCTGACCAGATGTGTAAAGGGGTATCACGTTATTCTACTTTTGTTCAAAAGGAGTTAATTAAACGGACAATCGAACCAGGAGCCAGCCCCATCATTATTACCAAAATCGCTGATATTACGATACCAAGCAATGATGTGTGAGACTCGGTAATAACATTCTCAGATGAAACATCGCTTTTACGGAAATACATGACAACAATTATCCGTAAATAAAAATAAGCACTCACTGCTGAACTAAGTGCACCAAGCACCGCAAGCCAAACGTTTCCCGCTTCAAGTGAAGCAATAAAAACATAATATTTTCCGAAAAATCCGGCAAAAGGCGGTAGTCCGGAAAGTGTGAACATAAACAACGCAAGCAGACCGGCCAGTAAGGGGTTTCTGTCAGAAAGACCGGCGTAACTTTCAATCGTACCTTCAGTATTACCCTTATCCTCAATTAGAGAAACAACCCCGAATGCACCTAAATTCATAAACGCATAAGCAGCCAGATAAAACATAATCCCTGATGCGCCTGTGTCATTTGCAGCCGCCAGTCCGATAAGCATATATCCGGCATGAGCAATAGATGAATATGCAAGCATTCGCTTTATGTCAGTTTGTGCCAGAGCAACAATACTGCCGAAAATCATTGATGCAGCAGAAAGCACCGTAAAGACTGGAGAAAAAGTCTGCGGATTTTTAGAACCGATAAAAGGGTAAATTATCAACAGCAGTGCGCTGAATGCAGCAGCTTTACCGATTGTTGACATCATGGCGGTAACAGAAGTCGGCGCTCCCTGATATACATCAGGCACCCACATGTGAAACGGAAATGCCGCAATTTTGAACGAGAAACCTATTATGAAAAGCAGAGTGCCAACGTAAAAAAGCAATGGAGTGCTTTCGCCGCTGAGCATTGAATAAATTGACTGAATATTGAGGGAACCGGCTGAACCATATATTAAAGCCATACCATAAACAATAAATCCTGTGGTAAATGACCCCAGCAGGAAGTATTTTAATGATGCTTCATTGGAGCGGACATTCTTCCTCTGAAACCCGGCTAATACATAAAAACAAATGGACATCAGTTCAAGACCGATAAAGACCATCACCAGATCAGTGGCTGATGCCATAAGCATCATACCAAGCACCGCGGACTGCAGTAAAATATAATATTCACCGAAATAAATTTCTGCCTTCTTTAAGTAGTCCATCGAAAGCAGTACAACAATGGCGGCGCCAAAATTAAAAATAAAGAAGAAGATATTAACAGTACCGCCTGTAGCCATCATCCCGCCAAATAAGGATGAAACATTATTCACCGTGTAAAGGGAATAATACGCGGCAGAAAGGTGCAGTAAAAAGCTGAACCAGGAGAGAACTCCTTCACTCTTCTTACTATACATCTCAACAGTCAGTGAGATCAGAATACCCGCTCCGACCAGAAGCAAAGGAAGCATATTTAGATAGTCAGTACTTGTCAGATTCATATTTACTCAAAAAATAAAATGTCTTTATCGGCTAATTCTATCCGTGTTTTATTCTTTTCTTTCAGGTAAACAACAAACTTAATGTGTTTCTTATCATCAAAAATGTCTTCACCCTTCTCAACCGCGATAAATTTAACAGCTTCAAATTTGGAAATAGCGTCTTTCAGGTTCTTATAATCAAGACAATAAACATCCATAAAATTTTCCGCGTAGCGAAGCGAAACGCCTCTTTCACTGGTCGAAAAATCAGTGATTATGTCATCATCTATAATAACCTTCAGCAGTTCACAATGAAACGGCAGAATAAGTCTGTTCCCGAAATACATTCCATCTTTCCCCCGCGCCAGAATTTCTGATAATGATGCCATGCTTTTACCTGAAGAAAAGTAAATAAATAATAAAAAACACCGGCAGCAGTACCGGGATGGAATATTTAACGATATACGTAAAGAAACTCGGCATCTCAATTCCGGCACGCTCGCTAATCGATTTAACCATGAAGTTAGGGCCATTGCCTATATATGTCATCGCGCCGAAGAAAACCGCCGCGACAGAAATTGCCCGGAGATATACATCATCCTCAATCACAAATTTGATCACATCAGCTTTCACGTTAACATCCATAGCATATTTCCCCATCGCGGCGCTAAGGAAATTCAAATAGGTCGGTGCGTTATCAAGAAAAGCCGAAAGAGTACCGGTCGCCCAATAAAATGTTCCCTGATTTAACAAATTGCTAAAAACCCTTGCTTCATAAGCAATAAGCTGCAACGCCGGTATCATCGTGATAAAGATACCCACGAATAAAAATGCCACTTCCTTGATTGGTTCAAAATCAAACTCGTTCGCCTTTAAAACTTCCTGATCGGCTGTACGGTATGCAAGGAAAACAACCGACATCATAATAATTTCTCTGATGCCGAACGGAAGAGGCGCAAGAGACGGAACCCATGAAATTACTGCCGGGTCAATAAATACACTTACAATAATAACTGCAAGGTAACCAATGTTCTTTAATCCTTTAAGCTCAACCCTGCCGGTGTATGTAACATCATCCGAAGCAGTGCTTTTGTTCATACTGTCAATCACATAAAAAATAGCCAGTACGAAAACCAGTGCAGGAATCCATATATACCAAACATTCGCTATCACCCAAAAAAACGGAACACCGCGCAGAAACCCGAGAAACAATGGCGGATCACCTATCGGAGTTAATGCACCGCCGATATTACTGACTGAAAAAATGAAAAAGATAATATGATACGGCTTAATTCTGTCCTTATTCATCCTGATAAACGGCCGGATAAGCAGCATTGATGCGCCTGTAGTCCCGATTACATTTGAAATA
Organism: Ignavibacteriales bacterium; assembly: GCA_045863035.1. GTDB lineage: Bacteria > Bacteroidota > Ignavibacteria > Ignavibacteriales > Ignavibacteriaceae > H2-BAC3. Next base: position 65,590 of record BTUV01000008.1, on the reverse strand, counting down.
ACAGAGCCAAATAGGAGAAACAATACATTAAACAGCGGGGTCGATTTCCGGTCAACCTTAATCAGGATTCCGCCTGAGGCAACAAACAACGATGCTAAAAGTGCAATAAATGATATATACTCGGCAGCAGTATGCAAAAGACTGGTTGTATCACCCAGAACTCCGGCATAATATACCGCGGTTATGATTCCTAATACTATTGACACTTTCGGATAATGATGCTCCCAGAAATGTTTATAAAATATAGGACCTGTCGCAATCATTAAAAGAAGCAGGACGAACGGTAAGACCATCCACGGATTCGGCAGCGTATGCTCAACTACATCATGCGGAGTCTCAACCAACACATCAGCAGCATTCACTGCTGTTGTAAAAAAGAACAAGATGACGGTTAATAATATTTTTTTCATAATATAAATTAGTATTTAAGTATCTCAACCAGTAAACTTGCTGAGAATCCCTCGGTCATTGTTAAGAATGTTGATGGATAAACGCCAATCCATACAACAAAAAGGAGAATAGGTATCATAATGGCTATCTCTCTTCCGGTCATATCAGTCAGTTCGTTCAGGTGCGGATTTTTAACTTCACCAAAAACAACCCGCTGATACATCCAGAGAAGATATACTGCCGCGAAAATTACTCCGGAAGCTGCAAAAACAGTGTACCACCAGCTATTTAACACCGGTGATTTAAAACTTCCGATAAGGATGAGAAATTCACCTATAAAACCATTCAGACCCGGAAGCCCGATTGAGGAGAGTGAAGTAATTAACAGCATGGTTGAGTAAACCGGAACGATTTTCGCTATTCCACCGTAATCAGCTATCATTCTGGTATGTGTTCTGTCATAGATGAATCCAACCAAAAGGAACAGTGCTCCGGTTGAAAGACCATGATTGATCATCTGAATGATTGCTCCCTGCATTGCTTCCTGCGTGAAAGCAAAAATACCAAGAACAACAAAGCCAAGATGCGCGACGGATGAATACGCAACCAGCTTTTTCATGTCTTTCTGCACCATTGCGACAAAAGCGCCATAAAGAATTCCAATTACCGAAAGTACTGCAAACATCGGTGCAAAATACACGGCTGATTGCGGAAAGAGAGGCAAACAAAACCGGATGAGCCCGTAAGTACCCATCTTGAGCAGCACACCCGCAAGAATTACAGAACCGGCAGTCGGTGCCTGAACGTGCGCATCAGGCAGCCAGGTATGTAAAGGAAACAAAGGAACTTTAATTGCAAAACTAAGGGCAAAGGCAAGGAAAAGATATTTCTGTATATCAAATCCGACCTGAGGTCCTACCGAATAGAGTACCATCAAATCAGTGGTAAATGTCCCGATAACTGTTGAACCTTCAACCGCCAGCCAGATTATGGCAACGAGCATCAGGAGACTGCCCGCCATGGTATATATAAAAAACTTAACAGAAGCGTAAATCCTCTGCTCCCCTCCCCAGATTCCAATGATAAAATACATTGGGATAAGCATTGCTTCCCAGAATATATAAAAAAGGAAAAGGTCGAGTGAAAGAAAAACACCAAGCATTCCTACCTGAAGCATCAGCATGAAAAAAGTAAACTCTTTTACTTTCACTTTTATATTGCCCCAGGTAGCAAGCAGCGTGAGCGGCGTCAGAAACGTTGTCAACAGAACCAGGATGAGTGAAAGTCCGTCTATCCCGACTTTGTAATAAATATTAAAATCAGATATCCACGGGAATGTATGCACCATCTGAAATTCCTTGAATCCGCTCTTTCCGTAATCAAACAGATCAAGGACAAATAACGAAACAACAAATGCTGCAAGTGAAATTAATAGTCCTGCTGCCCTGACAACACTGTCTTTCCCTTTTGGGATAAACAGAACAATCAGAGACCCCACCAGAGGAATCAGAATAAGGAAGGTTAAAATTGATTCGCTATTCATATTACAAACTTGTTATAATCCAAAATAGTGCGGTTAAAATTCCAAGCATCATTACCAGTGCATACATCTGTGTTACACCCGTCTGCATTCTCCTGATAAAATCCGATGTCCTCAGAAAAAATGAAGCGGTTCCGTTTACCATACCATCAATCATTTTAACATCGGCTATCTTCCAGAGGAACTTATCAGAGAACTTAACCAACGGATTAATTACAGTTGCATCATACACTTCATCAACAAAATACTTATTAAGCAGGAGATTATAGAGCCCTTTGAACCTGGATGAGGTCTGAGCCGCGATTTCCTGTTTCTTCGTATATATTGTAAATGCAAAATAAATTGCTGATGCAGCCAGTGCAACAGAAACAGCCATAAGAATAAGTTCCGTAGCGTGGGAGTGTGAACCATGTGAGGCAAGTTTTGTATTTGCCTGAGCAAAGATCGGTTCAAGCCATCCGTGGAAAAAATTTCCGTGAGCGCCTGAGAATACTTCCGGGATGCCGATAAATCCGCCGATGATGCTTAGCCCGGCCAGAACCATAAGAGGTATTGTCATAACAGCAGGCGATTCATGCGGATGAACATGATGATGGTCAAACCGTTCTTTACCAAAGAAAGTTAAAGAAACAAGGCGGAACATATAAAACGCAGTCATAAGTGCGGTTAATGCACCAACCAGCCAGAACCCGAATCCACCATTAGCAAATGAATACCAAAGTATTTCATCTTTCGAGAAGAAACCTGAAAATGGAGGAATTCCGGCAATCGCGATAGCGGCAATAAGAAATGTTAGATAAGTCCGCGGCATATATTTTTTTAGTCCGCCGTACTTCATGATGTTCTGCTCTTCATGCATTCCATGAATCACTGACCCTGCCCCAAGGAACAACAGCGCCTTAAAAAACGCGTGAGTCATCACATGAAAAATACCCGCGCTGAATGCACCCACGCCAAGCGCCAGAAACATATATCCGAGCTGGCTTACAGTTGAATATGCAAGAACTTTTTTAATATCTGTCTGTACAAGACCAATTGTTGCCGCAAAAAAAGCAGTCAAAATACCAACGACTGCTACAACTTCCATCATAACAGCAGATGAGGCGAAGATAACAGAAGTTCTTGCCACCATATATACACCCGCCGTTACCATGGTTGCAGCGTGGATAAGGGCTGAAACCGGTGTTGGACCCGCCATCGCGTCAGGAAGCCAGACAAAAAGCGGAATCTGCGCAGACTTTCCTGTAGCTCCTATAAAAAGAAAGAGAGCGATCATAGTGAACACAAATTCTGACTTGCCTCCGGCTGCTGCCGCGGGGAGAACCTCAGCAAAGGTAAGACTTCCGAATTCCATAAAAATAAGGAACATACCGAGCAGGAACCCAAAATCCCCTATTCTGTTAACAACAAATGCTTTTTTTGCGGCATCGGCAGTTGTGCTCTTTTCAAATTTGCGATCGTACCAGAAACCGATAAGCAGGTATGAACAGAGCCCCACACCTTCCCATCCGAGAAAGAGCAGAAGAAAATTATCCGCTAAAATCAGATTCATCATCGCGAAGATAAACAGATTCAGATATGCAAAAAATCTCCAGAATCCCTTATCTCCATGCATATATCCGATGGAATATATATGAATAAGAAATCCGACCCCGGTAACTATCAGAGCCATTACAATTGAAAGCTGATCTACCTGATAAGCAACCGAAACATCAAGTCCGCCGGTTTTAAGCCAGGTAAAAAGGGTGACAATTACTGATCTCTGTTCGGGCGGCATTGCCAGCAGTTCAAAAAAAGCACCGGCAGCAATGATAAAGGAAATACCAATCGCGCTGCTTCCGATAGCACCAATGAGCTTTTCACTCTTTATTTTTGATCCGAACAGTCCGTTGATCAGAAACCCGATAAACGGCAGGAGTACGGTAAGGTAAATTAATTGTATCATCTGTCAGATTTCCGGCTTACCACTTAAGGATATTAATTTCATCTATATTGAGCGTTGCCTTATTCCTGTATATTGCAATCAGAATAGCAAGCCCGACAGCGGCTTCAGCCGCGGCTACTGCCATAACAAAGAACACAAACAACTGACCGATTACATTCCCGAGATAGGAAGAATAGGCAACAAATGTCAGATTTGCTGAGTTAAGCATAAGTTCGATGGACATAAAAACAACAATTGCGTTTCTTCTGGTGAGCACCCCAACCACGCCAGTAACAAACATGAATCCGCTAAGAATAAGATAATGTTCTAATGTTATCATTGTACCTGTTATTCAAATTTTTTCTTGGATATTACCAGTGCCCCGATAGTGGCAGCTAACAAAAGAAATGCGATCGATTCAAATGGCAGAAGATAGTTGGTTATAAGCTCCCGACCGATAAATTCAACCTCGCCTGTTCTGATTCTTTGCTCTGCCGCAACACTCTTACCTGTGGAAAGTGTGCCCGCGATAATTATATATATGAGCTGAAAAAATACCACTACCCCCACACCAATTGAAATTTTCTGCAGAGCAGGGTGCCCTGAAAAAATTGATTTCTCCTTTTCAGGTCTTAATAGCATTATCACAAAGAGGAACAGCACCATGATAGCTCCGGCATAAACAATCACCTGAACAACCGCAATAAACTGCGCGTACAATGTGACATAGATGCCGGCAAGCGAAGCAAAGTTGAGGACAAGAAAAAGCGCCGAAAAAACCGGCTCACGTCTTATTACTACCAGTACGCTCGTTACAGCGCAAATGGTTGCAAAAAAGTAAAATAGAATTGTTTCCAAGCTCATCAGTTACCTAAGGAGTATTTCTGTAAATCATTCTGGCAAATGGGATTGTCTCCCTCACATGCTCAAGCCCGCAGATCCATGCAACCGTTCGTTCAAGACCGAGCCCAAACCCGGAGTGAGGCACTGAACCGAACCTGCGGAGGTCAAGATACCATTCAAAGGCCTCCATCGGCAGATTATGTTCCTTGATTCTTTCCTGAAGCAGATCAAGACTTTCTTCTCGCTGGCTTCCTCCAATAATTTCGCCGTAACCTTCTGGTGCAAGCACATCCACTGCCATGGCTAATTTTGGATTTTCAGGATCCCGCTTCATATAAAAAGCTTTGACTTCTGACGGATAGCGGTGAACCATAACCGGTTTATCAAATTTTGAAGAAATTACCGTTTCATCAGCAGCGCCAAGGTCATTGCCATATTCAAACGGCAGCCCGTCCTTATGAAGAATTTCGACTGCTTCATCGTAGGAGATTCTTGGCAGTGGACGAACTACTTTTTCAAGTGCCGCGGTGTCTCTCTCAAGAATTTTCAGTTCTTCTGCCCGGTCCTTCAGTACTGACTGAACAATATATTCAAGAAATTCTTCCGCCAGATCCATATTATCATTTAGATCGTTAAAAGCAACTTCCGGCTCAACCATCCAGAATTCGGTTAAATGGCGTCTCGTTTTCGATTTTTCCGCACGAAAAGTCGGCCCAAATGTATAAACTTTACCTAAAGCCAACGCCCCCGCCTCTGCGTACAACTGACCTGATTGCGTGAGATAGGCCTTTCCAAGATCGAAATACTCTGTTTCAAAGAGAGTTGAAGTTCCTTCGCAGGCAGCAGGTGTAATAATAGGGGCATCCATTAGTGTAAAACCCCTCTCATCGAAAAAGTCCCTGATGGCCTTCACGATGCGGTGTCTGATCTTCATAATAGCAACCTGACGGCTGGAACGCAGCCAGAGATGCCTTTTGTCCATCAGAAATTCAACCCCATGATCTTTGGGTGTAATGGGGTAATCGTGAGTTTCGTGAATGAGAGAGACGTTAGTGGCGTCTAATTCGTAGCCGCCTGGTGATCTGGGTTCTTCCTTAACTTTACCGGTAACCGTAATTGAAGACTCCTGACCAATTTTGTCGGTCAGTTCAAAAACTTCGGGGGTAACGTTTCCCTTGAAATAGACACATTGCAGGTAACCGCTACCGTCACGTAAGATCAGAAAGCGTAATTTTCCGGATGACCTCTTGTTATACAACCAGCCGGAAATTTGAATTTCCTGTCCAACGTACTCTTTAAGGTCTTTTATAGATATTTTTTTAGACATCAACTGAAATAAAAAAATTAAGCAGTCTCCAAATATATAAAATGTTTCCCTTAACCCAACCCGGAATCAGGGATTTGGCTTAATTTGAGGGGTATTTGTATTGGTGAAAATACTTGTGTCCCCCTCCCAATGCCAGTGCCAGGGCTCGAATGCAACACCTAAATTATTCTCACGGGGGTATGACAAATAAAAGTTAAAGCGGGATGCATTCGCCTGAAGCCACCTGTATTCTTCGAGATTTTCGAAATTTTCAGCAGTCTGCTTGCCTGAAAACCCGTTTATTCCGTCTTCAGAAATAAAATCAATTGCAGTAAAGAGGGGGCTGCCATGTTCGCTGTAACCTGGCATTGCAATCCACCGTGCATTCTCTTTCAGCACAAAATTGCTTGTTTTTACAAGGTAATAAAAGAACAAATACGCCTGCCTGCCGGGGGAGCGATAACCTGAGTCAATAAATAATCGCTTCCCGATCGATGCTTTCATGCTGTCCATCATTTCGCGGTAGTCTCTGTAAGCATGCCGTGGGTAGTATTGAACACCGGTTTCTGAACTATTACCGCTATTTTCCAAAACCACATTTTCAATCAGCACCAGGTCTGTTGGCTTCTCTAACGAATAAAATTTTCCCTTAAAACCAAGTTCAGCAGGGGGAATTCTGAATATCCGTCTGGCAAATGAGAGCTCCGGAAAGTTGAGTAAACTAAAGAGAGTGTCAATATCCAAGGTAGCACGCCGTTCTTTTGGAACGGAATCCTCATATTCCATCCATTTTTCCACGATAGAGGAAGCAAAATAGCGGTGCACCGGATTAAGCGAGTCATAATCCGGGTTAACCATGTACATGGTAATTGGGATGAGAGCCAATAATAGAACGACTCCGCCGGTCAGAAATGCTTTTTTCATCACGAAAGGTAAAAAAGTGAAAGGCCTTCTTCTTTTGATTCAGCAATAGTAAAAAGCTTTTCGTAACCGGTTATCTGGAAGACTTTTCTGTTGCTGTCATTCATTCCGGTCAGCACTAATTTGCCCAGTTTTGCCTTCATCTTTTTCAGGGCAATCATAAAAACCCTCAGCCCGGCACTGCTTATAAAAGAAAGACTTTCGCAATCGATGAGCATCTTGTTTTCGTTAAGATTGTCGATATACTCGATAATCGTATTTTCGAACGCTTCCGCGTTGATTATATCAAGGCGACCGGAAAGCGAAATGATCCTGACGGTATTTTCCTGCTCTACGTTAATTTCCATTTTTACTCCTGACATTAGTTAATTTTTTTTGTTACCGTAAAAATATTGAATTCCCCATCTCTTTTATAATCTAAATGTTCTGAAAAGTCGCGTACCATATTGATCCCCCACCCTCCTATATTCATTTGCAGATTGAATTCATCCCTTTCAGTATCAGTCCTCAATTTTGTAAGAGGATTAAACGGCGCACCGTTATCCTTAAAAATCAGCGTCAGAGTATCCCCTTCCTGCCGGAAAATAACCGAAATATCGTGCTTTTTACTTTCTGCTCCTTTAAAACCGTAATTTATAATATTCAAGAGCATCTCTTCAAGGATAGTATAAATCTCATCAAGGATTTCCCGTTCGCAGTTTTGGGCAAAGGGTAATTTGAGCATCTCATGCTCAACCCGATGAAGCTCTTTCGGATCTTTATCAATCTGGATACTGAATTCGGCCATTCTATCCGGGAGTTTTATTAAATTTCTTTTTTGCATAATATCAGAATTTCTCCTGATATGAAAATGATTTTTTTCAGATAATCAGGAGAATTTTAATGATATTTATGAACCCGGGCATTATCTTTATTAAATATCCTTTAATTTTGAGCATTATGTTTGAAAAATTACTTGAGATAACCTCAATCGCCTCTGATTTTGTCAGAGAACGCGCATTAACCCCGTTTGAAATCGAATTTAAAACCGGAGAGATGAATCTGGTGACTGAAGCCGATAAAGGTTCTGAAAAATTAATCATCGATTACATTCACAAACACTTTCCGGGTCATGGAATTCTTGCTGAAGAATCAGGCGGTGAGATGCAAAACGCGGAATATTTGTGGGTAATTGACCCATTAGACGGCACTACAAATTTTGCTCACGGACTTCCCATTTACTCTGTTTCAATCGGCGTAATGAAAAACGGGGAGACAATTATGGGAGCCGTGGCAGATGTACCACGGGGAGTAATATACTCGGCCGAAAAGGGGAACGGAGCATATTCCGGAAATAATAAAATTACAGTCAGTAACAATAAGCGGCTTGAAGAATCTCTTTTGGTAACCGGTTTCCCTTATGATGTCCGTGAACACACTGAGCCGATTCTCAATGTTCTCGGTTCGTTTCTCAAAACAGCGCGTGGTATAAGACGGCTCGGCTCGGCGGCCATTGATTTCTGTTACATTGCTCAGGGGGTATTCGACGGCTATTGGGAGATGCATCTGAATCCGTGGGATATCTGTGCAGGGCAACTGATTGTTGAAGAGGCAGGCGGCAAAGTTACCGATTTCTCCGGTAAGAGGTTAAGTATCCATTCAAGGGAGATTCTCTGTTCGAATGGTCTGATTCACCCAATGATGCAAAATATCATATCAGAATCACTTGGACGCACTGTATAACTATTCAATAACCATCGCTTATGACGGCTCAAACTACTGCGGATGGCAGATACAGCAAAATGCTGATACGGTGCAGCAGAGGATTAAAGATGCCTTACAGAAAATTCTACGTCACGAAGTTATTCTTACCGGCGCCGGAAGGACCGATACAGGAGTTCATGCCCTCGGGCAGGTTTCAAACTTTAAGACTGATCAGAAACTGGATGCTTTCCGGTTCCTATATTCATTAAACTCAATGCTCCCCTTTGATATAGCCGTACGCAACCTGCAGGAGATGCCGCTGAGTTTTGACGCGAGACACAGTGCACTAAAGCGCTCATATATATACGTCATCAGCAGGATGAAGGACCCGTTCCGGAATAAATACAGTTATTATCTTTACAGCCCGCCATCAGCGGCTGAACTGAATAAATTCAGCGAAGTACTGTTAATGAATAATGATTTTTATTCTTTCAGTAAAAATGCTGAAAAACAGCCGCATACGCTTTGTAATATATATCGTGCACAGTGGCGCGACTATCGCGATTTTCTTATTTTCAGCATTACAGGTAACCGTTTTCTTCATGGCATGGTGCGAACCATAGTCGGCACACTTATTCGTCTTGCGCAGGAAGGAGGAACCCCGCCTGACTTGCAGGTCATACTCGATAAACGTGACCGCACAGCAGCGCGTGAAGCTGTTCCGGCAAAAGGTCTTTTTTTAAGAAAGGTTTATTATGGAAAATGATTTTAAAGATAAAGTAATTCTCATTACAGGCGGGTCCAGAGGGATTGGCGCTGCATGCGTAAAGGCCTTTCTGAAATATGGCGCTAAAGTCTATTTTACGTATAAGAATAAAAAGAAGGATAACAGTTGGTTAGCGCCGGCAACCGGTCTGAGGGTTAGTCTCGACGCGGAAGATGACATCATCTCAGCGGTAAAAAAGATTCTCAAAAAGGAAAAAAGAATTGACGTCCTGGTGAATAATGCCGGGATATGGACTGACGGTAATGCAGATGAAATGTCAACAAAAGTATGGGAAGAAACACAGCGTATCAATATGACTTCATCTTTTATCTTCTGCCGTGAAGTAATACCTGCAATGAAAAGCCGGCGCGAAGGTAAAATTATTCTTATTTCATCTACCGCCGGACAGCGCGGTGAGGCATTTCACTCCCATTATGCAGCTTCAAAAGGGGCAATGATATCATTTACGAAATCACTTGCCGCAGAGTTCGGCGCGTATAATATAAACATTAACTGTGTAGCGCCGGGCTGGGTATATACTGATGTGAGTATGTCCGCCTTCACGAATGAGGAGTCCCTTCAGAATATACTCAATGGAATTCCGCTTGCACGAATTGCAACCGCTGATGATATAGCCGGACCGGTACTTTTTCTGGCAAGCCGGCTGAGTCGTCATATCCAGGGGGAGATTATCAATGTGAATGGCGGAAGTGTTCTTTGCGGATGATTATCTTCTCCGGATGTTTGCAATGACTGAATTTCTCTCTTCACTTCATCCCAAGTTGGTGCATTTCCCTGTTGCACTTCTTTTTACGGGCGGTCTGTTAGAACTGGTTGCTGTTATTACCGGAAAAAAAATATGGTCAAACACTGCGTTGCTGCTGCTTGGGCTTGGCGTTATTAGCTCAATCGCCGCCCTGATTTCAGGCGAGCAGGCAGCGCTTCAGGCAAAAGAACTGATGACCGCGGGTAGTCCGGCATACTCTTTATATACCGGCGAAATAGAAAAACATGAGAATGCGGCAACAATGGTTGTGTGGGTTTTTACGCTTCTTTTGTTTATTCGCGGGTGGATGTTCATCAAACTTGATATCCGGAAGCAAACCTTGAATGCCGCCGGATTCCTTAGAATTCTTTCCGTTCTGCTTGTTTTGACTGGTTTTTACTATCTTTATCTGACCGGAGAGCTTGGCGGTAATCTTGTATATAAACACGGCATCGGCACAGAACTCTTTAACCCGGAAGAGGTTCTGAAGGATTCAGTTGGAGCAAAATAACATTCCTAAAACAATACTTTTACCGGTATTTTTCTCAGCCATTTTAATAGCATGGGGTATGTATTTGACAGATCTCTCCCCGCTTTTCTCCCTGATCGGGTTCCGTATATATATTCCGTTCCTGCCATTGCTATATATTATTTTTCTCAGATTCAGGTCAGAACATCGTTTCATCATAAAACCATTCCCCTGGAAAACTGCTTTAGTCATTATATCAGGCAATCTCCTCATAGCGTGGGGCGGCTGGTTTACCGGTTTATTGAAATACCGGCTTCCTGATTTCCATTTCGAACTTGCTGCATCTTCTATGATTGACTTTCCGGTGTATTTTATCTGGTGCACGCCGGTTTTCGCGATGATTTGGTTTGGTCTTATTTTTAATCCTGATTCCTTAACCGGGAAACCGGGGTCACTGCTTGTGCTCCTGCTGATCTTCTCCCCGCTTATTTATTCAAGTGCAATTGGTCTGAAAGAGCTTTTAAATGCCATACCACTGATTACGATAGTTTTCGGACTTACAGGGTTTGCCCTGTTGTCAAAATCCATGCTGCATTTTGCTGTTATAACATTTTCGACGGTCTGGATTCTGCTTCTCCTTTACGGCACTGAATACGAACTCCTGCTTAATACTTTTCTCGCTTACCGGTACGATAAATGGGATGGCTTTTTTGCCGCAAAGGATGAATTGGTTAACTATTTCAGGGCAGGCGGCGTACTATTTTCATTACTGGTCTCTGGAATAGCATATAAACGCATCAAGTGATGCTGCGGCTGTTTTCAGTCATTAGCAATGAATACGAGAATTGTGTATTTTTCATTTTACAAATTTTAATTGCCCAAGTATGAACCGAAGTTTCATTTTAGCGTTTTTTCTTCTGCTCAATTCGGTACTGCTGCCTCAGCAGCATCTGTTCAATACCATTCTGCGAATGAAAGACTCTGTAAATCTTGATAACATTGTCCGTCATATCACTAATCTCCAATATGCCGGTGGTTATCAGAGCAGGGTTAATTTTACGCCGGGTAACGATTCAGCATTTGTTTATCTCAGAGAGCAGTTCCAGCTCCTCACGAAAAACGGTATTGTTACGGTAGATACTTTTTATATATCCAGCGCCACTCCCCCGCTTAATACGCAGCCATTATATAATGTGACTGCAACCATTAAGGGAACAGAGGATTCACTGAAATACTATCTTATTGGCGCGCACTACGATGCATCCGCAAGCAGGATGGGTTCAACGGTCTGGAATCAACAATGGCGCACAATCAGGGCACCCGGCGCGGATGACAATGCCTCAGGTGTTGCCGCTTTGCTCGAAATGATTAGAATTCTGAGTGATACTGCACATGGTTATCGGCCTCTTTATACTCTTAAACTCACTGCCTTTGGTGCTGAGGAAACAGGTCCGGCTTATTCAAGCAGTCATCACGGAAGTAAATATATGGCTGCGCACGCGGCTGATAATGGTCAGATGCTGCAGGGAATGATTTCTTTTGATATGGTGGGTTATAATCCAAACTACATTTTTACTTCGGTTGTATCTAATACTAATTCAAGTTTTCTTGCAAACAATCTGAGAGAGGCAAATACCCTGTTTGAAGTCGGACTTCTTATGGGTAGTCTGGTTTCATCCTCTGCGACATACAGTGACCATCAGTCTTTTTGGGATGCCGGATACCAGGCGCTGCTTGTTATTGAAAATGCACCCCCTTGGAATAACGGTCCATTCTACACAGCAAACCCATACTATCATACATCATCAGATACACTTGAGACTCTTAACCTTAATCTTATAAAATCTGTCACACAATTAAATCTGACTGCCTTGGCAGCTTTCGGCTCTCATCTTTCAACCGATGTCAGAGATATTCAAAAGAGACCCCTTTCCTTTGAACTTCTGGAAATTTACCCAAACCCATTTAATGGACAGGCAAAAATCAGATTTAATGCAAAAAGCAGTGGTTTGGTTACACTGAAAGTTTACTCGGTAACCGGTAAGGAAGTGGTTTCTGAGGTAATTAACGGAGTGAATGGAATGAACGAAATTTCGTTAAACGGAGCTAATCTGCAGAGCGGAGTTTATTTTGTGAGTCTTTCGGGTAGAAATCTGACCTTAAAAGGTAAATTTATATTGCTCAAATAAAGACATTCCGCTCCGCCAACCCCTGGCGGAGCAGAATGATAACCACTCTTAGCGGTATCGAAAATCAACTATTCTTGCCGGTCCTGGTACTGCCTGATATCCGGCGCTTGAACTTATGGTCATAGAATACATTTTTTCCGGACTTTTATATTCAGCCGGCTGATAATAGCTTTTTTGAACTTTAATTCCCGGAACTGAAACTGCTGAAGTTCTTTTTGTGCTTTTCATTTTGTACACCAAATATGCTGTTAGTACTGAGAAGATTCCGCCGCCAATAACCAAAACCGCTACGAGAGCAAATACGTCAGATAATTCCATTGGTAACCTTCTTTTTTTATTATTAATTATTCTGATACCTATAATTCAAGAAGTATGCCAATTTGAACAGTATTAAAACAGTCATAAATGGTCATAAATGATGGTTTCAGGGGCGGTTATTGTATTGGAACGATATACTGTATTAAAATGATACAGCCAAATGCGGTCTTAAATCAATGCGATACAGCGCGAAAATTCTGTTTTTGGGTGGAATTAAAAACATTGACCAATAAAATGAAAGAGAGTAACTTTACCGGATGAAAAAACTTATCCATTCTGCGATTCTGATAATGCTGTTTGCTTCACTGATCATCTCTTCTGGCTGCGATGATACCAATAATACAGCCGAACTTGATAACATTATCATCCCATCTGCTGGGGTGAGTTTCCGCAGACATCTTCAGCCGGTATTTGATTTGAAATGTAACAATGCCGGTTGTCATAATGATGCTGACAGGGCAGGTGGTCTTGCGCTTACTTCACATCAGAACGTGACTGCAAGTTTTGATATTGTATTCCCGGGAGAGCCGGATAACAGTCGTCTTGTGCAATCAATACGGGGAATGTCACTTTATCCGATGCCGCCGCTGAACTATTATCCGCTGACTAAGAACCAAATTGAAGGTATTACTGTCTGGGTAAGAGAAGGGGCCAAAGATTTGCCGTGAATTACAGGACTATATCCATCCCTCTTTTTTATACCAAGCGCACGTTTGCTCAATACCCTGTTCAATTGAAATCTCCTGCTTAAAGCCAAAATCACTATTCGCTTTACTGCTGTCACAAATCCAGTAACTCTGTGTTAAATCTCTCGCCTTTTCTATATTCAGTGTTGCAGCTTTGCTGCTGAAAAGTGAAAAGAACTGCGCAACCGCTGCAATAGCAAATACAATAGCGTGGGGTACCGGAATGGTTAACGCTTTCTTCTGAAGTACTTCGGATGTAACAGCACCTATTTCTTTCCATGTATAATACTCGGAGGAAGATATAAAATAAATTTCCCCTTTTGATTTTTCGGACTCTGCTGCCATCGTGAGCCCTCTTACCAAATCGCGTACATGAATCAGACTAACCTTTTTCTTATCAAAACCTACCGAAGTGGTTATCCCCTTTGAAAAAGTATTGAAATAGATAAATATCTCCGTATCTCTCTCACCGTAAACAGCCGGAGCACGGCATATGGTAATGGGGAGCTTATCCATATACTTCTGTGCAGTAAGTTCCTGCTTCCTTTTGCTTCGACCGTATGTGGTTAGTGGATGACAATTCATATCCTCAGTTACCGGCTTCCCGTCTCGTGATGGGCCTGCGGCGGTCTGTGAACTGACGGTCAACACACGTTTTAAGGTTGTGCGGGCTGAGAGCGCCGCCTCAAGCAGGGTTTTTGTAGCTTCAACGTTGCCCTTAAAATATCCTTCCGGCTTTTTAGATTTGACCACCCCCGCCACATGATAAAGGTAATCAGCTCCGTTGAGCACTTTTTCCAGTGCAGTTTTATCCTCAAGCCCGACAGCATGAAGCTCCACAGGTTTACCATTAAGCCACTTTAAGTCACTTGATTTACGGACAATGCAGCGGACGTGATAACCCTTTTCAAGGAGAAGATCCACCAGATGACTTCCTACAAACCCATTTCCGCCGGTTATTACTGCAATTTTATTCATTTTCCTTCTAATTAGGTCTCTATTGATCAAAATTTTAAAACTGATTTACCAAAATAATCTTTATATTTGAAAGTTTTTCTATACGATATTACTTCGGAGGAGTATTTGGATCTATTTAAAAAATGTCATGAGTTTACACGGGCCGATGAAATAAAGGCCATGAACTTATACCCTTACTTTCGTCCTATTCAGGAAAATGAAGGACCTGTCGTCCAGATTGAAGGGCGAAAGGTTGTAATGGCCGGTTCAAACAATTATCTTGGTCTGACCTCACACCCAAAGGTAAAAGAAGCAGCTATAAAAGCTATTGAAAAATATGGCACCGGCTGCTCAGGTTCACGTTACCTGACAGGCACGATTGACCTCCACAATGAGCTTGAATTCCGCCTCGCGAAGTTCTTTAACAAGCCCGCAGTTCTTCTGTATTCCACAGGTTACCAGACTGCACAGGGTATCATCCCGACTCTTGTTAATCGTGGCGAATACGTGGTTTCTGACAGAGATAATCATGCCTGTATAGTTGCAGGTAATCTCATGGCAAGAGGTGCAACCGCCGAAATTGTCCGTTACAAACACAATGACATGAATGATCTTGAGCGGGTAATGAAAAAACTCCCGCTTGAGGCAGGTAAATTATTAGTGAGTGACGGAGTATTTTCAACCGGCGGAGAGATTGTTGATCTGAAGACTCTTAACTCAATTGCCAAAAAGTATAACGCAAAAGTTCTTATTGATGATGCTCACTCAACAGGAGTGATTGGCAAAGGCGGAAGAGGAACCGCAAGTGAATTTGACCTCGAAGATGAAATTGACCTCACCATGGGTACTTTCAGTAAAACGTTTGCTTCTCTCGGCGGTTTTGTTGCCGGAGAAGAACGTGTGATAAACTTTCTGAAACATTCATCCCCTGCTCTCATTTTCAGCGCTTCACCAACCCCGGCCTCTGTGGCTGCCGCGTTAGCTGCCCTTGAAATACTTGAAGCTGAACCTGAGCGCGTAACAAAACTGATCAGAAATGCATCAAAAGTCAGAACCGAACTGAAGGAAGCGGGCTTCAATGTAGTTGACGGCAGAACTGCAATTGTTCCTGTTATTGTAGGAAGCGATGAACTGGCATTTCAGATGTGGCGCCTGCTTTACGATGCGGGTGTTTTTGTTAATGTGTTTATTTCGCCAGGCGTTCCGCAAGGTCGTCAGATGATGAGGACAAGCTATATGTCCACACATGAAGATGAACATCTTGACTACATCATAGACACATTTAAGAAAACCGGTAAACAGTTAGGATTAATTGAATGAGCAAAGTGGAAATTGTCCATGTAGCGGACAAAAGTCAATTAATGACTTTTATCAAATTTCCCTGGGAAGTATATAAAGATGATCCCAACTGGGTGCCTCATCTCATCATGGACCGCAAGAAGGTTCTCAGCAAGGATAAAAATCCTTTCTTTGAGCATGGTGATGCAGATTATTTCCTTGCTTACAAAGACGGTAAACTATGTGGTAGAATTGCTGCAATTAAAAATGATTTGCACAATGAGCATCATAATGATAAAACCGGATTTTTCGGATTTTTTGAATGCTACAACGATCAGGAGGTGGCAAATGCCCTTTTTGATGCTGCCAAAGAATGGCTGAAAAAACGCGGTTTTGATAATATGCGCGGACCTGCTAACCCATCCAGCAATGATGAATACGGTATGCTCTTTGAAGGATATGATGATCCGCCTCGTCTGCTGATGTCTTACAATCCGCCTTATTATAATGACCTCTGTGCTAATTATGGTTTTACCAAAGCAAAAGACCTTTTTGCCTACTCCATTGAAAACAAAGATATGGTACAGGAAAAAAAGATTGAGCGTATTGCTGAAATAGCAAAACAGCGCTCTGGCATTACCATCCGTGAAATCAATATGAAAGATTTCAAGTCAGAGCTTGAAAAGGTTAAGTATGTATATAACAAAGCATGGGCGCCTAATTGGGGATTTGTTCCCATGACCGACAAAGAGATTGACGCGGTCGCCGCTGATCTTAAACCAATAGTGGAACCATCCATAGTTCTGTTTGGTGAGATTGATGGAAAAGTGGCGGGGTTTGCGCTCTGTATGCTTGATTACAATGCTGTTTTCAAAAAGATGAACGGTCACCTTTTCCCCTTTGGATGGTACCACCTGCTCACCGGGAAAAAACATATCTCATGGGCACGGATTATCATCTTAGGTGTTATTCCTGAATATCAGAAAAAAGGACTTGATGCAATTTTTTATTGGGAAGTCCTTAAACGTGCGGAAAAAATTGGCATAATGAGAGGTGAAGCATCCTGGATTCTGGAAGATAACACGATGATGAACCGCGGCGCTGAAGCCATGCACGGTAAAGTATATAAAAAATATCGCATCTACGACAAACCTATCTGATGCGCAGTGCCCTCCTTATTCTGATTTTCTTTTCAGAGCTTCTGTTTCCACAGTTTACACAACGAGACTCCTCCCTGCTGAGGAGTCTTTTTTTTCGCACCTCTGAACCAAAGCCGGTTCTGCAGTATCTCCATGCGCAGGATAGCGATTCAGTTAAAGCAGGTCTCCTTGCTGCCGGTAATATGCCCCATGCAGATTTTATCCCGGTAATTACTGCGCTCCCATTTGCTAAATATGAAAGTGAGATATCTTTCGCACTGGGAAAACAAATTTCATCCGGAAAAATTTCAGATTATCTCTGGTCAAACTTCTCATCAGGAGAATCAGTCAAACTAAAAGCTTTAGCAGTTGAAACTCTCGGATTGACCGGCTCGATGGAGGATTTTGACAGGTTATACAAAAAATGGTTGCCAGGAAAGAAGCTGCCTGGTATCTCAAACGCAATTTTTCATTTTAGAAGCAGGCAGATTAAAACTGACTCGATTCAGAAGAAAATCCTGCTTGAAGAACTGAGCGCGGGTAATACGGAGAGAAAACTTTCAGCGCTTTTTACCCTCAACAGATTTGGTAAATCATCTGACTTCAAAAAAATAGCTGAAAATTATCTCGCTCAGGTGAGACGGATAAAAAATGAGGACGTGTTAACCGGGCTACTGCAGCTTTACCGCAGGAATACTGACTCACTCAGGACGCTTCTTGTGATAAAACCGTATCTCAGTCACCGGAATTTTTCAGTACGCACTGAAGCAATCAATTCACTGAAGCATTATCATTTCACCAAACAGAAGGATTTTGAAACTCTTGGGAAACTGCTTACCCATCAGGAAGATGGCACAGTGTTTCAGACCGCTCAGCAAATCAGACAAAATACTTTTTCTGAAAAAGCATCAGCTTATTTAACCGCTATACTTAAGAAAAGGATTGATGTTGTTAAGAGCTCCGCTGTCTCACAAGAGTATATATTAACCCTGCTTTACCTCAATCCTGCTCAGGGCAATCAACTACTGGCGGATTATGAAGCGAAACTCAACCGCAGTTACTGGTATATGGCGCAAGGAGTGATTGGGACAACAGTTGATAAGCTGCTTGAATTTACTCTCCCGGATTTCCCCGGACTTGATCAGCCGGCACGCCTGCAGTCTTTTAGTCAGATTTTCACTGAGGGAAACCAAAAGCAGCTTTTGCAAAATCCGTTGTTTGAACAGTATATACGAATAATTATTGCAACAGGTGACTCCCCGCTGATTTCAACATTTGCTGACGGAGCAATTCAAGAGCTTATTATGCTGAATCCGGATTATTATAAATCCGGGCTTCTCAACCTTTTCAAAAAACGGATTGATGACGCAAATTTTAATGAGGCACTCATCTCCATCTTTAATTTTCTGACAAAATATTTCCCGGACGAAAAAAGTGAATTTCAGAAAATTGCGGGAAGTTCTAAGTTAAACTCCATTGCTTCCCTGAGCGGTCAAACTCCTGCGATAATGGAAGATGAAGAAAGGATTAAGCTCTTTAACGAACTATTGCAGAATTCCTTCACTTACAAAGGGGCTGATATTGAAACAGATGAAGGAGTGATTCGGATTGAATTCAATCATGGAATTGCCCCCTTTTCTGCCGGGAATTTTGTCAAACTTTCAAAAGATGGGTTTTTTAACGGTATTCTGTTCCACAGGGTTGTTCCCGGATTTGTTATACAGGCGGGTGACAGAACCGGTACTGGCTGGGGCGGTCCGGGTTATGAAATAATTTCTGAATATTCCTGGCTGCCATATATACCGGGCACACTTGGGATGGCAAGCGCCGGGAAAGATACTGAAGGTTCGCAATGGTTCATCACACAGTGGTACTATCCCCATTTGAACGGCAGATATACAGTGTTTGGGAGTGTTACCGGCGGCATCGACGCAGTTAACCGGATTCCTCAGGGGACATATATCCGGAGAGTAACTCTCCGATAACTTATTATCTCAGCATCTCATCATACTTTGATGCGTGAGGCGGATCAAGTTTTTTCAGCTTTCTGAATACTTCTTTATCTCCATAGTCTGAAAGTAAATCTACGATCTCACCATGTTTTGCATCAAAAAATGTTTTAGGATAAACGCTCTTCAAATCAATCTGTGACTGAATTGATTCCAAAGCTTCAACAATTTTAACTACTCTTTCCTGAGCTGATTTTCTGTTTCTCACTGAAAGATCAACACCGAGATGATAATCAGCAAATGCTTCTCTGAAAAGGCGGTATTTTTCATTCAGCATATTTTCAACCAGGTCTTTTCGGTTATAACTTCCTGTTGCAGACTCCCATCCTTTTGAATAGCGGGATGATGCCGCAAGGTTTACTATATCCGCGGCTCTCTTAAAGTTATCAGTCCCCGCAAGTTTTTCCCATGAATCTTCATCCAGTCCGATTATGATATATGCGTAATAATCAAGAAGACTGGTGATTGAGCTGAACATCATAGGATTAAAATAAAACTGCTGATTTCTTTCGTACATCAGATTCCAGTTAGAGTCAAACACACGGAGCATGGGAGAAAATTTATCAGATTTATATATCTGTCGCTGGCTTACCACAACAAGCTGCGCCTGATAGTTAAGTTCGTCTGTAGCAGAAATGAAGGAAATCTGGAAAGAACAACGGATTTTGGCGTAAGGCCATTCACTACCGGTAAACCGTGTATTATTGATATAGTTCTCTACATCAGCCGCAAAATTTGTGAGTATCTCTTTATTGACAACCGGCAGATTCTGAAAATTCGCAGTAACTGTCGCCTGCAGTTCTTGTGCCGAAACTGCTCGGGTCATCAGTACTACTAAGAAAATCAGAAAAGTTCTCATTTTGCTTTCCGGGATTTGTTTTTGCAATTTTGAATATAGCAATTTAGGAAAATTTTAACTCCCTTGAAATCCATGAATTACTTCGGGAATTTCGGATATTTCCCGGTGATCCGAGTGGCGCTCCTCCTGGTGCTTCTGATAGCTCCTGTGCAGGTATTTGCTCAGTTTTATCATGGGGTAAGGCAGAGCGCTGTCAGTAATGCAGTAATTTCAGCCCGGCAGGATCTTTTTTCAACTGTACTAAATCCGGCTCTTTTCTCGCCCAACAACCGAATTGAAATTACATCATTTTACTCTCCCTCTCCCTTCGGGCTTAGTGAGCTTGCAGTTTTTGGCGCTGGAGGAAGTTTTACAGTAGCTGAAACCCGCCTGACCGCTGCTGTTTCCTCCTATGGCTATAAACTTTACCGCGAAAACACCTTCCTGCTTTCAGCGGGCAGAGAGTTTTATGGAATTTCAGCCGGATTCTCACTTCAGGCAGCACACCTCAAAATTGAGGGCTACGGAAGTTCTCTTGTGCCTGTTTTTTCAACCGGATTTCAGTACAAAATTCTTCCTTCCTTATCACTGGGTACGTCTATTATAAATCTGACGAACGCAAGCTGGAGCAATACTGAAGACCAAATAGGTCAGACCTCATTTTTGGGACTACGATACCAGGAAGACGATTTTATTGCTGTTTCATTCGCCTTCAAAAATGAGACAGGGTTTAAGGCAGAACAACTTGCCGGTGTAGAAATCAGACCATCAGAATACCTGATGATTATGACAGGCATACAGTTTGCTTCCCGCCAATACTCAGCAGGTGTTTCGTTTATGTATATGGGTATAACCGCTGATTATGCAACGATAATTCATCCTGTACTTGGTCTTTCACATCAATTTGCGCTGGGTTATTCAATCGAATGAAACTGACTGGGGTTGTTATAATCTGCCTGCTGCTGAGCAGCACGGTATTAAGCAGCACTGATACCACGTATCAAAACTCTGAACCCTTTGACCTTATTACTGAAGAAGAATCTGCATCTTTCATTGAATATATAACAGATTTCTTTTCCACCGGTATTGATATAAACCAGGCGGAAAAGGATGATTTTCTTGAGCTGCCGGGCTTCGATGAAGAAACAGCAGGGAAAATAGTTGCGTACCGCAGCTCGAACTCACGATTTTATTCAACCGGTGAATTATATATCATACCGGGGATAAATCCCGATATCATCAGAAAATACTATTCCCTATTCAAAGTTGATTCAAGGGAATCATCCCGAAATAATCTAAAAGGTAATTTCTCATTCAGACAGGAAAAGCGGCTTAACCAAATTCAACCCCTCTCCTACCCGGGAGATGAATATAAAATGAGGATGAAATCAGAACTACGCTACGGAGAAACTTTAACAGCCAGAATAATTACTGAAAAAGACCCCGGAGAATTAAAGTTTGCAGATCACTACACCGGATTTTTAACATGGAAGCAGAGGGGTATTCTCAGGTCGGTGACCTTGGGCTCGTATATACTTCGCTCACCTGCCGGACTACTTTCCGGTTCACCTTACTATATCACACTTGGAAGCCGGTCACTCCGTTTTACCAATGCTTTACAGGTGAGAGGTTTCAGCAGCAGTGAAGAAAACAGGTATCTGCTTGGCGGTGCTGCTACTATTGAATTTGACGGAGTTACTCTTATTCCTTTTTATTCTAATAATCTTTATGATGGGAGTTTTGGAAACGGTGCAGCAACACTTTTTCTCCTTGATGGCGGATATCACCGCAGTATAACAGAGCGCAGACTGAAGGATGGATTGCTTGTGAAAAGCGCCGGAATTTCTGCCTCGATGAACTCTCTCCGATATTTCAGAATCGGTTTAACTTTTTATCATCAGGATGTTGCAAGCGCGTCAAACAGGTCAGCCGGCAATTATGGCTCTGCTTCTTTTTCAGCACAGGTTGACAAATACGCAATTATGAGTGAACTGGTATATAACAGAAGCAAATTAGATTTTGTAGTTCATGCAGCACGGAAATCAGCCGGAAACTCACCCGCCGGTATCTATTTCAGAAATCTGTATGATAACAGTCTGCCGGTCTATGCTAACCCATATCGCGAAAGCAGTTATCAGAATTCGGAAACCGGCGGCGGATTTTATTTTCGTTTAAATCCATTCTCCGTGCCGCTTGATTGTATTACCGATATCTTCAGTTATAAAAAACCGGGTGACCCTTTTACTACTTCCGGATTCAGAATTTTAATTTCAGGAGAAAAAAAGCTCTCAGAAGCATCTGTGGTGAGAGCGGCGTATTCACTCAGGTCAAAGGATAGACTTATAAACACTGCTCAGGCACAGCAGAACAGCACCGCGGAAAGACATTCGTTTTCTGTTTTTCATCAGCAGAGCGTCACACCGTTTCTCAATCTCAAAAACCGGCTCATCTATAATCTTTTCCGCAGCGATATTTCAGCACAGTCAGACGGTTTCGCTTTTATCAGCGAAATCCGTTATACAAAAGAAGATCACTATGGGTTTATTGCCGGTTACGCCGGTTTCAGCGGCGGAATGATTGAGACCGCTTCTTACTTCAGTGAAAGAAGCTTTCTTGATTTTGGCACACTAAAACCACTCACAGGAACCGGCAGCTATATATACACATCTCTTTTTGCGGCACTGCCGTTAAATTTTACCCTTTCAGCCAGAGCCGGCTGGGAGAACAAAATCAGTTATGAGAATCTCACGGATAAAAATATCAACGGCAGTCTGATGATTCTTTATGAATGGTAGTTCATCATCCCTTGCGGGTTATCAGACGCACAGAATGTCTGAAACTTAAATAATACCACACCCACTCAGCCATTACCTTAAACCGGTTTTTGAATCCAATCAGATAAAGAATGTGAATAAAGGACCAGAGCATCCAGGCAACCACTCCCGAAAATTTCAATTTTCCAACCACTGCGATTGCTTTTGCCCTGCCAATTGTTGCCATGCTTCCCTTATTCAGGTACCTGAATTCCGTGTCTGAGGCATTATTCTTAATAACCGAAACAACATGTCTTGCCTGCTGAATTGCAACTGTTGCAATGCCGGGCAGAATTCCCTCTTTGGCATCTTCGTAAAATGCAGAATCGCCAATGACAAAGATTTCCTGATTGCCCGGAATGGATAAATCCTTTTCAACAATAACTCTTCCTGCCCTGTCCAATGGCACATCCAGGGTTTTCAGAAGGGATGAGGCCTGATTACCGGCGGCCCAGATAACAGTGCCGGCAGCCATATCCTCCTTATCAAGCATGATTCTATTTTCACTTATTGCAGTTACTTTCTTTCCCGTCAGAACCGTGACCCCCATTTCCGTGAGGTCTTCCTTAGCCCGATAGGATAAATCATCCGGATAAGACGTCAAGATACCAGGTGCCGCCTCCACCAGATAAATTTTCGCTTCGGCAGTATTTATCCGTCTAAAATCAGCTTTTAGATCTTTTCTTGCCATTTCAGCGATAGCACCAGCCATCTCAACCCCGGTTGGTCCACCCCCAATAATGACGAATGTCATCAGCGCTTTTCTTTCTGCAAGGTCATTGGTAAGTTCAGCCCGTTCGAATGCAAGCAGAATTTTCTCTCTAATCTGCAGGGCATCCTCCACAGTTTTCAGACCAGGCGCAACACCTTCCCATTCGGGATTTCCAAAGTATGAGTGCCTCGCCCCAGGTGCCAGAATCAGGTAGTCAAAATCTAATTCTGTACTGTTTAATTGCAGTTTTTTCGCATTTTTGTCAACTTTCTTGACCTCATCCATTAAAACAGTGATGTTTTCAGCATCATTAAACACTGCTCTGATAGGAACTGCAATATCTCCCGGCGAGAGTGCGGCAGTAGCCACCTGATAGAGCAATGGCTGGAATAAATGGTGGTTTGTCCTGTCAATAATAGTTACGTCAAATTCGCTATTTCTTAACTCTTTTGCGGCCGTCAATCCACCGAATCCGCCGCCAACTATTACAATTTTCTTTCTTTTTTCCATATTTTTCTTTGTTATCAGTTTAATGTAATTTCATAATACACAAAATTCTACACGTAAAAATCAAAACGGGTAACTAATTCAAAAACCGGAAATTTCCGGCAATCATACCCTGTGAAGAACGGTTCCACGGTATGATAAGAAACCGATATCCGCCCCTGTTTAGTGCCAATAAAACGCCCTTCAATTAAGAAAAAGTGAGAAAACACCCTCTTTTTTAATTGTTTATTCAGTTAAAATGTTCTATTTTTATGTAGATTAAATCTTAATAATAAGCAAAATGATCAAAAATAAGCAAGCAGCCGAAATATTCAGGGAGTTCCTGAAAAACGGTAAAAACCGTATAACCCCCGAAAGGTTTGAGGTTATGGATGCTGCGCTTGAAATTGACGGTCACTTTTCGGCGGATGAGTTGTACATCATCATGAAAAACAACAAATCCCGCGTATCACGCGCGACCGTTTATAAAACTCTCGAACTTCTTACTCAGTGTGATCTTCTTTCCCTTCGCAATTTTGGTGATAACATGAAACGTTACGAAAGTAACTACAAGCGCCAGAATCACGATCACCTGATTTGTCTTGACTGTGGAAGGATTGTTGAATTTACGAACAATAAGATAAAAAAGATTCAGGAAGAGATTTGTGATGCCCTGGGCTATGAACCTTCTACATATTCTTTTAATCTTTTTGTCCGCTGTAAAAATAAAAAGGAATGTCCCTATTATCATGGAAACTAGAACTTTAGATCAGGTAAAAAAAGGAAACTTCATAACCATTATGCACCTCCCCTCCGGAAATATAAAAGTGCAGTTGATAAGAATTGGTATCTCTGAAGGAGATAAAGTTTTTTGTCTCGAACGGCTTCCGGGCGGAACCATCGTTATTCAGAAAAACAGACAGGAAATTGCAATCGGGTATGATCTCGCCCGCCAGATAAAATTTTCAGCCAATTAAACTGTATATATGAAATCAGAGGGCTTTACGGTTTCACCGTCATCGGGGAAAGATACTTCATCTGCGGCTCCGAACCAGAGTCTGCCAAGACAATCAGTAGTCTTAGCGGGTAATCCGAATGTCGGGAAGTCTCTTTTCTTTAATCATCTCAGCGGAATGTATGTTGATGTTTCCAACTTTCCCGGAACAACCGTTTCACTTTCAAAAGCAAATTATAAAAATTACGAAATAATTGATACCCCCGGCGTTTACGGAGTTTCATCCTTTAACGATGAAGAAAAAGTAGCACGGGATGTTATCATCGATTCTGATATTGTCCTCAATGTTGTAAACTCGCTCCATCTTGAACGTGATATTTTTCTTACCATGCAGTTAATAGACATGGGTAAAAAAGTATCCGTGCTTTTGAATTTTGCTGATGAAGTAAGAAAACAAAAAATAAAAATTGATGCAACAAAACTTTCTGACTTACTCGGCGTTCCTGTTTACGAGACTTCTGCGGTAGATAAAAAGGGTTTTGAATTTCTTGATGAAGCAATACAAAAAGCCCGCGCAGGTCACACGACAAAAGAGATTGACAAACTTCTCTCAAAAGAACTATATACATCGCTCCCCCGTCCTGATGCGTTATTGATTCTGGAAGGTGACGAACACTACTCAAAGAAGCACAACGTCCCGAATGGCACCGCTGATGACCGGGAGATGATCTATGTGGAAAGAAGAAACCGCGTAAATCAGATATGTGCTGAAGTTGAATTTGAAGACACTTCAAAAGGTAAATTCTTAAACCTCCTTGGTCGCCTCAGTATTAATCCGATAACCGGAATACCCGTTCTGCTTATTATGCTGTATATCATGTATCTTTTTATCGGAGATGTAATATCACAAAGAGTAGTTGATTTTACGGAAAACACGATCGGGAAAAATGTATTTGAGTACAATCTTAAAAAGTATGTTGCCGAATTTACTCCCGCAACAATAAGCGTACAGATAGTAGATGAAAATGAGGAAGTTACAGACGAGAAGGAGTTTAGTTTTCCTGTCAACCTGAATTCAGACAATACTCTTAAAAACGAATTCCTGGATTTTTCGCGGCGCCCCGGTGCGGTTACCGATTTCAATTTCCCAAACGCTTTGCCCCGTCTCTTTTTTGGTGAATTTGGTGTTGTCTCAATGACAGTCACGTACCTGTTGTTTCTCCTATTGCCATTGGTGATAGGTTTCTATCTTGCCATGGCAGTGTTGGAAGACAGCGGCTACCTGCCCCGGCTCGCAACAATGATGGACAGGTCTCTCGCCAGGATTGGTCTGAACGGCCGTGCGGTAATACCGATTTTACTTGGTTTCGGATGTGTAACCATGGCAACCATCACCACCAGAATTCTTGGGACCGACCGTGAACGGACAATTGCTACCGCGATATTACAATTTGTAATACCCTGTAGTGCCCAACTTGCAGTTATTGCGGTGCTCATTAGCGGAGCAGGTGTTGCCTCACTGCTAATTTATATATTCGTTATCTTTACTGTACTGATACTTATCTCTACCACGCTGAATAAATTTTTACCCGGGCAATCATCCCCGCTGCTGATTGACCTGCCTATAATGCGGCTCCCGCGTGCAGGTAATGTGGTAAAGAAAACTTATTTCAGAACTCTTGGTTTTATGAAGGAGGCCTCGCTCTGGTTTCTGGTAGGCGCATTCTTTGTCGGAATACTTGAGGTTACCGGTTTGCTTTACAGTTTTCAGGACATATTAGCACCGGTAACAACCAACTGGCTGAAACTCCCCAAAGAAGCGGCCACCGCTTTTGTAATGGGAGTTGTCCGTCGTGATTTTGGCGCAGCCGGTTTATTTAACCTGAGTCTCAGCGCCATGCAAATAACGGTTGCCATTATTACCATTACACTCTTTGTGCCTTGTATCGCATCATTTATGGTTATGCTTAATGAAAGGGGATTAAAAGAGGGACTGATTATCTGGGCTTCAACATGGATATTTGCATTTCTAATCGGGGGAATTGTCGCTCAGATTATTGTCTAAGGAAGAAGAGTAATGATCAAAAAACAGCCAAAACAGGTTATTTCAAAATATCCCATTCGGTGGGCAAAAAAGAATTTCTCCATCAAGATATTCTGTTCAATCCCGAATATTGCGACCGGAATTCTTCTTCAGGCAGGTAAAAATCACTTTCTGATTGATCCGGGTGACGGAATTTTGCGCGATATTAACAAAGAACTCAGCGCTGAAAAAGTCGCAGGTATTTCTGATATTTTTATAACACATGGTCATCACGATCATGTAGGTGGTGTCTGGTCATTTCTCACTTATTTGCGTGTAGTGAGAAAAAGCGACCGGCTGAATATATATTACCCGGAAGGATGCGTTGAGATTGAGAGCATCTACAGCGCGTTTAGTAAAGTTTACGCCAAAAGCACAACGTATCAGATTGCTTTAAAGAAAATTTCAAAGCACACTACTTTCAGAACAAAGGATGTTGCAGTTAAACCATTCCCTGTTATTCACAAAGAAATTTCTATTGAGACCGGTAAAAGCCGGGTGGTTCCTGCACTTGGTTACAACTTTTCGTTTAATAATTTGCGCATTTGCTACGGAGGCGACACAGCGTATTGCGAGGCATTGGTTCGTAATGCAAAGGATGCTGATTTAGCAATCCTTGAAGCCGGCCATGATGATGACACGCCGGATGATGATATGCACATGACCATGCGCGAAGCAATATCAATCGGAAAAAGCGCAAAGGAGTATTTCTTAGTACACGTACCGGAATAATTCAACTCACTTTTCATAAACATTACAACCCACATGAGACATTTTTTATTCTATCTTCTGCTTCTTTCTTCTATTACCCCTGCCCAGTCAGATACACTGCGTTTTGAAGGTGAAAAACATCTTCAAAATATCAAGATGCTTACCTTTCAGGGGGAAAATGCTGAAGCATATCTTTCTTTTTCAGGCGACAAACTGATATTTCAGAAAACCGATGGCGCCCTCGAATGTGATCAGATTTTCACAATGGGTATTGACGGGTCAAATCAGGTAATGGTTTCTAACGGAAAAGGAAGAACTACCTGTGCTTACTACCTTCCGGGTGACAAACAGATTATATACGCATCAACTCATCTCTTCGATGAAAAATGTCCCCCTCCGCCCGACAGATCCAAAGGATATGTGTGGAAGTTATATGAATCATTTGATCTCTTTATAGCAGATTCTGATGGCAGCAATATACGCCGGATAACTAATACCCCCGGCTATGATGCTGAGGCAACCGTTTCACCTAAAGGTGATAAAATCATCTTTACCAGTCTGCGGGACGGTGATCCGGAGTTATATACCTGTGATATAGACGGCTCTAATCAGAAACGCCTCACCTTTGAAAAAGGTTATGACGGCGGTGCATTCTTCTCGCATGATGGAAGTAAAATCGTTTTCCGTGCAAGCAGACCAAAGACCGACAAAGAACTTGAGGATTATAACGAACTGGTTACCAGCGGTTATGTGCGTCCTACTGCTTTAGAAATCTTTGTAATGGATGCGGACGGCAGCAACATGAAACAAATCACAAACTTTGGTAAAGCAAGTTTTGCTCCTTATTTCCATCCAAATGGTAAAAAAATCATCTTCTCATCCAACATTAACAGTAAAAGCGGAAGAGATTTTGACCTTTATACGGTTAATCTTGATGGCTCAGGTTTTGAGCAAATCACGTTTAATGAATCGTTTGACGGCTTCCCCTTCTTTACTCCTGATGGCAAGAAGCTGATTTTTGCTTCAAATAGATTTAACAAAAATCCGAACGATACAAATATTTTTATCGCGGAGTGGATAGATGAATAAGAGGTTTTATAAGTCTTTTCTGCTCGCATCGTTCGCGGTTGGAATATTTTCCTTTTCTCATGCCCAGACATCTCCTGAAATTAAAGAAAAAGATTTTAAGAAGCATATTTATCATCTGGCTTCAGACGAACTTAAAGGCAGAATGACCGGCACCGAACAGGAAAAAGTTGCTGCTGAATATATCAGCAATGAATTTAAACGGTTCGGATTAAAACCTTATTTCAACGGAAGCTGGTTTCAGAAGTTCCCCTTCATCTCCGGAGTTGAGTTAAAAGGAAACAACAGCTTTACTTTCTCAACTGCTGATAAAAAATATGAAGCTGAAAAAGACTTTATCCCGCTCGGGTTCAGTTCCTCCCTCAGCGTGTCAGGTGAAGTTGTATTTGCCGGATATGGTATTTCATCAAAGGAGAATGGCTATGATGACTATGACAGCATTGATGTATCAGGTAAAATTGTACTGGTTCTCAGATATAATCCTGAATATGATAATCCCCATTCAAATCTTGAAGAGTTTGCATCATTCCGCTACAAGACAAATATTGCAAAAGAAAAAGGGGCAAAAGCCATATTGTTTGTAAGCGGACCTTCTCCGGTTGAAGAAGACAAACTTCAGAAACTCACTTACGACCGCGCTGCTTCTGTTCCAGGTATTGCTGCCATACAAATCTCCCGTTCTGCTGCTGATGCTATGCTCTCAGAAAGCGGATATACCGTAAAATCACTACAGGAAAGAATAAAAACTGATGGTCAGCCGCATTCCTTGGTTCTGACCGGAGTAACCGTTCAATTGGAAACCGGTGTTACTGAAGTTAAAAATGAAGGAATTAATGTAGCCGGATATATCCCCGGTTCTGATAAAAAACTCAAAGATGAATATATTGTCATCGGCGCGCATTACGATCATCTTGGTATGGGAGGCGCCAACTCACTTTATCGCGGAGATGAACCGCAGATTCACAACGGCGCGGATGATAATGCTTCAGGCACAAGCGGCATCCTGGAGTTGGCAGAATATCTCAGCAAAAACAAAAAACAGCTTAAACGCAGTATTATCATTGCCGGATTCTCCGGTGAAGAACTCGGACTACTCGGCTCCTCACACATGGTGAATAATCCGGTCGTTGCAAATGAGAAGATTGCAGCAATGATCAATCTTGATATGATTGGCCGGCTTACTGACAGCGCGCTTATTGTTTACGGCACGGGCACTTCTTCCGGCTGGAAGGATATCCTCAACAAAAATAAACCGGCAAATATCAAACTGACCTTCAATGATGAAGGGTACGGTCCAAGCGACCACTCCTCATTCTACGGAAAAAACATTCCGGTACTTTTCTTCTTCACCGGTACTCATTCAGATTACCACAGACCAGGTGATGACGCTGATAAAATCAATTACACCGGTCTTGAATCTGTTGTGAAGTATGTTGCTGCCATGGTTAAGGATATATCTCAGATGAAATCCAAACCGGAATATGTGAATGTACCCAGAAAAGACAATCAGAGAATGGGCGGTTGGAAGGTCTATGTTGGCACTATCCCCGATTATGCTTATTCAGGTCAGGGGCTCAAGATAACCGGCGTTAATGAGGGCAGCCCGGCTAAAAAAGCAGGTTTGCAGGGAGGTGATATAATCACCAAATTTGGTGCAAAACAGATTAACAACATATACGACTATGTTTATGCACTGCAGGAATTAGTCCCCGGTGATATTGTTGATCTTGATGTCACCCGTGGTGAAGAAAAAATTCAGCTTAAACTTGAGCTTGGGGCAAAATAGCTCAGTTAGTTCAATTAAAAAAGCTCCATCAGCCAACAACTGATGGAGCTTTTTTTTGAAATTACTTACTGCATTTTCCTAAAGACAGATGATAATCTGTCTTATAGAGAAATTCTACATAGCAGACATTTATTATCCCCAGGTAAATTAAAACTAATCCGTATCGGAAAATTATAATCTGTCTTATTAAAACATTTTATAATCAGATAGTAAGGAACTGAGCATTTAAAACTCCTTAGGTGCCTGCACCCCAACGATAATCTGATCCCCTGAAGGAGTATCAACCCCGCCTTTTGGTTCAACAGTTATCACCAGTCCGTCAATTTGTTCCAGGTCGGCTATAGGCAGATTTTTAAGCGGGTGGTATAACACTGAGTCACCATCAGATACCTGAAGCACTCCTCCGTTAATCATTTTACTGTCCTTCACCAGCCACAACTGATAATCTTTTTTCTTATTAGCAGGCAGTTTGGTTTCTGACTGAAATAATCCGGTTGAATTGTCTTTGGTCAGAAAAACTTTCGCTTTAGCTGAAATGTTATCTAATGAAGTCTTCAAATCAAACATCATGTATTTGTCAGGATAAATGATTTGCGCCAGTTCAGCATAAACGCGGTTACTATTCATGAGCGAAACAAGCTGCGCCTGTTTTTCATTCACCTGATTAAATTGGATATATATAACTGATGCGACTATAAGTACAGCCATACCTAATATGTAAGCAACCGGATTAGCAATCAGATAATTTACCAGGGGTGTGACGCGCGAGTCAGAACCCTGTGAATAAACACTTTTCTTCTTTGATATATTATTGAGAATCTGTCGCTTCAACCGCGAAGAAGGTTCAGCACTCTGACCTGATAAAGCAATACTGCTGAAGTAATCAGTGCTTTCAGATTCAAGTTTCACTGCCTGAGCCGGGTCACTATCGCGGAATTCGAGCAATTCCGCTTTTTCACTTTCTGTCAGGAGATCAAATTTCTCCAGGAAGAAAAGTTCCTTAATTCGTTTTATCTTATTCATATCCATCATTATATTTTTCGAGCAATCTGTGAAGTTTAATTAGCCCCTGCCTCATTCGTGTCTTAACCGTACCGAGAGGCAGCTCCAGTGCCTCCGAAATTTCGTTATGTGTCATCCCTTCAAAGAATGACATTTCAATTACTAATTTTTGTTCAGGCGGAATCTGATTCATCGCCTTTGTAACCCTTTCAGCGGTTTCATCAATCAGGAGAGACTGCAACCCGTTACGACCAGGCGAGTTCTCATGCTCAGAAAAATCATCCTGCGTCTCACTTTTGAGCATTTGCTCCTTAAATTCCTTTGAGCGGATTTTATCAATTGCCAGATTTCTGGTGATAGCAGTAATCCAGGAGTAAACACTCCCTTTCTGTTCAGAAAAGTTTTCAGCATTCTCCCAAACCCTGACGAAAACATTTTGCAAAATCTCCTCAGAAAGCATCCTGTCCCTTGTTATCCGGTAAATAATCCTGTAACAGAGCATACCGTAAAGGTCATATAACTCACTGAGGGATCGCTCATGTTTATGGGCAATTCCTTGAATAATTTTTACCTCTGACAAGCCGGAGAACCCGGCAAAACCCGACACATGACCTCTTCTTAATTATACGAATAACCACAGAATTCAGATTTAAGAATGCACAAAAATGCACACTTTAAAAATAAAAAAGGCGGTGTATTTCCGAAAACCGGATGCACCGCCTTAATCTCAGCCCCCTGTCAGACTGTAATATCGCTTATCGGATTTGCCGTCTGCCGCATCGAGTGTACTTTTTCTTTGACCTTTAGTTTATACGTCTCGGAAACTCTCGCCTCAAACTCATCCCGGAAGCGGGTAACCATGAATTTAACCGGCCAGGCAGCCGCCTCACCGAGCGCGCAGATTGTGTTGCCTTCTATATTGTTTGCAACCGTAACAAGCAACTCAACATCCTTTGTTGAGCCCTCACCTCTAAGAATTCTCTTTAGCAGTTTTTCCAGCCAGCCCGTACCTTCGCGACAGGGGGTACACTGACCGCAGCTTTCGTGATGATAAAACTTCGAAATTCTTGCCAGTACTTTCACCAGGTCGGTATCTTCATCCATAACCATGATACCTCCGGTACCTATCGCTGAACCCGCGGCTCTGAGCGACTCCGCATCCATTTTGACGCCTTCGAGACTGTCCCCTCTGAGAGGAGGCATGGAAGAACCGCCCGGTATCACGCATTTAATCTTTTTATCGCCTGGAACACCGCCGGCGTATTTGTAAATAATATCAGTAAGTAATGTTCCTGAAGGAAGTTCGTAAACACCCGGTTTATTCACATGACCACTGACACCAAACAGAATAGTACCCGGATGTTTTGGTTCACCGATTCCCGAAAACCATTGCCATCCTTTGTTGATGATGGGAGGTATGTTGGTAATAGTTTCAACATTATTAATTGTAGTGGGGCAGCCCCAAAGTCCGTTTTGCGCCGGGAATGGGGGTTTAACTCTCGGATAGCCGCGTTTCCCTTCGATAGAGTTCATCAAGGATGATTCCTCTCCGCAAATATATGCTCCGGCTCCCTTGTGAATATAGATGTTGCAATGAAACTGAGTACCGAAGGTCTCTTTCATCTTTTCGCCGACCAAACCGGCTTCATACGCATCATCAAGGGCTTTCTGCATCATCTTAACCCACTTATGATACTCCCCTCTGATATAGATATAACAGCTATTTGCCTGAATTGAGTAACAGGTAATCAAAATACCCTCAATAAGCTGATGCGGGTTATATTCAAAAATCTGTCTGTCCTTAAACGAACCCGGTTCACTTTCATCACCGTTAACACAAAGGTATTTCGGCTTTGAAGTGGTTTTTGGCATAAAGCTCCATTTCAAACCCGCCGAAAATGCAGCTCCGCCTCTGCCGCGGAGACCTGATTTTTTAACCTGATCAATGATATCATCAGGTGACTGGTCATAAGCTTTTTTTACTGCCTGATAACCGCCGTTTGCTTTATATATATCAAGCTGATGAAGATTTGGAATATCGGGTAATACTATTTTTTCCATACTGTCTTATTTAAGTGAGTCCAGAATCTGAAGCGTCTTTTCGGTATCAATATTTTCGTGATAGTCCTCATTTATCGCAATCATCGGAGCAGTACCGCAGGAGCCCATACATTCCACTTCTTCAAGCGAAAAGGTCATATCCGGTGATACGCCGCCGTTTTCAAGATTCAGTTTGCCGCGAACTGCATCATATATATCGTATCCGCCTCTAAGCATGCATGAAACATTCGTACAAACCTGAATATGATATTTCCCCATCGGCTTTTTATGGTACATTGTGTAAAACGTAACAACCCCAAGCACCTCTTCCTGAGATATCTCAAGAATATGCGCTACTTCGGTCATAACCTCGCCAGAGATCCAGCCGTTTTGTTCCTGCCCTATATATAATACCGGCATTACTGCGGCTTTTTTGTGCGGATACTTAGCGACTGCCGCTTCAACTTTCCGGAGATTTTCTTCTGTGAACTGAAATTTCATGTGTCTTAAATCCTGTTATTTATCTGCTTCGCCCATCACCGGATCAATACTACCGATGATAGCAATAACGTCTGAAATCATGTGACCTTTAACCAGGTGAGGTAAAGACTGCAAATTAACAAAGGAAGGAGAGCGGATTTTCATCTTCCATGGATGTGCATCACCTTCACTTACAATATGGAAGCCAAGTTCACCCTTTGGATTTTCGACTGCATGATAAATCTGTCCCTTGGGAGGGTTAGTCCCGAAGTGCACAAGCATAAAGTCGTGAATAAGTTCCTCCATCCGGGTATATATCTCAGTCTTCTTTGGTAATACTTTCTTTGGAGCATTAAGCATGATCTCACCTGGAGACATCTTATCAAGAACCTGCTTAATGATTTTCATGCTCTCGCGTATCTCATCTGCTCTTACAAAGTAACGAGCCAGACTGTCCCCCTCCTTAAAAGTAACTACGTTAAAATCTATTTCATCGTAGAATAAATACGGCGCTGATCTTCTCAGGTCGTAAGCAACTCCGCTGCCCCTGAGTGTAGGACCCGTCAAACCAAGACTAAGGGCA
The DNA here is from genome assembly GCA_045863035.1 of Ignavibacteriales bacterium. Classification (GTDB taxonomy): domain Bacteria; phylum Bacteroidota; class Ignavibacteria; order Ignavibacteriales; family Ignavibacteriaceae; genus H2-BAC3. The sequence goes on along the minus strand of BTUV01000008.1, from coordinate 30,831 downwards.
TCCTCACCTGAAACCACGCCTATTCCTTCAAGACGCTCCAGGAAGATCCTGTTACCGTTAAGCAGGCGTTCCATTTCATCCAGTTTTTCTTCGAGCTGGTCAACAAAACCTCTAACCGCACCGAGAGTAGCTGAATCTATATCCTGGGCAACCCCGCCGATTCTTGTATAACTGGTGGTAAATCGTGCTCCGCAAATAACATCATACATGTCTAAAATCTTCTCCCGCTCACGAAGCCCCCACAGAAAAACTGTAAGAGCACCAACGTCCATTGCAAGCGCACCGATGGCCACCAGATGTGATGCAATACGTGAAAGTTCACTCATCATCATCCGGATATATTGTGCACGTTTTGGCGCTTCAATACCAAGCAGCTTTTCAACCGCCAGAACGTACGCTACATTATTAGAAGGGGGTGAAAGATAATCCAGCCGGTCAGTATGCGGTATATATTCAAGATAGCCCATATTTTCCGCCATCTTTTCATAACCGCGGTGCAGATACCCGAGTTCAGGAACGCAGGCAATTACTCTTTCACCATCAAGGCGGAGCAACAACCGGAGCACACCGTGTGTTGCAGGGTGCTGAGGTCCCATATTAAGGATCATCTCATTTTCGAGAGCATCCTCAACGGTAATATCTGAATCCATGGCAAGCAAGGCCTGCACTATTTTTGGATGAACTTCATCTTTTGTCAATTTCTGCATAAAGTGCTTCTACTTTTTCGGAAGGGGAAGTGAACCGGGGATTCCCATGAGCGGAAAATCTTTCCGGAGAGGATGATATTCAAATTCTTCAGGCATATACATTCTTCTCAGATCAGGATGATTTCTGAAGTAAATGCCATACATATCATAAGTCTCGCGCTCCGCCCAATCAGCAGCTTTCCAGACAGAATAAACTGAGTCTATTTCGCATTCACTTTCGTCAACGAGCGTCATCAAGCGAAGACGGAATTTGTTTGCAATTGAGAATAACTGATAAACCACCTGAAACCGGTTTGCCCGCCTGGCCCAGTCAACTGCTGTAACATCCTCAAGCAAAATGAAGCTAAGCCGGGGTTCGTTTTTCAGGAAATCACATAGTTCGATAACAATTTCCTTCGGAAAACTTACGGTTAGTTCTCCTCTGAATTCAGAAAAATCAAACTGAACCCCGTGGAATTGCTCCGCGAGGAGTTTTTCTAATGTTTCGCGCATATTGTTAATTCTGATTGATGAGAGATTTGGGAAGATCCTGGAAATCTCTGGCTCTGGTCGAACCGATCTTTTCCTGAATCTGCATCAGTGCGTTTAATAGATTATCCGGTCTCGGAGGGCAACCAGCCACGTAAATATCGACGGGTAAAAACTGGTCAATTCCCTGTACCACGGAATATGAGCGGTACATACCTCCGGTAGAGGTGCAGGCGCCCATGGCAATCACCCATTTCGGGTCGGGCATCTGATCATAAATTTTCTTGACCACCTTGGACATCTTATAGGTCACCGTGCCGGCTACTAACATCACATCCGACTGGCGGGGGGTAAATCTCATAACTTCAGAGCCGAAACGGGCAATATCGTATTTCGGGTCTGCTGAGGCCATCATTTCGATAGCACAGCATGAAATACCCATCGGCATCGGCCATACGGCGCTTTTCCGTGCCCAGCCGGTAATGGCATCTATTGTTGTTGTAACAAAACCTTCTTGTTGAATAATTGCTTCTAATCCCACTTAAAGCCTCCTTTTTTATATACGTAAAGAAAACCAATCTCAAACACTATCAAAAACAGTAACATCGAATAAAAAGCCGTAGTTCCGACTGCCGGATCATTATACAGAGACTTAAACTGAACAGCCCAAGGATAAACAAAAATTACCTCAAGGTCAAAAATGATGAAGAGCATAGCAACCAGGTAATATTTTATCGAAATCCTCTCAAAAGCGGTTCCAACCGGTTTCATTCCGCTTTCGTAGGTGGAGAGTTTTTCCTCATTCGGGCGCTGAGGACCAAACAATCCGGAGGACATTACCGTACCCACGGCAAAGACTATTGCGAATCCGAAAACGAGGAATAATGGTATATAGGTTTCAATCATAAGGAAAATTATTTATTTTGAACTCTAATTTATTATAATTGGCTTTTATAATCAATTTACAATAAATTCTTTCTCACATTTAACGATTTTATGCACCAAAACTGCTTTATTTGCACCAAAAACAGACCCTTCAGAAGCATTTTTCGGAGAATTTCCGGCTTCTGGGGAGTTACCAATCCAATGGAAGAAAATGAGCTTTCGGTACATAAAATTCTCCCCTCTTTTAACGTTTTCAAATCTGATTAAGGAGTCCCATGAAAATCAAATTTATCGGCGCCGCTCGAACTGTAACCGGTTCACAACATCTCCTGGAAGTAAATGGAAAGAAAATTCTCCTGGATTCAGGGATGTTTCAAGGCAAAAGAAAAGAATCCTTTGAACTAAACCGGAGTTTTGATCAGTTTGAACCGGAAGAAGTTGACTGTATGGTTCTTTCCCATGCCCACGTTGACCATTGCGGAAATATCCCTTCCCTTGTCAGACGAGGTTTTAACGGTCCAATTTACTCCACGTTTGCTACCAGAGACCTTGCTTCTCTGCTGCTTAAAGATAGCTGCCATATTCAGGAAAAAGACCTGGAGTTTGTAAATAAGAAGAGAAAGAAAAACGGTCAGAAACTTTTTGAACCGCTTTATGAAATTGAAGATGTGGAAAACACAATGAATCTTTTCATGTGTATAAACTACCACCGTACTCTTGAAATATTGCCGGGTGTTAAAATTACCTTTTACGATGCCGGTCATATTCTGGGGAGCGCGGTTACCCATTTCGAAATTGAAGAAAATGGAAAGAAAATCGACTTTGGATTTTCAGGTGATATTGGTCGGGCGAATATGCCAATTTTACGCGACCCTGAAATAATCCCCGATGTTGACTATTTTATTTGCGAATCAACCTATGGCGGCAGATTCCATGATGACTACGCAAGAACCGAAGCCAAACTCGCGGAATTACTTAAAAAAGCACATCAAAAACAATCTAAGATTATCGTTCCCGCATTCAGCGTGGGGAGAACGCAGGAAATTCTCTACTCGCTTCATCTGGTATTTGAAAATAATCTTGCCCCCCGTATCCCGATTGTTGTGGATAGTCCCCTTTCAGTAAACGCTACGGATGTTTACAGTCTTCACAGTGAATGCTTTGATGATGAGATGAAGAAGATTGTCAGAGAAAATCAGGACCCGTTCGGGTTTGCAAAGCTATCGTATATAACACATGTTGAGGATTCAAAAGAGCTCAATGAAAAACCGGGTCCATTAATGATTATCTCAGCTTCCGGCATGGCAGAAGCCGGCAGAGTTTTGCATCATCTTGCAAACAATATCCAGAATCCGAATAATATCGTCCTGATGGTCGGATATTGCGCTGAGAATACACTTGGCAGAAAAATTGTGGAAAAAGAACCTGAAGTAAATATCTTCGGTGATATATATCAGTTAAAAGCTGAAGTAGCGGTCTTCAACTCGCTTTCGGCTCACGCTGATGCAGATGAGCTGCTTGAATATTGTAACGGACTTGATAAAACAAAACTCAAAAAAATATTCCTCGTTCATGGTGATTACGATCAACAGATAAAGATGTCTGACCGGCTGAAGCAAAACGGATTCCAGTCTGTTGAAATACCCGAGCGGGGTCAGGAATTTATTCTCACCTAAGAGCTGATGAGAATAGTTCTCTTCCTCATGAGTTTCATGGTTGTGGCACTGTTTGAGGGCTGTGAGCGACTGCCCGTTACTCCGCCGGGTCAGGATACATTTCCGCCGGCAGTACCTTCAGGGCTGATGGTCTCCTATGAAGCTGACGGAGAAGTTGAACTGTTCTGGGAGGATAATTACGAACCGGATATTGAATCTTATTCCATTTACAGAAAAACTGATTCAGCAGGGAGTGTTTATGTTTTGGCAGGACAAACATTCCGCAATTATTTCTTTGATACCGGACTTGATTACGGTACAAGATATTTCTATTCTATTTTAGCAGAGGATATATCCGGTAACATCAGTGCACTTTCCGATACCGTTTCAGCAAGACCGGTTAATCTTTATGCCCCGCGAAAACCCAGGAATCTGCTTGTCTATGCTCATAATTTTCAGGAGTCACTTACAATTCAGTTGAGCTGGGCACTCCCGTTCGAATCTGATATACAATACTTTGACATATACCGAAGCGCTGATGGCGCATTTTTACCAGATAGTTCAAACAAAGTAGGCAGATCTGCATCAACCCGGTTTGATGATACAACAGGGCTTGTGACCGGTGTTGAATATTATTACAAACTGATTGCAGTTGACAAAGGAGGACTTACAAGTGTAGCAAGCAGTGTTAATTCAGACATCATACTGCCCCTGCCAGAGTTTGTATTTCCGCAAAATGGCGCTTATCTCCCCCGTTTCTATCAGGTTACGGTTACAGGAATTCCTTTCAATTCAACTTATCGCCTTCTGTTGCAAAGCAGTGAAGTGGCTGGAGTGCTTTGGTCAACAGAATATTATCATAACGGCAATACCGGTGAGGTGATAATTCCATTGCAAACCTATTATCTGGTCGCCAATCGTGATTACTATCTCAGAATTGAAACATATCGTAAATCTGAATTATTTCCGAACGGAATTAGCAACGCCGTAAAATTCGCGGTCAAAAGCTAATGAACCACCGGCTTATTCTTCTGTTTGTCATTTCAGTTTTTGCTACTTCCGGAATATCCGCTAATCAACCTGACTCAACCGCCGCGGAAAACTCTGTATCACTGCCCTATTATTATACTCAATATGATAAACAGCTTGTAACCCACCTCTTCACAAATAAGCTGATATATAAAAGTTCGTTTAGCGGTCTTGATTTGTCGGCCAGAAATGTATTTACCTCCACCATCACTGAAGTATCATCAAAATTTGTAAAAGATGAAGAAGACACCGAAATTTCCGGTGAATACTTTCTGAATAGTTTATTCATCCCCGGCATCACTATTACGCGGATTGCTCAGAATGATAACCGCTCTGTTGAGCTTAACTCATCTTCACTGAACCGCTATACTTTTCACTTTGGGGTCAGACCTGCGGGTAATTTGTATATCCTCTCTTTTGCCGGCTACTCAGGTCACAAACAATTAAATGAACAGAATTCCGGAATGTATTACGGTACGGAGACTCAGCTTCCGGAAACTATTTTTGAGAACATTAGAACTGAAGGATACATGCTTTTCAGCAATGAAGACATTATGCCCCGCAGAAATCTCAGCAGAGTTTTACGGCTGAGTGTTATAAATAACTTTCCTGAAGAAATCGTCATGGGACTGAGCGCTGACTATTCGAACCAAAGAAGGGATTTTTATCTTAATGCTGATCCGGCTCTCTTGTCACTTTTCGGAATAACAAGAAACATTCAAACCCGGAATGAAATGAAATCTGAGTTCAGAGGATTTTTACAATCCGGAAATTTATTCAGTGATATTCGCGCGGAAGGCGAATTCAGATTGCAGTACAGAGTTGTTGACAGAGATTACCGCTATAAACCTCCGGTTTTTAGCAGTTCTTCCGGTCTTGGTTCAGAATTGAGCGCGTTCAGATTTGAAGGGGGCGCTTCTGCTGTTCTTAATATATATCCTGTGCTTCTCCGGTTAAGAGGAAGCGTTAGCCAGCAGGAAGAAAAAAACAGTCTCCGTAATGAACCTTCAGTTGATGAATTTCTTCTGCAGCAGTTTAACCAAAAAGAACAGGAAAAGAATTTTTCAGCGTCAAGATTGGGGCTGAGTGCGTCATTTTCGTTTTTTATCAGTTCTGAAGAATTCGTACAGATTGATCTTTCTCAGCAAAAGTTACTTTATGATACTCCCGCTCTGCTGAATTATGATGACCGCGATGAACTGATGAGCATCATGCGGATTGTATATGAAAACCGTTCTGCTGCTCAGTTTCAGTGGTCAGTCGGCGTTGAGGGTTACCTCTCACAAAATGTATATCTCTACGCTCAGAGAAGCGCTAACAATTCCGACAACCGTTTTCTTAAGTATTTTGCCGGAAATTATCTGCAGTTCCCCTGGATGACTTCAAAAAATTATGCTGAGGTTTCAGCACTTTATACTGTTTATAGTTATGAAGACCTGCTTCCGAATTACCGGAGTCTTTCTTTCAGGCAGTTTTTATTTACTGACTCAACTTCCATTCCCCTGACGGCAGCCCTATCCTTCCACAGCGATATCAGCATAAAACTGGCTGAGCAAGGGTTACTGTATTGGGATGAATTTAGCACCCTGCCGGAGCGATTCGTAACTGAATTTCTTTTCTCACCCAAACTTGGCTACACTTTTTTTGATCTCAAATTATTCGCGGGGTACCGCTTTTTAACCATATCACTTTACCGTTATGAAAACCGGATGAAGTCGCCCAGCGACGAATATCGCTCAAGAGGTCCTGTGGTTTCCGTCTCATACAGCAGCGGTGAGCGCTACCAGGCCACGTTCAGTTTCTTTCAGGAGTATCAGAGCAATAACACTGCTCCGGGAAGGCAAAATTCAAACATCAATATGGCAGTGCAGTGGTTTTTTTAGTGGTGAAATCTCTGAGAATTATTAACTTTCTCAATCAAATTTTTATTGAATGAATAACTTCTCTCTCGAAATAGCTAGTGACCCTTCTCAGCTTATAACAGTTGAGGAGTTCGTGAATTATGCGGCAATGGAACTGCATCTGAATAATGATATGATCGCAGAAATGCTGCTAATAATCACAGAAGCAACAACAAATGCTATAAGGCACGCTAATAAAAACAATCCTGAGAAAAAAGTCTTGCTTTCAATAGGTCGTGAAGGGAATCTTGTGACAATAAAAGTGAAAGATCAGGGAGATGGATTTGACCCGGATGTGATACCCGACCCGACTTCCCCCGAAAATCTGCTCAAAGACCATGGGCGCGGTCTTTTTCTTATGAGAAATTACGCAAAAGATGTAAAATTTCACCTGACTCCTGATGGGATGGAAATCGTCCTGGTGCTTCAGGTTAAATAGCATTTCATTATTATAACTAATCTCCACCCCTCTGGCAGACTTCCTCACCTCTGTTCTGTTTTATTCTCGGATAATTCTTGTGATATTTGAGAGTGAAATTTTCATTTATTTCTAAAGGACAAAAAATGAGCAGAAAAAAAATAGCACTTATCGGAGGCGGCCAGATTGGCGGCGTCCTGGCTCAGCTTGCTGCAATGCGTCAGCTTGGTGATGTAATTCTTTTTGATATTGTGGAAGATCTTCCGCAGGGCAAAACTCTTGATATAGCTGAGGCATCGGCGATTGATAAATTTGATGTATCAGTAAAAGGTACTAACGAATATAAAGACTTGGCAGGTTCTGACCTGGTTATTATTACTGCCGGGCTACCCCGTAAACCCGGTATGAGCAGAGATGATCTGCTTTCTGTGAACGCAAAAATTATGAAGAGTGTGGCAGAGGGTGTTCGCGAATATGCCCCAAATGCTATCGTCATTATCATTTCCAATCCGCTGGATGCAATGGTAACCCTCTTTAAGAAAGTATCCGGCTTCCCTGCTAACAGAGTAATGGGTCAGGCAGGTGTTCTGGACTCTTCCCGCTTTGCTTCATTTATTGCATGGGAGCTGGGCGTTTCTGTAAAAGATGTCAGCGCACCGGTTCTGGGGGGTCACGGAGATACAATGGTGCCTCTGGTACGTTATGCCAGTGTAAACGGGCTTCCGGTTATGGAGTTACTTGAACGAAAGTATAACGATGCCGCAAAAGCAAAAGAAGTTATGACTGCGATGGTTGAAAGAACCAAGCAGGCAGGCGGAGAGGTCGTAAAACTGCTTAAAACCGGCTCAGCTTTCTATTCCCCTGCATCAGCAGCTATTCAGATGGCTGAAGCCATTCTGCGGGACGAAAAACGCGTCCTGATGGTCTGTGCGCTTCTTGAGGGAGAATTTGGCGTTAATGGTTATTATGTTGGAGTACCGACCATTCTTGGCGCAAACGGTGTTGAAAAAGTGGTTGAAGTATCACTCAATGCTGAAGAAAAGGCACTGATGGATAATTCAGTTAATGCTGTTACTACATTAGTGGCTGATATGGAACGTCTCGGGTTTTAATCCCCTGATCGAAATAAGCATAAAAAAACCCGCTCAAATTGAGCGGGTTTTTTATCAAACGGGGGTTTTGTTTTTAGTTTACGTTGTAAACAGAAACAAACTGTCTGTCGCCTCTGCCGCGTTCAAATTTAACCTGACCGGTTATCAAAGCAAAAAGGGTATCATCGCCGCCGATACCAACGTTGCTTCCCGGATGAAATTTGGTACCACGCTGGCGAACAAGAATTTCACCTGCATTAACAACCTGACCGCCGAATCTCTTTACACCGAGCCGCTGGGCATTACTGTCTCTACCGTTTCTGGTAGAACCCTGACCTTTTTTATGAGCCATTGTGTTATCCTTATCCTATTTTCGTAATTTCTACACGTGTTAAATCGGTTCTGTGGCCGTAGCTCTTTTTGTAACCGGTTCTTCTCTTTTTCTTAAATACTAAAATTTTATCGTCCTGAACGTGCTCAAGAACTTTGCCGGATACTTTTAATCCGTCAACATAAGGTGCACCAACTTTAGTACCTGCATCATCAGAAAGCAGAAGTACTTTGTCAAAAGTTACTTCAGAATCAACTTCTGCTGTCAAAAGGGGTACATAGTGTTTTTCGTTTTCAGAAACGATAAATTGTTTTCCTGCAATCTCAACAACTGCGAACATTCAGACTCCGTTTAAAGATAGACCCCAAAATTAACAAAAAAGAGCAAAAAAATCAAAAAAAATTTTACTTTTTAAGCAGGAAGAAAAATTCTGACCCTGCTCCGGGTGCACTATTGACCTGAATTTCTGACCCGTGGGCTTCTATGATATGCTTTACGATTGCCAGCCCCAGCCCTGTCCCCTCAATCTCCTTAGAACGTGCCTTATCTACCCTGTAAAAGCGCTCAAATACCCTTGGCAGCTCTTCCGGAGTAATACCTATACCGGTATCCCTAACCGTAATTTTCCCCTTTTTTTGCTCATTTGATACTTCCACTGTCACTTCCCCGGACTCAGTATATTTAATCGCATTTTGAATCAGATTGTGCATAACCTGTTTAAGCCGGTTTTTGTCGCCATACACATCAAAATCCTTTTCTGGCAGCAAAAACCTGAACTCAAGCCCCTTCCGGGCAGCTTCGTCAGAATAATCCGAAAAATTCGTTTTCAAAAAGTCGCAAATTGCAAAATACCTGAAGCTCATTTTCATCTCCCCCGCTTCAATCAGTGAAATTTCCACTAAATCATTCAGTAACGAAGCCAGATTATCGCTGTAAAATACGGCCTTTTCAAGAAAGTGGATATTCACCTTAGGATCATTAATTGCTCCGTTTAAAAGCGTCTCAAGAAAACCCTGAATTGCGAATAAAGGGGTTTTTAATTCATGAGATACGTTACTCAGAAACTCAGTTCTCACCCGTTCAAGCCGTCTGAGTGAATTTATATCTCTCTGCACCTGTCTGTAAGCGAGTTGTATTTCTGCTTCAAGGTCTTTAAGCCCGGCATTAAGTGAAATAGACTCGTGTGTGGGCAGTTCATTCTGACGGATGACACGGATAATTGATATTAATTCTGCAATGTCGGCTTTTCTCCGTCTGTTAAAAAGGAGCACAAGAACAATAAAGATTATGGTAAAAAAAAGCAGAAAGTAAAATACATATCCGCCGGGAGGTGATAAGAATAGTAACAGCAGAGAGGTAAGGATATAAAAAAGTATATACTCTTTATTATATACCAGGACATCCCTTATCAGGGTGATGTATTCAGGAAAGGATTTTGATCCGGTAGCCAACGCCTTTTATCGTTTCAATTGCATCAGAATAACGCCCGAGTTTTTCGCGTATTTTACGGACATGAACATCAATGGTTCTGTCACCAACATAAACATCTGAGCCCCAAACTTCTTTCAACAGCATCTCTCTGTTTAGAACTTTACCCGGATAAGTCATTAAAAAGAAAAGCAGTTCGAATTCCTTTTTCGGAAAAACCACCTCTTCACCGGCAATATAAACCAGATATTTTTCCCGGTTAATGGTAACAGGTCCGTTTTCAATTTGTACAATAGTATCGTCCTGCGACTGAAGTTCAAGGTTCCTGAAAATTGTCTGAACTCGTGCGATCAGTTTTTTGGGCGAAATTGGTTTCACTATATAGTCATTCGCTCCCATATTCAGACCATTAATTTCATCAGCTTCAGAGGCCCTGGCGGTCAGAAAAATAACAGGCAGCTTCTCAGTCTTTTTATCATCACGCAGCCGCTTGCAAACTTGAAAACCATTAAGTTTGGGCATCATGACATCAAGTATTACTAAATCCGGATTTTCTCTTACTTTAGTTAATGCTTCTTCACCATCATAAGCAGTTATCACAGAATAGTTTTCCTTCTCAAGATTGTAACGGACCATCTCAACAATATCTTTTTCGTCATCAACAAGAAGAATTTTTTTCATGACTTTAGTTCGATTTCCTTTTTCTCGGAATTTGACTGATACATTGTTTCAATTATCCGCATTCTGGAGAGTGATTCATTCCCCGGAGAAAGATTGGGATTAAGTCCTTTGCATGCACCGATAAAGTGCTTTATTTCATTCTGGTATGATTTCTTAAAAAGCGTAATCTCCGCTTCTGACTTAAATGGCGTCATATCGACCATAGTGCCGCCGCTTCGCTTGAATACTCTGAAGGGGTTGATACTCGCGTTTCCCTTGGAGCCATATATATCAAAGTAGAGACTGTCTCTGTCGGAACCAATTGACCAGCTTGATTCAAGAAAAATGAGCGAGTTATTGTTGCAGCGTATTTTGCTGATAGAGGTATCTTCAACACTGTTGGTGAAATGAGAAAAATTCTGCGTGGAAACAGCTCTGATTGAAGGAAAATCAAGCAGCCAAAGACTCACATCCAGAAGCACAATGCCAAGGTCAATAATCACACCTCCGCCGCTTTTTTCTTTATCAGTGAACCATTTACTTTCACTGCTCTGCTTTTTAAGCCATCCGGCTTTTACATAAAAAAGCTCTCCGATTTCACCTGAGTTTGCAATGCTTTTCAGAAGCATGATATCCGGGCGGTACCTCATATTCATACCCACCATCATCGTCACTTTATTTTTTTGCGCGAGGTCAACTACTTCTTTAGCTTCACGGTATGTACGCGCGATTGGCTTCTCAATAAGCAGATTGATTTTACGGCTTATCACTTCTTTCGCAATTTCGGTATGTGAGGAGGTTGGCGTTGCAATAATTACTGCGTCAACCTCTGCCTCATCAAGCATCTGGCGGTAATCAGTATATGCACCTGATATATTATACTTATCAGAAACCGTTTTGAGGCGATTCTTGTTTAACTCCGCCGCGGCTACCACTGATACCCCCGGCATCTTCTTCAGAATTGGCAAATGCACTAATTGTGCTACACTCCCTAATCCTATAACTGCAATCCTGAAATTTTCCATATCAGATTTCTACCTTATGCTTTGCAAGAAATTCACTTACTCGTTCAGTAATCCCTTTAGGGTCAATTTTCAACTGTTCATGAAGCTCTGTCTGGGTGCCATGATCTACGAAGTGATCAGGAAGACCTACACGGAGCAGATCGTTTTTAAACCCTCTATCCATCAGATACTCTGCAACAGCGCTTCCGAATCCGCCTACTATACTGTTTTCCTCAAGAGTTACAATGCTGCTGTAGTTTGATGCAGCTTCATCGAGTATATCTGTATCAATCGGCTTAACAAAACGCATATTATAAAGACCCGCGTTAATCCCCTGTTCCTTGAGCAATGGCAAAGCTTTTTCAGCATAATCGACCATCGAACCAACAGCAAGAATTGCAACATTCTCCCCTTTTTGAATCAGTTCCCCTTTCCCGATTGGATACATCTCAAATTCATCTTTCATCGGAACCCCTAAAGCAGACCCACGCGGATACCGCACCGCGACAGGTCCTTTTTTGTAATAAACTGCTGTATATACCATATTGCGAAGTTCTGCCTCATCTTTCGGTGCCATGATTACCATTCCGGGAATCATTCTCAGGAAACTCAGGTCAAATGTTCCATGATGCGTCGGACCATCCGCCCCTACCAAACCCGCGCGGTCAAGTATAAATACTGCATGAAGTTTTTGCAGAGCCACATCATGAATGATCTGGTCAAATGCCCGCTGGATAAATGTTGAATATATTGCAACAACCGGAGTGATACCTTGCGTGGCAAGACCGGCGGCAAAAGTAACTGCATGCTCCTCAGCTATCCCGACATCAATATAATTCTGGGGATGTTTTTCAAGGAGGATATTTAAACCGGTTCCATCTGGCATCGCCGCGGTAATACCGACTACTTTTTTATCCTTTTCAACAATATCACTTAAAGTGTTGCCAAAAATAGTTGTGTATGCCGGAGGTGCACCGGATTTCTTGAATGCTTTTCCGGTTAATTTATCAAACGGGGTTGAGGCATGAAGCCGCTGCTCATGTGATTCAGCAGGGGCATAACCCTTCCCTTTCTGGGTAATGGTATGAATCAGAATGGGACCGTTCATCTCACGAACCTGCTCAAAAAGTTTTACCAATTGATGAAGGTTATGTCCGTTTACAGGTCCAAAATACCGGAAACCAAGCGCTTCAAATAACATACCCGGGGTAACAACAGACTTAATTCCGCTTTCCAGCCGGCCTGCAATCTTTCTGAGGCGGTCACCAAAAAGGTCAAGTTTTCCGGTCATATCCCAGACGTAGCCCTTAAATTTATTGTAATCAGGGTGTGCAATCATCTGCGTAAAATAATTTGAAAGCTGCCATACGTTTGGCGCAATTGACATATTATTATCATTAAGCACAACAATAAGATCAGAGCGCAAAACACCGGAGTTATTCATCGCTTCGTAAGCCATCCCGCCGGTCATAGCCCCGTCACCAATTACTGCTACAACCTTATTTCGGGTATTATTGTATTTTTGAGCAACCGCCATTCCAAGGGCTGCTGAAATTGAAGTTGATGCATGACCCGCGCCAAAGGTATCATATTCACTCTCAGAGCGTTTAAGAAATCCGGAAATACCGTTAAGCTGACGAATAGTGGGAAGAAGTTCTTTTCTTCCGGTAATAATTTTGTGAGGATAGGCCTGATGTCCGGTATCCCAGACCACTAAATCTTCCGGCGTTTTAAATGCCTTATGGAGGGCCACAGTTAGTTCAACCGTGCCGAGACCGCCGCCAAAATGCCCGCCGACCTCAGAGATAACATCCACCATATAATTCCTGATATCCTGGCATAGTTCCCGGAGCGTTTTGATATCCATATCCCTCATCCGGGAAGGATTATCAATCTGTTGCAGCACCTTATAATTGTTCATGTCAACCATGTGAAAACACTCCGTTATATTTCTTCTTCTGTTTCATCATTCTCAGTATCAAGCTGGGAAATTTTCGATTTTAAAGTTGTTATTTTTAATTCTGCCTCATTGAGCACCTTGAGGCATTCACCAACCAGTATAATACCCTCTTCATACAAAGCGATGCTCTCATTAATATCAATCTCTTCACTCTCAAGAGCTTCAGATATATATTCCAGCCGTTTCAGTTTGCTGCTGAAAGTTGCTGTTTCCTGTTGTTTTTTACTCATTTGGTATCTTTATTTCACCGTCATGAAATTTTAGCAGAAATGGCTCACCCGTTAATAAACGATTTGCGCTCGTTACAAATTTATCGCCCTGCGAAACCAAAACAAAACCTTTTTTTTGGATTTTTCCGGTATCAAAAGCCCCGATTCGGGCTTCCATCTCCTTTATACGGTGTCTGAGACGGTCAAACTTTCTATCCGCAGCAAAGAACATCCTTTGGACTGAAGAATCAACTTTCTGGTTAAGATACCGTAATTTGTCCTCTACCGACTTAAATCCATAGGAATGCACAAAACCCAGAAGTTTTTGCCGGTTATCATAAATCAGGTTTTCCAGGTAGCCGTCAAACATCGTTCCAATGGAAAGGAGGTTTTTCACCATCTTTGCCTTGTCAGGTGTGACTAATTCCATTGCTGCCGAAGGAGTCGGAGCACGGAGGTCGGCGGCATAGTCCGAAATAGTATAGTCAACCTCATGTCCAACCGCTGAAACCACCGGAAAAGGCATTAAGACTATCTGTCTGGCAACAATTTCCTCATTAAACGCCCATAAATCCTCAATTGAGCCACCTCCCCTCCCCACAATAACCACATCGATATCCTTCTCTTTGGCAAGGGTTTTTAATGCTGAAACAATGCTAACCGCGGCACCCTCGCCCTGAACTTTGCAAGGAGAAAGGATTAGTTCAGCAATCGGAAATCTCCGGCGGGCAATAGTTATCATATCACTTATCGCTGCACCGTCCGGTGCGGTAACAATTCCTATACGATATGAAATCTCCGGAATAGCTCTTTTACGTTCAGCATCAAATAACCCTTCCGCTTCTAATTTCTGCTTTAGCCGGTCAAAAGCAAGCTGTAGTTCCCCAACGCCGGCAGGCAACATTTTTTTTACGTCGATTGCATAAGTACCGCGGGGCGCATAAACAGAAATTCTCCCCTGAACTATAACCTTCATCCCGTCAACAGGACGGAAAAAGACACCGGCATTAATACTTTTCCACATCGTGCCGCTAATCTGTGCAGATGTATCTTTCAGAGTAAAATACCAATGACCCGAAACATGATCTTTGAAATTGGAAATTTCACCTTCTAAAAGTATATCCTGAAACCCCTCCTCAAGAAATCGTTTGATTGAGTAAGTTAATTCAGATACCGTTAATTTTCTATCAGCAAAGATGCCCATATCAGAACCTGAAATTAAAACCAAAAGTCGGCAGAATGGGAAACATATTATTTGCTTCTTTCCCGAGTGTCATATCATCTTCAACAAAATAGTCATATCCGACTACATTTTTTCTGTTATATACATTTACCACATCAATATAAAACTGCCATTTCAGATTCCACAGTACTGTTGAATAAGTTGCCCTGAAATCAAGCCGGTGATAATCAGGTTTACGGCTGTTGAATCGCTCTCTGTTGCCGTAGTCAATATCATACACAACTTCGGTCACCTCTGGATTGGAGAAAGAAGACCGCGTAGCAATTTTGGGAGTTTCCGCTTTCCCGTCACCATCTGCATCAACCAGGAGCACTCGCGGTTTAATACCCGCAGGTTCAGTAAAAGGAAATCCGGACCCAAACTGCCAGCGCATTCCTAAATCCCATGAATCACCAATTTTGTAATTCAAAACAACGTTTACTGTGTGCCTCTGATCAAACCTGAAAGGAATCTTTACCCCTCGCTCATATCGGTCTGCATACGCAAGTGAATAACTTATCCAGCCATTTAATCGCGCCGCGGCATCAATATTTTTTTTACTGAGAAGCACTTCAAATCCGTACGACTCCCCCTGGCTGTTATTTACCGGTATCTGAGTAAGCGAGTCAGTAATCTGCGGCACAGGTCTTGTCCACGCATCCGGATAACGGATATCCCGCCCCGGTATGGGTTCAGTTACAAATCGGTACCCCTGAAACTGTTGCTGTACTATAAGATCAAGAAAATTTTTGTAATACATTTCGGTACGGAGATTCCACTCAGGGGTTAACCAGCGCTCAACACCAAAAACATAGTGAATTGCTTTCTCGGCATTTAGCCGCTCAGTATATACAGGATTCAAATCAAAGAGTGCCTGACGATCAACTGCTTTTTCATATCCCGGAGACTGATAGTAGAGCCCCCACCCGGCGCGAAAAGTTGTAAGATTATCAGGAGAGTAAGACAAACCAGCTCTCGGAGCGAAATAACCTTTATTCAATATTTCGTAATGATCGTAGCGAAGACCTGTCTGAAAATAAAACTTCTCAGAAAGCTGGAAATTATTCTGTATATATCCGCGAAAGCGGTTGTATGATTGTATCTCTTTAATATCATCAAGCACTGCGCGAAAATTCGGATTAGAACCAAAAAATGCTTTAAGTCCCGGATCAATTTCAAATTTAAAATCGATGATTGAACGGATAAAATCATACCCGGCACCGGCTTCAAGAATATTTGAACCCCACTGATAGGTGAGTTTGTCTTCAATTGTAATTTTTTCAGCAAGAAAACCTGAAGACACCTTAAAACCGAGTAAATAAGGACTTACAGTATCCGGTAATACTTCTTCAAAGTTTTTTCTGTTAAGTGAAGGATCAAGAATTTTTGAATCAAAATCTGCATCCCCCCCGTTCGTATAATAAGAGAATATCAGTTTGTTAATAAACTTTTTCCGGTCCGCATACTGCCACGAAAGAGAAGCAACATTATTCATTATATCATTACTAACTGATATACTGTCAGGTTGTCTGCGGTTTTTTCCTGAGACAACATTTACGCCATCCTCAGAAAAAATACTAAGCATACTAATTTTATGACCCCGATGCGGTCGAAACGATAGCTTTGCCTGTATATCATAAAAATTTGGGAAACTTACATTATCTTCAACCAGACCGGCATTCTTGACGAAAGGTTCAACCACCAGATCATAATAAGTTCTACGCGAACTCAAAAGCCAGCTCCCGTCTAACCAGCCGGGGATTTTTCCTTCAAAAACCAAATTAGCATCAACTATTGATGCGTTTACACTCCCGTTTAAATAGCTTGAATAATTTCCTTCTTTATTAGTAACTTCAAGCACTGCTGACAGACGATCACCATACATCGCGGGGAAAGCGCCTGTTACCAGATTAACCTCAGATACTGTTTGAGGATTAAACATACTTATCGCGCCATATAACCGGTACGGATTAAATATCTCAACGTCATCTATCACAATCAGATTCTGATCAGGTCCGCTGCCCCTTACAACGAGCTGTGATGAAAAATCATTCGGAGCAAGTACCCCGGGCAATGCCTGCAAAGTTCTTAAAACATCCTCTGCCGCACCAGCCATTACCTTTGCTTCTTTCGGGCTTAGATCAATGAAGGATGTACGGGTATCACTCTTGTCCTGAATTCTTCCCCCAATCACCTTGACCTCACCCACTGATATGATCTGGGCAGAGAGAATAACATTCAGTTCCAATGTTCTATTGGGGAGTATCTCAACCTCAAAAAACTCAGTTTCATAGCCGACTGAACTAAAACGTACTTCATATTCTCCGGCAGGAATGTTCCTGATTTCATATTTACCGGATATATTTGTTACCGTTCCGATATTCGTATCGGTCAGGAGGATATTTACACCTGGCATCGCCTCAATGCTATCAGTAACCACTCCGGTTATACTTCCTGTCTGAGGAAGCAAGGACACAGTGTAAAGACAAAAAATTATTAAAATTTTTGGGATAGTATATTGAGCGAAACTGTTTCTAATTAAAATTTTTTTCATATCTCCGGAAAAATTTATCAATCCGGGCGCCTGCGGCTGCTTCATAAAATTTTGCAGGTCCTACCCAGGGAATGACTGCTTTAGCAAACCCAACCTTCTGCATTTCATTCAGACAGGTTCTTAGCAGCACTCTTCCAATTGATAACCCCCTGAATGTTGTATCAGTTCCCATAGGCCCAAACCACCCGGTTCCCTTGTTATTTGCTTCAAAAGCAGAAAAGCCGATAATTCTTCCGTTATTCCGGGCAACAAAAATAGTAACCGGATTATTTCTGAATGCTTCAGATACTTCACCCTTCCATTCAGGAAATCTTGCATTTATCCATGGGAGCAGTTCAGATTTGTCATCTAAAACAGCTCTTCGGAAAAATATGCCCTTCTCGGATAATCTTTTGATATCATCCTCAACGGGGAATTTACCTGGCTGAAGAAACACCTCCATATTTATTGTCTCATTAAATTTCACGTATCCTGATGATTCAAAAAAAGCTATCGCACCGTGAAAATTGGCATCAATACCCGGCATAAAATAATTTGGGTAGGACTCAAATACTCTAATTGACCGCAAACCTTTTTTCTTAATTGCCTCTTCCAGTGTTGCTAACAGCATAGTGCCGATTCCCTTTCTCTCGTAACCAGGGCGAACACCAATCAGTTTTACATAGGCGGCAGGTCCTGATTCTCTCTTACGAACAACGCCCATAATAAAGCCGGTTAAGCTATTACCTTCAAATGATGCAAACACTAAACCCGGCCGAAAATCAGGGTCACCCGTCAGTTTTTCCCTGAAAAGGAAATCAGGAAACGGATAACCCGGCATTGACTGTCTGAGTAGTTTTGCAGTCTCTGTGAAGAGTGTATCTTCCCAAACTTTAATTTCTATCCTCATTGTTGGAATGAAAAAAATGCTGAAAAAAGTCCAATCGAAAGCTGAGTAAGGTTGTTCCCCTTATCCGAAGGAAAAACATAATGGCTTCCGCGAAGATATAAGGTAAAAACATTCATAATTCTGAATAAACCAACACTTGCCTCCGGAACCACTGCGTTTTTGCCTCTGAAGTCTGTTGAGAATGAAAAGCCGAAGGAGATGTAGTTAACCAATGGAACTTCAATAATCTGCTTGTATCCGAAGTTATAACGGCTCTTAATATCATTTAAATCAGTATAAGAGTATTCAAATGAAAGATAACCGTTTGGATAATTGTATCCACCGCTAAAAAATGACACAAGGGGGAACTCCTTCCCAAACCCTAAACCGGAGCTGTCACCCTGAAAGTTATAGTACAAAGCGGGAATGGCATAAACAGTGCTCCCGATAAGACAACCGGTAATGTCAGCCCCGCCGGAAATGGTAGTATTCCCCCCGGAGACGATATCAAACTGTTCACTCAGATTGCTCCCCCCTGATTCTGACGTCACCCGTATGTAGAAAATGATCATATCTTCCTGTGGAGGTATTCCGGAAATATCCATAGTTTCCGAATAGCTTTCCTTATATTCCTGCCCCAATGAGACAGTTTTATTTGTGAAAACCACTTCGGCTATGACCGGTTCACTTGCAAAGAAGCTCAGAACCATCTTATCCGGGCTGTCTTTGGGCGAATAGGCCTCTATGAGGATAACCTCAATTGAGTCACCTTCCTCTGAACCGGCAGTAAAGCCGGACAGACCGGTGGATGTGAGCAATATCAACAAAAAAAGCATTTTGATGGGTTTCAAAGGGCGGTATCCGAATTATTTTACTTATGTAATATAATCATTACGAGGCATTTGAGATTAATCACTTTTTTAAACGATATTTACTAATGTTAAATAAATCAATTTGTAATTGCATAATTTTTATTATTTTGAATGAGTAATAAATATTTCACACTTTGCAGGATACAATGGTAGTAAGGTTTTGGGGGGTTAGAGGGTCCATACCTTCACCGCCAAAAAGCAGTGAATTACAAGAGAAATTACTCAGAATTCTGGAAATTTCGCAAGGTATTGATCTTTCGACATCCGAAAAAAGAAAGAAATTCCTGGAATCCGTTGAGGAAAAATACACTACTTTTTTAGGAGGAAATACCCCGTGCGTTGAGTTGCAGTCAGAGAGCACCCGGCTGATCTTTGACATGGGTTCCGGGCTTAGAGACCTGGGGCGTGAGATTATGCATACTCAGGGCGGGCGTGATGTCGAACTCCACATATTTGTCGGCCACACTCATTGGGATCATATTCAGGGATTCCCTTTCTTTATTCCTGCTTATAGCCCGAAAACTACTATAAATTTTTATCATCGCCACCCCGAACTAAAAAGCCGGCTTGAAGGGCAGCAACAATTCCAGTACTTCCCCGTTTCGCTAGACATTATGCTTTCTAAGAGGGTCTATAACGAACTCTCCGAAGGGCAAATCCTCAATATAAATGACCTGACCGTCAGGAACATTGAGTTAAATCACCCTGGTAAAGCTTTTGGCTACCGGGTCGAAAAGGATGGGAAGTCTTTCGTCTATGCAAGTGATAGCGAATACAGTAATTTGCCATCCGAAAGAATTAAAAAATATATCGAATTTTACCAGGGTGCTGACGTACTGATATTCGATGCGCCTTACTCATTCAGTGAAGAGATTGAAAAAATTAACTGGGGGCATTCATCTGCCATTATAGGAACTGACTTGGCTGTGGAAGCAAAAGTTAAAAAGCTGGTATTGTTTCATCATGCACCGGAAAATGACGATGAAGAAGTAAACAGACTGCTTAATACTGCCCTGAATTATAAGAACAGAAATTATCCTGAATCAGAATTGAATATAATTTTGGCAAGAGAGGGATCAGATATAGTTATCTGATCCCGTCCTTAAAAAAGATTAGTAGTTAATCCGAATTACCGGGGAGAAAACAAAGTAACTGTCGTTTCTGTAATTTGGCAGAGAACCTGAAAATTGCAGAGGTGAAAACATCTTAAAATCAAATCCAACCGAATTAGTAACCATCACAAAAAACTTCAGACCAAGAAACCCATTTCCATCATTAAAATTATAATGAAATAACGTTGAAATCTTATGTGAAATGATTGCTCCGTCTCCCTCAAGATGTGCTTCGGCACCCAGCATCCAACGGAAATTACCGGGGATATTGGTCGGGAAAGCTTCCAGCAATGGAGTTCCAGGAACTGACAGATACCTTTTTATATCATACAGCCCAAAACCACCTCCGGCTTTAAGTTTGCCGGCAGTTCCAAAATCAAGGAGAGCCGGATAAAGCGCGGTTAAGGTAAAGTAATTTCTGTTGCTGAAAAAATAAAGACTATCTGTGTTTTTCACATCATCCGGGGTATCCTCAGACAAAGCAAACGAACCTTCTATATCCAGCTCAACATCTTTTAATTCAGGAGTTATCATACCAAGCGGAGATCCAATGAAGTGCATATAGATATTTGTACCTGAATGACTTAACCGTCTTGCATTAAGAGGGTTGGCATCTCCCATTGAAAATTGTTTTGCGGGAATTCCGAATCCTAACTCGACAAGGTATGTGGTCTTTGGAACGGTATTAACAATATACTCTGAATATTTTAGCCGAACACCAGAGTAATAATCCGGATAATACCAACCCGGCATTGCCGCACGGTCAATCCCCCACTTGCCAAAGAGAGATACGAGATATTTATTTCTGGCGTTTGTGGTCAGATTCCAGACCATCATTTCCGGCTCGAGGAGATGAAGATATATATCAAAATTGTATTGATAGTTAAAATCGTAGAGCGTTTTAGTGATATCATTCAGAGCGTAAAACTGTTTCTTCAGGTCCTCGTAAAGCTCAACGCCGAGAATTTCTCTTATATATACAAAATCATATACTTCATCAAAAAAATAGTCGGACGTATCTGATTCTCTGTTTGGACTTTCGGTAAAAAACCGGAGAAGTTCGATCTCGCCATCGTAATATCTTTTACGGACATCAATAAAAACATCACCCTCGTAAATATCATTGGACTTCAGCCGGAGCTCCTGCATCGTGGGTTTTTTCCCTCTGATTTTAAGACCGTTCTTTACAACAAACTTATTGTAAATTTCACGGACGTAAACAGGGTCAGTAACAATCCAGGTTTTCTTGAGATCGTTAAACGCGGTTGTATTATATTCTAAATTGTCATAAATTTTCTGAATTCTGTTCATCTTCTGCTCGGCAAGGAAATCCTGAGCAGATATAAATGATGCAAGGAAAAGAAAAACAAATAAAACTTTAAACTTCATTGTTAAAACCCGTATCTGTATCTGATTTGCACCATTGAGTTACTACCCTCTGTTTCCCATGGATAGAGGGAACGAAACATCGGGGCACTCATGAAATTAGTTTCAAGCCGGAATGAACCAACCCCTGATATATCAATTATTTTCATCCAGAAGTAAAGATTCATCACCCCGTCGTAAAACTTAACCTTAGCACTCAGAAACTCGCTGTTCAAAGGAGCAAATGTTGTCTGAAGTGAGATCACCGGCTGGGTTTTGTTGAATACCATCGCTTTTGATGTTACAGGCGAATAATCAACTTTGTAAACATCATAATTAGCGGCACCCAGATCCATTTTAAATCTGACAGTCCGTTCTTCACTGCTATTCCAGAAGTAGGAAAAAGTAGCTTCCCACTGGTTAAACGAAAAATATGCTGATGGTGTTGCAGGAGGACCAAAAGAAATGTAGGGATTTAAAGAAGTGCCTGAACTGGTAGATAAATAAAAATTTAAAAACGGAAACCCATATAATCTTGATGTTGAAAGGTCAACGATAAATCCGGGTCCAACATTTATCGTGGGTTTCTGACCAAACAAAAACGGGAGTGAAGTAACAAAATCTGAAGTATTAAGTCTTGCTCTGCCTAAAATCTTTGCGTCTATAACAAAGTCATTTTTCAGATTAGTAAGATTGCCTTTAAGACTAAAAAGAGTTCGCATACCAAAAGACATTCCCATAGTCTGATAAGGCAGCAGATTAAGCACTTTGGAACCCATATCAATCTCAGCGCTTATCGTTCCGAAACCAAGATTAAGCGCATTGTGATAAAACGTCAGATGTGAAAAACTTGCATCTATCTGCATATTACTCGCGGTCGTGGTTTCGCCTGATCTTCTGGTTCTTCGCTGTGTCTGCTGATCATCTGCATCAACCGGATAAATATGAGTGCTGTTTAACCGCATGTGACTTAAAAAATCGCGGTTGTCTATAAAGGAAATTCCTTTGGATTTATTCCGGCTGTCATCGATAACCAGTTTTAATAAAGCTTCGGGGTCTTCAATCTTTACAGAGTTTTTAACAAGCGTATAGAGATAATTATAAGTCGTTGGATTATAATCAAATAAATCCTGTATGTCTCCAAAGGTCAGAACAATAAGCGTATCAATCTGCGGTCCTTGTGAAGCGTCACCAAAAAAGGATTCGCCGGATGTCTGCTTGTCCTCAATCTCTTTTACGTAGAGAAGCGTAATTGAATCCAGTTCGATGGTTTCTTTTTTGAACACCAGTTGATAAGTAACGCCGTCCTTCTTTCTGAATGAGAAAGAAGGGCGGTCGTTTCTTCTGGGAATGTTAGAAAGTGACTGAAGCTGTGATTCTTCCGGAGTATATGTTACGGAAAATAAATCCAGATAATTCTTGTCCTGCGACAGCTTTTTTTCAACCTTGAGATAAAGATCGTTAATCGGCTGAGAAAAAAGAGTGCAACTCAGGATTCCAAATAATACTAAGGTTTTATATCTGATAATAATCATCCTGCCCGTTCACTATTGAAAAAAGATTCTTATTCTGTATTAGTAGTTGATTCTCAAAATAGGCGAGAAAACTATATAAGCATCTTTTCTCCAAGTGGGGAAAGATTTCTTATCATATCCGAGAGCGCTCATAACCCGGATATCGAATCCGAAATTACCACTGAGCATTGTTTGTGACTTAATTCCGGCAACAGCATATCCTGCTGTTGAATAACCAAGTGTTATGTGGAATCTGTGTTGAATAAGACCGCCTGTTCTTGCAACGCCACCGTCAACAAATAACATGTGGTCGAACTTGTCAATAAATCCTTTGCTGGATTCCAGATCAGTTAATTTACTGGTACCAGGGGTGCTTCTAAAACGGTTAATATCCAGACTGGATATTCCAACCGCGGCTTCCACGTCACCAAAATCACCGAGGTTATAAAGATTTTTCAAACGACCTTCAAGAATAAAGTAATTTCTGTTTGAATAGAAATCAACCGGAACACTGTTGCCGATATCCTTGGAGGTAAAATCGGTCGCTGTATATTTTACTTCATAATTAACAGTAAAATCGCCGATATCCTCCCCAAAAAGTTTAAGTGGATCACCGGAAATCTTAAAGTAAACTGCCTGACCGGTAACCTTTAATGGTGAAGCAGGTAATTCGCTTACAAAAGGAATGGTTGATGGAAATGTAACACCGATATTTACACGATAAGTGTATTTATCCGGATTACTTGCTATCGCATTGTAATAAGTCAGTTCTGAACCGACTATGTAATCCATCGAGCTCCAACCTGGCAGAAATACCTGGTCTGCACCCCACTTACCAAAAAATCCAAGAGTATATTTATTACGGAAACTTGAAGTAGTACTCCAATACATTACTCTTGGTTCAAGGAAGTTCATATACAGGTCAAAGTAGTAACCGTTTTTAGTATCATACTCTTCTTTGGTAAGATTACTAAAAAAGTAGCTTTGCTCTTTCATTTTTATATAGACCTTTTCACCTAAAATATCTCTCAGGAGAAACGGGTCTCTGACCGGATCAAAAAGATATTTCGGATCCTGCTTGTGTATTTCACCTTCGGGGACGAAAGCAAAATACTCAATTTCATCATCGTAGTATCTCTTGCGCATATCAACAAGAATTTTTCCATCAAAAATTTCCTGTGACCTTTGCTTAATGATATCGAGTGATACTCTCTGATCATTGATTCTAAGTTCATCGCGTACAACAAATCTGTTGTAGATTTCTCGTACAAAGAAAGGGTCAGTGAGTACCCACTTCTTTTTCAAGTCATCAAATGCGAGAGTATTATATTCTAAACTTTCATAGATAGTCTTTAGCTGAGAGGCAACTGTTGAATCAGCATTCTGAGCAAAGGACTTACCTGTAAGTAAAATCAGTAAAACTAATAAAAATTTCTTATTCATGGTTTTTGCTCTTCTTATAAATTATAAACCAAATCTGTAACGTAACTGCATTGAGGCACCGCCTGCTGTTTCATAAGGGCGCTTCTTTCTAGTGACAGGAGCAGTAACCAATTGTGTTTCAAGTCTGAACTGATGCCCGCCGTCAAGTTCAAATAGTTTAAGCCAGGCAGCAAACTTAATTACACCGTCATAAATCTTGGTTTTTGATGCAAAAAGTTCAGTCCCTTCCGGAGCAAAATTCAAGTGAAATTGAACCATTGGGGCGATATTCGCATAGATTTCCTTTGATGAAATCTTCGAATTCGATTTTTTGGCATACTCAGCTTCCTGAACATCATGGTAACCAACGCCGACATCCATACGGAACCGGGTAGTGTAGTTGTCTGATTCATTCCAGTAAAATGACATTGACCACTCCATTGTGTTACCACCAAAATAAGCAACATCACGGGTTGCTGATTTTGAAAATCTCAACGCTGGTCCTTGATAATCAATTACACCCGCCATAACATAAAAATTCCAAAACGGAAGTCCGAATGGACGTGTAAGTGAGAGGTCTAAACCTGCACCATTTGAGATATTCAAACGCGGACTTGCTGCCTGATTCCACACGAGGAAATCAGTTATCCCGGTAAGGTCAACAGCAGCACGTGCGAGTAAACGCGCATCAACCATTACGGCTTTTTCAATTTCTTCCTTCTTCTCTGATAAACTAATCAGAGTTCTGAATCCGCCGGTAACTGACTGCCCCCTGAAAGGAAGTACGTTGAATACTTTATCTTCAAACCCAAGTTCAACGGAAGCTCCGCCAAGCGAAAAATCCATTACTTCATGTGAGAAGGTAATCAGAGAAGGGGTAGCATCAATTTTGTAAGGTGAAACAACCTCAACAACTTCTGGTCCTCTTCTGCTGGTTTTCTGTACAACCTTTGGTTTTGGATACCAGTGGGGATGATTAGCTCTCATATAATTGAGAAAATCTGTGTTGTCACGTGAAGAAAGTCCAAGACTTGTCTGAATCTCCTGATCAGGATTAATTCTGAGCAGTGTTGGAGGGTCTGAGTCAGGGTTTTCTTTAATGAACTTATCGACTACCTTGAAAAACTTATAATATACATTAAAATAGTTGTTCTTCAGATTGAACATATCGCCAAAAGTAAGAACCCTGGTCGTATCGAATGAAGGACCAGAGGCATCTCCGAAGAAGCTTGAATCACCGCCTGCAAGGTTGGTGATCTGGTCAACATAAAGCACAATCATTGAGTCAACTCCGATAGCATCCTTGAGAAATACTATCCGATAAACAATATTGTCCTTCGCCTGAAGAGAAACCGGTTCCCGTTCATTGATACGGGGCAGATTAGTAAAATCCGGGTCAATTTTACCATCAGAGGGATACTCAACGTAGTGCAGGTTGAGATATCTCTTGTCTCTGCGAAGTTTCAAATCAATCTTTTTAATAATTTCATCGAGGTCCTGGGCAACCATAACCGTTGAAATCATAAAAAGGAACAGAGTTAAAAATAATTTTCTAAACATAAAACATTCCATCTGTAAAGAAATAAGTAATTAAAAATCTACTTAATGACCGTTGCATAAAAAGTTTCTTTTACCTGATCGCCAAATTGTGTTCTGAACTGAACCGTTATTTTAATGTCAGCATCACTGCCGGTTGACATAGCATTCAGGAATTCAGGATTAACATTAATATCAATATATACAAAAACACCCTGCTTACGCTGGGATGCTCCGGTGATAAATGCCTCGGGTTCTGCTGTTACTCTCAGATTACGCACCTCAGGTGTAACTGCTACGATGCCTCCGGGCTTCATACCCATGTAAGTAAAAAGAAACGATTTGCTGAACTGATTATCAACACTTATATACCATGGATCCTCGCCCGCTTTGGGTTCAGCACTCGACCAGCCGTTAAATTTCTGAACAGCAGGTTTGTCAATTGAAAAAGTCCATTCGGAGTTTTCAACTGCATCCTTAAACGGGTTTCTAAAAGTAAATTGATTCCCCTGATAGAATCCCTTAATCGTCATTGATTTGCCCACAGAGTTAATATCACCTAAAATCTTGTCAAGTCTCACAACCGAACCGCGTCCGCTATCAACTATTGCGCTGCCGTCTAAAACCTGATAAGAATACAAGTTGAAATCAGTGTACTCTGAAGTAGCAAAACTCATAACGTCGTTTTCTGAAAAGAAATAGTTAGGTCGGAGCGTTATGGGAGCAGCAAGCGTGGGCTCTGAAACATTAACCGCATAGTACCTATCCGCCTTAAAAGCGCCGGTTTCTCCCTTACCGCTGACGGTTATTTTAACCAGATAGCTTCCGGGCTGATCAATAAAATCATGGAGGACAAGCCAGACAGTTGTTCCGCGGCCGCCGGATACATACTTGGAAAAATCTTCCTTTCGGGGGCGTTGGGTAAATCCTTTAATATCTCTGACTTTCTGACCGCCAGCCGTCAAAAGCTCAGCGCTAAAATCAAAACTGAGCAGATTTGCCGCCACAATAGCGCCTACCTGAGGAACATTGAAACTCTGTAATGTCACAACATTGATTGTATCGCTGATATTCTGGGGAAACAGATTTATGCCGAGCAACATAACTGCTACAAAGCTTAACCTTTTAAGAAACATCGTATCCTCTGATTTAGATTTTTACATCAAAAATAATAATTATCAGGCAGGTCTGGTGTGACCTGCCTGAAAAACTAAGAAGAAAATTTACCGGTTAATCAACCAGTGCGCCTGCTGCCTGCTTTACACCACCCTGCCTTTTAGCACGGATAGTAAATTCTTCCTGATTGGAAACCCCCTCTTTAAGGTCTCCGATCATGTGCATCAGCTCTTCTTTCAGACGTTCAGTCAGATAATCCGGAACGCTGCGCTTAACACGGCACTGAGCGACAAATTTGAAATCGCCTTCGCTGGTTAGCTTTGCTATAAACTGACCGGTGCCATTATCATTAAGAACATAATATGCTTTATTTGTGTCTGCCGATGTGGATTTCAACTCTCCCGGCCATCCGGAGGGTGTTGGTGATCCTTTTACACTTACAGAAAATTCAACATTTGTTTTTTCTTCGTCTGATACCAGTCCTATTGCTGAAAGTACCACTGTAGCTTCCTTGCTATCCTGGCTTCCGACGTTGAAGTCAAGACTTTTAGGAACTGCTGCTAATATTAACGGTGCTTTATAAGATTCAGCAATGCTTTTAAGCATTTTGTCTCTTATCTTATGCTCTTCTTCTTCTAATTCGTCTCTTTCGGTAATAACAATCATCAACTCGGTGATGAGTACTACATAAAGTACGAAGTAGAGCATTTTTCCGCCGCTACCTTTTGCCATTTTAAACTCCTTTTCTTGCGATATTTATTAATTAATTAACTCTTAAATACCTGTCTCAATTCGGAGATGGACTTGTAGAATTCGTTCTTTTGAGCGGTCAGTTTTTTGTTGATGTTTTCAAGATTACTAAGCTGATCATTGATCACCTTCATTTCAGCATCTACAACACCGCGGAGGTCTGCAATGGTCTGTTTTGCTTTTGCAACTTCTGCGTCTGAAAGAGGTGCAGATGATTTCTTTTCTTCTTCAGCGTGTCCGCCAAAGGCATCTTCAGGCGTGAAGAAGGTAACAATTGCCAGCACCATCAGCAGTGCAAATTCGAGGAAGAGTGAGGTCATCACCCACATTGGGGCTACTTTGTGAGTTTCTTCATCAAAAAGAAACTTAGGAACAATGGGGATATCGTACGCTACGGTTCCTAATCCTCTGAGTCCCACGATGATAATGAGTAACGCTGCACCCATATACACCAAACCCTGAACGTTGTTGGCGTAGTTAGGAATGAAGTTATACACCATGTAACGACCGAAGGATGTTTTAGGTCCGCCGACTGGTTTCTGGTTCTGAGCTGCCACTGTAGATTCTCCTATATATTGGATTTAAGTTAATTGAATATCGTTTAGTGCTAAAATTTCGTTAAAAAAAACAATAATTCCAATTGAAAATTAAATCAATGGGAAAAAATCAAAAACACACACAACATTGCTCACATATTTCCGGGTTCTTTTCATATCCTCATCGGTGAGCGCAAGGTTAAAAGGATATTTGCAAAAAACATTTTTTACAGGCAGTAAGATAATCTAAAAATCTATTTCTTGAAATATTTTCACGATTCCTTAACCTCTTTTTCTTCAAACCAGCCAAAAAAAGTTCGGAGTGCCTGTCTCCGCTCTTCTGAAACATAATTGAAATTAACTCCTCGCGGCGTTATCTCCCAAAACTCCTCTTCCTTTGTGTTCTCAATCAGCTCCTGAATCTTCAGTATCCGGGCATACGGTTCAAACTTCATGTCTTCAAAAATTACCTTTGCCATAGTTTCTTCCCCGTTCAGCAGATAAAAACCGGCCAGCTTTGCCTGAGCTACACGGACTCCGATCAGTGATGCTTCCTTAGATGAACCTTTTTCCTTTGACTCTTCAATGGGCTCATCAACCGTCAGAAAAAGCCGAAGCAGCGCTGCCTGATTGGGCACCTGCTTCTCATAGGCCAACTCCATCAGGACGCAAAGGTCATGTGCAGCAGTTTCAAGAATAAAAAGCACCTGAAACTTATTAGCTTCCTGACCATAATACTTAAAATAGAAGAATATCGTCTCAACCATTTTATGATTCACATCGAGAAGCTCTTCGGCCAGAACCCTGTAGTGCTCAAGAGTGTTAAAGGCGGAACGGGGGTCACGCTCCCGGATTGCTATTCTCAAGTAGGAATTAAAATACTGAAAAGTACAATGCAATGCGCCGTTATCACTCTCCTTCATCGCTCCCGAACCAATCAGTTCAGAGTTAAGCAGAACACCTGATGCAACATCCCTGAGAGATACTCTTGAGTTGGTATAAAGCATTTCAAAGAGCCGGAATACTTTCCTCTCAAGAAATATCTTTTTCCGTTCAATGACCGAAAGCACAAATCTTGAATAACTTGAAAAATCCGGGTCATAGTAAGCCAGTCCGCTGAACTTAAACCAACTGCCTGGAAGTGACTTTTTGAGCGGAAGATAATCCACGGTAAGAGACTTCAGAGTGGCTACGCAAAGCAGAACTGTGGCTCTGTCTCCCTGAATAACCGAATTAAGGGCAATATCACCTATAAAATTGATATTCTCCGCGATTGAATCTTTCCGCTCAGAGACAACTGACAACGGTGGATTGCCATCAGTTTCTTCAGTAACTTTAACAATTGTCCGCAGGTCGCTGTCAATTTTATCCTGAACATAAGTAATAAAATAGTTGGGTCTGAGGAAGTTTGAGACATAATTAAAATGGGGTATCACAATTATCAGGCAGAGTAATATAAGGAGAAGACAGAATGTGATAGAGAAATATGGTACGTTCACACCCGTAACAGTATTGCAGACTACTACTGTAAAAATAGCCGTAATAACATAGAGCATGATTACGATGATATTTATTCTATTCTGAATAAACAATTCCATAATCTTCGAGGAATATTTATTAGCGGCTAATTGTACAATAATTGCTAATACTGTAATTTCGATACCCATGATGGCGGAAACCAGCTCACCTAACCCTCCTATGGTATTTGTCAGGTTACCCGCATCCTGAGTATAAAGAGCGCCAAAAACATTAGCATTGAAGTGATACAGGAGAATATCCACTCCTCTTGTGAAAAGGAGCAAGAGAATACTGACGGACACAATAGCCGTTGAGGGGATAACCCAGGGCTTCAGCTTTTCGAAGTCTATTCGCAATACTCTACCGGAGAATGAATAATTAGAATTATACAAATATAGAGGAATTCCCCCTATTTGATGCAGTTTTTTTGGGTTTTTGCATGGTTAAAATAGCAATTGCCCCCATAATTCAGGATGCGCACGGGGGCACCGGTTGCCGAAATTAATGATTGACACCTCCCTCATCGCTCCGGCCCGCCTCGAAACAGATGATAGATCTGAATTTGAAATTGAATAAATGCCCTCGCAATGAATGTTAGCCCCGACTCCCTGCGAAGATGCAAATGCGGAATAGTTTCCTCGGCTTCGCTCTGAAACCGGGATGTGGGGTTTCCTCGGCTCCGCTCGGAAACCGGAATGTG
>BTUV01000007.1:42181-110892 GCA_045863035.1 Ignavibacteriales bacterium | reverse complement strand
ATTTCTATACCATCAAAGCAGGTGAGTTCACTTCAACAAAGAAGATGATGTTCATAAAGTAATTCTGCGGCTGCCCAAGGCAGTTTCTAAAACTACTTAACACAAAGCCCCGTCTGAGTTATTCAGGCGGGGCTTTTTTTGTTTGAGAGAACCGGTTTTTTATAAGGAGAGGAAGGACAGTAAGGACGGAAAGGACTAAAAGGACTAAAAGGACTGCTGCCAAGGAAGTTACAGGAAAGGCAAGAATAGGGCTTATGATTTTTATGGTTTTTGGCAAACAAAAAGAATTTGCTTCACCATTCTATTAATCTCACAGAAATTCATCCTTCATAATTCATACTTCACAATTCATAATTCATACTTCTTTTCTATATTTGTTTTTGTTGAATAACAAGGAATTTTTCCATGATTGACCGCCTTGAAATAGCCAAAAACTGGCTGCCGCGCTATACCGGAATGCCCATTGACGGCTTTGGTGATTACATCCTTCTTACTAATTTTCAGAACTATCTGAATAAATTCGCCGAGAAATTCAAATGCGACATTCAGGGGGTCGGCCGTCCGATGCCCTGCGCTACTAACAGTGCCGGTCTCACGCTTGTTAATTTTGGAATTGGCTCAGCCAATGCGGCAACCATTATGGATATCCTTATAGCCCGGCAGCCCAAAGGGGTGCTGTTTCTGGGTAAATGCGGCGGGCTGAAACGTTCGAGTGAAATAGGGCATTTTATACTTCCGATAGCTGCAATAAGAGGTGAGGGAACAAGCGGAGACTATTACCCGCCGGAGGTTCCTGCACTTCCTTCTTTTAAGCTGCATAAATTTGTCTCAGAGAAGATCATTGAAAAGGGGTTTGAATACCGTACCGGAGTTATTTATTCCACCAACAGGCGGCTTTGGGAGCATGATGAAGCATTCCGGCAGAAGCTTCAGCAGTTAACCTGCATCGCAATTGATATGGAAACCGCAACGCTCTTTATCGTCGGGCATTATAACTCCATAGCGCGTGGTGCTTTGCTGCTGGTTTCTGACGTACCAATAACTCCGGATGGCGTAAAGACTGAGGAGTCAGATAATAAAGTAACCCAAGAATGGGCAGATGTGCATCTGAGTTTGGGGATTGACGCAATGACAGACATAGTGGGTCGGGGAGAGTCAATCAAGCATTTCCGGTATTAGTTATGGAGATTCTGCCACGAATTACACAAATTTTCACTAAACAGGAGCAGAAAACGGGAGAATTTGAAGAAAAGGGAAATTTATTTTACCAGAACGGTTGCATTTTAAAATATTTTCCCCTAATTTTGTTGTTCTGAAAAAATCTGGGCGGACGCCGGAGTTGGAGAGCCGGGGCGGACTGTAAATCCGTTGGCTGACGCCTTTGGGGGTTCGAATCCCTCGCCGCCCACTTAGAGAAAAGGTTAATTTGGACTACAGATTAACCTTTTATTTTCTTGTGGAGAAAGCTTTTTCAGAGACGCGAGAGTAACTCAGTTGGTAGAGTCACAGCCTTCCAAGCTGTTGGTCGCGGGTTCGAGTCCCGTCTCTCGCTCAACCTAATTTAAAAGCTGACGTAGCTCAGTTGGTAGAGCACATCCTTGGTAAGGATGAGGTCACCGGTTCAATCCCGGTCGTCAGCTCTCATTACTACTTTTTATACAACAGGATACTTCCGATGAGAGAAATAATCACCTTAGAGTGCACAGAGTGCAAAAGAAGGAATTATTCCACGACTAAGAACAAAAGAACGCATCCCCAGCGCGTTGAGTACAAAAAGTACTGCCGCTGGTGCAAGAAGCATGTCATTCATAAAGAGACAAAATAATTAAATACCCATACGGCAGTGGCTCAATTGGTAGAGCAGCGGTCTCCAAAACCGCAGGTTGGGGGTTCGAGTCCCTCCTGCCGTGCAAGTATCGAAAGACGCTATGAAAGATAAAATTGTAAACTTCGTTAATGATGTGGTCAAGGAAATGAAAAAAGTTACCTGGCCTACTCAGGAAGAGCTTAAAGAGTCAACCACCATTGTTATTGTGGTTTGTCTCATCATTTCCGCCTTTACCTACGCGGTGGATATCGGTCTGACCGAATTATTCAAAGCGATTTACTAAGAAGGTTACATGGAACATAAGTGGTATGTGATTAAAACCGTTACCGGTCATGAGAACAAGGTGAAAACCCTGCTCGAACATGAGCTGAAGGATAACGAAAAGCTCCAGGTCAAGGTTACGGAAATCGTCATCCCTATGGAAAAAGTCTTTGAAGTTAAAGACGGTAAGAAGAAAAGCAAAACGAAAAATCTTCTTCCGGGTCACATGCTCATCAACTGTGAGATGGATGCAGCAGTTAAGGAGTTTATCCTGACTACTACCTCTGTTCTTGGTTTCGTGGGTAACGGCCGTCTTCATCCGACTGCGCTTCCCGCTCACGAAGTTAAAGCTCTCCTGAGCCGCGCAAACCCCGATGCAGTTGATGAAAGAATGGAAACTCTTTTCAGACACGGCGATACAGTAAAAATTGTCAACGGACCTTTCAAATCTTTTGCAGGTCAGGTTGAAGAAGTAAACGAAGAAAAAATGAAGATTAAAGTTATGGTGCCGATTCTCGGAAGAAAAACACCTGTTGAAATAGACTTTGATCAGGCAGAATTAGAAAAGTAGAATTATAAGAGATAATCAGGTTTAATTATGGCTAAAAAAATAACAGGTTACATTAAGCTCCAGATTCCGGCAGGTAAAGCTAACCCGTCACCTCCGGTAGGTCCCGCGCTCGGTCAGAAGGGTGTAAACATAATGGAGTTCTGTAAACAGTTCAATGCAAGAACTGCTTCACAGGACGGTCTTATCATTCCGGTCGTTATTACTGTATTCTCAGATAAGTCATTCACATTTATTACCAAAACCCCTCCTGCTCCGGTACTCCTTCTGAAAGCTGCAAAGCTGGAAAAAGGTTCAGCCATTCCGAACAGAAATAAAGTCGGCAAGGTGAGCATGGCTCAGGTAGAAGAAATTGCAAAGCTGAAAATGCCTGATCTGAATGCAAATGATATTGAAGCAGCCAAAAGCATGGTTGCCGGTACAGCCCGCTCGATGGGTATCACCGTAGAAGGATAATTTCACTTAAAAAGTAAAAAAATGAAAGCATCAAAAAGATATACAAAAATTCAGGAGACAGTAAATATTCAGAAAGAGTACACTCTGAAAGAAGCTGTCGCGGAACTGAAGAAACACTCCAACGTAAAGTTTACGGAGTCGCTTGATATCGCTATTCGTCTTGGTGTTGATCCGCGTCATGCAGATCAGAACGTAAGAGGAACCGTATCACTGCCTCACGGAACCGGAAAGAGTGTCAAAGTACTCGTCATCGCCAAAGGCCCCAAGGCGCAGGATGCTCTTTCAGCCGGTGCAGATTTCGCCGGATTTGAAGACTACCTGGAAAAAATTAAAGGCGGCTGGTCAGATGTTGATGTAATAATAGCAACTCCGGATGTGATGGCTGAATTAGGAAAGCTCGGAAAGCTGCTTGGTCCTAAAGGTCTGATGCCGAACCCCAAAAGCGGCACTGTTACCATGGATGTTGCAAAAGCTGTAAAAGAAGTTAAAGCGGGTAAAATTGATTTCCGTGTTGAAAAAGCCGGTATCATCCACACACCGTTAGGCAAATTAAATTTTGAAGTTGACCAATTGGTAGAAAACGCTCAGGCCTTCCTGAATACCGTGGTTAAACTGAAACCTGCCTCCTCTAAAGGAACTTACATTAAAAGTATAATACTTACCAGCACCATGGGTCCTGGTCTGAGAGTTTCCAAAGAGGAAGTAGCTGCTCACTAAGAGATTACGCACTAAATCGCTTCTAAGTTCTCGTTCGTAATGATTAACAACCTTATTATCCGGGAGTACAATGGATAGAAACGAAAAACAATTAGTTATTGACGAGGTTGCTGAACTCATCAACAAAAGCATGGCAGTTTACTGTGTGGACTATGCCGGTGTTGGCGTTGGAGATATAAGCAAACTTCGCGATGAGTTCCGGAAAGAGGGAATTGTTTACAAAGTCGTTAAGAACACTTTTTTCTCACGTGCGGTTGACCAGACCGGTAAGTATGCAGAACTGAAAGGTTCGCTGCCCGGCATGTCCGGCTTTGCATTTGCATTCGATAATCCGGGTGCGCCTGCTAAAGTGATCAAAAAGTATTTTGACGATAAGAAAAAATTCACCTTGAAAGGTGCCTGCATTGATGCACAGTATTTTCCTGGCAGCAGCTTAAACGAGCTGGCTTCACTGCCAAGTAAACCAGAAGTAATAGCTTCAATACTTAGCAGCTTAAATGCACCTGCATCCGGTATCGTCGGTTCCATTCACGCAGTTATCAGAGAACTTGTCAGTGTAATTGATGAGATCGAAAAGAAAAAAGCTGCATAATTTTAATAAAAACAGATCAGGAGATATATAATGTCTGAAAAAGTATCAGAATTAGTTGAAAAAATCAAAGCGTTAACCTTAGTTGAAGCTACAGAATTAAAGAAAGCACTTGAAGAAGAGTTTGGCGTAAGCGCGGCAGCACCTATGATGATGGGCGCAATGCCAGCAGCGGGTGCGGCAGCAGCAGCTCCGGTTGAAGAAAAAACCGAGTTTGATGTTGTTCTTACCGCCGCCGGTGCCAACAAAATTAACGTCATCAAAGTTGTCCGCGCTCATACCGGTCTCGGTCTGAAAGAAGCAAAAGATCTAGTTGACGGTGCACCAAAGACCGTTAAAGAAGCTGTTTCAAAAGACGAATCTGAAAAGATCAAAAAAGAACTCGAAGAAGCAGGCGCAACTGTTCAGGTAAAGTAATTTTTTTAATTACTTTATTTTTCGTCCTAACATTATTGCAATAGTCACGTTGCCGATAAGACGGAGTAATCCGTCTTATCGTTTTTTTATTTGATACGACATCGTATGAAAAGAACTATCGGAGAAACAAACCTTGGAAAATAACAACAGAATTTCCTTCGGACAGATTGAGCCAATTCTTGATGTACCCGATCTATTAGCCATTCAAAAGGAATCTTTTGAGGGCTTTTTGCAGCTTCATACTGCTCCGGCAGAAAGAGAAAACTTTGGTCTTCAGCAGGTATTTACTTCTAACTTTCCGATTTTCGATAACAAAGAAAATTTCCGGCTCGATTTTGTAGAATACTACATCGAAAAGCCGCGTTACTCTATGGCTGAGTGCACAGAAAAAGGTCTTACCTTTTCTGCACCGCTCAAGGCAAAACTCCGCCTTTCAGCCAAAGATCAGGAAACCCAGGAGTGGGTTGATGCCGTTGAAGAAGTTGTCTATCTCGGCAACCTTCCTTTTATGACTGACAAAGCAACATTTATTATTAACGGCGCTGAGCGTGTTGTTGTAACACAGCTTCATCGTTCTCCCGGTGTTGCCTTCTCCAAAGCATTCCATCCGAATAATACCCCGCTTTATTCAGCCAGAATTATCCCGCTGAAGGGCTCATGGGTTGAGTTCGCTACAGACATTAATTATATCCTTTACTGCTATATTGACCGCAGAAAAAAATTCCCTTCAACTATGCTTCTGCGGGCTCTCGGCTTTGTTACCGATGAGCAGATTCTTGAACTGTTTAATTTAGTTGAAGAAATTCCGATTAAAGAAGTAAACATTGCAGACTACATCGGTCGTACGATTGCAAGTGATGTGGTTGATATGAATACCGGTGAAATCTTTCTTACACGCGAAGATGTGATTTCTGAAGATCATCTCGAAAGAATTCATGAAGCGGAAGTTGATGTAATAAAGGTTATCAGAACCGATACCAAGGTTGAGCAGAACCTTATTATTAACACTTTAAAGAAAGATACTTCTCACTCCCGTGAAGAAGCACTTTTTGCTATTTACCGCCAGTTAAGAACCGGCGAACCGCCGGATCTTGAAGCTGCACAGGCACTCATTGAAAAACTTTTCTTCAATGATAAAAGATATGATCTTGGTGATGTAGGTCGTCACCGTATGAATGACAAGCTCAAACTTGAAATTCCGGAGACCACCACTGTTCTTACGCCTGAAGATATCATCGAGATAATGAAGTATATACTTCGCATGAAAGATGGTCTTG
The DNA here is from genome assembly GCA_045863035.1 of Ignavibacteriales bacterium. Classification (GTDB taxonomy): domain Bacteria; phylum Bacteroidota; class Ignavibacteria; order Ignavibacteriales; family Ignavibacteriaceae; genus H2-BAC3. Next base: position 104,779 of record BTUV01000007.1, on the reverse strand, counting down.
AAGAGTCAGATGATATAGATCACCTGGGCAACAGAAGAGTTAAAACCGTTGGCGAACAGCTCGGCGCGCAGTTTAACGTGGGTATAGCCAGAATGGCCCGTACCATTAAAGAAAGAATGAATATCCGTGATTCGGAAAACTTCACTCCTTCTGAACTGGTTAACGCACGTACCATCAGCAGTGTAATTAACGGCTTCTTTGGTACGAACCAGCTTTCACAGTTTATGGATCAGACTAACCCGCTCGCTGAACTTACTCACAAGAGAAGAATGTCCGCGCTCGGACCAGGCGGTCTTACCAGAGAAAGAGCCGGCTTTGAGGTTCGTGACGTTCACTATACACACTATGGACGTCTTTGCCCGATTGAAACACCGGAAGGACCAAATATCGGTCTTATCTCTTCGTTAACTATTTATGCCCGCGTAAACCGTTACGGATTCCTTGAGACCCCTTACCGCGTTGTTAAAAACGGTAAGGTCACCAATGAGCTTATCTATCTCACTGCTGAGATGGAAGATCAGAGAACAATTGCTCAGGCAAATGCGCTTCTTAATAAAGACGGTTCATTTGTTGATGATAGAGTTAAATCAAGAAAGCATGGTGACTTCCCCATTGAGGTTCCTGAAAAGATTGACTTCATGGATGTTGCTCCGGCACAGATTGTATCTGCTGCTGCAGCACTGATACCGTTCCTTGAGCATGATGATGCAAACCGCGCTCTCATGGGCTCAAACATGCAACGCCAGGCAGTTCCACTCCTCCGTCCGGAAGCTCCGGTTGTTGGTACCGGTCTGGAAGGTAAAGCAGCAAGAGACTCACGCGCGGTTATTGTTGCTGAAAAAAATGGTGTGATTGAATATGTTGACTCAGACAAGATCATGGTTAAATATGATTTTGATCCTGATTCAGAAGAAACCCTGCTTAGATTTGAAGACAGTCATCTTAAAACATTTAAACTGATCAAATTCTCCGGCACAAACCAGGAAACTTCAATCAGCCAGAAGCCGATTGTTAAACAGGGACAGCGCATTAAAAAAGGCGATATTCTTGCTGACGGTTTTGCTACTCAGGGCGGTGAACTAGCGCTCGGAAGAAACGTCCTCGTTGCATTTATGCCATGGAGAGGTTATAACTTTGAAGATGCTATTATCCTGAGCGAACGTCTTGTTGCTGAGGATATATATACTTCAATTCATATTGAGGAATTTGAAACGCAGGTTCGTGAAACCAAACGCGGTGAAGAAGAACTTACACGTGAAATTCCGAACGTGAATGATGAAACACTGAAAAATCTGGATGAAAACGGAATCATCCGTGTCGGTGCTGAAGTAAAAGAAGGAGATATCCTGATCGGAAAAATTACGCCGAAAGGTGAAACCGATCCGACTCCTGAAGAAAAGCTTCTGCGCGCCATTTTCGGTGATAAAGCCGGTGACGTAAAGGATGCTTCACTGAAAGCAACTCCTGGTCTTCGTGGTACTGTTATTAAGACACGGCTCTTCAGTAAAAAGAAAAAAGAAGCTGATACCAAGAAGAACGAAAAGAGAATTCTTGATAATTTTGAAAATGATTTCAAGAACCGTTTCTTTGTTCACGATCAGCGGCTTCTTACAAAGCTGAAATCAATCTGCGTTGGTCACACTACCAAAGGTATCAGAGATCTTGAAGGTAAAGTTGCGGTAAAAGCTAACACCAAGCTTAGCGACAGTCACTTTGAAGATGTTCAGCTTGTTAAAAATTATGAACCATCTGAAAACTGGTTTGAAGATAGCAAGCTCAGCGAACTGACAAGAAAATTATATAAGAGTTACTTCCAGTATCTTAATGTTCTTGAAGAAGAATATAAGAGAGAGAAGATGAAACTGCAGCTTGGTGACGAACTTCCTCCGGGAATTCTTCAGCTTGCAAAAGTATATGTTGCCAAGAAGAGAAAAATCTCAGTAGGCGACAAAATGGCAGGAAGACACGGTAACAAGGGTGTGGTATCCAAGATCGTTCCGGTCGAAGATATGCCATTCCTCGAAGACGGTACACCTGTTGATATTATTCTTAATCCACTTGGCGTGCCTTCACGTATGAACCTTGGCCAGTTGTATGAAACTGCACTTGGCTGGGTCGGCAAAAAGCTCGGCGTTAAATTTGCAACACCGGTATTCGACGGCGCTTCTCCTGAAGACGTGAACGAATGGGTAAGCAAAGCTGGCCTGCCAAATGGCGTGAAAGCTGAACTGACTGACGGTCGCTCAGGTGAAAAATTCCATTCGCCGGTAACCTGCGGATATATATACATGCTTAAACTCGGTCACCTTGTTGACGATAAAATCCACGCAAGGAGCATCGGACCATACTCCCTCATTACTCAGCAGCCGCTCGGTGGTAAAGCACAGTTCGGCGGACAGAGATTCGGAGAAATGGAAGTCTGGGCACTCGAGGCCTACGGAGCATCGCATATCCTTCAGGAAATCCTCACTGTTAAAAGTGATGACGTTGCCGGAAGAACCAAAGTATATGATGCAATAGTAAAAGGACAGAATATTCAGGACCCGAATATACCCGAATCCTTTAACGTATTAATTAAAGAACTTCAAGGCCTTGGTCTTGATATTAAAATTAGTTAATCCGGAACCGGGTATATATAACAATTATTAGGAGATTGTATGTCCATTAACAAAACACAAGAAACAACTAACAGGGATATCGAGAGCATTCGTATAACGCTTGCGAGTCCCGATGATATCCTTAACCGGTCACATGGCGAAGTAACCAAGCCGGAGACAATTAACTACCGTTCATACAGACCTGAAAAAGATGGTCTGTTTTGTGAGAAAATTTTCGGTCCGACACGTGACTGGGAATGTTATTGCGGAAAGTATAAGAGAATCCGTTATAAAGGTATTATCTGCGACCGATGCGGCGTTGAGGTAACACAGAAGAACGTAAGAAGAGAAAGAATGGGTCACATTGCCTTGGCGGTGCCCGTTGTTCACATTTGGTTCTTCAAGTCACTTCCGTCTAAAATCGGTAACATCCTCGGCTTCAGCTCTAAGGAACTGGAAAGGATTATTTACTACGAATCGTATGTAGTGCTTAATCCCGGTCCGACCGGTCTGAGCCGTAAAGACCTTATCACTGAAGAGCAGTATTTTGAAATTCTTCAGTCACTTCCTCCGGGGAATGATAAGCTCGATGATAAAGACCCCAATAAGTTCTATGCTAAAATTGGCGGCGAGGCGATTAAGGAGCTTCTTAAAAATACCGAAATTGAAAATCTCTTTCATGAGCTGCGTGATCAGCTTCGTAATGAGACCAGCATGCAGAAGCGCGAAGATCTTCTCAAGAGATTGAAAGTGCTTGAAGCATTCCGTCCGAAAGAAGGAGTGGATAACAGACCCGAATGGATGGTACTTAGTTATATACCAATCATTCCGCCGGAACTCAGACCACTTGTACCACTTGAAGGCGGAAGATTTGCGTCAAGCGATCTTAATGATCTGTATCGCAGAGTTATCATCCGTAATAATCGTCTGAAAAGGATGATTGATATTAAAGCTCCGGAAGTGATTCTCCGTAATGAAAAGAGAATGCTTCAGGAGTCAGTTGATGCACTTTTTGATAATTCAAGAAGAGGCAGCGCTGTACGCTCAGATAACAACAGACCTCTGAAATCCCTCAGTGATATGCTGAAAGGAAAGCAGGGAAGATTCCGCCAGAACCTTCTTGGTAAAAGAGTTGACTACTCAGGCCGCTCAGTTATTGTGGTTGGTCCTGAACTGAAACTCTATCAGTGCGGTCTTCCGAAAGATATGGCGGTCGAACTTTTTAAGCCGTTTGTCATACGCAAACTGATTGAAAGAGGAAACAGTAAAACCGTAAAGAGCGCAAAGAAAATTGTAGAAAGAAAAGACCCGGTTATCTGGGAAATTCTTGAAAAAATCATTGACGGACACCCGGTACTGCTGAACAGAGCTCCCACTTTGCACAGACTTGGTATCCAGGCATTCCAGCCGGTACTGATTGACGAAAAAGCAATCAGACTTCATCCGATGGTATGTACCGCATTCAACGCGGATTTTGACGGTGACCAGATGGCGGTTCACGTTCCGCTCTCTCACGAAGCTCAGCTTGAGGCACAGCTTCTTATGCTCAGCAGTCACAATATTCTCTCTCCGCAGAACGGAAGCCCGATTGTTGTGCCTACGCAGGATATCGTACTTGGCTGTTACTATCTTACCAAGAAGCTGGAAAAAGCACTTGGCGAAGGCATGATATTCTCAAGCCCTGAAGAAGTAACCGTCGCTTATGATAACCGTGTTGTAGCGCTTCATGCGGCTATAAAAGTACGTATCGACGGTCAGATAATTGAAACAACTGTCGGAAGAGTAATCTTCAATAAAATTGTACCCAAAGAAATGGGCTACTATAATCAGGTTCTCATCAAGAAAAACTTTGGTAAGTTCATCGGCGCAATGTTTGTGAAGATGGGCAATAAAGTTACATCAAAGTTCCTTGATGATCTTAAAGAACTTGGGTTCCGTTATGCAACTGCAGGCGGTATCTCAATCAGCTTTAGTGATCTGGTTATTCCTGAAAGAAAGCAGCAGCTTGTAGATGCAGCTAATAAAGAAGTTGAATTGGTTGAAAGCAACTACGACATTGGTATCATCACTGAGAACGAAAGATATAACCGTCTCATTGATATATGGAACCATACTTCGAATGACGTTGCAAAAGTGGTAATGGAAACCCTTTCAACCGTTAGCGGCGGCTTTAACTCCGTTCACATGATGGCTGACTCAGGCGCGAGAGGTTCTCAGGAGCAAATTAAGCAGCTTGCCGGTATGCGCGGTCTTATGATGAAACCGCAGAAATCCATGTCCGGTCAGGCAGGCGAAATCATCGAAAATCCGATTATCGCTAACTTCAAAGAAGGTCTTACAGTTCTTGAATACTTTATCTCCACTCACGGCGCGAGAAAAGGTCTGGCTGATACCGCTCTTAAAACTGCGGATGCAGGTTATCTTACCAGACGACTTGTTGACGTGGCGCAGGATGTTATTATCAGTCAGGTTGACTGTAACACCTTCCTTGGCATCAATGTAAGCGCATTGAAGGATGCTAACGAAGAAAGAGAATCACTCTCTGAGAGAATCACCGGTCGTGTGGTTTCTGATTCAGTTTATGATCCTGTAACAGGTGATCTGATGATTGAAGCAGGCGAGATGGTTACAGAAGATATCGCAAGAAAGATTGAAGCAACCGGCTTTGAGTCTGTTAAAATTCGTTCAGTACTTACCTGCGAATCTAAGCAGGGAGTCTGCGCAAAGTGTTATGGCAGAAATCTGACCAATGCTAAATTGGTTGAGGTCGGAGAAGCAGTCGGTGTAATAGCTGCTCAGTCAATTGGTGAACCTGGTACTCAGCTTACACTGAGAACATTCCACACAGGTGGTGTTGCTTCTAAAGAAGCCAGCCAGTCATTGCTTGAAGCAGATTCTGTCGGAACAGTAAGATTTCAGAATATTAACTTTGTCCTGAAAGATTCATTCGACGGTTCAAAGGTTAAAATCGTACTCGGCAGAAGAGGCGTACTCGAAATTTATAACGAGAATAACGTACTTTCTAAGAAGCACCCCGTACCGAATGGCGCGGAACTTCGTGTTGAGGACGGAAATAAAGTTGATAAGAAAACCATACTTTTTAAGCATGACCCTTACAACTCACTTATCCTGACTGATATTGCAGGAAAGATTAAGTTCAGCGATATGAAGGAAAATATAACATTCCAGCAGATTACTGACGATCAGACCGGTTACGTTCAGAAGGTGATTATTGAGTCAAAGGACAAGAATATGTCGCCAAGCGTAATAATTGAGGGAGAGGATGGAACATCCAAAACCTTCAGTATTCCGTCAAAGGCATATCTTGCAGTTGATGAAGACGAGATGGTTTCAGCGGGTACGGTACTTGCAAAAATCTCAAAACAGGCCTCAAAATCGAAAGATATTACCGCAGGTCTGCCAAGAGTAACAGAATTATTCGAAGCAAGGACGCCTCAGGAGTCTGCGATCTTGTCTGATATCGTAGGAATTGTTAAATTTGGAGTTAAGAAAAAAGGTTACAGGGAAATCATTGTAACCTCACTCGATGGTTCTACGGAGAAGAAATATAACGTACCTCTCAGCCATAATATAGTAGTTCTCGATGGAGAGCAGATTATGAACGGCGAGAAAATAACCGAAAACCACATTAATCCGCATGATATTTTACGGATTAACGGACCAACGGCGGTACAGGAATATCTCGTAAATGAAATACAGGACGTTTACCGTCTCCAGGGCGTAAAGATTAACGATAAACATATTGAGGTTATCGTTCGTCAGATGCTTCAGAAAGTCAGAATCAGCGATCCGGGTGATACCAGATTCCTCGAAGACGATCAGGTTGACAAAGTTGAACTGAACGAAGAAAACGATAGAATCAGAAACTCAGTCGCGATTATTGACAAGGGTGAAAGTAAACTAAAAGAAGGAACGATCGTAACCCGCACCAAGTTCAAAGAACTTAACGCGGATTTGAAGCGAAAAGGAAAAAAAATTACCGAAGCAAGAGAATGTGTAAGCGCAAGTTTCACGCATCAATTACTCGGTATCACATCGGCTGCTCTGAACACTGAAAGTTTTATCTCAGCCGCATCTTTCCAAGAGACCACAAAAGTTCTCACAAATGCCGCAGTTGCCGCAAAGGTAGATACCTTACGCGGACTGAAGGAAAACGTTGTGATGGGAAGACTAATTCCCGCAGGAACTGGCCTTAAGAAATATAGAAACCTCTTGATAAAAATAGAAGAGGAACCAGCCCCCCCGGCTGAAGAAGAAGTAGCCGAATAATTTTCGGCTTCTCTCTCCAAAATACATAAATCATTTGCTCACTTCTTGACTAATTGTCAGGAAGTGAGTATATTTAAAGTCTGAATTTTTTTTGACATTGACAAAACGAGGATATTTGTGCCTACGATTAATCAGCTAGTCAGAAAAGGCAGAGTTGTAGTAAAGAGCAAGAACAAAGCTCCGGCTTTGGATGCCTGCCCTCAGCGCAGAGGTGTCTGCACGAGAGTTTACACAACTACCCCGAAGAAGCCAAATTCGGCTCTTCGTAAGGTTGCCAGAGTACGATTAACAAATCACATAGAGGTAACGGCCTACATACCGGGCGAAGGACACAACCTTCAGGAGCATTCTATTGTTCTCATCAGAGGCGGAAGAGTGAAAGATCTGCCAGGTGTGCGCTACCATATCATCCGCGGTACTTTAGATACCAGCGGTGTTCAGGACAGAAAACAGGCCCGCTCCAAATACGGTGCTAAGAAACCAAAAGCTAAATAAGTATGAGAAAAAAACGAGCCGCAAAAAGATATTTACTCCCGGATGCAAAGTTTAATGACCTCTGGGTTGCAAAATTTATCAATGCTGTAATGTATGACGGTAAGAGAATTACCGCTGCAAACGCAGTTTATGAAGCATTCAGTCTGGCTGAAGAAAAGACAAACAAACCCGGCATTGAGGTTTTCAGAAAAGCAATTGCCAATATTTCACCGGTAATTGAAGTCAGAAGCCGCCGTGTTGGCGGTGCTACGTATCAGGTTCCGATGGAAGTTCGTCCTGAAAGACGTCTCGCACTCGCTTTCAGATGGTTAAGAGAATACTCCCGCGCCAGAAATGAAAAATCTTTCCCTGCTAAATTAGCAGGTGAACTGGTTGCAGCTCACAACGGGGAAGGTTCAGCAGTTAAAAAGAAAGAAGATACCCACAGAATGGCTGAAGCTAATAAAGCTTTTGCTCACTTTAAGTGGTAATTGAAAGATATTAGAAGAATCAGGATTAACGAAATAGATGGCTAAAACCCCAACACCAATTGATAAAGTAAGAAATATCGGCATCATGGCTCACATTGATGCGGGTAAGACTACTACCACCGAGAGAATTCTTTTCTACACAGGAAAGTTACATCGGCTCGGCGAAGTTCATGACGGTGCTGCTACGATGGATTGGATGGAACAGGAAAAAGAGCGTGGTATTACTATTACTTCTGCTGCAACAACCTGTTTTTGGAGCAATCATCAGATTAATATAATTGACACTCCGGGTCACGTTGATTTTACCGTGGAAGTTGAAAGATCTCTCCGTATTCTTGACGGTGCAGTAGCTCTTTTCTGCGCGGTTGGCGGCGTTGAACCTCAGTCTGAGACTGTCTGGAGACAGGCAGATAAATATAACGTTCCGAGAATCGCATTCATTAATAAAATGGACCGAATCGGGGCAGATTTTTATAATGCACTTTCAATGATCAGAGAACGACTCGGCGCAAATGCAATCCCCATTACTCTCCCGATCGGAGAGGGTGATTTATTCGCCGGCGAAGTTGATCTGATTAAGAATAAAGCCCGCATGTATCATGTTGAAACTCAGGGCACAACTTTTGACGAAATTGAAATTCCGCATGACCTGATTGAGCTTTCAACCAAGTACAGAACACAGATGCTCGAAGCAGTATCTGATGTGGATGATACTTTGCTTGAAAAATATCTTGAAGGGAAAGATATTTCAGATGCTGAGATTACCGCAGTTCTGCGTAAAGCGACTATTCAGGGTAAAATTATCCCTGTTCTTTGCGGTTCATCATTTAAGAATAAGGGTGTTCAGCGTCTGCTTGATGCAGTAGTTGAATTCCTGCCGGCACCGGTTGACGCGGGCGAAATTGAAGCGCATCATGTTAATATCAATGATGTGGTTAAGAGAAGAGTAGCAGAAGATGAAAAATTCACTGCTCTTGCATTTAAGATTATGAACGATCCTTTTGTGGGAAAACTGACATTTTTCAGAGTATATACCGGTAAGCTGAGCGCGGGTTCGTATGTATATAACTCTATCAGCGGCAGAAAAGAAAGAATTTCGCGCCTGCTTCAGATGCACGCAAACCACAGAGAAGAAATTTCAGAAGTTCGCGCGGGTGATATCGCAGCCGCAGTCGGTCTGAAATTTACCAGAACCGGTGATACGCTTTGTCTGGAAGATGATGCAGTTATCATGGAGAAAATGGTATTCCCTGAACCGGTTATCGAAATTGCAATCGAACCCAAGACCAAAGCAGATCAGGACAGATTGTCTGATGCACTTCAGAAACTTTCTGATGAAGATCCGACATTCAGAGTTTCATCAAACGAAGAAACCGGTCAGACTCTCATTGCAGGTATGGGCGAGCTTCATCTGGAAATCCTGGTTGACAGAATGAAGAGAGAATTTAAAGTGGAAGCAAATGTAGGTAAACCCCAGGTTGCTTACAGAGAAACAATTACAACAACAGTTAATGCCGAAGGTAAATTTGTAAAACAGTCCGGCGGTCGCGGTAAATACGGTCATGTATGGCTCGAATTATCACCGAATGAACCTGGTAAAGGATTTGAATTTACAAACGGAATAGTCGGCGGTGTTGTTCCGAAAGAGTATGTGCCTGCTGTATCAGCGGGTGTGCAGGAAGCAATGAGAAACGGCGTTATTGCAGGTTTCCCGGTTGTTGACGTGAAAGTAAAAATCTATGACGGTTCATATCACGATGTGGACTCAGATGAAATTTCATTCAAAGTAGCCGGCTCAATTGGCTTCAAAGAAGGTGCACGTAAAGCAAAACCAATACTTCTGGAGCCGACCATGAGCGTCGAAGTTGTAACTCCGGAAGAGTACCTCGGTGATGTTATGGGAGACCTTAACTCACGCAGAGGAAGAATCGAAGGATTTACCGCAAGAAAAGATGCTCAGGTAATAAAAGCAATCGTTCCACTTTCAGAGATGTTCGGTTATGCAACCGTACTCAGATCAATGACCCAGGGCAGAGCGATCTACACTATGCAGTTCTCTCATTACTCTGAAGTTCCTAAGTCACTGGCTGAAGAAATTGCAGAAAAGTCATCCGGTAAAAAAGCAGTTAACGCATAACAGATTTTAACTTAAGGAGATACATTTAATGGCAAAAGAAAAATTTGACCGCAGTAAACCCCATGTAAACATCGGCACAATCGGCCACGTGGATCATGGAAAGACCACATTAACCGCAGCTATCACCATGGCGCTTGCACGCAAAGGTTATGCTCAGGTTAGAACGTTCGACTCAATTGATAATGCCCCTGAAGAAAGAGAAAGAGGTATTACCATTGCTACCGCTCACGTTGAGTATTCAACTGAAGCAAGACATTATGCACACGTTGACTGCCCGGGTCACGCTGACTATGTTAAAAACATGATCACCGGCGCTGCACAGATGGACGGTGCAATTCTCGTAGTTGCTGCTACTGACGGCGCGATGCCTCAGACCAAAGAACACATCCTCCTGGCTCGTCAGGTTGGTGTGCCAAGAATCGTTGTATTCATGAACAAAGTGGATGCAGTTGACGATCCTGAACTCCTTGATCTGGTTGAAATGGAATTAAGAGAAATCCTCTCAAAATATGAATTCCCCGGTGATGATATTCCTTTCATCCGTGGTTCAGCGCTTCATGCACTTGATGCAGGTTCAGCGAATGCTCCTATAGATGATGAAAGATATCAGTGCATCTGGGATCTGATGGCTGCAGTTGACAGCTACGTTCCGGTTCCGGAAAGAGCAATGGACAAACCATTTCTGATGCCGGTGGAGGACGTATTCTCAATCACTGGTCGCGGAACTGTATCAACCGGAAGAGTTGAAAGAGGAACCGTAAAAATTGGTGAAGAAGTTGAGCTTATCGGTCTTGGTGCTCACAAAAAGACTGTAGTAACCGGTGTCGAAATGTTCCGTAAAGAGCTTGATTCAGCACAGGCAGGTGACAACGCAGGTCTGCTTCTCAGAGGCGTTGACAAAAACGAAATCGAAAGAGGAATGGTTCTCGCTAAACCGGGTTCAATTACTCCTCACAAAAAATTCGAAGGCGAAGTATATATCCTGTCCAAAGAAGAAGGCGGAAGACATACTCCGTTTGCAAACGGTTACAGACCACAGTTCTATTTCAGAACCACAGACGTAACCGGTGTAGCAACTCTTCCTGAAGGAATGCAGGTTGTATTACCAGGTGAGACAGTAAGACTGTCAATCGAGCTTATCGGAACAATCGCTATGGAAGAGAAGCTTAGATTCGCTATCCGTGAAGGCGGAAGAACCGTAGGTTCAGGCGTAGTAACAAAGATTATCGAATAAGATATATTTGACTGAAAACAGAAAGGGAGTTTCATCTCCCTTTTTGTTTCTTTATTCAACAAGGAGAATTTCAAATTGGCTGGTTCTAATATCAGAATTAAATTAAAGTCATACGATCATACACTGATCGACAAATCATGCGAGAAGATCATCAAAACTGTTGAGATGACTGCTGCTGTGGTTAACGGTCCTATTCCGCTTCCCACAAAGAAGACAATTTTTACAGTTAACCGTTCTCCCCATGTTGATAAAAAATCCAGAGAACAATTTCAATTAAGCATTCACAAAAGAATAATTGATATTTCCAACTCTAATTCAAAAACTATTGATGCTCTCGGCAAGCTTGATATACCTGCCGGTGTGGATATCGAGATAAAGTTAACATAGAGTCTTCGGAGAAAAGATGAACGGTTTATTAGGTAAAAAATTAGGAATGTCCAGCATCTTCGACAGTAACGGAATTATCATTCCGGTTACTGTAATACAGGCAGGACCTTGCAAAGTTGTCCGTCTCAGAACGGCAGAAACTGATGGCTATGAAGCTCTGACCATCGGCTTCGGAGAGCGGAAGGAAAAAAATCTTCCGAATCCAACAAAAGCATATTATAAAAAGAACGGCTTACCGGCATTTCAGGTCGTAAAAGAATTCAGATCCGGTAATCCTAATTCACTTAAAATCGGTGATGACGTAACTGCTGAACTCTTTAAAGAAGGTGACAAAGTAAAAGTCAAAGGAAAGAGCAAAGGCAAGGGCTTTCAGGGTGTTATGAAGAGACATGGCTTCGGCGGTGTCGGCGGCACAACACACGGACAAAGCGACCGCCTCAGAGCGCCTGGTTCTGTCGGTTCTTCATCCTATCCTTCAAGGGTTTTCAAAGGTCAGAGAATGGCCGGAAGAATGGGACATGAGAATGTTACTGTTCGTAATCTGAAGGTTGTTAAAGTTGTTGCAGAAAAGAATCTCATCTTTGTTAAAGGTGCTATTCCCGGTGCAGTGAATTCAATCGTTGAAATAATTAAAACAAGTTGATTTTGCAATGCAGTTAGATGTTTATAAAATAGACGGTACGCTGACAGGAGAAAAAGTTGATCTGTCAGACTCAGTATTCTCAATCGAGAAGCCAAATGATCATGCTATATATCTTTCCGTAAAGCAGTTCCTTGCAAATCAGCGCCAGGGAACAAGCAAGTCTAAGGAAAGAAGCGAAGTAAGCGGCGGCGGTAAAAAGCCATGGAAACAGAAAGGTAAAGGCGGTGCCAGAGCAGGTACAACCAGATCACCACTCTGGGTTGGCGGCGGTACCATTTTTGGTCCGAAACCAAGAGACCATCGTCAGGATCTTAACAAGAAAGTTAAAACTCTCGCTAAAGCTTCTGCTCTGACTTATAAAGTTCAGGACAATCAGATTATGGTTGTTGAAGATTTTGAGCTTCCGGAATACAAGACACAGAGCTTTACTGAGATTCTTGTTAATCTGAAAGTGAACGGAAAGAAAATTCTCTTTCTCACAAACGGCAAGAATGACAAAATCTACCGTTCTGGCAGAAATGTTACAAAAGTTAAGGTCATGGAATCTGAAAAAGCAGCTCCGTATGATATTCTGAATAATCAGGTTGTTATATATCAGAAGAGCGCGATACTTGCTTTGAACGAGAAAATGTCCGGTGCAGGAAAAAGGAGTGCTGAATAATGGTTCGCATACTCATAAAACCTTTATATACTGAAAAAGTTACAAAGATGTCCACAGATGAAAAAGATCCTAAGTATGGATTTGTAGTGGATTTCAATGCTAACAAAATTGAAATTGCCAAAGCTGTAGAAAAGAAATACAGTGTAGAAGTTGAATCTGTTAAGACGATTAAATATAAAGGCAAAATCAAATCTCAGTTCCGCAAGAGCGGAAGATATTCAGGAAGCACAGCCCGTTATAAGAAGGCCTACGTGACCCTGAAAAAAGATCAGACGATTAATCTTTACGAACAAGTTTAAGAGACGAAGCAGGAATTAGGAGCAGTACATGCCAATTAAAAAATTAAATCCGACTACTCCCGGCAGCAGATTTCGCTCAAATTATACATTTGAGGAAATCACAAAGACTGAACCGGAGAAGTCACTGCTTTCTCCGCTGAGTAAATCAGCCGGCAGAAACAACCACGGAAGAATTACTTCACGCCACAGAGGCGGCGGACATAAACGTCAATACAGAATAATTGACTTCAAGCGTGATAAGTTCGGAGTTCCGGCACTTGTTAAAGCTATTGAATATGATCCGAACCGTTCTTCACGTATTGCGCTTCTTTTTTACAAAGACGGAGACAAAAGATATATACTGGCTCCGACCGGATTAAAAGTTGGTGATACCGTTGTTGCAGGTTCAGGTGTTGACATAAAAGTCGGTAATGCTCTGCCGCTCAGAGAGATGCCACTTGGCAGCTTTATTCACAATGTTGAAATGAAGCCAAAAAAAGGCGGGCAGATAGGCAGATCAGCAGGTTGTGCTGTACAGTTTATCGGTAAAGATGGTGATATGGCTCAGATAAAATTACCTTCGGGCGAAGTAAGACTGGTCAGTCTTGACTGTATGGCTACTTACGGGTCAGTAGGAAACTCAGAGCACGAAAATATCAGTCTTGGAAAAGCCGGCAGAAGAAGATGGCTCGGAAGACGTCCTCTTTCAAGAGGTGTTGCACGTAACCCGGTAGATCACCCAATGGGCGGCGGTGAAGGTAAAACTTCAGGAGGCGGTCATCCGGTATCTCCTTGGGGTCAGAAGGCCAAAGGACTGAAGACCAGAAAGCCAAAGAGTGAGTCGAATAAATATATTATCAAACGCAGGAAGTAACAGAGTAGTAAACTATGCCAAGATCAGTTAAAAAAGGTCCATATATAGATTTAAAGTTACTCGCAAAAATTAATGCGATGAACAAGCTTGGTCAGAAAAAGATCATTAAAACATGGTCGCGCTCTTCAACAATCCATCCGGATTTTGTAGGACACACAATTGCTGTTCATAATGGTAATAAAATGATTCCTGTTTTCGTTACAGAAAATATGGTCGGTCATAAATTAGGTGAATTTTCACCCACAAGAATTTTCAGAGCTCATCCCGGCACCAAGGCCGAGAAAGCTTCAAAAGCAAAATAAGTCAGAGGATTCAGAGTAAATGAAAGCAAAAGCTGTTTGCAGATTCATACCCTCATCACCGAGAAAGATGAGACTGGTTGTTGATCTGGTACGCGGAATGAATGTTGAGAAGGCCTTGGAAGTATTACACTTTCAGCCCAAACATGCAGCTAAGACCGCAGAAAAAGTTTTAAGATCTGCCGTAGCAAATCTCCTTAATAATGATCAGGGCTCTACCAGGATAGATACATCTAATGTAGTTGTCAAGGAAGCATTCGTAGATCAGGGACCCACGATGAAGAGGATTTCTCCCGCACCGATGGGCAGAGCATACAGGATTCGTAAAAGATCCTGCCATTTAACCATCGTTGTAGAAGAAGTTTAAGGAGTACAAATACGTGGGACAGAAAACACACCCGATTGGATTCAGAGTAGGTATCAACAGAGGTTGGGAATCTAACTGGTTCGAAAAGAAAAGTTACACTGGTAAGCTGCTTGAAGATGATAAACTTCGCAGTTACATTAAGAGCAGACTTGAAAAAGCCGGTATTTCCAGAATCATGATTGAGAGAACTTCAAAGAATATTGTTGTCAATATTCACACATCACGCCCTGGTGTAGTAATAGGACGCGGTGGAGAAGAAATCAACAAAATTGAAAAAGAGCTCAGATCACTTACTGACAAAGATGTAAAAATTCAGATTACTGAAAATAAAAAACCCGAACAAGATGCAATCCTCGTTGCTGACAACATAGCCCAACAGTTGGAAAAAAGAGTTTCCTACCGCAGAGCAATGAAACAGGCAATCAGCGCTGCAATGCGCGGCGGAGCCGATGGTATCAAAGTTATGTGTTCAGGCAGGTTAGGCGGTGCGGAAATTGCACGTACTGACCAATACAAAGAGGGCAGAGTTCCGCTTCATACCCTCCGGTCTGACATCGACTTTGCTTACGGCAGAGCTGAAACCGTTTACGGTTCAATCGGAATTAAGGTTTGGATTTGCCGCGGAGAAATTCTCGGCAAGAAAGCATCAGATTAATCTACGGAGATTTAAATGTTATTACCTAAAAGAGTTAAATATCGTAAAGCACATCGCGGTCGCAGAACCGGAAAAGCTTTCAGAGGTTCAAATGTTGATTTCGGCGATTATGGTTTGAAAGCACTTGAGCCGGCCTGGATCACCAGTCGTCAGATTGAAGCATGCCGTGTATCACTTGCGCGTGCCATGAAAAGAGACGGACAGATTTGGATAAGAATTTTCCCGGATAAACCGGTTTCTAAAAAACCACTCGAAACACGTATGGGTAAAGGTAAAGGCGCTCCTGAGTTTTGGGTAGCAGTCGTAAAACCCGGCAGAATCATGTTTGAAGTAGGCGGTGTTCCGGCTGAAGTGGCAGCAGAAGCATTAAAGAACTGCGGTCATAAACTTCCAATTAAAACGAAAATAGTTTCGAGAAGAGACTTAGTCAATCAAAACAAAGCATAGTTATGAAGATATCAGAAATTAGACAGCTTACAACAGAAGAACTGGTAAGAAGATTACAGGACGAACAGAATAATCTTGTTGATTTACGGTTCACTCATGCTCTGAAACAGTTGACCAATACTGCTAAACTCGGTGATACCAAAAAAACTATCGCCAAGCTGATGACTGAATTAAAATTACGGAATTCGAAAGAGGCCAAGAGTAATGGATAATACAAGAGCATTACGCAAAACCAGAATTGGTGTTGTTGTTAGCAACAAAATGGAAAAGACCATCACTGTCGCTATTGAGCGCCAGGTTGCACATCCGATTTATAAAAAATATTTTAAGAAGACTACCAATTTTATGGCTCACGATGAGAAAAACGAATGCAGCATCGGCGACACCGTAAAAATTGCTGAAATCAGGCCCCTTAGCAAAAATAAGAGATGGCGCTTAGTAAGCATAGTTGAGAAAGCGAAGTAGGAAGGAGGAGTAAGATGATTCAAGAAGAAACCAATTTAATTGTGGCAGACAACTCCGGAGCTAAAAGAGTACGCTGCATCAGAGTCCTCGGCGGAAGCGGAAGACAGTATGCAAGTCTTGGCGATGTAATTGTTGTAGCAGTAAAAGCAGCTCTTCCTAACGGCGCGGTAAAAAAAGGCGAAGTCAGCCGTGCGGTGATTGTAAGAACCAAAAAAGAAGTAAGACGCAAAGACGGTTCATATATACGCTTTGATGAAAATGCCGCTGTTCTGATTAACAATCAGAACGACCCGAAAGGCACACGTATATTCGGACCGGTAGCAAGAGAGCTGCGCGAGAGACAGTTTATGAAAATTGTTTCATTAGCACCTGAAGTTTTATAGGATATATATAACAATGAAACTCAAAAAAAATGATAACGTCCGTGTAATTGCAGGTAACGACCGCGGCAAGACCGGCAAAGTATTAAAAGTGTTTCCTGAACAGGGAAGAGTAATTGTCGAAGGTGTTAACCTGAGAAAACGGCATACAAAACCTTCACAGAGAAATCAGCAGGGCGGTATCCTCGAGAAGGAGCTCCCGGTTAATGTATCAAACGTCATGATCCTTGATCCCAAAACCAATGAACCATCAAGAATTGGTTCACAGGAAATTCTTGGTGATGACAACAAGAAAAGAAAATTTGTCCGGATCAGCAAAAAATCCGGCGAAATGTTAAAGTAAAAATCAGATAGGTTACTTCAGTCATGGCAAAAAAAGAAGTTCGCAAAGATAGCAAGAGCAAGAAAGAAGAAAAGAGCTCTGGCGAAGAACCTGTGCAGTCTGCTGAGTCATTTCCAAAAATTCCTGTTCGTTTACACGGAGTTTATAATGAACAAATCAGACCGGCCTTGTACAAAAAACTCGGGTACAAGAGTATCATGCAGGTTCCCGTTCTTAAAAAAATTGTAATAAATATGGGTCTTGGTGATGCTGTTTCCGATCCGAAGATAATGGAAGAGGCAGTAAAAGAGCTTGAAGCAATTGCAGGTCAGAAGCCAAGTATCAGAAAATCAAAAAAGGCAATCTCAAACTTCAAACTGCGTGAGAACATGCCAATTGGTGCAATGGTTACTCTTCGCAAGGATAAAATGTTTGAATTCCTTGACAGACTTCTCAACATCGCGTTACCGCGAGTAAGAGATTTTAAAGGACTTCCTGATAAGTCATTTGACGGAAGAGGCAACTATACCCTGGGTATCAAAGAACAGATTATTTTCCCTGAAATAAATGTTGATAAGGTTAATAAAATTAAGGGCATGGATATCACCTTTGTAACAAGCGCAAAGGCAGACACAGATGCTTTTGAATTATTCACTGCATTCGGCTTCCCTTTCAGGAAGAAAGAAATAAATTAAAGGATTTTAATGGCACGGAAAAGTCTTTTTGCAAGAGAAGAAAAAAAGAAACAACTCCACGAAAAATTTGAGGCACTCCGCAAGGAGCTGAAAGCAAAAGGTGATTGGGACGCATTGCAGTCACTTCCGAGAAACTCCTCTAAAATCCGTCAACATAATAGATGCGCACTGACAGGAAGAGCTCGTGCATACTACAGAAAGTTTGGTGTGTCACGTCTTGTACTTCGTGAAAAAGCACTTCAGGGACTTCTCCCCGGAGTTAAAAAGGCAAGTTGGTAAGGAGGAAATGAGTATATGCCAGTAACAGATCCTATTGCAGATCTTTTAACCAGAATACGCAACGCGGTTAAAGCAAATAAAAGACGTCTTGATGTTCCGTATTCAAAGATCAAGAAAGAAATCCTTAACATTCTGAAAGAACAGAGTTTTATCACTGACTTTGCGGAAGTTACACAGGAAGGTAAATCGAATCTTCGTATCCAGTTAAAATATACAAACGGAACTCCGGCAATCACCGGACTTGAAAGAATCAGCACACCGGGGCTCAGAAAATATGCTCCCGCTGATGAGCTTCCAAGAGTTCTTAACGGATACGGTATAGCAATTATTTCAACATCAAAGGGAATCTTAACCGATAAGCAGGCTCGCAGAGACTCTGTTGGCGGTGAAATTCTCTGTCACATTTGGTAAGCTAGGAGAATATCGTGTCAAGAATCGGAAAAAAACCGGTTGTTATTCCGGAAAAAGTTAACGTGAAGGTAACCGACAGTGTAATATCTGTTAAAGGTCCTAAAGGTGAGCTCTCAGCTGAATTACCTAAGACAATTGAGTACAAAATTGAAGGCAGCGAGATGTCCTTCAGTCGCTCAGATGATCAGAAAGAAAACCGTTCTCTGCATGGTTTAGTAAGAGCTTTAACAGCGAACATGATTAAAGGTGTTACAGAAGGATTCTCAAAAACACTTGATATCGTTGGTGTTGGTTACAGAGCAGAATTGAAAGGTACAAACCTTCTCATAAATATCGGTTATTCACACCCGATTTATTTTATTCCGCCGGCTGGTGTGACCTTAACAGTTACCACCCCTACTCAGATTGTTATATCAGGAATTGATAAACAGTTGGTTGGTCAGGTAGCAGCTAAGATCAGATCTTTCAGAGAGCCGGAACCATATAAAGGCAAAGGCATTAAGTATTCTGACGAACAGATTAGAAGAAAAGCCGGTAAAACAGCAGGTAAGTAAGCAAAGGCGGACAGTATGAGTACAAGATTAAGATCAAAAACAAAAATCAGAAAAAAAATCTCAGGCACTCCTGAGAGACCGAGACTGACAGTTTACAGAAGTCTCAGTCACATCTACGCTCAGTTGATTGATGATGTTGCAGGTAAAACACTTGTAACAGCAAGCAGTCTTGAAAAGAGTGTTCAGGAAGATGTGAAGAATGCAAAAGGAAAGATTGCACTGAGTAAAATGATTGGCGGGCTGCTTGCTGAGAAAGCAAAAGCCGCGAACATTAGCTCTGTAGTCTTTGACCGGAACGGATACCGTTATCACGGCCGTGTAAAAGCTGTCGCTGACGGTGCTCGCGAAAATGGTTTACAGTTTTAACCACTGCCGAGTCGTCTAACGGTAGGACAGCGGCCTTTGGAGCCGTATGCGGAGGTTCGAATCCTCCCTCGGCAGCCAGAAAATTATAAAAAAATTTTTAAGCATTAGGATATATACATTGAAGAAAACCTTAAATATACGGTCAAATGAAGTTGAAGGACTTAAAGAAAAAGTAGTCCATATCAACCGTGTAGCAAAAGTTGTGAAAGGCGGACGCAGATTCAGCTTTAATGCAATTGTTGTTGTTGGCAATGAAAGCGGTCTGGTTGGAGTTGGTCTTGGTAAAGCCAATGAAGTAACCGATGCTATCCAAAAAGGAATTGACGACGCTAAGAAAAACCTTGTGCGCGTTCAGATTCACAAAAATACTATTGCACATACCGTGATTGGTAAATTTGGTGCAGGCAAAGTGCTTCTGAAACCAGCTTCGCCGGGTACCGGTCTTATTGCCGGCGGTGGCGTGAGAGCAGTGCTCGAAGCAGCAGGTGTAAAAGATGTATTGACCAAATCTCTCGGCTCAAGCAACCCTCATAATCAGGTTAAAGCTGCTCTTGACGGGCTTCAGAGTCTGATTACGGCTAAAGCAATGGCTTCTAAGAGAGGTTTAACTATTAACGACTTATTCAAACCCTGATAAGGTGCTCAGAATGAAATTAAAAGTAACGCAGATCAAAAGCATGATCGACTATCCGAAAGATCAAAAAAGAACGATCGTAGCCCTCGGATTAGGAAGACCTAATTATTCTAAAATTGTAAACGATACACCACAAATCAGAGGCATGATAAATAAAGTGTCTCACATGGTTAAAGTTGAAGAAGTGAAGGACTAGGATATATACAATGGACAGATTAAGTAATTTAACCCCTGCTAAGGGTTCAACTAAAAACAAGAAGCGCGTCGGACGCGGAGAAGGTTCAGGACACGGCGGGCAGTCAACTCGTGGTATGAACGGACAGCTTTCACGTTCGGGATCTAAGCAGCGTGCCTGGTTTGAAGGCGGTCAGATGCCCCTTCAGAGAAGAGTTCCTAAATACGGCTTCACCAGTCCTTTCAAAGTTCACTTTCAGGTGATCAATGTTGATCAGCTTCAGGCACTGGCAGACAAGCTCGGCGCTTCAGTTGAATTATTTGACGCAAAAGTTTTTTATAAAAACGGACTGATTTCTTCAGGTGTAAGACCTTATAAGATTTTAGGCAACGGTCAATTGAAAAGTAAAATTAATGTAGAAGCAGCAGCTTTTAGCAAGTCCGCTAAAGAAAAAATTGAAGCTGCAGGCGGCACTACAAACGTGGTTACGATTTAACGAACGGAATTACATGTCGAAATTAACCGAAGCTTTCAGAAATATATTCAAAGTGCATGAGCTGCGCCAAAGAGTATTATATACTCTGGCGCTTCTGCTTATTGTGAGAATTGGCACTCATATCACACTCCCTGGTGTTGATTCCGGTTTGCTGAAGCAGGCAATGGAAAATGCGGATACAAACAATTTGTTCGGACTGTATGATATGTTTGTCGGAGGTGCATTCTCCAATGCCGCGATTTTTGCTCTTGGAATAATGCCTTATATCAGCGCATCCATTATTATTCAGCTTATGGGCGCGGTGGTTCCTTATTTTCAGAAACTCCAGCAGGAGGGTGAAGAAGGCAGAAAAAAAATCACACAATTAACCAGACAGGGTACTGTGTTGATTTCTGCAATGCAGGCATGGGGTGTAACTATCCGCCTGAACAATATGGAAGTCGGCGGACTTTCGATTATTCCTGCTGAGATTCAGGGTTTCTTCTGGACGCTCTCCACTATTATCATTCTTACCTCAGGTACGGTTTTTATGATGTGGATGGGTGAGCAGATAACTGAAAGAGGAATTGGTAACGGTATATCTCTGATAATTTTTATCGGTATTATCGACCGTCTGCCTTATGCAGTGCTTGATGAGCTTCAGCTTCTTTCCTCCGGTCAGAGAAATGTAATTGTCGAAATTATCCTTCTGGTGTTCATGGTTGCGGTAATCATGGGTGTAATACTTGTTACACAAGGTACCAGAAGAATTCCGGTGCAGTATGCAAAGCGGGTTGTCGGAAGAAAAGTATTTGGCGGTGTTACTAATTATATACCGTTGCGTGTTAATACTGCAGGTGTAATGCCAATCATTTTTGCTCAGTCAATTATGTTCATTCCAAGCACCGTGCTCTCTTTCTTCCCGGATAGTGAGTTTTTGCAGTCAACTGCTGTTTATTTTAATTATGATTCAGCGGTTTACTCAGTGCTTTATGCAACACTGATCGTATTCTTTACTTACTTTTATACTGCTATTGCTTTCAATCCGAAGGACGTGGCAGATAATATGAAGAAACAGGGCGGATTTGTTCCCGGCTTAAGACCAGGTAAACAAACCTCTGACTTTATTGATAATATTTTAACAAAAATCACACTGCCTGGCTCATTTTTCCTGGCGATTATAGCAATACTACCCGCATTTGTAGGTGCATTCGGAGTTTCCGGTAAATTTGCACAATTCTTTGGCGGTACCAGTCTTTTGATTCTGGTTGGTGTAGCTCTTGATACGCTTCAGCAGATTGAGTCACAGCTTAAAATTCGCCACTATGACGGATTCATGAAATCCGGAAGATTAAAGGGCAGAAGAGCTTAATAGTTGATCATTCTTAAAACTGAGCAAGAAATCGGCTTAATACGAGAAAGCAGCCGGATTGTTGCAGAAGTTCTTGAGCTATTAAGAAAACATATTAAACCCGGTGTAACAACACTGGAACTTGACAGAATGGCAGAAGACCATATCCGCTCAAGAGGAGGAATCCCGGCTTTTAAGGGATACTCACAGGCAGGAAGCATAGATTTTCCTGGATCCATCTGCGCCTCATTAAACGAAGAGGTTGTTCATGGAATACCAGGACACAGAAAACTGAAAGAGGGTGATATCCTTTCAGTTGATGTTGGAGTTCTGAAAAATGGTTATTACGGAGACGGTGCAACAACAGTACCTGTTGGTTCAGTTTCCGCCGAGGTTGCAAAACTTCTTGAAGTGACAGAAAAGTCATTATATATCGGACTGGCGCAGGCAAAAGCCGGCAATGCAGTGCAGGATATATCATTCGCAATTCAGTCATTTGTAGAGAGCAACTACTTTTCCATCGTCCGGGAGTTAACCGGTCATGGAGTAGGCAAGCACCTTCATGAAAGTCCTTCAATACCAAATTATGGTAAAAAGGGTTATGGTGCCAGACTAAAAAAAGGCATGACCATTGCAGTTGAACCCATGGTAAACATGGGTAAACGAGACGTAGTTTTTTCAGATGACGGCTGGACAGTTTTCGCGAGAGACAGAAAGCCCTCAGCACATTTTGAACATACCATCGCGATAACCGATGGTGAACCGGAAATATTAACGAAATTATAAAATGGCAAAACAGGGTCCCATAAAAGTTGACGGCACAGTCACTGAAACTCTGCCGAATGCACATTTCAAGGTAAAACTTGATAATGGGCATGAGATTCTTGCGCATATTTCCGGAAAGATGCGGATGCATTTTATTAAGATATTGGTCGGGGATAAAGTTTCAATAGAACTTTCTCCTTATGACCTCTCTAAAGGTCGTATTACTTATAGATATAAATAACGGAGATCTGAGATGAAAGTTAGGTCATCGGTCAGAAAAATTTGCGATAATTGCAAAGTGATTAAGCGTAAAGGCGTGGTGCGGGTAATCTGCAAGAACCCGAAACACAAACAACGTCAAGGTTAATTAAACAGGAGTAAAAATTTGGCACGCATTGCCGGTGTTGATTTACCAAAAAACAAAAAGGTTTATTACGG
This sequence comes from Ignavibacteriales bacterium, assembly GCA_045863035.1. Lineage (GTDB taxonomy): Bacteria > Bacteroidota > Ignavibacteria > Ignavibacteriales > Ignavibacteriaceae > H2-BAC3. The sequence continues at coordinate 81,635 of BTUV01000007.1, read as the reverse complement.
TTTACAGTATATATTCGGTATCGGACCGAAGGTTGCAGGAGATGTTCTCGCTGCGGCTAATGTAGCCCCAGAAAAGAAAGTTTCAGCCCTCACCGAGGATGAAGTAGCAGCAATCCGTTCGGTATTGCAGGCAGAATATAAGGTAGAAGGCGCGCTTCGTTCGGAGGTACAGCTCAATATAAAGCGCCTGATGGATGTAGGCGCGTACCGCGGTCTTCGTCACAGACGCAGTTTGCCGGTTCGTGGTCAGAGAACCCGGACTAACTCCAGAACCCGCAAGGGCAAGAGGAAGACAGTTGCCGGCAAGAAAAAAGCTGTATCAAAGAAGTAACCCGAGATAAGGATTTATATATATGGCAAAAGCAGTAAAAAAAGTTAAGAAAAAATCAGTAGTTGATGTAAACGGTATTGCACATGTTAAAGCAACATTTAACAATGTAATAGTTATTCTTACTGATGTATATGGCAATGCAATCTCATGGTCATCTGCCGGCAAAAACGGTTTTAAGGGTTCAAGAAAAAATACCCCTTATGCCGCGCAGGTAACATCTGAGGCAGCAGCTAAAGAAGCATACGATATGGGTCTGCGCAGAGTAGAAGTACGCGTGAAAGGTCCAGGATCGGGAAGAGAGTCTGCTATCAGAGCTCTGACCACTGCAGGATTGGAAGTATCATCCATTAAAGATGTAACCCCAATACCTCATAACGGCTGCAGGCCACCAAAAAGAAGAAGAGTTTAAACGAGGAGAATGCGCTAAATGGCAAGATATACCGGATCAGTTTGTAAACTATGCAGAAGAGAAAAGACGAAGCTGTATCTTAAAGGACAAAAGTGTTTAACTGACAAATGTCCTATTGAAAAGAAGAATTATCCCCCGGGTCAGCACGGTTTATCCAGAAAGTCAAAGATTTCTGAATACGGCGTTCAGCTCAGGGAAAAACAGAAAATTAAAAGAACATACGGAGTGCTTGAAACTCAGTTCAGAAATTACTTTGAGAAGGCCACCAGACAGAAGGGTATTACCGGTGAAAACCTGGTAAGACTTCTTGAAACACGGCTTGATAACATTGTGTATCGCCTTGGTTTCGCTCCTTCACGTAAATCAGCCCGTCAGATTGTCCGTCATCGCCATGTTCTGGTGAATGATAAGATGGTTGATATTCCGTCATATACAGTTACCCCCGGAGACGTGATTAAGGTAAAAGATCACAGTAAGAATCTTGAGCTTATTCATAACTCACTTAAAAGAGTTGTTGATGCTCAGTATTCATGGCTGTCAGTTAATAAAGCCACACTGACCGGAACGTTTTTACAGCTTCCTGAAAGAAGTGAAATTCCTCTAAATGCCAATGAACAGTTGGTAGTTGAGCTCTATTCTAAGTAATAATTAAGAAAGAAATTTAGAGGTCATATACATGAACCAGATAAAGTTAAGAATGCCCGAGGCAGTAATTCTTGATGAATCAACCAAGAGTGATACATTCGGAAGGTTTACGCTTCAGCCGCTTGAAAGGGGCTACGGAGCAACACTGGGCAACTCTCTCAGAAGAGTGCTCTTGTCATCCCTTCCGGGTACTGCAATCATAGGAATCAAAATCAGCGATGTTCTTCACGAGTTTACCACTATTCCTGGTGTTGTTGAAGATGTTACTGAAATTATTCTTAATCTGAAACAGATCAGATTAAAAGCCCTCACCAAAAAACCTGGCCGCATTGAAATTACATTCAATGGCGAAGGCGAGTTTGTTGCAGGAGATCTTGCTAAATATACTTCTGATGTTGAAGTTCTTAATCCGGAGCTTCACATTGCAACGATGAATAGTGTAGCAAAATTTAATATGGAACTGATTCTCGGTCAAGGCAGAGGTTACGTTCCGGCTAATGACATCAAGAATAATGAAGCAAAGTTTGTTGAATTTGGTATTGGTGTTATTGCAGTTGATGCCATTTTTACCCCGATTAAGACTGTCCGTTATGACATTGAGAATGTGAGAATCGGAGACAGAAATGACTTCGAAAAACTGACAATTGACGTCACAACAGACGGAAGTATTTCAGCACAGGATGCAATGACTCAGTCTGCAAAACTGCTCAAAGAACACCTTGATCTCTTCACCGGTCTTAACCTTGAACCTGAATCACCAAAAGAAGGTTCAGAGAAGGATCCGGAAGTTGAGAAGACAAAGAAAGCACTTCTTATGAGCATTGATGAGCTTGAGCTGAGCGTCCGCGCTCATAACTGTCTGAAAGCAGCAAGCATCAAGAGTGTTGGTGATTTGGTCAGAAGAGAAGAATCAGAGTTACTGAAATACAGAAATTTTGGCCGCAAATCACTTGCAGAGCTTTCCGAACATATTGAAAAACTTGGTTTGCATTTCGGAATGGATATCGATAAATATCTTAAATCCGAAACTGACAACAATTAATACGCTGAGGAATTGAAAAATGAATCATAATATCAAAGGAAGAAAATTAGGGCGCACAGCTTCACACAAAGAAGCTTTGCTGAGAAATCTCTCTATTTCTCTTCTCAAGCATAAAAGAATTACTACTACTCTTGCTAAGGCAAAAGAGCTGCGTTCATTTATTGAACCAATTATTACCAAAGCTAAAGTCGGCGATTTGCATCGTAAAAAGCTTATCATGGACCGTCTTAAAGACAAAGATGTTGTTAAAGAGCTCTTTGGTGAAATTGCCGCAAAGGTGGAAGACCGCAAGGGCGGATACACCCGCGTGATCAAAAGAGGAAGACGCCTTGGCGATGCGGCTGAGATGGCAATCATTGAATTGGTTGACTACAACGAAGTTGCTAATCAGAGAGCTGCTGACCTTCGTGAATCACGTGAAGAAAAATCAAAGCAGAAAAAAGAAAAACAGCAGGAAGAAGCCGGAAAAACGGCTGAAGCCGGCGCTTAATACAAAACTAATTTATTAGAGGAAGAGTAATCCGGAGTGATCCGGGTTACTCTTTTTTTTATTATGGCAGAGAAAGCTACATTCTTAAAAGCCGTTTTTGACTTAAAGGAGTTGCCAAAGGATGAAAAACCTGAGGTAATACTCTGCGGTCGCTCAAATGTGGGGAAATCTTCATTTATTAACACGTTTCTCAACGTACCCGGGATGGCTAAAACCAGTTCGACTCCGGGCAAAACCCGCTCAATCAATTATTTTCTCCTCCCGACTGATGTTTATCTTGTTGATATGCCCGGTTATGGGTACTCAAAAGCATCACAAAGCGAAATTACCAAATACTCCCGGCTTACAGAAAATTTCCTGAAGGTAAGAAATGAGGATCGCTTAATCTTTTCACTCATAGATGTCCGGCATGAGCCATCAAAATTAGATGTCGGATTGTGGGAATTCTTAGTTGAAGAACGGCTGAACTTTGCGGTAATCCTTACCAAGTGTGATAAAGTAAAACGGAATCGAATCCCCGAGTCTGCAAGGGAGATTCGGTCGGTTCTGCCAGAACTGACACTCCAGGAGGGCATCTATCCCTATTCAGCGGTCTCCCTTGATGGTAAAAAAGCTATTGCTTCAAGGATTCTAAATTTCACACAATTCTGTAAAAGTTAAAGAATTTTAATTATATTTCAAAACCCTTAATTATTCAGTCTGTTAAAGGAATTATGAAATACAGCAATGCGCTTCTGATTGTGGCGGCTGTTACACTTTTGGTACTGTTCATTCTCTTTGAGGATTTTCTCCTTAAGGCAGTTACATTTGTCGTGCTCCTTATAACCGCTGTTGTCCTTTTTCTCAAGCTTGACCGTGATAAAAAAGCCCAGACTGAGCCCCCTGCTGAGGTTAATCCCGCCAAATCCTCACTTGCCTCATCTGAACTTGAAGACGATGATTTGGAAATCGTGAGCGGCAAAACACAGGATTATGCGGAAGTGAATCTTGATCATGTTGATGAGGGGTTTGCCATAGTCGGAAAATCCTCACGTGTTCTCACAGAAAGCAATATTTCTTCCATCGGCAACAAAATCAGCAGTCCGGGTGATGACCCAGAGCAGAGTCTGGAGAAATTCCGTAACCTGGCCACAGAAGAATTTCCGCTGGATGTGGGAGCAAACCAGCAGTTAAGCTTTTTGCTTGAGCGTATTCTGATTATCGTCAGAGAGTTATTCTCCGCGCATACTGCCATATACTTTTGGTATGACAAACGGAAATCAACACTGACGATTGAAAAATATGCGTCAGTAAGTCATGAAATTGAAAAGAAAAAGCTTGAAATCCAGAATGACATACTTGGTCAGATAATCAACAATCAGGAACCAGGGTTATTAACTGATATACCACCGATCAGCGAAAGAGAAAATTTCAGATACTACACACAGCCGCAAAAAATAAAGAGTTTTTTGGGAGTACCGGTATTTCATAATGCAAACCTGATAGGCATACTTGCGGTTGATTCAAAGGTCACGGATGCGTTTGGTATTGAACAGATGTATATTCTTGGCCGTTTTGTCCGGCTGATTACGGTATTAATAGATTTGTTCGCGCATAAACATGCTGAATCAATAGCAAACAGGCGCGCTGAAGGATTCGCTGATTTTTTAAGCCAGAATGTTCCGACTGATGATGAGCAGACATTGCACCAGTCTATATCAGCTTTGGCTTCGGTGCTTGTTGAAGCAGATTGTTTTACGTTTGTAACCTGGCAGCATGATGAGATGCAGTTTAAAATTGCTTCGGTTATTAACCCGAAATCATTCAGTTACGTTCATCGCGGCGATATGGTTGATCGTGAAAATACCATAGTGGGCAAGTGTGTATATACCGGTAGTCAGGTACGCATTGGTGATATAAGCGCTGCATCGATGCACCGCTTTTACCATGACGAAAACATTATTTTAGACGGTTCGTTTATGGCAGTCCCCATTATTTATAATACTGAGGTGCTGGGTGCGCTTTGTTATGAGAACATGAAGAAAAACTCTTTTACTCAGCGTGATCATGATTACCTGAGAAAATCAGCCGGTCAGCTTGGCCTTCTGATGTACACCTTCGGGCAAATACGGCGACTTAAAGCACTGATAACATTTGATCCTGATACCAGTGTATATTCATCTTCATTTTTCAAGGCCAGAGTTGCAGAAGAACTGGAAAAGGCAAAAATACTTAATCTGCGTTCCAATATTGCGCTGTTTAAGATAGATGAAGGAAAGAACCGGCAGGAATTAAGCGACCCTGAGATGGTTAAAATTACAATGAGGGAATTTGCAAAAGCATTGTATCAGGAGCTTGACCCGCTCAGTTTCTGCGGTCGGCTTGATGATCTTACGTTTGGTTTGTTCTTCCTCCATAACGATGAGCAGGAACTTGCCGTCAGGGCTGATGGAATAAGGGTTAAAATTGCCCGTCTTCCGGTATCATCAGGCAGCAAAAGCACCACTTTTACAGTATCTGTCGGATTGATTAACTCATCTGATAAAACTGATGTTGATGAGCTTCTTGAGAATCTCCGTCTGGCAGTAAAAAAAGCATCTGAAACCGGCGGAAATAAAGTTATACAGTTATAGGTAAAGCCCATTAATAACTGCGTTCTGATTATACTTGACGGTGTCGGGATTGGCGAACTGCCTGACGCCCATATATATCGTGATGAAGGGAGCAACACGATTGTTAATACCGCCCGGAAAGTGAAAGGGCTGCATTTACCTAATTTAAAAGCGCTTGGGCTTGGTAATATCTCATTAATTCAGGGAGTCCCTGCTGTCTCTTTCCCTTCTGCATCATACGGAAAAATGGCCGAGGTTTCTAAGGGAAAGGATTCAACAACCGGGCATTGGGAACTTGCAGGTATTCATGTGGATTTTGATTTCACTTATTACCCTGATGGATTTCCGGAACGGCTCACAAAAAGTTTTCTTGAGAAAAATAGTCTGAAAGGATTTCTTGGCAACAAAGCTGCTTCAGGAACTGAAATTATTAAAGAGCTTGGCGAAGAACATGTAAAGACCGGGTTCCCGATAATATATACATCAGCAGATTCAGTATTTCAGATAGCCGCGCATGAAGAAGTGATTCCGCTGCAGCAGTTATATAAAATCTGTGAGATAACACGTGATGAAATACTTGTGCCGCCCGATATTGTGGGAAGAGTTATTGCCCGGCCGTTTATCGGTAAAAAGGGGAGTTTTACCAGGACGGTAAACCGTAAAGATTTTTCAATAGACCCCCCTTCCTCAACAGTATTTAACCATCTTCAAGGCGGGGGTGTAAAAACGATTTCGATTGGAAAAGTCGGCGATTTATTTAATTACAAAGGTATTGATACATCTATCGCGACTAAATCAAATGCTGAGGGAGTGTTGCGGATTATTCAGACCATGAAATCTGAAAAGGACTCATTTATTTTTGCTAATCTTGTGGACTTTGATGTTTACTATGGTCACAGAAATGATCCAATAGGATTTGCCAAAGCCCTTGCAGAGTTCGACAAACTTTTGCCTGAAATAATCGCGTCTGTTGATGAAACTGATATGGTTATAATTACTGCTGATCATGGCAATGACCCGACATCGCAGAGTTCAGATCACTCCAGAGAGTATGTTCCGCTTCTGGTTTACCGCAGGGGGAAGGATGGAAAGAACCTTGGTACAAGAACCAGTTTTGCAGATGTTGGAAAATCTGTTGCAGAGTTTTTTTCAGTGCCGAATGAGCTTAGAGGTATCAGTTTTTTTAACTCATGAGACTAATTTCTGCCGTTAAGGTAAAAACCCGTGCTGCTGAACTATATGAGGTGCGCAGAATGTCGGGGAAAAATGAAACAGTCAGCCCTGTTAAACTGTCTAATATGCAGAAAACGCCACTTGAGGTTATTGAAAAAATGATGAAAACAAAAGGAATTCTCAGTAAGCCGGAATGAAGGGTTTATTGCTTGATACCGATATTCTTTTGGAGCATCTAATCAGTTGTACTGAAGGTGAAAAAGCATCATTGCTTGAAACTTTGCTTGCTCAGGAAGTTTGTTTTACATCGGTGCTTAATGCAGCCGGACTGTTTACTCTTTGTGAAAATGAACATGAAAGAAAAACAGTGCGGAACCTGCTGAATGGTCTGAATGTACTTGGCGTTCATTCAAGATATGCACTTGAGGCCGAATCTGAATATTATTCAGGTTTGAGCAGTGAAATGGCATTGTTTCTTGCCACAGCAAAGGTGAACAAAATGAAAATAGCAACATTGCGCAGGGAAGAGTACCCGGAGGGTATTGCAGAGTTTGCAGATCTTAAATTTTTAGTTTCAGGAGATTTAACGTGATCTTAGGAAAAATTATCGGAACTGTCTGGGCAACCAGAAAGGACGAAAGTCTGACCGGAGCAAAACTACTGATAGTCAGGCAGCTCGATTTGCAGTACCAGGAGAAGGACAATTTTGTTGTAGCTGTTGACAGTGTGGGAGCCGGGCACGGTGAGGTGGTGCTTGTGGCTACAGGAAGTTCTGCAAGACAGACGAATAACACTAAAAATAAACCGGTTGACGCAGTTGTTATGGCAATTGTGGACCGGCTGGACGTAAAGAAAGCCGCAAGTGGAGAGTAAAATGACTCAGAATTTTGCCCGGATTTTCGTATTTTTGCAATCTTGAAAATTACGACAAATTGTATTTAGCCAAAGTGATCGGAAATATCTGGGCAACAAAAAAATACCCTGCCCTGGAAGGATTCAAACTGATGATAATTCAGCCGGTTGACTCTGACGAAAATCCGAAAGGGGAACCGCTTATCGCAGTAGATACCAGCGGAGCAGGTCCGGGGGAAAAAGTACTTTATGTTACCGCAAGTGAAGCAGTAATTCCTCTTCCGGTGGATATGGCGCCGGTAGATGCTTCCATTGTCGGAATAATCGACTCAATTAATAACTAAATTCAGGTGCTCTAAGTGAGAATAACCAAACAATATACAAACCGGGAAAGCCAGTCACTTGACAAATATCTTCAGGAAATAGGCAAAGTAAGTCTTTTAACCCCCGATCAGGAAATTGAGTTAGCAATAAGAATTAAAAAAGGGGACCAGTCCGCTCTTGAAGCATTGACAAAGGCCAATCTCCGATTTGTAGTGAGTGTAGCTAAGCAGTACCAGAATCAGGGATTATCGCTCGGTGATCTTATTAACGAAGGTAATCTGGGTCTTATTAAAGCAGCAAAGAGATTTGATGAAACAAGAGGTTTCAAATTCATCTCCTATGCGGTGTGGTGGATTCGGCAGTCAATCTTGCAGGCACTTGCTGAGCAGTCACGAATTGTTCGCCTTCCGCTTAATCGTGTTGGCGCGCTAAATAAAATCGGAAAGGCATATAGTAGTCTTGAGCAGGAGTATGAGCGTGAGCCAAGTGCTTCCGAACTGGCTCAGGAACTTGATATGGATGTTAATGAAGTAGCAGATACTCTGAAAATATCAGGACGTCACGTATCAATGGATGCACCTTTTGCACAGGGCGAAGATAACCGTCTGCTTGACGTGCTTCAGAACGACCAGCAGCCCACCCCTGATAATAACCTGATGAGTGAATCACTCAAAATGGAAATAGAAAGAGCGCTTTCAACTCTTACCGAACGTGAAGCAGAAGTTATCCGGCTTTATTTCGGACTTAATAAAGAACACTCTCTGACACTTGAAGAGATTGGTGAGAAATTTAGTTTAACCAGGGAACGCGTACGACAGATAAAGGAAAAAGCTATCAGAAGACTGCGCCATGCTTCGCGCAGTAAAAATCTGCGCACCTATCTGGGCTGATAAAGGATGACAAATCGTTATCTTTTATTAGCGGTTTTGCCGTTGCTCTACATCCTCACGGGATGCGCACCGGCAACCAATACGGTACGCTACGGAGATAATAAGGAAAATAAAAAAAGTGAAGAGAAGGTAAGGTATCAGGAGCCCCGGCCATCTGATACTCTTCTCACTTCCGAACAGGATGATGAAGACCCTGAGTTTACCTACCTGGAGAGTGAAAACGCCTACAAGATAGCTGATGCGTTTTCATCAATTCCCAAAGATCAGAAAACAACCAACTCAACCCAGTCGCTTAACCTTGAAGATGAATTCAAGATGGCGATTATCATGTACCATGATACTCCGTATAAATTCGGTGGTAATGATGAGGATGGGATTGACTGCTCTGCTTTCACGCAGAATGTATTTTCACAGGCAGGGAGCATTAAACTGCACCGCACCGCCCGCGACCAATATACTCAGGGGGATGTGATTGCAAGCAGGGAAGAATTGGCTTTTGGCGATCTTGTCTTCTTTGATACCCGGCGCCGGGTTAAGCCGGGGCATGTAGGGATATATATAGCGAACGGACTTTTTGCGCATGCAAGCTCAAAGCATGGTGTTATTATTTCTTCGATGGTGGAAAATTACTATGACCGCAAGTATATGGGGGCAAGAAGAGTGCTCGGAGTAATTCAGAATTAACAGCCAGTAATCGGAGTCAATGTACAATGTACAATGTATAATTTACAATGTACAATTCCGAAGCCCCCTCTTTCCAATGCGGATTTAAGTAAACGAATAATCATATTGGGTTGAAGTATATACCGGGAAAAAGTTAAGTTTGTCAGGAGAGAGGGGGTTTGGGGGTGAGTCAGAAAAGCCAAAACATGACATCAAGTCTAATAAGTGATGAGGGTCTAATCTAAATTATTTTTTTCCACAAATTCCCATTAAAATTGGTACGACAGATTACGATGCAATCTTTGTCATTAGCACGTATTCGCAGATTTTTACGATTTGGTCAGATTTTGGCAGAAGTCAGGAAGAATTAAAAATTAAGAATTAAGAATCTGCAATGAACAATTCCGAAGCCCCCTCTTTCCAATGCGGATTTAAGTAAACGAATAATCATATTGGGTTGAAGTATATACCGGGAAAAAGTTAAGTTTGTCAGGAGAGAGGGGGTTTGGGGGTGAGTCAAAAAAGCCAAAACATGACATCAAGTCTAATAAGTGATGAGGGTCTAATCTAAATTATTTTTTTCCACAAATTCCCATTAAAATTGGTACGACAGATTACGATGCAATCTTTGTCATTAGCACGTATTCACGGATTTTTACGCTTTGGTTAAATTTTGGCAGAATTCAGCAGGGCTCTATCTTACTGCTACGTTAGTTTGAGTTAGTCATATCGCCGGGTGCAAAAAAAAAGGCAGTCATGTGACTGCCTTTTTATTATCATATTTCAGATATTAGCTGCATCCGGTGGTTGTACCACAGGTCATGCATTTAAGACACGTTCCATTATGGACCATAGTCATGCTCTGGCAATCAGTACAAACATCTCCGGTATATCCGCTTTCGATTGCCTGTTTAACTTTGAACTTTAACCCTGCTGACTCATCTGATACGTATATCTGCTTTGAGCCCTGCGGTGCTAAGGAAATTGAACTTCTCTGCTTCAAACCATCCTCTTTGGTTCTGTCTCTGTCAATAAGAAGTTCTCCGGGATAATCAAGATCATCATCAGCATCAGAGTCGCTGACGAATCTCTTAACCACGTTTTTTGGTGAGTTGCTGCCTTCTTCGGTATCCGGATCAACATGAGCCAGATCGTTCCGCCCGAGATAATTTACTGCAAGCTCTCTGAAAATATAGTCTATCACTGATGTTGAGAATTTGATTCTCGAATTACCGGTAACCGGACCTGAGGGATCAAATCTGGTAAAGACGAACGCATCAACAAACTCCTCAAGCGGAACTCCATGCTGAAGCCCAAGTGAGATAGAAATCGCGAATACGTTCAGAAGACTGCGGACGGTAGCCCCCTCGCGGTGCATATCGATAAAAATTTCACCGAGCTGACCATTATCATATTCGCCGGTACGGATATATACAGACTGACCATTGATTTTCGCCTTCTGTGTATAACCCGTCCTTCTGTCCGGCAGCTTCCTGCGGTGTGCTATGTAACGGTGAATGATACGCTCGGCAATTTTTACAATATCATTCTTTTCTTTTTCTTCGATTATACTTTCGAACTCCTCATCGGTAACACTGTTCAGTGGCTGTGAGAGTTTTGAACCGTCTCTGTAAAGCGCATTCGCTTTAATTCCGAGTCTCCAGGATTTGAAGTAAGCATCTTTGATATCTTCAACTGATGCCTGATTCGTAAGATTGATAGTTTTCGAAATTGCCCCAGAGATAAAGGGCTGAGCAGCCGCCATCATTTTGATGTGGGCTGAGGTGCGAATAAAACGTGTTCCCCGTTTTCCGCATTTGCTTGCGCAGTCAAAAACCGGGAGATGTTCATTTTTGAGGAATGGAGCGCCTTCAACCGTCATTGTGCCGCAGATGTAATCATTTGCCGCACTAATCTCCTGTCTTGAGAAACCAAGCTGCTTGAGAAGATCAAAACTCATTGAGTTAATTTGCTCCTCCTGAAAGCCAAGTTTCTTTATAAGAAAATCCTGACCGATAGTGTATTTGTTGAACGCAAAACTAATATCGAATACAGTGGGGAGTGACTTTTCAATTCGCTCAATGATATCAGCAGTAAATCCTTTTAATTTAAGTGATTCTTCATTAATGAACGGAGAACCCTTCAGAGTACCGGCACCGCGTGCATACCGGACGATTTCAGCAATCTGATCAGCATTATAGCCGAGTTTCTCGAGTGCCGGTGGGATTGACTGATTAATGATCTTGAAGTAACCACCACCAGCAAGTTTCTTGAATTTTACTAACGCAAAATCCGGTTCAACACCGGTCGTATCGCAATCCATAACCAACCCGATAGTTCCGGTTGGAGCTATTACGGTAACTTGCGCGTTACGGAATCCAAACTCTTCACCGAGAAGAAGTGCACGGTCAGCATCCTCTTTAGCAGCGGCCAAAAGCTCATCAGGGCAGAACTGCGGGTCAATTCCAACCGGAGTTATCGAAAGCCCCTCATATTTTGAGCTATCCATATTGTAAGCTGCTGCCCGATGATTTCTTATCACACGGAGCATATTTTCGCGATTAGCGCTGAATCTTGCGAACGTTCCAAACTCTTTTGCCATTTCCGCGGAAGTAGCATAAGAGGTCATGTGCATAATAGCTGTCAGTGCACCGCAAAGTGCAAAACCCTCATCGCTGTCGTAAGGAATGCCCTGTACCATCAGAAGTGAGCCAAGGTTAGCATAACCCAGACCGAGGGTTCTGTACTGGTAACTAAGTTCAGCAATTTCTTTGCTGGGGAACTGAGCCATAAGCACACTGATTTCAAGAACGATTGTCCAAAGCCGTGAGGCGTGACGGTAACCGTTGATATCAAATTTGTGGGTCTCAAGATCAAAATATTTCAGGAGATTAAGCGAAGCCAGATTGCAGGCAGTGTTATCAAGGAACATATACTCACTGCAAGGGTTAGACGCTCTGATTTCTCCTCCATCAGGGCAGGTATGCCATTCATTGATGGTTGTATGGAACTGAATTCCAGGGTCTGCTGAGGTCCATGCGGCATAGGCAATCTGGTCCCAGAGCTCACTTGCCTTAACGGTTTTGCTTGGCTTTGGCGCTCTGTTTTCTTTTTTTGCTTTAATCTTTTCGGTTCTCCAATAGAGATTCCAGTAGCCGTCATTAAGAGTGGCTTCCATGAACTCATTAGTAACACGAATTGAATTGTTACTATTCTGGCCTGAAACTGAACCATAGGCCTCTGAGTTCCAGTCAACATCGTAGAGGGGGAATTCTATGGAAGTATATCCAAGTTTAGCAAGTTGTATTACTCTGTCGATGTAGTTCTGTGGAATCATTACTTTGCGAGCTTCACGGATAGCGCTCTGCAGTTTCAGGTTCAATTTTGGGCTAAAGCGGTCATTTTCAGGGTGCTCATCATAACAGGCCTTCATGATCGCGTTCAAGTGTAAGTTGTTCAGCTTTGAGCCGGCAACCAGCGAAGCTACTTTCTGCTCTTCAACAACTTTCCAATTGATAAATTCTTCAATATCAGGATGATCCATATCCAGGCAGACCATTTTTGCGGCTCTGCGTGTTGTTCCGCCGGATTTGATGGCGCCTGCGGCACGGTCGCCAATTTTGAGGAAGGACATGAGTCCGGAAGATTTGCCACCACCGGAAAGATTTTCATTAGCACCGCGGAGACTCGAAAAATTTGTACCTGTACCAGAACCATATTTAAATAATCTGGCTTCCCGTACCCAAAGGTCCATGATGCCGCCTGCGTTAACCAAATCATCATCTACTGACTGAATGAAGCATGCGTGCGGCTGCGGATGGGTGTAAGCATCTGCTGATGCCGAGAGTTCACCAGTTTGAAAATCTACAAAGAAATGACCCTGAGAGGGACCTGTGATGCCGTAAGCCCAGTTAAGACCGGTATTAAACCACTGCGGACTATTCGGCGCAGCCATCTGGTTGGCGAGCATATAAACAAGCTCGTCAAAAAATGTTCTGGCATCCTCTTCGGTAGCAAAGTAACCTGCCTTCCAGCCCCAATAGGTCCAGTTTCCGGCAAGACGGTTAAATACTTCTCTTGAGTCGGTTTCGCCTCTGAATCTCTCCTTCTGCGGTAGTTTTGAAAGCTCATCTTCGTCGGGGAGAGAGGGCTGCAGCCATTCAGGCACTTCCGGCTCGTTGGCTTTTTTTAATGCTACAGGAATACCCGCCCGCCGAAAATATTTTTGAGCGATGATATCGGTTGCAACCTGGGACCAGGTTTCGGGCACCTGCACATTTTCCATCCTGAAAATACTTGATCCATCCGGATTTTTTATTTCTGAGGTACGCGAAACAAACCTCATGGATGAGTAAGGGGACTCTCCGGACGTTGTGTAGTATCTGTTAATCTGCATAGTGTATCGGGGTTTAAGATTTTAAAACAATGTTATTTCAGTTCATCCTCCATGAACGAACTCTTTTCCTGATGGCAGGAGTTGGGTTTCTTTCTCTTTTCGACATCACCGGTTTTTTGATAATATAAGAGGGCTATCAATGAGTTGTTCGGGCAACTAACCGGTGACAAGTTTTTCTCCCCTGCAGTGCAAATATAGTAATGCAACTTTTACGAAAGCAAGAAAACTTAAAAAATTAATTTTTTTTATTTATGTTTTTTTTCTTGCTTTTTACTAATATTTAGCAATTAATAAATTTTCCGTTCATCACATTATTATTGCCGTTAGTACACAGCTTAAATATTTTTGTCCTTGTATAATTAATTTTAAGAAAGTGAAGAAGAGCCAATGAAATCAGGTATTTCAGCATCCCCCAAAAATATCATAGGTCTTTTACTTATTGTTTTAGGCGCTACCATTCTTCTGGAACGCGCGGGAATCATTTCCGGCGATGTTTCCGGTATGATTTTTTCCATTCCGGCTCTGCTGATGCTGGTCGGAGCAATTATTTATATCAATTCGTCAAACAAATTGCTTGGCACTGTGGTCTTTCTCATTGGCGCACTATTGATGACCGGAAGGATATTTCCTGATCTAAACATCGATTTTAATTTGATTTTGCCGATTATCATCATATCAGTCGGATTTTACCTGATAACAAAGAACAGAAAATCGAGCGAAAAGGCCGCAAACTTCCGTAATCTTATGAACCGGTCAGATTCAAAAGACATCGTTGACGAGGTCGCTATTTTTGGCGGAGGAGAAAAAATAGTACACTCTGATAATTTCAGAGGGGGAAAAATCACCAACATCTTCGGTGGCTCTGAAATTGATCTAACCGACTGCCGTCTGCCAGCCGACAGTACAGAAATTGAACTTGAGATAGTAGCCGTCTTCGGAGGATGTGAGCTGATTGTGCCCCGTGATTGGAAAATTCAGGTGGACGCAGTTCAACTGTTTGGCGGATTTTCAAACAAGCTCAGAAAGCGTGATGAAGATATTGTGCTCACTCCGCAGACCATCTTTATCAGAGGGGTTGCCATCTTCGGCGGGGTTGAAATCAGAACCCGATAAAAAACGGAACTTAGTAAACCAACTTTCGTCATAATAAGTACTAATTAACAAAAGAGGACAAGTGAAACCGGAATCTGTCTTAACTCTGAACGATGACTTTGCACTCATCCGCTCATTTAATGAAGGGGATGAATTGGCGTTTAGAACGCTGGTGAACCGACATAAGGAAAAGGTGAGAAATCTCGTTTTCCTGACGCTTGGAAACACCGATCAGATTGATGACATAACTCAGGAAGTTTTCATCTCGGTTTATAAGCATCTGAAGGATTTCAGATATGAATCCCGTTTTACCACATGGCTTTACCGTATTACTGTTAATAAATGCAGAGACAGCATAAGAAGAGCAAAAATCCGCAGTATTTTTTCCCCATTTTCTGATGATGAAGACCCCTCACTTTCAGTATCTCACAATCACAATAGCGATATAAGCCAGATTGTAAGGGATGCAGTGAGTAAACTGCCTGAGAAATTAAGGATTCCTTTAGTGCTAAAGGACTTTGAAGGACTCAGCTATCAGGAGATAGCTGAAACTCTGGGAGGAGTTGAAATGGGGACGGTGAAGTCAAGAATTTTCAGAGCGCGAGAGCATCTGAAAAAAGCCCTTGAACCTCTCAGAAAGGAACTTATTTGATGAATAAAATGCTACAAAGAGAAAACCTCTCCGCATATCTTGATAATGAGCTAAGTCCCGCGGATAAAGCGCTTACTGAGGAGAGAATGCTCGGCAACCCTTCGCTCAAGCAGGAGTATGACGGATTAAGATTCGTAAAAGAGTCTATCGGCAATCTTACCCCGCTCCCGCAGGATGAATTTTTTTATACCCGCTTACAGGAAAGATTAAAGGAAAACTCAAAATCGAAGTTTTTCTTCCTGAGAAAACCTGTTCTGGTTTTTGGAACTCTCTCACTAATCCTGATGGCAGTGTTCCGGTTTGAACCTGATATTCTGGATGACTTTATTACTCAGCAAAAAGAGCATCTGACTGATTTGTATTCTGCAAATCTCCAGCCATTGCTTTACACTGCAGGGTTCTCAAGTGAAGACCTGTTTAATTTTGCCTTTAACAATATCCTGCCACTCAACAAAGAGTCAGACCAGATTTTGTCATTCGGTACTGATGCGTCAGGTAAGGGTATAATTGAGGTTAAGTCAGCAGGATTCAGCGCTGCACCGGTTTCATTTAAAACCTTTGTTGCAACCCTGGGGCTGAAAGAAGCCGAGATTGCTGCGGTTGACTCAATTCTTAACAGCTATACCGATGAGATTGCGACTGCGGTGCTGGTAAATGAGAATAACACTGTTGCGGTGAACTCTAACCTCTGGGAGTATAAAAATGCTCTCCGGGCGGATTTATTTTCATATATAACATCAGTAAATAAAAATGTCGGCAAAGTTTATGCACCAGATGTTACAATATCTCCGGTAGAATTAAAGAAGTTAGCCGGCTCAATCAGAAATGTGCCTAAAAGTGATTTGTATTATTTAATCTCAAGTGATACTATCTTCAGCCGTCAGCTCGATGTAGATGTAGCCAGGTTTACGTCCGGCAGGAATGATATGGATTACAGCATTAATAATACTGCCGGTAATCTTAAAGTAAAGGTGGATTTCAAAAAGGATTTGACGCCTTCAGGTGCAGCATCAACAAACAGAGATGATTTACAGGTTGTATTTGACTCCAATTATTGCAGGGTTGTAGTGCCTAAGGCGGAGGGGTTTGCCTTTGTGATGCCGGAGCTGGACAGTATGCTCGAACGTCTGGACACTCTTACTTCCTCAATCCGGCAGTTTTCCGTTACGGTTAAAATTGACACTCCGGGTAAGAGAAAAGAGTATAAATATAAGATGAAGTCGGTGAACCCTGATTCCATTAAAAACTTTGTTTTTAATGGTACTTTCCCTGGCGGTAAAGGAGGGGCTGCCGTGTTTAATGACTCGGTTTTTAATCAGCTTCACAAATTCTTCCAGGATAGTTTATCTGCCTTCAGGAGTTACAATTTTAAGGGAGAGTCTTTAGATTCGCTCGCTAAGTTATTTAACTTTAACTGGGGGGACTCCCTGGCCATTAAGTTCAATGCCCCTGACAACCTAAAAAAGGAACTTGAGCTGCTCAGGAAGGAAATGAACAGATTCCGGGAGGAGATGGAGAACTTCCGCAGAGAGGTCAGACCGAATAAAAAAACGGAAAAGAAGCCAATAGAGATTTAACCCCAAAACCCCGCCTCACAAAAGAGCGGGGTTTTTTATTATTTCCTGCCATTATTCCCAATCTTTAGTAAATTTTGAGTACGATTTACAATGTTTTCAGAACGTTTATCACAGTAATAACCCGCTAATCCATAATGCATTTTGGAGAGAAAGCGGGCAGTTTATATTAAGCCCAAAATTCAAGGAAAAAGAGAAGTTAACCTCAAATCGACGATGCAGGTGAATTTGCAGGAAGTACTTAAAAGTATCCGTGCTCAGATATTATTTGCAGGCATTCTCGGCTTGCTGATACTTCAATTTCTGCCCTTGGACAGAAATTCGTTCTTTGTCATAATGTTGAGTGATGTGCTGATCCTGATTCTCGGTTATGCATTTGCTCTGAACGTCCTGATGGTATTGAAAAAGCTGAATAAAAAGCCAACTCAGTTGGTGCAATACATTCTGGCTTCTTCATTGGTTATTTTTGTTTTGCTCTTGCTCGAAGAGCAGCTTGTAACTTCTGCGGCTATTAAGGATATGAAGTTTTTGCAGGAGTCCGGGCTGATGATACGCTCTCTGCATTTTAGCTCCGGTGTGCTGCTTTTATTTGCCTCCGGAACCTGGTTTATCATACTGAGCGAGCTCTTCTTCCTGAAACAGAGGAAGAACCTGAAAACCTATTATCAGGCGATGGTGGGTTTTATCATTCTGACCGCGCTTTCGGCCGTCTTTAATTTAAAGCAGTTTGATGACTATCAGTTTATCCATATCGCACTGTTTGTAAACACTATAATTCTGATTACCATAAACTCATTCAGGATATCATGGATAGCGTTTCTGGACAAAAAAGAAAAGAAGCGGCTTCTGCTGATTTCAGTCGGTATTATAGTTTTCAGCTCAATTAACCTTGTCAGACTGGCAGGTGATAATCATCTTGTGTTGGAGCAGTTTTCACCGGCGATTTATCTGATCGGCATGATGATCAGTATATACGGAATCGCATATTTTGGATTTCTGTTTTTTACGACTCTCTTTCATCTTCCCACGGCGGAAGTGTTTGACCGGAAGACAAAAGAGATTTCATCAATGCAGTATTTTAGCCGCCTTATAAACCAGGCGCTTGACCCCGGTGAGCTTTCAGAAACTGCCGCAGAACTTGCTCTGACGGTTTGCGGAGCTGATGCTTCGTGGTTGATAGCCGGCGATAATTTAACCATAGAGCCCGCGGCAATACGGAATATTAACGATAAAACTGCTGCACGACTTACCGCGCAGATAATTTCTCTGAACGGCAGCCGGCCCACTGAGACTGTATATATGCAGCCATCTATGACGGGAGGAGACCAGACAGTTGATGATCGTTTTCAGTTTGTTGCTGTGAGACCGCTCAAGTCTCACTCACGCATTAACGGTTACCTGTTTACCGCGAGAAAAGCAAATCTGACTTACGACAGTGAGGAGATGTCAGCGTTTGAAACATTCAGCGATTACCTTTCGATCGCGCTTGAAAATTCTCATCTTCTGGCAGAGTCAATTGAGAAGGAACGGCTTGAAAGAGAGCTTGATGTTGCCCGTGAAATACAACGTAAGCTGATACCTGCCGAGCTGCCTGTTATGCAGGGTCTGGAGCTTTCGGCGCTCTTTATTCCGGCATTTGAAGTTGGCGGAGATTATTATGATTTTTTTGAGCTTGGCAGGGGAGAAACCGGTTTTGTAATTGCGGATGTATCAGGCAAAGGGATTAGCGCCGCATTTATCATGGCTGAAGTCAGAGGTATTTTTGCCACACTGAGCAAAATGACTGAATCGCCAAAGGAGCTTATGATCAGGTCGAATCAGATACTTCGCCGTTCATTGGACCGGAAACATTTTGTTACAGCGGTATTCTGCGGTATATCACCTCAGAAGAATGAAATACGGATGGTGCGGGCGGGTCATCTTCCGGTATTGCGGCTTCGGGAGGGAGAAGTAGAAGAAATTCTTCCGAACGGAATAGGGCTTGGGCTTCATTTTGGAGAACTATTTGGTTCATCGCTTGAAGAGATTACGCTTGACCTGAGAGAAAACGATGTTATACTATTCTTTACAGACGGAATAACCGAAGCAAAGAATGGAAACATGGAAGATTTTGGCATGAATGCACTGAAAGATATAATAATTAAACATCAGACACTTACGGCGGAAGACATGGCGAATAAAATTATTCAGGAAGTTACGCTTTTTTCTGAAAGCGGAACCCAGCATGATGATATAACGCTTATGATACTGCGCCGGACAAAAAATTTATTATCGGAGACAACACACCATGGCGGATTTTAACGCTGGTATTACAGAAGCCGGAAATGTTCAGGTTATTGAGCTTTCTGGTTTCCTTGATGCTCATACCGCTCCGCGGCTTGAGAACACCTTTAATGAACTGCTCACAAGGCAGCAGTACCGGGTTGTGGTAAACTTCCGTGACCTGAAATATATATCAAGCGCCGGGCTCGGAGTCTTTATGGCATTTATCGAGACGATGAGAGGCAACGGCGGTGATATAAAACTGACGGAAATGCAGCCGAATGTTTATAATATATTCGACTTGCTGGGCTTTCCGCTGCTTTATGAAATATTCCCCACGCAGCAGGAAGGCATTCAGAAATTTACTCAGCAATCTGAAAACTGACAGATACGTGAAACAGAAATCATTCGAGTTAAAAGTAGCCAGTACTACGGGTGAGTTAGCAGCCATCCGTGAGTTCATTCAGGAGAAAGCAGCTCAGGCAGGCGTCTCCCAGAAGACTATTGACTCGATAATTCTGGCGGTTGATGAGGCATCTACAAACATCGTAAAACACGCTTATCATTTCGATGATTCCAAAGAAATAAAACTACACCTCAGTTTTGATGACAGCACCTGTACTGTTTCGCTAACTGATTACGGAGACTCCTTTGATCCGGATAAGGTTCCTAACCCTGATATGAATGAGTACCTGAAGCAGAGGAGAGTTGGCGGGCTTGGTCTTATGCTAATCCGTACTCTCATGGATTTTGTTGAGTATCATACTGTAAAAGGCAAATACAACCGTCTTACGATGGTTAAGCGATACGGTTGATGAGCCATGACTAATGCAGACTCACAACGGGTTCAAAGAAATTTAACGGCTCTTATTGAATTCAGCCGTATCATAAATACCAGTCTTGATCTTAATTTCACCCTGAATAATCTTCTTTTTAGCTGCTTCGGAAAATTTCTTACTACTAAGGGATTCGTGGCTCTTTACTCAGGGGATGTATTACAGTTGTCTGCATCAAAAGGGCTTCCGCCTGAGTTCCCGTCCCAGCTTCCGGATTTTGGCAGCCCGGATTCATCAGGGGGGGGTAATCTTTCTGATTTTTTGAAAGAGCATCATTTCGAAATAACTGATGTAATTGAATCTTCGCGCAAAAAGCTCGGCATTATTGCGCTTGGGGAGAAAATAAATAAAGCCCCTTATTCAGAAGAAGAAAAAGAATTTCTCAAAATAATTCTTAATCTTGCCGCTACCTCAATAGAAAACTCACAGTTTATTGAGGAGTTAAAAATATTGAACCGCCAGCTTGATGGGCGGATTAACTCCCTCAGTTCACTTTTTGAACTCAGTAAAGAATTCAGCTCTCTTGTTGACGAAGAACGAATCAGTAAACTGCTGATATACTCCCTGCTTGGTAATTTTATGATGACCGGTTATGCGGTTATTTACTGTGATGACAGACGGCTGCGCATTCTTGAATCCACGTATCCTAAAGCAGTGTTGATGAATACCATTGAAGGGAGAAGCACAATTTCAGTGAATAAAGTTTTAAGGGGAAAAGAAGTTTTTGAATATTTCCCCGGGATGATAAGTTTTACAGTCAGTTTGTGCATACCCATGCAGATTCAGGGGGAATCCCGCGGATATATATTGCTCGGTCCGAGGATAAATAAACGTGAATACAGCGAACAGGATATTGAATTTATATATTCTGTCGGTGGACTTGCCATTAACTCCCTGGAAAATAAGCGGCTCTTCAAGGAAGCTCTGGAAAAGCAGAAAATGGAGGAGGAGCTTCAGATCGCGAAGGAAATACAAAAAAATCTTTTGCCAAAATTTCTGCCGCAGGTACCGGATATTGCGTTTGCTGCCGAGAGTATTCCCTCAAAGCAAATAGGAGGTGACTATTACGATATTCTTCAGACCGGAGACTTTCTCTATACGGTAGCAATCGGGGATGTATCAGGTAAGGGAGTGCCTGCTGCTCTGCTGATGGCAAATCTTCAGGCATTCTTAAAGGTAACCGCAAAGCAAAATTTGCCGCTGGCTGAGGCAACGGGGCTTATTAATAATCTTATTACAGAGAACACCAGCGACGGCAGGTTTATAACATTCTTCTGGCTGGCGCTTGACCGGGCAGCAAAAAAACTTCACTATGTAAATGCAGGACATAACCCGCCATTGTTTATACGAGGGGGAAAAATCCGTCATCTTGATAAGGGGGGTATTATCTTCGGAGTTGCGCCCACACTTGTCCCCTATACGGCTGAAGAAGTTGAACTTGAGCCGGGTGACCTGATTGTTCTTTTTACTGACGGGGTTACAGAGGCAAAAAATCCTGAAGATGATGAATACAGCGATGAGCGTTTTGAATCTTTAATCCTGAGGAATGCTGATGCCGGCGCGGAAGAAATATTGAAAATCATTAAAGATGATCTGCGCGTGTTTGTGCGCGGAACCCCGCAGTCTGATGATATCACGGTTGTCATTCTGAAGGTGATGTAATGTACATGTTTCCGCGCTTAAAAGAGATTTATGGTAAAATACGGCTGAAGCTGATCACTGCCGCCGCTATTCTCGTCGGGATATTGATCATCATTAATATATACGGCACGGTAACATTTAACCGTATATCAAATGATGAATGCCTCTGGATTCCGCAAAAAGCCGGCAAGGACAGTGTTGTGTTTGTTTTCAGTAATGTGAAAGAAGGGGGGGTAACCTGGCAGGCAGGAATCAGGAACGGTGATAAACTGATTGCGATTAACGGGTCCTCGTTTAAAGACGCACTTGATTATCAGGCGCTGATTAACAAGATGAAAGAGGGAGAATCTGCAGAGTACACGATTATTAAAAAAAGTCAGACTGAAACGCAAAAAGTAAAGGTTGAAATAAAAAAGCTGATTATATATAGTCAGTTTGCATCAATGCTTTTCGGGGTTATATTGCTTTTTGTAAGTTTTATTACCTATCTGGCTAAACCTGAAGGGCTGCAGCAGAAGCTCTTTTTCAGTTCGGGACTCGGCATTGCATTGCTGTATGTTCCAAATTCCATAGGAAATCTGAGCAAGCCCGGTTTCCTGAGCCCGATTGATCCGGTGTTTACTGTTCTGATTATTATCTGGCTTATTATCGTAAGCCGTCTTCCTTTTACTATCTTTCATTTCTTTTCCGTCTTTCCGGAGCCGCATACATGGACGAGTGCAAAGAAATATAAGAAAATACTCAATTGGGGCTGGGTCGGGTTTTTTCTTTTAAATTTAATAACAGCCAGGCCATCGCTATTTAATTTAAAAAGCGAAGTTGAAGTTAAATCGCTTCTGTTTCCACTGATCTTTGTTTTTATTAATGCAGCGTTTATCTCAGGTTTATTCTTGTTGACCTTTACTTATTTTAAGAATAAGGACCGCGCAAAGAGACGCCCGATTTTCGCAATTCTTATCTCATTCTATATCGGTATTGGCGGATTTATATTCAGCGCTGTTCTTGTACCGATATTCGGAGATGTAATCTACAACTCACCGGAGTATTATACACCCATTATCCTGCTGGTTCTGCTACCGCTGGCTTTCGGATATTCAATTTTCCGCTATAATCTTCTTGATGTTACGGTTGTATTGAAATCAACACTGGTTTATGCTACTGCAACGCTTGCACTCGGGGTCGTTTATCTGGCAACGGTCTATGTGCTGGGTCAGGCAGTAGGAGGTGTGGTGCCCGATGAATACCGTACGGTAATCTCAGGTATGACCTTTATTTTTCTTGCGCTTCTTTTCCAGCCGACCAAGGATAAGTTTCAGGATGTACTGACCAGAAAATTTTTTCCCGTTCAGTTTGAGGTTCAGCAGGTAATCATGGATTTCAATCAGAAACTTCCGCAGATTGTGGGTTTTGATACGATACTTGATTCACTGGATGATATCTTTATTAACAGACTGCAAATGCATGTCTGCGCGATTGCAATCGCGAAAGAAGGCAACAGAGCAGAATTTGTAAGAAGCTGTGGTGAAGATGCGAAAATAAGGGGAGATATATTCTATCATACAGAAAACTTTACCGTGCTTATCCAGCAGCGATTTACGGCGGGCGAGAAACCTGTGATTGACCAGGCGAACTCACGTCTGATATTTCCTGACGCGGCAGAGCTTCTTGCGGAAGCCGGGGTATATACGATATTACCGCTGATTACCAATAAGAAGCTGATTGGCTTTTTCTTTTTCGGGCTGTCATATACCGGAAAACAATTTGGCGGCCGCGATCTTGAGTTGATGATTACTCTTGCAAATCAGACTGCTACTTCGCTTGAGAATGCACGGCTCTATGAAGCTGAAGCTGAAAAAGTTAAACTTGATAGAGATTTAGAACTTGCCAGAAAAATCCAACAGGGACTTCTACCCGCAAAGATTCAGTCGCTGGGTCGGCTTACTGTGTCAGGCGATATGATACCGGCCATGCAGGTTGGAGGAGATTATTTTGATATCATCCCGGTGTCTGACTCAAAGATGTTTGTAGTGATTGGTGATGTATCAGGGAAGGGTTTGTCTGCCGCGCTTTATATGACTAAAATTCAGACACTTCTTCAGATTGCGTGCAAAGAGACATCAGCACCGGCAGAGATTCTCATTAATCTTAATAAGCAGCTTGCAAAAGTGCTTGACCGGAGTTCGTTTGTGACAATGACCGTGGCTCTGTTTGATACAAAGTCAGAGACCGTGCGTTTTGCAAGAGCCGGACATACTCCGCTTCTTGTTATGGATGAGGATGGTGAGCATTTATTAGCGCCGCAGGGTATAGGAATTGGCTTGGACAGAACCGGCTCACGGTTTCAGGAGTTATTGCATGAAGAGGAACTTCCCTTTAAGAAAAATCAGATATTTGCTTTCTTTTCTGACGGAATATCAGAAGCGCTGAATGAGAGCGGCTCACTCTATGACTCAAATAATCTGATAAAAATCATACGTTCATCTTTTACATATCCTGCGGAGCGTATATCAGAAAATGTGTTTGAATCGGTACGTCAGTTCAGCGGTCGCGCCGGTCAGCAGGATGATATTACACTGGTACTGGTAAAACCGGTTTAGAGAAGTATGAATTATGAAGTTTGAATGATGAATGGCGAAAAGCATATATAGGGGAAATTCTATAGAAAAGGGTGCAAAATTGACCGATTGAGTCCGATAAGCAAAAATATAATCTCAAAAACTTCTTTCTTTCTTGATACCAGGTATCAAAAAAAAATTTCCCTTCATTGAAATATGCAAATCTTTAAATCATTGTAAGATATGAACCCGGCGGGTTCACATATTGTTAGAAATTGAATCGAAAAACACCCCACCCGACCCCTCCCGGGTCGAACAGCGGATGTCATGGAAAAGCATGATTCGGTGTGTATATATAATGTGTTTTAAAAAATCACAATGGTTCTGGTATGCGGCGTTACCAATGTTCGATTCCTCCGGAATCGTGTGGTTGTTGGGGAATATGCGGTGCTACCTTGTTCGATTATTTACATAATTGCATTGTTGGATAAATTCATAATCCAAAAAAAAAGGGCTAAGGTTCAAAACCTTAGCCCTTTTCATTTAGGGAATTTTCAGCTTAAAAGGAAATCTTCTTATTATACCTTTTTACATATTCGAGCACTAATGCAGTAGCTACGAAGATAGAACTGTATGTTCCGACAATGATGCCAAAGGTCATGGTAAACGCGAATCCCCTCAGTACCTCTCCGCCAAATACCATGAGGATAATTGTTGTGAGAAGTGTTGTACCACCGGTCAGAACGGTTCTGGACATGGTTTTGTTAATACTGTCATTAAGCAGCTTCTCTAAATTTTCGGTCTTGTGCAGCTTCAGATTTTCTCTTACCCGGTCAAACACAATAACGGTATCGTTGATGGAATAACCAATAAGCAGAAGAAATGCCGCTACTACTGTCAGACTGATCTCTAAGTTGAGTCCGGGTATTAAACCATAGAACAAAGAGAAAAGACCAAGTGTAATAAGCACATCATGGAAAAGCGCGGCCACTGAACCAAGTGCGAAAACAAATTTAAAACGGAAGCCGAGATAAATGAGAATACCGAGCAGAGAAACCGCTATTGCTATGAGTGCATCTCTTTTCAGTTCGTTTCCGATCTTTGGTCCTACAACTTCAGACCGCAGGATTTCAAATGAGTAACCGCTGAAATTTTTACGCAGATTTTCTTTAATCCAGTCAGCTATACCAACACGAATTATTACCTGAGTGTTGTCTGATTCCTCAGTAACTTTACCGGTTTGATAACCCGCGACAAAAAGTTTTTCAGCAGCAAGGTTTGCAGCATCCGGAGAGGTAAAAGTATAGATAATTGAATTCTCGGATTTTTCTGATGCTGTGAAGGTTGAATCAGGCATAATTACTTTTATGGCTGCTTCAATATTACCCTGCACTTTCGGAAAGATATCAGCCGGGATGGTCTGCATGTCTGTTCTGACCAGAATACCGGTCTCGCTTCCGAAAGTTTTAACTTCCAGAGCTCCGAGCCCGATGCTGTTCAGAACATTTCTTGCCTCAGATATATTAACCGGTTTATTAAAACCAATTTCGAGCTCTGTACCGCCACGGAAATCAATTCCGAACACCAGACCTCTGAAAACGATATTAATGAGACCTAATACGAAAATTACGGTTGAGAGGACATAGAAAAATTTTCTTTTTCCCATCCAGTCAACATTAAGATTATGAAATATTTGCATTCTAATAAACTCCTTATTTCCTGAAATTATCCTAATGAAACCTTGTAACCTTTATCAACCAGATAGTCAAGAACGACCTTGGTAACAACAAGTGCACCAAACAAGCTGGTAAGAATACCGATCATCAGTGTAAGAGCGAAGCCCTGAATGGGTCCGGTTCCAAACTGAAAGAGGACAATTCCGGTAATCATGGTTGTGATATTCGAATCAATGATTGCTGAGTAGGCCTTGGCAAAACCACCGTCAACTGCGGCGCGAAGTGTTCTGCCTATTGCAAGTTCTTCTCTGATTCTTTCGTAGATGAGAACGTTAGCATCAACTGCCATACCCATGGTAAGAATGATACCTGCAATACCAGGAAGGGTCAGGGTAGCCATGAAAGCTGAGAGTACACCGAAAATTAAAGTAACAGTAAAGATCAGTGAAAATGCAGCTATTCCGCCTGCCTGACGGTAGTAGAGTATCATAAAGATACCAACCACGAGATAACCGAACAGCGCAGAATTAAATCCTTTTGAGATTGAGTCCTGACCGAGTGATGGTCCGACTGTTCTTTCTTCAATAATATCAACCGGAGCCGGGAGAGCACCGGCTTTAAGAACAATTTCAAGCAGCTTGGCTTCATCAAGATTTTCCATACCGCTTATCTGTGAACGTCCACCGGGTATTTTCCCCTGGATAGTTGGCGCGGTAAAAACTGAACCGTCAAGGATAATGGCGCATCTTTTACCGATATTAGCACCGGTAATGCGAGCCCATTCAATTGCCCCTTCTGAGCTCATCTCCATATTTACGATTGGATTTGAGTTGGTCGGGTCAAGCGTTGCAAGTGCATTGGTGATAACACCGCCGGTAAGTTCTGGCGCCTTATTAACCAAGTAAAGCTGATAAAACTCTTTACCGGATTCAGCATCTTTTATGGTTTTTGCGCTGAACAGAAATTCAACGGTTTCAGGGATGATGCTGCTGATTTCCTCTGAAGCGAGCAACTGTTCAACCTTTGCACGGTTATCTTTGCTGACGTATCCTTCCGATGAGCGGAACTGCGGGTCATACTGAACCAGAGCAAAGAATGGATGTTCTTTCGCGAACTGCTCGGCTGTCATGTTTTCGGGATTGGTTGTATCAGCAGATGCAGTAGTGTTGTTTGCGGAATCTGCTGTAGCCGTTGTGTCGCTGGCAAGAGTGGAGTCAGTGACTACTTTACCTGATGATGCTTCATCAACTTTCTGTATAATAGTGATTGCATAGTCAGGATCTTTAAGGAGCTTGAACTCCAGAAGCGCGGTACCTTGTAAAAGCTGGCGTGCTTCTTCTTCTTTGGCTACGCCCGGAAGTTCAACGATAACTCTTCTGTCACCTTGTCTTTGGATGCTTGGCTCAGAAACGCCGTATTGATCAATACGGTTTCTGATAATCTGCATAGCGCGTGTTACCGCATCCTCAGTCTGGGTCTTTAAGTCAGCAAGGATTTCAGAATCTTCTGATCTGATTGAGCCGTAATATCTGCTGATTCTGATGTTTTTTTCCTGAAACTTTCTGTAGAGGATATCAACTACTGATTCTTCAGAAATAGCAGCTTCTGCCGCCGCAGCGTTAAGTGTTGCCGTAAAATCATCATCAATATTTGTGGCGAGTTTTTCAAGCAATTTAGCAGTATTAACTTCCAGCACCACACGCATACCGCCCTGAAGGTCAAGGCCGAGCTTTATCCTGTTTAATCTGGCTTCGCGAATTTTAGGGTCAGCAAGTTTAATACTGTCTTCAACTTCGGAGAGCAGTTTAGTTAACTGGTCATTAGTAATACCGGGGTTAGCGGTTTTAATGCTATCGGATTTTTGAGAGAGGATGTTCTCAATGTCTTTTGTGTTAGCATAGTCCTGATAAGTAGGGTATAACTTATAGATGCTGAGAGCAAGTGCACAGACAATGATTACAATCCTGAAGGTGTATTTCTTCATAACTCAATCGGATTTAAGGATTAAAAAAATAAGACATTAAAGTTACCGCAAAAACCCCTTAAAGTCAATAAATTTCACTATTTAGCTGATATTCAATGATGTGGAAGAACAGACTTACCCGCTCATGGGGATGCTTTTTTGACCTTATTTTAAGAATTTGCTCTCTGTATGGCGGGAGAGGTGTTTTTTGCATTGGCGGATTTAAATGAGGCGGTTTTGGGTTGATTTGGGGTAATTTTATTGCACGAATCGGGATTTTTTGAAGGATATGGCCTTTCTCTCCTTATTTTACGGGGTTGTTTTTTTTAGAATGTAGTGTTTTTATGATGATAGCTGAACCAAAAGTATTTTTCAAAGATGAATCGGGGACCTTGCCGGAACGAGTTGAAATTGAGACCCGCTATACCTGGGACTATTCACACGTTATTTCTTCTGATGCAGAATGGGAAAAAACCTTTCAGATAACAGAAGCCAGAGGTGATAAATATGCACTATTTGAAGGGAAATTAAACCGGTCACCCGAAATTCTGCTGGAATGTCTGACCATGGATGAGGAGACTGGTTCTGCACTTGAGCGCCTTCATCTTTATGCAATGCTCAGAAAAGATACCGACCTGCGAGACAACACGTATCAGGCAATGTATGAGCGCGTCAAATCACTCTATGCCAATCTTGGTGCCAAATCATCTTTTATCAGACCGGAACTTTTAACTATAGATGAAGACCAACTGAATGCCTGGGTGACAGGAAACAAGGAACTCAACAGATTCCGTCATTTTTTTGATGACTTGTTCCGCACAAAACATCACGTTCTGGATGCTGAACAGGAACGTCTCCTGGCTTCGGCAGCGGAGATAACCACTGCAGGGTATGATGCGTTTTCAATACTTTCAAACAGTGATATTGAATTCCCTGAGACTACGGATGAGGAGGGGAATACTATCAGAATGTCTCACGGACGTTATTACTCAGCACTCTACTCAAAAGACAGAGGGTTCAGGGAGCGCGGATATACAGCGTATCTTAAACCGTTTGAAACGTTTGCCAATACCTTTTCCGTCCTGCTGAACAATGCCCTGAAGAAAGATGCTTTTTACGCAAAAACAAGAAATTACACATCATCGCTTGATGCTGCTCTGGGCAAAAACGCAATACCGGTTGAGGTATATAATAATCTGCTCAAATCTGTTTCGGGGAACCTGAAACCCATGCACCGATGGGTTGAACTGAAAGCAAAAAAAATCGGGACTGAAAAAATACATCCTTTTGATATGTATGCTTCTCTTTTTCAGGCAGGCGCTGAAAAGCAGTATTCGTTTGATGAAGCATTTGAAATTATTCTTGAAGCATTTAAGCCGATGGGGGATGAGTATGTTAAAACAGTTAAAGCAATCTATGATGAACGCCGTATAGATGTTTATGAAACGCGCGGAAAAAGAAGCGGAGCATATTCATCAGGGGCAGCACACGGTATGAAGCCATATATATTGATGAACTGGAACGGTCTGCTTAATGATGTATTCACACTGGCGCATGAAATCGGGCATAATGTTCATTCTACGTATTCAGGGAATAATCAGCCGTTTATATATGCTGATTACACGATCTTTCTGGCTGAGATTGCATCAACATTTAATGAAGCGCTCCTGTTTGATTATCTGATTGAAAAAGCTGATGCACGCACGAAGCAGGCACTTCTCGAAAAATATCTGAATGACATTACTGCTACTTTTTACCGTCAGACCATGTTCGCTGAGTTTGAACTTGAAACCCATAACCGCGTTGAAAAAGGAGAATTCCTTTCGGCAAGGGAGCTCTCAGAGGCATATTCACGGGTCTATAATAAATTTAACGGCTCCGCAATGGAGATGGGACAGCCGGAAGCTTTTTCGTGGGCACGGATTCCGCACTTCTACTACAATTTTTATGTATATCAGTACGCAACGGGATTTGCGGCATCTGCTGAGTTGAACCGCCTGCTCAGGCAGAATCCGGACGAGCTTATTCCTAAATATATACAGTTTTTAAAGAGCGGTAGTTCAGATTATTCGCTTCCGATACTCAGAAGGACGGGCGTTGATCTGACCCGCCCGGAACCGGTAGCGGCTGTGGCGGCAAGGATGAATTCCGTTCTTGATGAACTTGAATCAATACTTTAAGTGGAACTATGAAGTTATATACAAAAAAAGAACTCAATACATTTTTTCAGGCGCTGACCTACGATGATATCAGTCTGGTGCCTACCGTAATATCAACCATTAAATCGAGGACTGAAGCAAACACGAAGGCCTCATTTATGGGTATTGAACTGGCTGTGCCGGTCGTATCAAGCCCGATGGATACTGTTACAGGAATTGAGATGGCTAAAGCTCTGACTGAATCCGGCTGTCTTGGTATCCTCAATCGTTTTGACTCGTCTCTTGAAACCGTAATCAATGTTCAAAACGGAGGGAATGGAGTTTTGGGTGCAGCAATCGGGCTTAATACTGAGGATGAAATTACAGCACGGCTTACGGAGGCAGGAATGGTGATTTGTATAGATACTGCTAACGCCAACAACCGTGAAGTCCTTCAGAAATGTGAGCACATAAAGAAGAAATTTAACCCCAAAGTGATGGTTGGCAATACTGCACATGGAGCCACTCTCAGACAACTGAAGGATGCCGGAGCGGATTCAGTGCGTGTAGGAATTGGCAACGGAAGTGTATGCTCAACTTCAGTGCAAACAGGCATTGGTATTGGTCAGGTTACCTCCTTACTTGATGTACTGACAACAAGAGCAGAACAAAATATTGATATTGAAATTATTGCTGATGGCGGAATAAAAAGTCCCGGCGATGTTGCCAAGGCAATCGCACTTGGCGCTGATGTTATCATGTTAGGGCGGATGCTTGCCGGAACGAAGGAAACACCGGGTGAGGTGATTAAATATAACGGACAGCTTTGGAAAAAGTATCGCGGGTCAGCGTCGTTCGGAGTTAAGATGCGCAATGAATTTATTGAAGGGGAGGAAACTATGGTTGCCTATAAAGGGACTGTTAAAAATGTTGTTAACAGTATTTCGGATGGTCTTAAAAGCGCAATGAGTTATATGAACTGTTACACACTGGATGATCTGAGAAAAACTGATACATTCGCGGTGCTGAGCAACTCTTCTTATCTGGAACGGCTGCCCAAGGCATAAGAACGCGTGCGCTCAGATATATATAAAGGCAGGAACCTTTAAAAACAAAAGGGCGTCATTGAACCGGTGACGCCCTTTTTTTGCATTTTAACCGGATTACTCCGCTTCGCGGTGAACCAGGTCAATTGAAAAGGCCGGTGTGCAGAACGAGAGGTATTCACACTCCTCCGAAAAGGGATTTGAATATCTTACTCGTGTCCCCGCTTTTACGCAAATTGACTCACCGCTGCTGAGGATGATTTCTTCCCCCTCGATTTCAAACTGCTTTTTACCGCGGATAACAAAAGTCACTTCATCAAAATCCGGAATCTGAAAGGGCTCACTCCACCCGGCCGGGGCGGTCATGTGAGCTACGCTGAAGTTACCCGCCTGCTGTGAGGCATTACCAAAGTGCTCAAGGATGATTTTATTGTCAGGCACCGGTATCTGAACCGGGGTTCTTTGAATATGATATTTGCCGTTCATGGGTTCTCTTTCCTGATTTTTTTTCTTTTTTGGGCTGAAGTTTCATTATTACTGCGAATTTATCGATTTTTGAGCCAATTATTCAAATAAATTTTGTGGTTACTTATATGAACAATAAAATACTTGTTTTCGTACTCCTCTTAGCAACGGTCTCCTTGTTTCCGCAGAAGCGGGCATATACCTTAGAAGATCATTATCGTGTTAAGGGCGTCAGCGGTCCTTCGCTTTCACCCTCAGGCAGTCAGATAGCTTTTACCGTAACCAATCTTACTCTTAAAACCGGCAAGGCAAATACCGCTGTCTGGCTGATGAAATCTGACGGTACCGGTCAGCAGGAGCTTGATCTGGGGGAGGGAAGCGAATCCTCTCCTTTCTGGGGCAGTGATGATAATCAGTTGTATTACATTAAAACGGCCGGCGGAGCTTCCCAGCTTTTCAGCTATGAGCTAAAGACGAAATCAGTGCAGCAGCTTACCGATATATATACGGGTATTAGTTCGCCGGTGCTCTCATCTGACGGTAAAACGCTTCTGTTTTCGGCTGAAGTATATCCCGACTGCGGTGCAGATATGGATTGTAACAAAAAATTCAGTGATGCTTCTGAGAACGGACCTGTCCAGGCGAATCTGGCAGATGAGCTGCTGTTCAGGCATTGGACGGCATATACCGGCGGAAAATACTCCCATGTTTTCCAGTATTCACTGACCGACAAAAAAATAACTGACCTGACGCCGGGTGAATGGCAGTCTCCGGTTTTTTCAGCCGGAGGCGGAACGGGATTTCTTCTTTCACCGGATGATAAAACCGTAGTGTTTGTCTCGAACAGAGAAAAAGATCAGGCAGCAACAACGAATGCAGATATCTGGATGACACCGCTTGGCACACCGGGGGGAGAGAATATAACAGTTTCAAATAAGGCATGGGACGGCACACCCGCTTTTTCTCCTGACGGAAAGTATCTTGCTTACCGCACGCAATTGGTGCCCGGTTTTGAAGCAGATAAATTCCGCATTGCTGTTTATGATATCAAAGCAAAAAAACATAAAATTATCAGTGATGGCTTTGATAACTGGGTGAACGACATCGTATGGGCACCGGATTCAAAAACCATTTACTTCACCGGTGATGTTAAAGGATATACTCCGGTATATAAAATATCTGTTGATGGAAATGTCATCGAAAAAATTACCGGTGATCTGTGCGTGGGCGCTTTTTCTGTTTCACCTGACGGAAAAAAACTTTATTTCAATTACCGTCTGAATCATAAACCGGGTGAGATCTATTCCTTTGATCTCAGTTCTAAAAAAGAGGCGCAGCTAACCACATTCAACAACGCACTTCTTGACGAAGTTGATTTCAGACCAGTGGAACATCTCTGGATAGATGGTGCTGCAGGTAAAAAGGTGCACGTCCTGCTAGTTAAGCCGCATGGTTTTGACCCCGCGAAGAAATATCCGCTTGTTGTTAACGTACACGGCGGCCCTCAAAGCCAGTGGCAGGATGCTTATCGCGCTGATGGTCAGATGTACGGCGGTTATGGCTACGTGGTTGCATTCCCCAATCCTCACGGCTCTACAGGATACGGTCAGGATTATACATCCGCAATTTCAAAAGACTGGGGCGGTAAGGTTTACGAAGATGTTATGAAGGTAACTGAGCATCTGTCCAACCTTCCGTATATAGACAAAAACAGAGTCGGCGCAATGGGCTGGTCTTATGGCGGATATATGATGAACTGGCTGCAGGCAAAGCAGG
The DNA here is from genome assembly GCA_045863035.1 of Ignavibacteriales bacterium. GTDB lineage: Bacteria > Bacteroidota > Ignavibacteria > Ignavibacteriales > Ignavibacteriaceae > H2-BAC3. The sequence continues at coordinate 48,153 of BTUV01000007.1, read as the reverse complement.
GGAAATCAGGGCTTTTTAAGTGCTTTGTCAGTATGATGGGATTATATAACATTGAATCTTTCTACGGAACAACAGAAGAACTCTGGTTCCCTGAGTGGGACCTTGATGGTCAGCCGTGGAATTCATCACTGTATAAAAAGTTTTCACCATCTGAATATGTAGCGAATTTCGGAACTCCGACACTTATCATAACAGGAGAAAAGGATTACAGAGTTTCATATACACAGAGTCTTGAATATTTTACCGCACTGCAGAAACTCGGCATCGAGTCGCGTCTGATTGTATATAAAAATGACGGACACTGGCCGAGCAACCTCCGCTCAATGCCTCTTTATTACAATTCACATCTTGAATGGTTTCATAAATATCTTGGCGGGCAGCCGGCTCCGTATGATTCAAAGCTGATGATTCGCAACAGCGCGTATTAAAGAACTCTGATCATTCCGTGTTAAAACCAAAACTCTTTACACTCCTTAAGAATCTGCCGAGGGAGCAGATTCTTAAGGATATAAATTCCGGCATTATTGTCGGGATTATTGCTCTTCCGCTAGCCATTGCGTTTGCCATCGCGAGCGGTGTTTCACCTGAGCGGGGGATAATTACTGCGATCATCGGCGGATTTCTTGTTTCATTTCTGGGTGGCAGCAGGGTTCAGATAGGCGGGCCGACCGGAGCTTTCATTGTGATAATTTACGGCATTGTTCAGAACTACGGTGTGGACGGGCTGATGGTTGCAACGGTGATGGCCGGCGTGATTCTGGTGATTATGGGCTTCGCAAAATTTGGCTCTGTTATCAAATTTATTCCGCATCCGGTTACTGTCGGCTTCACCAGCGGTATTGCGCTCATCATCTTTTCAACGCAAATCAATGATTTTTTCGGACTGGGCATTCAGAAAGTTCCTTCAGAGTTCATTGATAAGTGGGATGTATATATAGCCAATTTCGGATCGGTTAATTATTATGCTGCCGGTATTTCTGTTGTCTCATTACTGATAATTGTATTCTGGAACAGGATAACGCATAAAGTGCCTGGTTCGCTTGTTGCCATTGTCCTCTCAACGGTTTATGTAAGTATGTTGGATATACCGGTTGCAACCATCGGTTCAGTGTTTGGAGAGATATCCGGTTCAATTCCTCTTCCTCAGTTCCCCAAAATAAATTTTGAAATAATAAAAGCCATGATACAGCCGGCAACTACTATCGCGTTGCTTGCTGCTATCGAAGCGCTTCTTTCGGCAGTAGTTTCAGACGGTATGATAGGAGGACGTCACCGCTCAAACATGGAACTGATTGCGCAAGGCACAGCAAATATTGCATCTCCGCTCTTTGGGGGAATACCTGTGACCGGTGCGATTGCACGAACTGCGGCAAATGTAAAAAATGGCGGACGCTCACCCATCGCGGGAATGGTGCATGCGGTAGTTCTGCTGCTCATTCTGTTATTTGTCGGTCAGTATGCAGCGTTGATTCCGCTTGCTGCTCTTTCTGCAGTGCTGGTGGTTGTTGCATATAATATGAGTGAATGGCGCTCGTTTATGGCGCTGTTAAAAAGCCCGAGAAGCGATATCATCGTTCTGCTTACCACATTTTTCCTCACGGTAATTTTTGACCTTACCATTGCTATTGAAGTGGGTATCGTGCTTGCGGTTTTCCTTTTTATGAGACGCATGGCATCAGTGACTAATGTAGAGGTTATAAGGCGTGAGTTCAGCGATGAGGATGATAAAAGCGATCCGAACAGTATTGAGAAAAAAGAAGTGCCGCATGATGTTGAAGTTTACGAAATAAACGGTCCGTTCTTCTTTGGTGCCACCACAAAGTTTCAGGAGGCGCTGCGGGAATCAAGATCAAAACCGAAGATTCTTATTATCAGGATGAGAAATGTTCCCGTAATCGATGCTTCCGGTATTCATACGATTGAACAGGTATGGCATGATTCAAAGAAAGAAGGAATTGAGATTATATTTTCCGGAGTGCACACCCAGCCGCTATTTGCGTTTACACAGGCAGGATTTCTGGATACCGTGGGAGAAAAGAATTTTTACGGAAATATAGATGACGCGCTTGACCGCGCGCGTGAGATATTAGGTCTCGCGAAAAAAGGACGCGGAGAGGATTTCACGCCTGATGTAGAAAGGGAAAAGCGGAAATAATATATATGCGGATATATACTGTCAGACTAAACCGAAGTTGAGTTTATTGAGGCGGTCTTTTTCAGATGCATAATTCTTCAGCAGATTTGAACCTGTGCCGCTGACCGCTTGCTGAGGTCTGACAGGCCGGGGGACGTAAGATGGACGCTGTTCCATCCTGACATCAACCAGTTGGATTTTCCGAAGCTCGGGCTGCTGCGCATTAATTACCTGGAATCGTTCTCTCGGCGGGTTCATCGGTATGTAGCTTCTAACGTTATAAACAGTTTCAATGGTACGTTGTTTTGCCATCTGCGCCTGCTGATTATACACTTGCATCACCGGGCGCTGCACCAGTAGCTGATCCGGAACCTGAACCTGCATAACCGGCTGATGCTGCCTGACGGCTTGAGCGGGTGTTTGTGCGGGGGTAGAACCGCCTGAGTATGGGGTTGCCTGGGCTCTGGTTTTTGAAGAGGGTTTTCTGACCGGTTTGTTGCTTCCGTAGTGAACTTTCTTTTTTCTGAACTTTGATAGAAGCCAGGAGACTGTCATCACTGTTGCCATCAGAACGGTAAAACCAATGGCGGTTATTTTTATGAGAGAGAAAAAATCCATTATTCCGTATTTATGTTAAAATTTATATATACTCTCATCAAATCCTGTACCAGTAATTTTGGGCTCAAAATCCACCCAAAATCCAGTATTTGTGGGAGAGAATATACCAAAATTAAACAACTTGTGTTTATTTTATCAAAATGATACAGTTGATTTGTGATCTTGATTTGTAAATCATACTGCTTCTACCCGGTGAAGAGTCAAAAAGTTGCAGCCGGGGGGAGATAGTATTTTATGACCCGTCCATGGCTTCTAATCGAATTAATAGCTCCCATAGTCGGCAAACGCATGAAATGATCGGTGTTTAACAGGTCTGAAAAACCAGTATGAAATTAGCGGCGCAGTCCTGGGCATGAAGGGTAATTTCTTGGTTATTTCCTGCGGGATTGCTAACTTAACTTCTTGTTTTTTAATAATTTATGAGAAAATCCTAGAGTTCCTGATGAGGAAAGCTGATTTAATAGAAATAGTCGCGCAAGGCACAGGTCTCACCAAAATAGAGACTGAAGTAGTAATTGAAGGGTTCTTCAAGAGTGTGATCGCGGCTCTGAAATCCGGTGAGGGGATTGAAATCAGAGGATTCGGCTCTTTCAAGGTGAAGAAAAAGAATGCCCGAAACGCCAGAAATCCTATTACAGGAGCTCAGGTGCAGATACCAGAACATTTCGTTCCGGTGTTTAAGTTCTCAAAGGACTTCAAGAATGCAGTTGCCGAGGGTATGAAAGACAAATTACAGGAGAAAGCATGAAGGCGTGCCCTGAATGCGGTATCAAATTAAAAGACAGCACAAACTTTTGTTCTAATTGCGGGGCTGATCTGCAAAATCATAAAAATCAGACGGACAAAAAAAATCAGAAGCAGTTAAAAAAAGAGAGCCCTGATCATATTTCCACGAATCAGATTCTGATGATTCTGGGCGGATTGATCGTAGTGGTGGTTGTTATGCTTTACGCGGGGGGAGTGTTTGATACACCTTCAACGGTGACTTCATCGGCCGCGAACGTTCCGCCGGCGGGCAACACACAAAACACATCGGTTGACCTAAACGCTATTCAGAAAATTAATACCCTGAGGGAGAGGGTGAAGACCAATCCGCAAGACCATCAGGCGGAGCTTGAACTTGCTCATGCACTTATGGACTCAAGGATGTTTGATGAAGCGATTCAGACTTATGATTCTTATCTGAAAACTCATCCTGGCGTACCTGATGTAATGATTGATATGGCAGTCTGTTATTTTGAAAAACAGGATTTCACCAAAGCAGATCAGATAATGAGGGAAGCAATAAAAATTGACCCTAAGCATCAGATTGGTCATCTGAATCTCGGCATTGTAAATCTTGCCAAAGGAGATACGGAGACCTCAAAGGAATGGCTTAGGAAGGCAGTTGCGCTCAATCCGCTTTCAGAAGCAGGAAAAAAAGCACAGTCACTTTTAGAATCACATTAATAGTTTTATTTAATCAAAGGAGACAATCCAGATGCCGTGCGGCAAAAAAAGAAAACGCCATAAAATGGCTACTCACAAGCGCAAAAAACGCCTGAGAAAGAACCGTCATAAGAAGAGAGTAAGATAACCTTGTCTGTATATATACCGTACCCTGGCAAAGCAGGGTGCGGTATATACGGTACGGTTTATTCATACGGAATTCTTAAAAGCCGACTTAGCTCAGTGGTAGAGCAATTCACTCGTAATGAATAGGTCGTGGGTTCAACTCCCATAGTCGGCTCTGAAAAACGCTCAAAATGCCCCAATTTGGGGCTTTTTTGTTTGGGCAGATTATGCCACGAATTGCACGAATTTTTACTGGTAACATCATGATTAAAATCTTTCCTAATCTCCTCGTCTCTGTTTATTCGGTTCTCAGAGAAATCTTTCAACAGAATCAGCTTGCTGATATTGCACTTGAGCGCTCCTTTAAACAAAACAAAAAATACGGCTCGCGTGACCGCAGATTTGTGGCTGAAGCTGTGTATGATGTTATCCGCAATTACCGGCTCTACTCTTTTGCTGCCGTAAGGGAGGAAGGGGACTTCAGTGATGCTGCCCTAAGAAAATTGGTGCAGACCAGTTTCTTCCACCGGAAGGTTGATGCTCAACCGCTGATTGATGATGCGGACTGGGTAAGCCGCTGCATAAGCCGCCTTGGTGATGTAAATAAACGAAAGTATATATACTCCCTGCCTGACTGGCTGGATACCTACGGGCTTGAACAGCTCGGGGAGGTATGGGAAGAGGAAATGAAAAACCAACACACCCCCGCTGATGTTTTCCTGAGGGTGAATACGATTAAAGCAACGAGGGAGGAAGCAGCTAAAGCTCTTTTGGCTGAAGGGATTGAAACTGATATATATGATGGAACTGAACAGCCTGCTGATCTGCTGAAACTGAAAGAGAGAGGAAATGTTTTCAGAACGGAAGCATTTAAAAAGGGAATGTTTGAAGTGCAGGACGGCGGCTCTCAGTTAATTTCACTGTTTGTTGATCCCAAACCCGGGGAAAGGGTGATTGATGCCTGTGCAGGCGGTGGAGGAAAGTCGCTTCATCTTGCGGCGTTGATGAAAAACAAGGGGAAGATAATTTCCATGGATACGGTTCAGTGGAAATTGGATGAACTGAAAAAACGCGCAAGAAGAAACGGGGTTGATATTATTGAGACCAAATTGATTGAGTCCACTAAAGCAATTAAACGTTTGGCAGGGTCTGCTGATAAGGTTCTGCTTGACGTGCCGTGTTCCGGTTCGGGTGTATTTAGACGCAATCCGGATGCGAAATGGAAACTGTCGCTGGAGAGAATCGCTGAACTTATTGAGTTACAGCAGAAAATTCTACATGATTATGCCGGTATGGTTAAACCTGGAGGAACTCTGGTGTATTCAACCTGCTCTGTTTTCCCGGAGGAAAATGAACGGCAGATTGAGAAATTTCTGAAAGGTGAAGGGGGTTTTAAGAAAGTTGAAGAGAAACATGTTAAAACGGGGAGTAGCGGGTTTGATGGGTTTTATATGGCTAAATTGATCGCGGATTAAGCGGATTAAGCGGATTAAGCGGATTAGGGGATTAAGTGGATTAAGCGGATTAGGGGATTCCACAGTTTCATTTAAGGGGGAATTACGATCGCGGATTAAGCGGATTAGGGGATTCAACAGTTTCATTTAAGGGGGAATTACGATCGCGGATTAAGCGGATTAGGGGATTCCACAGATTGATTTAAGGGGGC
>BTUV01000007.1:22833-42081 GCA_045863035.1 Ignavibacteriales bacterium | reverse complement strand
GGGAATGCTCAGATTATAAACACGAATTTCATAATTCAAACCTCATAATTCATACTCCAGAATTCATAATTTTTTCCGCCACTTTACCCCACCATTTTTAGCAAAATCACCGTTTGGGAAATTTCCCCACCGGGTTGTGAAACATTTCTCTCAAAATTATTCCCCACCTAAGCCCCACTTTACGTATAAAACTACTGCAAAAATAAAAAAACAAGAAAAATTTCTTTTTTCTTGACTTTTGGAACATAATTGAGTTATTTTGTGGTGGGGGATTTACCCATAAAATCCCATAAAGTGGAGAAATGTTCCAAGGTACATACAGACATACGATAGACGCCAAAGGGCGGGTAGCAATTCCGGCAAAGCTCCGGAAAGTTATCTCACCGGAAGCTGAAAACACCCTGGTTTTAACCCGCGGGAGTAATGCGTGCATTTCCGTCTATCCGCGCGATATCTGGAACAACAAAATCGTAACAAAATTAAAGTCACTTAACGAATATAATCAAAATGATAACCGGGTGCTCAGATATCTTTCCCACAATGCTGATGAGGAAGAAATGGACGGGCAGTCAAGAATCATCGTTCCGAAATTTCTTTTGGAGCATGCTGAGATAAAGGATGAAATCTTGATTATGGGCACGATTGAAAAAATTGAATTCTGGGATCCGACTGTGTATGCTGAGTATGAAAGAAGCTCTGCGGTTGCATACGATGATCTTATAGAACAAGTTCTGAAATCATAAAATGGGTGAGCAGCACAGACCGGTAATGGCAAAGGAATGTGCGGACTACCTGATAACCGAACCGGACGGAAGCTATTTTGACGGAACGGCAGGGTTTGGGGGGCACTTGCAGGAGTTTATCAGCCGACTGGGAAAAGACGGGGTGATGATATTTACTGATACTGATGAGGCAGCATTTGCACACTGCTCTGAGGTTTTCGGAGGTGATTCAAGGGTCAGGGGGTATAAAGTAAATTTTGAAAAAATTGATTCAGTAACACGGCTCGAGGGAGTGGAGACCCTGAACGGTGTGTTTGCGGACCTTGGTGTTTCTTCATATCAGCTTGACGCTGCCGAGGCGGGTTTTTCCTACAGGATGAAAGCTCCCCTCGATTTACGGCTTGACAAAACATTGCCGTTGCATGCTGCCGACATCCTAAAAACCATGGATGCAGTTGAAATAGCAGATATCCTTTACCGTTTTGGCGAGGAGAAGAACTCACGAAGAATTGCCAGAGAAATTGTGCAATACCGCGAAACAAAAGAGATTACTTCAACAGAAGATCTCGCCGGCATCATCAAAAAAATCACTCCGCCGAACTTCCTGAACAAAACGCTCTCAAGAGTCTTCCAGGCGCTCCGCATATATATCAATGATGAGCTGGGCACGCTGGAGCGATTTCTGAAAAAATCTGTGAATCTGCTCAAACCGGGCGGGCGGCTGGTCATACTGACCTATCACTCGCTTGAGGACAGGATAGTGAAAGAGTTATTCCGTGAGGAAGCAAAAGGATGCATTTGCCCGCCATCGTTTCCGATTTGCGTCTGCGGAAAAAAGCCGCGGCTGAAACCGGTCACCAGGAAAGGATTGCAGCCCTCAGAAGAAGAGATTGAGCTGAACCCCAGAGCGAGGAGTGCTAAACTCAGATGCGCGGAAAGAACAAATGACTAAGTCATTCCGTGTACATCTTATTATTTCAGTGATACTGGTCATCGGATTTATTCTTATTAAAGCGGCCTTCGAACGCTCGGTTGATAAGAAAGAAGCAGATTCGCTCAAAATAGAAGAAGCTATAAATATAGCCAGAAATAAAAATCTTAAACTGACTGGATATTATCAGTCAATAACCGTTGAAGACTCAGTAGTGCCTTTTGCCGTAGAAAAGCTTGGCATGATTAAGAACAGTGATACTTTAGGAATTATAGTAGTTAGAAATGATCAGAAAAGTGATTGAGTGGTTTAGAAGCATTCCGCCGGAAGCGCTGAAGATCAAAGCAACCATCGCGGTGGTCGGAGGACTATTCGTATGGATACTGCTCACTCTTGTTGATCTGCAGATAGTTAACCACGAAAAATATCTTTTTGACGCAAAACGGCAGCAGTTCGGCACGGTTCCGGTGAAACCAGAGCGCGGGCTGATCTATGACCGGAGCGGTAACCTGCTTGTATATAACAGCGCGGACTATACCGTGCATTTCAATTACCGCGGGCTAACCAAAAAATCAGTAAATGACATTATTAAACGTGTCAGTAAAGTTACGGGCAGAGATACTTCCTATTACTACGCAAAAATGAAGCCGGGTAAATTTGAGGCAGTGCTTGAAAGCAAACTGACCGGCAGCACCGTTCTTGCGCTGAAAAATCTTGACCTCAGCCCACTGAAAATATCTTATGAGCCGACTCGTATATATCATTATGGTCAGCTTGCTTCTCACGTGCTTGGTTATGTTGACCGGAAATCACTAAAGGGGAAGGATGGAATTGAGTACTCATTTGAAACAATGCTCGCCGGAGTTGAGGGAGTTCAGTCAGTTAGAAAAAACCGGTCGGGTAGCATCGCTTCAGTTATTGAGGAGATGACTATACCTCCGGTACAGGGCAAAAGCGTTGTGCTTACTATTGACCAGGGAATTCAAAAATCGGTTGAAGATATTTTAGCCGGTGATAAGGCGAAGTCATTAAAAACCACGGTAATTATCATGCACCCGGGGACGGGGGAGGTGCTTGCATTCGCAAACTCGGATGGTTTTAACCCGAATCACTACGCCTCAGATGAAAAGCGGGTGCGTAAGAACAGCGGCATTACTGATATATATGAGCCCGGCTCTACTTTTAAGGGGGTAACTTTTGCCTCGCTGCTTGAGCGGGGTAAAATAACAAGTCTTACTGAAATAATAGACACTGAGAATGGTGTCTATTCGCCGTTTAAAGGGGTGGTGATAAGGGATGTTCACCCTTATCCCATGCTCTCGGTGAGTGATATACTGGTCAGGTCAAGTAACGTTGGTACCATAAAACTGGTACAGAGAACCGATGATCAGGAGTTTTATGAAGATTTAAGAAAGCTCGGATTCGGAAGCAAGACTAATATACAACTTCCTGCTGAGACAAAAGGTCTGCTGAAAAGTCCTGATTCATGGAGCAAAATCAGCAAGTCATCACTTTCTTATGGATATGAAATTGGTGTGTCGGCAATTCAGCTTATCACTGCATATTCCGCGATTATTAATGGCGGTATATTATATGAACCGAGGATCGTAAAATCGCTGCTCAATCCGGACGGAAGCATGGATACGGACTATCCGGTGAAAGAGATAAGACGCGTATATACGGAAAAGACATCAGGAATAATGAGAAACCTGCTTATCAGCGCGGTTGAAAAAGGAACCGGACAAAAGGCGATTATTGAAGGAATCCGCGTTGGCGGTAAGACCGGAACTTCACGCAGCATGGTTGGCGGAAAGTATTCAACAGAGAAATATAATTCTTCATTTATCGGATTCTTTCCTGCTGAAAGTCCGGAATATATCCTGCTGGTTGTTGCAGAGTCCGGCGGAAAAGGTGCATATACCGGCGGAGAGGTAGCAGCGCCGATATTCAGAGAAATTGCGTTAAGGATTATTGAAAAAAGGCCGGAGCTTCTTAATGGCGGCATGAAAGACGAACCGGCAGAAGAAGAGCAAATTCAATTTACCTTTGCGAAGAATGATATCACTTCCTCTGAGTATATACCAATGAAGGAAGCCGGGGAGATCAAAATCAGAAAGACCATAATGCCTGATTTGACCGGCCTTTCAGTGCGCGAAGCTCTGCAAATCTGCGGTGAGATGAAGTTGCAGTTCAAAATTCACGGACATGGGCGCATTGTAAGACAAAGTATAGCACCCGAAAGCAGAGTGAAGGCGGGTCAAATGGTTGTGTTTGAGGGTTCACATCAGTTCAGGGAGGGAAGCTGATGCAATTAACTGATTTTCTTAACGGGCTGCGAGTGCAGTCAGTAACCGGCGAGGTTCAGAGGAAAGATGTTTCATCAATCTGGTATGACTCACGCAAGGTACAGGCAAACAGCGTATTTGTAGCTATTAAGGGTGAAACATCAGACGGTCACAGACACATTACCGAGGCCATCAGCAAAGGCGCAATTGCGGTGATTGTTGAAGATGCAAATGCCATACCGGATGAAATATATCTTCATTCGAAGACAGCTAAAATTGTTGTCGCAAACTCCAGGTATGCACTTGCTCTCGGCGCGCATCATTTATACAAAAATCCTTCCGAGCGGCTTGCGCTTACAGGAGTGACCGGAACGAACGGAAAGACCACAGTTACATATATACTGAAAACCATCTTTGAGCATGCAGGTAAGAAGACCGGACTTATCGGCACGATTGAGACGTATGACGGAAAGATATCCCGGCAGTCGCAGCTTACAACGCCGGAGTCTTCAGATTTAAGCAGAATGCTTTTCGATATGACCGGAAACGGCTGCACACACGCGGTTATGGAAGTTTCATCACACGCGCTTGCCCTTGAGCGTGTTTCAGCGATGCATTTCCAGGCGGCTATCTTTACGAATTTGAGTCAGGATCATCTGGATTATCACAGTGATATGGAAAACTATTTCCGCGCGAAGAAAAAACTTTTTGATATGATGCCCGCGAGCGGATATGCAATATATAACGCGGATGATGAATTTGGTGAAAGCATGGCCGCTGACACAACCGCGAACAGATACTGCTACGGAAAGCATCCGGAAGCGGATTACAGGATTGATGCCGTGAACTGTTCACTGAGCGGAACCGGATTTGAACTGACACTTGGCAACGAAACTTATAAAATTGAAACAGGTCTTAAAGGGGAGTTTAACGCGTATAATGCAGCAGCGGCCTTCGCTGCGGCTCATCTGCAGGGGATAAAGCCGGAAATCATTACCGATGCACTGCGCAAAATACCCCAGGTACCGGGAAGATTTGAGGTATATACCGGACCGGGAAAGACGGTGATTGTTGATTACGCTCACACCCCTGACAGTCTTGAAAAGACACTCAAAAACATCCGGGAGATTGCACCGGGCAGTTTAATATATACCGTATTCGGCTGCGGCGGAAACCGGGACAAAGGAAAACGTCCTCTTATGGGGGCGATTGCCGCTCAACTGAGTACACAGGTTATACTTACTAATGATAATCCGAGATTAGAAGACCCGGACGCAATTTTAATAGATATTGCCGCGGGTATTAAGTCAGACAATTTTAAAATGATAGCTGACAGGCGGAATGCAATTCATAGCGCTGTAGCAGATGCACCGGAGGGGAGTGTTATACTTGTGGCCGGAAAAGGTCATGAGGAGACTATTACCATTGGAACAGAGAAACTATATTTCTCAGATGCCGCGGAAGTGAAGAAAGCGCTGGGTAATGGCTAAGAAACCTGACATAAAGATTTACGGTGAGGAGTTGCTCGCAATTCCGGAGACACGGCTGCTTTCAGGTTCTGAGGAATATATCATTGATACCGTATCAATTGATACAAGAACCATTACAGCAGGTTCATTGTATATAGCGCTGAAGGGTGAGAAGCATGATGGTCACAGGTTTATACCTGATGCAATTAGCGCAGGAGCAAAATATGTTGCGGTTGATGAATCATTTGCGCTTGCTTCGGTTGAACCGGGTGACACACATTTTATTGTAACAAATGATACAACAAAGTTTTTTGGCTCACTTGCACTCATCAGAAGAAACAAATTACGCGCGACGGTTATTGGTATTACCGGAAGCAACGGTAAAACAACTACCAAGGACATTCTGAGCACTCTGCTGGGCACAAAATATAAGACAGTAAGCACGCGGGCTAATAACAATAACCATATTGGTGTTCCGCTTACAATCTTCCGCTGTGATGCAGAAACAGAAATGCTTGTTCTTGAACTTGGCACAAATCACTTTGGCGAGATTGATTATACCGCATCTATTGCACAGCCAGATTTGGCGCTGATAACAGTTATTGGTGACAGTCATCTTGAGTACCTGAAAAACAGAAAAGGCGTACTGAAAGAGAAGGAAGCGTTATTCAGATACACCGCGGCAAGAGGAGGACAGGTTTTTCTGAATCTTGATGATTTATTGCTGAGCGGACTTCTGAAAAAATATAAGGACGCGGTAACCTTCAGTACAAAGCACAAAGCAGTATATATCGCCAAAGAGCTTAAACATCAAAACAGCATTTACCGTAAGGCAAAGATTGCAGGAAGAAAGCTGAAAACAGAATTTACCATGCCTCTGCTGGGCGAGCACAGTCTTGGTAATCTGCTCGCGGCTGTTGCACTTGCGCACAGCGCGGGGCTGCCTGAGAAACTGATTTCGAAAGGTATTAAAAAGGTTAAACCGGCACATTCCCGGCTTGAGCTGATCAAAAGCGGTAATAAGATAATTATTGATGATACGTATAATGCTAACCCGAACTCAATGGAAGCAGCGCTGAAACTTCTTGGCAGCATGGACACCGGTATGAAAAAAATTGCCGTGCTTGGAGATATGTTTGAACTTGGAGAGCAGGCAGAAAAGCTGCACAAAGCACTGGCTCCGCTTATTAAAAAACTTGACATTGATGAAGTACTTCTTACGGGCGTAAACATGAAGTACTTGTTTAAAGCACTGAGCGACAAAAAGAAAACCATTGTTTACTTTGAAAAAAGTGAAATGCTGAGCGAATATCTGAAAAGTATCAGAACTGAAAAAGCATTCTATTTATTTAAGGGTTCGCGGGGAATGAAGATGGAACAATATATTAATCAGGTTACAGGAGAATAAGTGCTTTACTATTTATTTGAGTATATCAACAAGACATACGATCCTCCGGGATTCGACCTGTTCAGGTTCATCACGTTCCGCTCTGCAATGGCGGCAATAACTGCACTGATTATAAGTTTTTGGATTGGCCCGAAGATTATAAAATATCTGCAGAAGCATCAAATTGGTGAAGCAAAAAAAGCAGACGGACCAAAGAATCACTGGTCAAAGGCAGGAACCCCCACAATGGGCGGCATTATCATTATACTCTCCGGTGTTCTCCCCGCTCTGTTATGGGGAGATATACTAAATGTATATATGTGGCTGATACTTCTCGGCACGCTTTGGCTGTTTGGGGTCGGATTTCTTGATGATTATCTCAAAGTGGTTAAAAAATTGCCAAACGGTTTGATAGCACGCTATAAGCTGCTTGGTCAGGTGAGTATCGGTTTTATAGTCGGGCTTACAGTGTATCTTTCTAATGATTTCGGAGGATATAATACTCTGACTACAATGCCGTTCCTGAAAAATGTAAATCTTGACCTTGGCTTTTTATATATACCGGCAGTGATTTTCGTCATAACTGCCACATCGAACGCGGTGAATCTTACTGACGGGTTAGACGGACTGGCAATAGGACTGACTACCATAGTAATGCTTGCGCTTGCAGTGCTTTGCTACGTAAGCGGTAATGCTATTTTCTCGAAGTATCTGAATATTATGTATCTTCCCGGTTCAGGTGAACTTACGATATATGTTGCGGCACTGACCGGGGCGGGGTTAGGTTTCTTGTGGTACAACTCTTATCCGGCGCAGGTGTTCATGGGTGATACCGGTTCGCTCGCGCTGGGCGGAGCTTTCGGCATTATGGCAGTACTTATTAAGAAAGAACTGTTTATCCCGATTCTCGGAGCGGTATTTTTTATTGAAACGCTTTCAGTGATTATTCAGAGAGTGTATTTCAAGTACACAAAGAAGAAATATGGTGCGGGACGCAGAGTTTTTCTGATGGCCCCGATTCATCATCATTTTGAGCAGCTTGATTGGCCGGAGCCGAAAATCGTAATACGGTTTTACATAGTAGGAATCATTTTTGCAATTATAACACTGGTATCATTTAAGATAAGATAATGGACATCAAAGGTAAACAAATAGGAATCATCGGTGCGGTGCGCAGCGGCGTAGGAGCGGCAAAGCTCGCGCGGCGGTTTGGCGCTGTTCCTTTTGTTACCGATATGAATCCGGCCGCAAAACCCGGTGATTATCTGACTCAGCTTGCCGATCTTGGCATAGCTTATGAAACCGGAGGGCACAGTGAGCGTATATATAACTCAGATCTGGTAATTATCAGTCCCGGAGTTCCTTCAAATGCACCGGTAGTACAGGAATTGGCATCACGTGGAATTCCCTGCATAGGTGAAATTGAATTCGCCTCATGGTTTTGCAAAGCCGCAATACTCGCTGTTACCGGAACTAACGGCAAAACCACAACTACGTCACTTTTGCATCATGTTATCAGTCACTCAGGCAGAGTTTGTTACGCTGCCGGAAATATCGGTTTTGCATTCTCTGAAATAGCTGCTGATGTTCCTGAAGACGGATTTGTCGCTCTTGAAGTTTCAAGTTTTCAGCTTGATACCATTACTTTGTTCAGACCTTCTGTGGCAATGATTCTGAATATTACTCCGGATCATCTGAACAGGTACAATAATAATTTTTCAGAGTATATCAGCTCAAAACACCGGATAACCATGAATCAGAAAGAAGATGACATTCTGATCCTTAATGCCGATGATCAGGTATTTACTCAATACCCGATAAAAACAGAAGCCAGGCAATTTGCATTTTCGATGACGAGCCCGGTTGCAGACGGGGTTTTCCTGCGGGAGAGTAAACTGGTTTATTCGAGAGCATCAAACGAGGATTTTTCAATTGAAACATCTTCTCTCAAAATAAAAGGGGCTCACAACTGGCAGAATGTTGCCGCGGTGATAATTGCGGCAAAATTCGCGGGAATTGAGAATGATAAGCTGACTGAAGGACTTGCATCATTTGAAGCAGTTGAACACCGGCTCGAACCGGCGGGATTTATTAAAGGTATTGAGTTTATAAATGACTCAAAAGCTACTAATATAGATTCAGTAAAAGTCGCGCTGAAAAGTTTTTCGAATCCGGTAATTCTTATCCTCGGCGGTCAGGATAAGGGAAACAACTATGATGAACTCCTTCCTTTAATGGGTAGCGTTAAGCTGATATATGCGATTGGTTCCTCTGCTGAAAAAATTTACGGATACTTTACCGGAAAGATTCCGGTTGAGCATAAAACCAGTCTTCTTGATTGTGTAAAAAGCGGAATTTCAGACGGAAAAGCAGGCGATACCGTGCTTCTTTCTCCTGCCTGTGCGAGTTTTGATATGTTTGATAATTATGAACACAGAGGCAGAGAGTTTAAGACAATCGTGAAGGAGCATTTAGTTTAATGAAGCTTTCACGAATGATTTTCATTTTAGTAATAGTGATGATCGCATTCGGTATGCTGCCGATGCTCAGTGCAAGTTTTGCATTCAGTGAAAAGATCTATGGTAATTCCTTTTACATGATTATCAATCAGGCGCAGTATGCGTTAATCGGAATTTTTGGCATGATTCTCTTATCTGCATTTCAATATGAGTCAATAAGAAAATTCAGTTTGTTTGTTTTGATTGTTACACTTGCCGGAGTAGTTGCTCTGTATTTTTACGCCAGTGAGGTGAAGGGGGCAAAACGTTCATTGCCGCTGTTTGGATATTCAGTGCAGGTTATTGAATTCGCCCGTCTTGCTTTTATTGTGCATTTGTCATCCATGCTTGCCAGGCAGGGTGATTTGGTTAATGACTTTAAAAAGGGATTGATATTTCCTCTTTTCTGGATGGTCCTTTTTGCCGGTGTTATATACGGGCTTCCAAATGTCAGTAACAGTGTTATGTTTGTACTGATTGGAATAGGGCTGCTGTTTATATCAAAGCTGAAGTTTACACGTCTGGCACTGACCGGGTTTACACTAATTTCAACTGTAGGGCTGGCTGCATTTGCAGCTCCTCACGGCAGAGACAGATTAATGGCCTTTTTCAACCGCGTTTTTGGTAACGGCGAAAACGGATTTCAGATCCAACAGTCAATTATCGGAATTGGCAGCGGCGGTATTTTTGGTCTCGGTGCGGGAAAGAGCAACATGAGTAATCTCTTTCTTCCTGAAGCATGGGGTGATTTCATTTTCAGCATCATTGGAGAGGAATGGGGCTTTCTGGTAACGGCGCTGATTGTGCTTTTATATCTTGTTTTATTTTTAGCAGGAATGAAAGTTGCAAGGGATGCAAAAGATTTGTTCGGAAAGTATTTGGCATTCGGTATATCACTTTCTTTTATTCTGTATGCTTTTGTAAATATCCTGGTTGCTACCGGAAAGGTCCCGACAACCGGATTGCCATTGCCGTTTATTAGTCAGGGAGGCGCATCAATGCTTTCAATGTGTTTTGCATTCGGCATACTTATCAGTATTGCATCTTCAAATGAGAACGCTGAGCAGATAGTGGTTGAGGGAAAAACAGAGACAGAGGAGGATGAAAAGTGAAAGTGCTTTTTTCCGGCGGAGGAACAGGCGGGCATCTCTACCCCGCGCTCGCGGTTGCAGATGAGTTAAGACAGATGAATGCTGATACGCAAATCGTGTTTGTCGGCACGCCGCACAGAATTGAAAGCACAGTTGTACCGGCTCATGGATATACCTTTGAACCACTCATGTCAAGCGGTATGCCCAGAAAGAATATCGTAAAGCTGTTTTTATATGTATTTGAATTTGTTGCAACCTTGTTAAGAGCACGGAAACTTGTGAAAAGAATCGCGCCGGATATAGCAGTGGGGTCAGGTGGTTATGTTTCTGTAACTCCTCTGCTGGCAGCTAAATGGCTGGGGGTTCCGCTTATCCTGCTTGAACAAAACAGTGTTCCGGGGCTTGCAACAAAACTGCTCCAGAGATTCGCGGAAAGAATACATCTTAATTACGATGATTCTCTGAGATATATATCAAACCGGAAAAATGCAGTAACTACCGGCAACCCGGTAAGAAAACCGCATATTCAATTAACCGGCCAACAAGCCCGCGCAAGACTTGGGCTGCCTGCTGATAAGACAGTTTTGCTTATCCTTGGCGGAAGTCTGGGTGCAGCTTCGATGAACAAAAAAATTGCAGATATAAAAGAGATAGTAAAGAATCCGGATGTATATACCATCTGGCAGACCGGAAAAAACGACTTTGCTACATACAAAGATTTTACTTCAGTCACTTGTCAAGTCCTGCCCTTCATTGAAGAAATGGATGTGATGTATAGAGCAGCAGACATGGTAATCTGCCGCGCAGGCGCGACAACTATTTCTGAGCTTGCTTATTACGGTCTGCCTTCCATACTTATTCCGTCACCGAATGTGGCAAACGATCATCAGACCGGTAATGCGCGCTCTTTGCAGGAAAAAGGCGCGGCAATTATGATAAAAGAATCTGAAACCGAAAATCTTCTGGCTGATGAATTTATGAAGCTGCTTGCGGACAAAGAGCGGCGTGATGAGTTGAGCAGGAATATTCAAAAATTTGCGAGACCTGATGCGGCGCGTCATGTGGCCGACTCAGTAATATCTCTCTTTCAAAAAAGAAGTACGTAATATGTTTAAGAATATCAGAAAAATACATTTTGTCGGAATCGGCGGCATAGGCATGAGCGGAATGGCTGAAATTCTGCTTAACCAGGGATTTATCATTTCAGGATCTGACAGAGCTTTAACTGAGATAACACAACGCCTTGCTTCACTTGGCATGAAAATCTACGAAGGTCATCACACTGAAAATGTTGAAGAAGTTGATGTTCTTGTTTATTCATCCGCTGTTACTGAAGACAATCCAGAAGTTGCAGAAGCCCGCAGAAGAAAAATACCGGTTATTAAACGCGCTGAAATGCTGGCTGAGTGTATGAGAATGAAATACGGTATCGGCATTGCCGGAACTCATGGCAAAACAACCACTACTTCAATGACAGGTATCGTTTTAACCGAAGGCGGAATTGACCCCACTATTATAGTAGGAGGAAAGCTTTCAGGTTTAGGCGGAACTAATGCACGGCTGGGCAACGGTGAATATATCGTAGTTGAGGCAGATGAGTTTGACAGAACATTCCTGCGCCTGACACCAACCATTGCCGCGATTACTACTCTTGAAAAAGAGCACCTGGATACCTATAAGGATCTGGAAGATATAAAAGCGGCTTTTATTGAGTTTGCAAATAAGGTTCCGTTTTATGGGTTTGTGGTTCTTTGTTTAGA
Organism: Ignavibacteriales bacterium; assembly: GCA_045863035.1. Lineage (GTDB taxonomy): Bacteria > Bacteroidota > Ignavibacteria > Ignavibacteriales > Ignavibacteriaceae > H2-BAC3. The sequence continues at coordinate 29,938 of BTUV01000007.1, read as the reverse complement.
TGAACCCGCTCTGCAGGAAATTATTCCGCAAATCAATAAAAAGGTATATACATACGGACTGACTGCTCAGGCAGATTTGCGCGCGGTGAATCTTGTTCATTCAGCCAATAAAAGTGAATTCACCGTAAAATTTCTCGGTAAGGACCTGGGAAGAATTGAGCTGAAGATACCGGGCGTTCATAATGTTAAAAATTCATTGGTCGCGGTCTGCATTGCACTTGAACTTGGAATTCCATTTGAGACGATTAAAAAAGCTCTGGAAAAGTTTACCGGAGTTTACCGCAGATTTGAAGTTAAGTATGATGCTGAAATAATGATTGTAGATGATTATGCGCATCATCCGACAGAAACATCAGCAACACTTTCAGGTGTCAGAAGCGGATGGGACAGAAGACTGGTTGCTGTTTTCCAGCCGCACCTTTACAGTCGGACAAGAGATTTTTACGAGGAGTTCGGAAGGTCATTTCTGAACAGTGATGTTTTTATATGTACGGATGTATATCCTGCACGTGAAGTTCCTATTGAAGGAGTGACAGGTGAGTTGATAGCCGATGCAGCCCGCAAATTTGGACATAAAAACGTAATCTATCTGCAGGATAAAAATCAGGTTCCGGCTTTGCTGAAGGAAATTACACAGCCAGGGGATATAGTTGTAACCATGGGGGCCGGCGATATCTGGAAATTCGGTGAATCATTCATCAATCTTCTTAAAGCAAATTGATGAAAAAGCAAAAGGTGTTTCAAATTATTAAGATTGCCTTCCTGGTACTGGTTATTGCCGGTGTTACAGGGCTGATGGCGCATCTGCTGATTGAGAAACCCAGCGAGCGGATTGAAGAAGTTCAGCTTGGCAACAATATATATCTTTCTGCCAGGGAGTACCTCATTCAGTCAGGTTTGCAGACAAGAAAGAATTTTGAAGAAAAAAGTCCTTATGAGTTAAAAACGATTCTGGAAAATCACGCGTATATTGAACAGGCAGATGTAGTTCTGACCCAGAAGAATATTCTAAAAGTAAAGTTACATGAAAAGAAAATTATCGCACTGCTTAAAAATGAAGAAGATTACGGACTGATGACGGTAAGCGGTGAAGTGCTTCCGGTTAAAGAGAATTTGCAGTACACGGATTTCCCTGTGGTATCAGGCATACAGTTTGTGAAGAAAACAAAGAATAGACTTGCAGTTACAGCCGAATCAGCGCGGGTGATAAAAAGCGTGGTTCTGCATTCGTCAGTGAAGGAAACAAATGTCAAACTTTCTGAGGTGATTTTCAGAAAGGAGAATGAAGTCCTGCTCATGTTTGCCGGAATCAGCGGTTATATACTGACGCAGAGGCATTTACTCCCGGATGTTCTCACTGCTGCGGCAAGTTTGCAGAATAACAAAGATTTTACAGCTCTTCTGAGCAACACTAATTATATAGATATGAGATTCGGAAAAAAAGTATATATTACCACCCAAAGCCGGGAAGAGACCAAAATATGACAAAAAATATAGTAGCAGCACTTGATCTTGGAACCACAAAAGTTTGTGTGGTGATCGCGGAAATCACTGAAAATGAACAGTACACAGTACTCGGTTACGGAACCGCAAAGTCTGAGGGAATGACCAAAGGCATGATAATGAATGTTGGCCGGACGGTTGAGGCAATCAGGGAAGCGGTTGAAATAGCAGAAACACGTGCCGGCATTAAGATTAAATCTGTAAATGTTGGCGTGGCAGGCGAGCATATATCAAGTCTCAGGCACAGAAATTATGTAACGATAACAAATTCAGAACATGAAGTTACTGAAGATGATCTTGTGCGGCTTGACAAAGACGTACGCCTGATAAAACTTCCAGCGGAAAAACAGATTCTTCATATTATTCAGGAAGAATTTGTAGTGGATGATCAGACGGGGATTGATGACCCGATCGGCATGACGGGAATTAAACTGGAAGCGCTCAATTACATCGTTCTTGCGGGAAACTCCGCGATTATTAATTTACGTAAAGTAGTTGAAAAAGCGGGCTTGAAAGTGAATGATCTTATTCTGCAGCCGATTGCTTCAGCTCAGTCAGTTCTTGAAGACAATGAAGCTGACCTTGGAGTGTTGCTGATTGATATTGGCGGCGGAACAACTGACATTGCAATTATGCACCATAACACGATTAAGTATTCAAAGGTATTCGGCATCGCCGGTAATCTTGTTACTAATGATATACGTGAAGCACTTGGAGTAGTAACTGATGAAGCAGAAGACTTAAAGAGAAGACACGGCTATGCAACTGAGTCAGCATTTGTAAATGATGAGGATATACTAATAAGAGGAGTAGGAGCGAGAGGGTCAACACATATTCCGCTTAGTCTTCTCACACAGATAGTCGGGTCACGGATGAAAGAACTTCTGGAGCTGATAGAGACTGATATCCATATTTCAGGGCATAAAAATAAAATACGTGCGGGTATTATCCTTACCGGCGGCGGCTCTATGCTCAAAGGCGTAACGGATCTTGCATTTACTGTATTTTCTCTGCCCGCGCGTCTTGGCGTGCCGCTTAAAAAATTGACAAAAAATTTTCCTGAACTTGAAAAACCGGAATTTGCAACCGTGCTGGGTCTCTTACGCGGAACCCCCGGTAAGGAAGGTTCACCATCGGTTTCTTATGAGATTCCTGAGAAAAAAGAAAACACGGTTCAGCCCGAATCTGCACCAAAAAATACAACTCCTGCCGGTTCCCAAGAAGAAAAAGGCAAAGGATTTATCACGAACATCATTGATTTTTTTAAAAACTTCTAGGAGGTTATATATATGTCACGCATCATGCTCGAATCAATTGTACACAATTTTCCACTGTCGGCAACACCTGAAAGTTCTGATCGTTTTGCCATACCAGATCCTGAAATGGCTAAAGGTGCAGTATTAAAAGTAGTTGGTATTGGCGGTGGCGGCTGCAATGCCGTTGACTGGATGATTCAGAAAGGACTTCGCGGTGTTGATTATATCGCTATTAATACTGACACACAGTCTCTTGCCTCCAGAGCCGCTGACTCTAAACTGACTATCGGATACCGCCTTACACAAGGACTTGGTACCGGCTGCGACCCTGACCTTGGAAAAAAATGTGCAGAAGCTGATCGTGACAAAATCGAAAAGCTGATTGAAGATGCCAATATGGTATTTATCACTACAGGCCTTGGAGGCGGTACCGGAAGTGGCGCTTCTCCAGTTGTTGCAGAAGTAGCAAAGAAAAAAGATATCCTGGTTGTCGGGATAGTTACTATGCCATTCCAGCATGAAGGAAAGGATAAAAGACTTGCCGCGGAAAAAGCCGCACAGGAACTCCGCCAACATTGCGACAGTCTTATTATTATTCCGAATGACCGTGTTTCCAATTTGCTTGATGGTGCAACTACATTTGAAGAAGCATTTCACATGCCTAATCAGGTGTTATATGAATCAGTTAAGGGAATCTCTGATATTATAACCCTTACCGGCGAAATGAATGTTGATTTTGCCGATGTGAAAAAAGTAATGAAGAATAGCGGTATTGCATTGATGGGAACCGGTATCGCAACGGGAGAACACAAAATGAAAGAAGCTGCTACAAAAGCAATTTCCTCGCCGCTGCTTGAAGGTGTTTCTCTGAAGGGGGCGAAGAGTCTGCTTGTTCACATTATTGGTTCCGGAAATATCCCGATGAAGGACATCATTGAGGCAAATCAATATATACAGAAGGAAGCAGGTGAAGAAGCCAGCATGATCTGGGGAATGGTTAAAGATGACAATATGAAAGAATATGTTTCTTATACCATTATCGCAACCGGATTTTCACCGCAGGTCAAAACCGCTGTTAAACCGGCTGAACCGGCTCCGCATAACAATAGGCAGACGGTTATTAATATCAACAGTCCGAAAACACGCGTACCTGCGGATCATGGTTTTGATATGGATAGCTATGATACTCCGGCCTTCATCCGTGTGCAGAGGAAGCAGCAGCTTAATGCTGAAAAAGAAAGGGTTCAGCCACGTCTGAATTTCGATATGAATGAAAATGCTAACCGCATCATTAAATCCTATGAGCAGGATGTCAACCCGGCTAAGGAAGAAGACAGCGACAGTTCTGACTTCCTGAGATTAATGATGGATTAAGAAGTTTCGCAGTCCTCCCTCGGGGACTCGGGGTAAGATGCGGACGGTATTCGGGTGCCGTCCGCTTTTTTTTATATATACGCGCTTTTTTACCCGGAATAGCCGAGGGGGTTAAAACCGGTTTCTTCTATTCATCATCGGGACGGCTATCTATATATACGCCGTCTTCGAGATTATTGTGGACGATAAGATGATTTGGCCGGCAGCAGACTCTGCACTCTTCCGTAAAATCCTGCTTCCCTGTCAGTGTCAGATCAACCAACACTTCGTTCTGTTCGCCGCAGTACTGGCACAACCATTCCATCTCAACATCGGTTCTTACCTTAATTCTTTGTTTCATTGTAAAACTCCGGAATAATTTCCTTTCAAATAAATATTTGTAAGTTATGATGAAAACTTAGCCAGAGGCAGGTATAATTCCAATGCAAATAAAAAAGGGGAACAAAAATAAAGTTTCTCCTCCGGTCAAGAAAATTCCCCCTTCTGATTAAAAAATTGCTTAATTTTTAAGACTAAAAAAAATCTGACTTATGGATACAGAAATACTCGCCCGACTTCAGTTTGCATTCACAATTGCATTTCATTACATTTACCCGCCGCTAAGTATTGGTCTGGGTGTTATGCTGGTAATTATGGAGGGGATGTACCTCAGGACCGGTAATAAACTGTATGAAAACATGACCCGCTTTTGGGTCAAAGTGTTTGCGTTAACATTCTCGCTCGGGGTTTCCACCGGTATTGTTATGGAGTTTGAATTTGGCACTAATTGGGCAACATACTCCCGCTATGTCGGTGATGTTTTTGGCAGTGCACTTGCCGCAGAGGGTATTTTTGCCTTCTTTCTCGAATCAGGATTTTTAGCAATTCTGGTTTTCGGATGGGATAAAGTATCTCCGCGCGTTCATTTTTTCTCAACAATAATGGTATCGCTCGGCTCAATGATGAGTGCGGTCTGGATTGTTGTTGCAAACTCCTGGATGCAGACTCCGGCAGGGTTTCATATAGTTGGTGAAGGGATGAATGCCCGTGCTGAAATTACGGATTTCTGGGCAATGGTTTTTAATCCTTCCTCGGTTGACCGTCTCACACATACTCTGTCGGGTGCATGGCTGGCTGGTGCGTTTTTGGTGATCAGTGTCAGTGCATACTATTTGATAAAGAAGAGACATATTGCTTTTGCCCGTTCATCAATGAAGATCGCGCTCGGTGTAGCCATGTTTGCGTCACTATTTCAGTTGGTAACCGGACACAGCAGTGCGGTTGGTGTTGCAAAAAACCAGCCGGCTAAACTTGCAGCTTTTGAAGCACATTTTGAAGAATCGGCTCCGGGTGACCTTTATCTTTTTGGATGGGTTGATGAGGAAAATGAGAAAGTTTACGGAATCGGATTACCCGGAATGCTCAGTTTCCTTATATATAATGATATGACAGCTCCGATTAAGGGGCTGCGGGCATTTGATAAAAATGATCTCCCTCCAATCCATATTGTGTTTCAAACGTATCATCTTATGGTGGCAATTGGATTTCTTCTGATTGGGTTGAGCGCTTTTGCTTTGTTTTTGCTTTGGCGCGGAAAGTTGTTTGAAACAAGCTGGTTTCTTAAATTACTTGTTCCTTCGGTTCTTCTGCCCCAGATTGCCAATCAGGTTGGATGGTACACCGCGGAAATAGGAAGACAGCCCTGGATTGTTTATGGTTACCTGCGAACATCGGAAGGTCTTTCAAAAGCAGTTTCGGCCGGACAGATTCTTTTTTCCATTATTCTTTTTGGTCTTATATATGCACTCCTGTTTTTCCTTTTTATCTATCTGCTTGACCGTAAGATAAAACATGGTCCGGAAGAAACTGGTGAAACAGCAGAGGTGAAAGGGTAATATATATGGAATTCGGATTTGATCTTAACATAACCTGGTTTTTACTCCTCGGCGCGGTTTTAACCGGATATGCAATACTCGATGGTTTTGATCTCGGCGTTGGCGCGCTTCATTTGCTCACAAAAAGTGATACCGACCGGCGTGTTATGCTTAATTCCATAGGACCGGTTTGGGACGGTAATGAAGTATGGCTTGTTGTTGGCGGAGGTGCATTGTTTGCCGCATTTCCTGATGTGTATGCTACCGTGTTCTCAGGGTTTTATACTGCCTTTATGCTTCTGCTGTTCATGTTGATCTTTAGAGCAGTGGCTATTGAATTCAGAAGCAAGGAAGAATCACCGGCCTGGCGGAAATCCTGGGATAGAGCGTTTAGTATTGCCAGTATGCTTATTGCCGTTATTATGGGTATTGCAATTGGCAATATCATAACGGGAATTCCGCTTGGTGCTGACAAAGAGTATGCAGGAACTGACATTGACCTTTTTACTCCATATACATTGCTGGTTGGTATCACTACGCTTGCGCTTTTTATGATGCATGGGGCTATATATCTTTCCATGAAAACGGAGGGGCTTTTGCAAAATCAGGTTAAGGGGTGGATTAACAACACGATTATTTTCTTCGTAATTTGTTATGCAATAACAACGATGGCTACCCTCATTTATTTTCCTCACATGTCTCAGCCGTTTAAGGATAATCCCGTTCTCTTTATCGTTGCCTTGTTAAACATGCTTGCTATTGCAAATATACCGCGTGAGATTTATCATGGCCGGGAGTTTATGGCGTTTGTTTCATCATCAGTTTCCATTGCCATGCTGCTGATGCTCTTTGCGATCGGACTTTTTCCTAATATGGTTATTTCATCTTTGAATCCCGATTATAATTTGACAGTTTATAATGCTGCCTCCTCTCAGAAAACACTGGGGATAATGCTTGTTGTCGCGATGATTGGGCTTCCCTTTGTTGCTGCCTATACCATCAGCATATATTGGGTTTTCAGGGGTAAGGTTAAATTGGATAAAATGAGTTATTAAGGGGAGGTGTTTTGTGTTGAGGGGAGCACCGATGGAGGGTTGGTGCGGGCTACCAATATGCGAC
>BTUV01000007.1:0-22733 GCA_045863035.1 Ignavibacteriales bacterium | reverse complement strand
TTTTGTGTTGAGGGGAGCACCGATGGAGGGTTGGTGCGGGCTACCAATATGCGACCCCGCCGGAGTCGAGAGGAAAATTTACAATTCACCATTCGAAATTCACAATTGTTTTCTACCACTATGCGACTCCGCCGGAGTCGGGAGGAAAATCCACAATTCTTTTCTACCAATATGCGACCCCGCCGGAATCGGGAGGATAATTCACAATTCACAATTCAAACAAGTTCATACTTCATAATTCATACTTCATAATTCACAATTCATACTTCATAATTCATAATTCATAATTCATATTTCATACTTCATAATTCTCTTGACAATTTGGTTTTCTTTGCATAAAATGGTGAACAAATGTTCACTTATTTATGAATCAGGAAGAGAAAAAGCAGGAATTTGACCTCGCTACCTACCGTCTCCCCAAGGATGACGGCACGATACAGTTTTATCCGGTTCTTCCGAAAAACACAGAAAAAGTCCGGTTTGACATTACTGATTTTGAGATGATTCTTAATGACGAGCTAACTAAAAAACTGATCCGGGAGGGGGAGAGCATTGGCTGTTTTTATATTGAGTCACCGGGGATGCGCACGCTGCTCAAAAAGCTGAACGTAGATGATTTTGAAATGCTGACCGCTGCCAGTTCCATCATCCGCCCCGGTGTGGCTGAAAGCGGTATGATGCAGGAGTTTATCCGGCGGCATAAAAACCCCGCCCTGCGGAAGTATCTGGTTCCTGCAATGGAGCCGCTTCTGAAGAGCACCTATGGAGTAATGATTTACCAGGAGGATGTTCTAAAGGTTGCGCATCATGTGGTTGGTCTTTCGCTTGAGGAGGCAGATTTACTGCGGCGTGCCATGAGCGGCAAGCTCCGCTCCCGCGATGCAATGGTACGGTTGAAGGAAAAGTTTATCACCAGCGGTATGGCTAAGGGATACAGCAGGGGAATAGTTGAGGAGCTCTGGCGTCAGGTTGAGTCTTTTGCCGGATATGCTTTTTGCAAGGCGCACAGTGCTTCTTTTGCTCTCCTTTCATTTCAGGTGGCTTATCTTAAAGTGCATTATCCGGCTGAGTTTATGGCAGGGGTGCTGAGCAATCAGGGGGGGTACTACTCAGCAGCAGTATATATACAGGAATGCAAACGGCTGGGGCTTACTGTGTATCTCCCTTGTGTTAATGAGAGTGAGTATGAGTACCGCGGAAAAGGAAAAGAGCTCCGCATCGGGCTGATGGCTATCAGGGGGTTGAACTCACAGGCGGCTCACAGCATTATTACTGAACGAAAGGAAAACGGCAGATATGTGTCACTGGCTGATTTGCTGGTGCGGGCTCCGGTCAAAGAGCAGTCCGCCGCATTGCTTATCTCCTGCGGTGCTATGGACTGTTTCGGTCTTACGCGGCCTTCATTGATGCGTCTGCTGGATGTATATCTGAAGCATAAAAAGCTGCTTGATATATCACAGCCGGCGCTTTTTAGTCATGAGTCGGTGCGTCTTGAGCAGGATGTTATCACACCAATTGATTATACCATGGAAGAAAAGTGCATCAGGGAGCTTGAAGCATTTGAGTATATGGTCAGCCGTCATCCGCTTGATTTTTTCCCTTCTTACCGGGCGGACAAAACACTGGTGCGCGCTTCTGATATGAAGCAACATGCAGGAAAGAAAATCCGCATGACCGGCTGGTATATGTCATCCAAACGGGTGAAAACCAGGAAAGGGGATATTATGAAGTTTCTTTCACTTGAAGATACAACCGGCACCTTTGAAGCGGTGCTTTTCCCCGGTATATATAATAAAGTTGCAGAGAAAACCCTGAGCATGGGTCCGTTTCTGGTTGAGGGCAGAGTTGACAGGGAGCTGCCGACCAATCTTATTGTAGAGAGTCTTGAACTTCTGAAAGTTACCGATCTTAAAGCATCGTTACAGTGGGATAGCGCTGAAAACAAGTATTTCGGAGATACAGAAAGTTTCAGTGAGGAAGAGATTATGCTGGTAGAGTCACTCGATGCAGAAGAAATGGTAAAGGCCTATCTGCGGACGGGATGAGAGGGATATATATACGGATTATTTATTCAGAATAATTTTGAAGACAGTACCGTCGCCGGGGCTTGAGTGTTTGACGAAAATCTTTCCGCGGTGATATTCTTCCACGATGCGCTTGGAAAGACTAAGCCCAAGACCCCATCCGCGCCTTTTGGTTGAATAACCGGGGCGGAAGATATCCTTCCGTCTCTTTTTATCAACACCTTTGCCATTGTCAGAAACTTCAATTTCCACTTTATGTTTCAAGTCGGTGATAACAACCTCAATTTTCCCCATCGTGTGATCAATGGCATCGTACGCGTTTTTGATGAGGTTTTCAATAACCCATTCAAAAAGTTCCTTGCTGAGTTGTGCTTCAGCGTTCGTATCACCGGTCAGAGTTATTTCTACATTCTTTCCGGTTTGGGGAAGTCGCCGGTTAAAGTACTCAACAACTCGTTTAATATCTTCATAAACATTTTCGCTTTTAAGCTCCGGCCGTGAACCTATTTTTGAGAATCTGTTGGTTATTTTATTCAGTTTGGCTACATCATTCTCAATTTCGTCCGCGGCATCCAGTACTTTTACAGGATCGGAATGGTTGAGTTTAAGCAGTTCAACCCACCCCATGAGACTTGAAATGGGTGTACCGAACTGATGAGCGGTTTCCTTTGCAAGCCCGACCCAGATATTACTTTGTTCACTCTTTTTTATCTGACTGAAGCCGATATATCCGATAATGATGAACACGGCAGCGATAAGTATTTGTATATACGGATAGTATTTAAGCTGATTAATGGAGTCAGAGTTGCCATAATGAATCTTGGTCAGAATAATGGTATCTGTTCCGGCTATATATTTAACCTGAATGGGCGGGTTGGTTGCATCCATTTCTTTTAGCATATCACTGAAGAAGAGCTCAAGAGCAGAATCAGTCAGGGTTGAGTCATATTTGATATTCCGTATATCAAGCCGGGATGACATATTGATATTATCGTTGGCATCAGTCAGAATAAGGGGGAAATCAATCGGCCTGATGATATTTTCAAAAAGGAATGTAATATCAGAATTTTCGGAACTGGCGTTGGCGATATGCTCCATACCTCGTGCATAAAGCTGAACAATTTCCCGTTCTTTCTGCTGGAGTTTGGAAACCAGATCAGAAGTGTAAAGCAAAGTGCCGCCGCCGATTGCAATGGCAATGGTAAGTAAAATTATTTTAATGTTGGCGGAGGCAGGTCCGCCGCTCATTTTTTTCATGGCAGTTTCAGATAATGCGCAGTATCAGAGTGCATCAGTAACGAATGTACTCTCTCTTTTCGGACCAACTGAAATGATGGAAACAGTAATGCCGGCAGCTTCTGATATATACCGGAGATACTTTTTTGCATTTTCGGGAAGCTGATTGTATGAAGAGCAGCCGGAAATATCTTCCTTCCAGCCGGGCAGCGTTACGTAAACCGGTTTAACTGATGATAGCTTCTGGAAGTCTGTTGGAAATGATTTGAGGAGCTTGCCTTCAAACTCGTATCCGGTGCAGACCTTTATTTCATCAAACATGCTCAGTACGTCAAGTTTAGTGATAGCAACTGAGGTGATACCGTTTATCAAAGCTGAATATCTTACCAGAAACGCATCAAACCAGCCACAGCGCCGCGGTCGGCCGGTAGTTGCGCCAAACTCATTGCCTTGCTGCCGAAGTTCTTCACCCTCTTGGTCAGGCAATTCTGTCGGAAATGGTCCTTCACCGACTCGTGTTGTATATGCTTTCACAATTCCAATGACGTCCGTGACTTTATTTGGCGGGATGCCCGTGCCTGTGCATGCGCCGCCGGAAGTAGGATTAGAGGAGGTAACAAAAGGATATGTGCCGTGGTCAACGTCTAAGAGCGCCCCTTGTGCTCCTTCAAGAAGTACTGATTTTCCTTCTTCTATTGCCTGATTCAGGTACGCAGGAACATCTTTTATATATACATCAATCTGTTTATCGAATTCAAGATATTGTGCTATTATTTTTTCAACATCAAGTTCTTCAACATTATAAATATTTTTCAGGAGAAGGTTTTTTTCTTCGAGATTCTGCCTGATTTTTTCCTCCAGGATTTTCGGATAAAGCAGGTCAATAATCTTTATTCCCTTCCTTGCATACTTATCAATATAGCAGGGACCAATGCCTCTGCCGGTCGTCCCGATTTTGACTTTTCCACTTTCTGAGATAGAATCAAGCAGCTTGTGATAAGGCATGATGAGGTGAGCATTATGACTGATAAAGAGCCGTCCCTTCACGGAAATACCATGCGACTCAAGCAGTGCTATTTCATCAAGCAGTGCAACAGGATCAATCACCACACCGTTTCCGATGACGCAGACAACATCATCACGCAGAATACCAGATGGGATGAGGTGCAGGACATATTTTTTTGAACCGATTTCAACGGTATGTCCGGCGTTGGCTCCGCCCTGATAACGGACAACTATTTCAAATTTTTCACTGAGAAGGTCAACAATTTTTCCTTTTCCCTCATCGCCCCATTGACTGCCGACCAATACGGTTACCCGCATAAGATTATACTCCGGTAAATGTTTTGTGTTTAGTTTTCCTGACCGGTTTTCAACCACCGTCAGGCAATTTTATAAAAGTAACTGCTTAATCTAAGAATTTCGGGGTTAGTTCAGAAAACAAAACGGGCGGTAAAAACCGCCCGAATGGGTAAAAAAGAGGGGATGAAAAATGAGTACCGCCTGCGGGTATCAGATTCCGAAACTTTTTACAGCATCATCAATCGATTCAAACGTCTCGAATATGGTAATCAGTTTGGTGATCATCAACAGACTCTGAATTTTATCAGTAACATTGGCAAGTTTTAACAAACCGCCGCCGTTTTTTACGGTGGTTAGCCCGCTGATGAGCATTCCCAGACCTGATGAGTTCATAAATTTGACGTCAGAGAGATCAATAACAATATTTTTCTTCCCTTCAGTAAGGAGCTTTTTAAGCTGGTCGCTGAATTCTATTGCTTCCGGACCGCCCATCATGTTGCCTTTTACTTCAACAATCGCAGCATTATATTTTTCACTGACTTTGAATTTCATCTAAATCTCCTGGGTCTGATCTTTTTTTTATCAATTTCCAAAACTAAATCAAAATATACTCTTTTTAAAGAAAAATATAAAACTAAACGATATTTTAGGTTATTCTGTCACTATTGGGGGTGTTTTGGTACCTTTTTCCCATAGTCAGGCGCGGGGTGTAATTGGCAACACTAACGGTATTTCTGAAATGACTCAAGCGGGGTTTTAAAGGTCTCAGCGGGTAAAAGGGGAGGGATTTCTTGTTCGTGGAGTCAGAAACCTGAATAACAGTGAGGTTTTTTTAAGAGTTTTTCAGAATTCTTTTTCACCCGGAAATGGGGGGAATTACTGATTTCAAAGCAATACCGGCGGAGAACTGTCGCTCCGCCGGTGTTTATTCAATTATTCAATCTTACCGTTGGGGGTCATCTGATCAACCACACCAGGTAAAAAATTTGACAGCATATCAGCCGCTCCACTGGCATTGATGCCGAGAGTTTGGGCGAGCGAATTAAGGGTATCGCTGCTCAGAACGCTTTTAATTTGTTCCGGTGAAATTGGGAGATTTTCGCCTTTTCCAATCCAGGATTGCACTTGTTCTCCTAATCCTGCCTGATTGAACATCTGCACTATTCCGCTTAACCCTTTTTCACCGCTGATCATCTGCATAGCAGAATTTATCAGGTCTCCTTGTCCTCCGCTGCCCATAAGACCGCCGAGTTGTCCACTGAGATTATCAAGTAATCCCATAAAATATTCCTTTCTGATAATAATACAACTATTGAACGGCATGTTTAGCAATTGCCTGATTGCCGCTTTATTTGAACATGTAAATATACTCATAGGCGTCAAGATTTTGCAATAAATAATCACCTCGCTTGTTATACCACAATAATAATTTGAAACAAAAAGAAAACAGTTCAAGGTAAGCGATAGCAACGCAAGGTTACGTTTTAAAGCAGCAGCTCAAAGATGAGATGAAGCAATTATGAAGAGAGAAGTCAACTTGTTGTGATTTCCTGATCCGGGGTGGCGATGTTTAACATTCGTCTATTAGTAAAACATCTTTAGACGTAGTTTCATATTCTTAAAGTAATTTTGCAGTATAGATTGATCGGAATATTTTGCAATATGAAACACATTACAACTGCCGGAATGGCTATTTTTCTTTTACTTGCTCAAATACTGTTAGCAGGGTGCGGAAGTGATTCTGTAAAACCGGCGAAGGATATTCTTCCTGACCTGCATCGGCTTGAAGGAACCTGGATACGTATTACACGTAGTGGGAAAGTTTATGAAGTCTGGAGGAAAAATGAAAACTCAACTCTTGATGGGCTTACGTTCAGAGTGTCAGCAGAAGACTCACTTCTCACTGAAAAAATGCGATTGTTTGTTTCAGGCGACTCCCTTTACTACGGCGCGCAGGTAACTGACCAGAATGATGGCAAAGAGATTTTATTTACATTGAAAGCGTACGGGGAGGAGTATATTTTTGAGAATGCAGAGCATGATTTTCCAAAGCGTATCCGGTATTCTTTTCCGAAAGAAGATGAATTGCGCGTAGTGATTGAAGATTTAGCCGGCGAGAAGCGAATATTTTTTAATTTTTTCAGGCATTAGCAAAGTAACATAAATCGGAAACTGCTGATGAAACAGGGAAAAGTCGCCCGCTGATAGCGCGATAAGCTATTATTACAGAATCTCAGATCTGAATCAACGAATACTCAGACAGAAATTGCTGGATTCAGTTAGACTTGTCCTTTGGAGGGAATGTATCAAGATGCTTCATCAATTTGTCATGAAAGGCAAATAACTGCTCTCTTAGCTCTGCAATTTTAAAATTAAGTTCCGGTGTTGTGTTGATCATGGTAAATTTTCCTCCGCCATCGTTTGCCCTAATCATACCTTTTGTCACCATACTTAATCCGGCCAAATCTATATACCGGACCTCAGAAACATCCAAGTCAATAAAAACATCTCCTTTTGCAATCAGGTCATCGAGAAGCTTTAGAAATTCCGCCTGGCAGGATTCATCAAAAACAGGGGATTTTACAGTAATGATGATTATGCCTTTTTCCTGGCGGACTTGAAACAACATAAGGACCTCCTGATTTTGAAACTTATTTATTTACACCACTAAAGTACGTAAAATTTTCTGTAAAGTTATGAGTTTTGTAGTTGTAACTGCTTCCGCTTAACCCGATGTTTCCTTGTTTTGGGAATAGTCAGGATTATAACAATTAAATTTACACTCTCCTCTCACGTCTTTACGAAAATTATGAACCAATTCATACTTCATACTTCATACTTCATACTTCATACTTCATAATTCATACTTCATAATTCATACTTCTATTCCCAGTTCTTTTATTTTGCGATAGAGAGTAGAAAGACCGAGATCAAGCGCCATGGCTACCTGTTCTTTGTCATAATTGTATGTTTCGAGTGTCTTTACGATGTAGTCGCGCTCAACTTTGCGTATATATTCATCAAGCACACCGATTTTTTCCTGATTAGCAGTATCCTTATCAGACTTAAAGTAATCAGGAAGTTCTTCCACGCCGATATATTCATTATCCGCGAAGATAACAGCGCGCTCCATAACATTGGCAAGTTCTCTGACTTCGCCGCGCCAGTCATAGCTGATGAGAGCTTTCATTGCTTTATGGTCAACACCCTTGATGCTTCTTCCCATTTCCTTGCGGAATTTATCAAGAAAGTGGTCAATGAGCAGAGGGATATCTGTTTTTCTTTCGCGCAGAGAAGGCATTTTTAATTCAACTACATTTAACCTGTAATACAGATCCTCACGGAATGTACCTTTGGTAATTTCTTCGCGCAGATTGCGGTTTGTGGAAGCGATAAAGCGCACATTAATCGGAAGTGAAACAGTTGACCCTACCGGCGTACATTCTCTTTCCTGAATAACACGGAGGAGCTTTACCTGAAGCTGCTGCGGCATTTCACTTATTTCATCAAGAAAAAGTGTACCGCCATCTGCGGCTTTGAGGTAACCTTCTTTGTCATTACTTGCACCTGTGAACGCTCCTTTTTTATGACCGAAAAGTTCGCTCTCAATCAGGTTCTCTGAAATAGCTCCGCAGTTCACTGCAAGAAAAGGTCTGTTTTTTCTTTTGCTCGCCTGATGTATGGCGCGCGCTGTCAGCTCCTTACCGGTGCCGCTGTTACCGGTAATCAGTACGGTTGATTCAGTGGGGCCAACTGCTGAAATAATATCAAAAATACGCTTCATTGCCGGACTTTTACCGATGAAGTTAGAATAATCAAAATCCCGTTGCACTTCTCTTCTCAGCATCTGATTTTCTAATATCAGACGGCGGGTTTCAAAGAGGCGGTTAATTTTAATAAGCAGTTCATCAAACTCAACAGGTTTCAGTATATAATCATTTGCACCGGAACGCAGTGCGCGTATTGCGGTATCAAGCGAACCGTAAGCGGTGATTATAATGAATGAAGCATTGGATTGTGCCTTTGCGGAGCGCTCCAGCAGTTCGATGCCTTTCATCTCAGGCATTTCGATATCTGTAATCACTAAATCATAAAAATTTTCCTGCACTTTGTTAAATGCAACAAGTCCGTTTTCTGCCTCATCAACCAGGTAACCCTCTTTTTTCAGCACAACGGAAATCGTATCTCTTATGATATCTTCATCATCAACAACTAATATTTTTTCAGGCATGACCTCTGTCCTTAATAATTTGTATATATCGGGAGCTGGACGGTAAAACGGGTCCACTCCCCTGGAATACTATTAACTTTAATTTCACCTCCGAAACTCTGGATAATACCGATACTCACCCAGAGCCCCAGACCCGTGCCTTTACCTTCTTTTTTTGTGGTAAAAAACGGTTCAAAAACTTTTGCAATATGCGCTTCATCAATACCCTGACCATTGTCTTCAAAAGTTATATATACATGTTCAGAATCGAATGAAGTTTTTATCTTTATTATCCCGCGGTGATCTTCGGTCTGGGAAATTCGATCGGCGACTGAATCAACCGCGTTAATCAGGATGTTAACAAAAACCTGCTGAAGCTGATCCGCCACGAGCGGAATAGGGGCGATATTCTGATCGAAATCAGATTTAAATGAAATGTTTTTTGCTTTCTTGCCGACCTGTACAATCTCAATGGACTCCTTCACGTTTGCATTCAGGTCTGTCAGGCGCATCTCATAATTTGAGGGACGTGAAAAATCCACAAGATCACGGATGATTTTGGAAATACGGTTAATCTGGCTTTTAACCAGATCAAGTTTTTCTTTTGTGAAGGGATCATCACTGGTGCGGAGGATAAGCTGCACCAGTGCGGAGATTGATGCAAGAGGATTACCCACTTCATGAGCAACACCGGCTGCCAGGGTTCCGATGCTTTCCATTTTTTGTGTGTGGATAAGCTGTTTTTCAAAATTCCTTTTCTCCGTCAGGTCACGGTGAATACCAAAGAACCCGATGACCTGCTTATCGTTATTAATAATAGGGGAGACAAGCAGTTGGGTGTGAAAGGGTTCACCGTTTTTCTTTTTATTCTCAACCTCTCCAACCCATACTTTCCCGGCTGTGATGGTGTTCCACATTTTATCCCAGAATTTTCTTGGGTATTTTTTACTTCCGAAAACGGATGGATTTTTACCAATGAGTTCTTCTTCTGAGTAACCGCTGGTCTTGATGAATGCGGGATTAACATAAATCATCTTACCGCTTAAATCAGTAATTTGCAATGGATTTACCGTATTCTGCGCGACGAAGTAAAACCTGAGCAAATCGGTTTCCCGCTTTTTCTCCTCTGTTACATTTTTTCCGATAATCAGTATTTTATTTCTTTTGGTATCAGTAGGAATTTTAAAACTGGAAAAATACATTTTCGAATCGCAGAAGACATCACCATAGAGACGCAGTTTGCACTCAATCTCAATAGTGGCAGAATTTTCATTTGCTCTGATGAGGGCATTTTCAGCTTTAAGGATGGAAGCAGGATGAAGCCATGTGTAGAAAGGGGTTCCCTGCATTTCTTCCTTCGGCACTTTCATATCCAGAATTACTGCTTTGTTTACATCCAGAAGTACTCCGGATGCATCCACAAGAAAGCAGTATTCGGAGAATTCATTCAACGCGTTAAAGCTGACATAATGATTCTTCATCTTCATTCTGCCGGAGAGTAAAGTTTTGCGGCCTTTTCAGCAGCGGTGGTAATTCCTTTAATCATGGCAGAACTGAAACCATGATGCTCCATCTCATTAAGTCCTGAAATAGTACAACCCCGCGGAGTGGTTACTTTGTCAACCTCACCTTCAGGGTGTTTCCGTCCGTTAAGAATAAGCGCAGCCGCGCCTTTAGCAGTCTGTGCAGCCATAAAAAGTGCATCTTCTGCATGAAAACCGATTTCAATTCCGCCTTGTGAAGCCGCCCTTACAGCCCGGAGAAAAAAAGCAGTTCCGCAGGCACAAAGAGCTGTAGCCGGAACCATTAATTCTTCAGGAATAACAATCGAAACACCAAGTGCATCAAAGATTTCTTTTGCTGTTTCAAGACCCTCTTCGGAGTCAGAAGTGAGGCAGGTCATCGATTCACGTATCGAAATTGCAGTGTTCGGCATCGCCCGCACAATCACTCCTTTATTGTTGCATCGCTGTTTAATGTCGTTAATAAGTGCGCCTGAAACTACTGAGATGATAATATGATCTTTCTGAATCTGGGGAGCAATTTCCTCAAGCAGGTCATTGAGCTGCCCCGGCTGAACACAGAGTATGATGATCCCGGATGAGCGGACTGCCTGCAAATTAGTTGAAAGAACATCAAACCCCATTTGGAGGTGTGAAAACTGGGACTCCCTGTTTTTTCTGGTGATTATGATCGACTCAGCCGGGAATAATTGTGATTTAGCCAGCCCCATGGCTATGGCAGAGCCAATGTTTCCCCCACCCAATATTGCAATGTTTTTTCGTGACAAGACAGTAATCCGCATTTTTTTTGAAGCAATTTGCAATATACAGGATTTTACCGGAGGAACATTGGCAAATCGGTCGTTGAGTGATGTTGTATTATAGAAATGAATGTTTTGCTTTGATTAATTTATCCGCCTATTCAATTCCGTTTCAGAAAAATCAGAGCCCGAATTTCAGTATCTTTCCGATTAAAATCTCAAAGAATCAGGACAGATGAAAGAACCGGAAATAACCGCGGAACTGGCGGCTCAACATGGATTAAATGAAGATGAATATCAGAAAATTCTGAAAATTTTAGGGAGAGTACCAACATTTACTGAACTGGGTGTGTTCAGTGTGATGTGGTCAGAGCATTGCAGCTATAAAAACTCAATCATTCAGCTTAAAACACTTCCACGATCAGGGGGGAGACTTTTGGTCGGAGCCGGGGATGAAAATGCAGGTCTTGTTGATATCGGAGACGGTCTTGCGGTTGCGTTCAAAATTGAGAGTCATAATCATCCTTCCGCTGTTGAACCGTATCAGGGAGCTGCTACCGGAGTCGGGGGTATTCTACGTGATATATTTACCATGGGTGCACGGCCGATTGCCTGCCTCAACTCACTCAGATTCGGCGAACTTGATGATGCGCGCACCAGATATTTGTTTGAGGGAGTGGTAAAAGGGATTGGAGACTATGGAAATAGTTTTGGTGTGCCAACCGTAGGAGGTGAGATTTACTTTGAGAATGCTTATAAAGGGAATCCTTTAGTAAACGCAATGGCGGTGGGACTGGTCAAAACTGGTGAAACTGCATCCGCAACCGCCGAAGGGGAGGGAAATCCGGTATTTATTGTGGGTTCTTCAACCGGGAGAGACGGTATTCACGGGGCAACGTTTGCCTCTGAGGAAATTTCAGAAGAGTCTGAAGCTAAAAGACCTTCCGTCCAGGTTGGCGACCCCTTCACTGAAAAACTGCTGCTTGAGGCCACTCTGGAAGTAATTCAAAAAAAATTGATTACAGGCATTCAGGATATGGGTGCTGCAGGGATAAGCTGCTCAACTACTGAGATGAGCGCGAAAGGAAATTCAGGGATGAATGTTAACCTTAACAAAGTGCCCCTGAGGGAAAAACAAATGACTGCTTATGAAATCATGCTTTCAGAAAGTCAGGAGAGAATGCTTGTGGTGGGGAAAAAAGGAAAAGAAGCCGAAATTAAAGCTGTTTTTGACAAGTGGGATTTGAACTGTTCCGAAGTAGGGGAAGTGACTTCAACGGGCATACTCAATATAGATTATGATGGGGTGCGGATGGCTTCAGTTCCGCCGTATGATTTAGTGCTCGGAGGGGGAGCGCCGGTATATATACGCGAAACCGTAAGACCGGCTTACCTTGATGAGGTGCATTCTTTCAGAAAAGAAGAGCTGCCCGAAACGGATTGCAGGTCCGCGCTCCTGCTTCTGATGAGCTCGCCTAACATTGCCTCAAAGCAGTGGGCATACCGGCAGTATGATTCAATGGTGCAGACCGCGACTGTGATTGGTCCGGGCTGTGATGCCGCAGTTGTATATATTAAAGGCACACGGAAAGCGCTCGCGCTAAAGACCGATTGCAACGGGAGGTATGTATATCTTAATCCTCGTGAAGGTACTAAAATAGCTGTTGCTGAATCTGCCCGTAATGTGGTTTGTACCGGAGCTGTTCCTCTGGCTATTACCAACTGTTTAAATTTTGGCAACCCTTATAAGCCGGAGATGTACTGGCAGTTTACCGAAGCCATTGCGGGAATGGGAGAAGCATGCAGATATCTTGATACTCCGGTTACAGGCGGTAACGTCAGCTTTTATAATGAGTCTCCGGATAGCGCAGTTTATCCTACACCAACTATCGGAATGCTTGGCCTGATTGAAGACCTTACTCATATTACCGGGAGTTACTTCACCCGTGAAGGAAGCATAATATATATACTGGGAAGTGATGCAGAAGAAATTGGCGGCTCGGAATATCTCAAATCGGTTCATGGAATGGTTAAAGGAGACTGTCCGAAACTCGATCTTGAAAAAGAGAAAAAACTGCACGATTCACTTCTTGCTCTGATTCGTTCGGGATTGGTTTTGTCAGCACATGATATATCAGACGGAGGAACTGCGGTTGCCCTTGCAGAGTGCTGCATCATGAATCAGGACAATGTAACAGGCGCGGAGGTACTGCTTCCTCAGGGCACAAGGGAAGACTTTACATTTTTTTCGGAAACGCAGTCGAGAGTAATCATATCAGTTACTCCCGAAAACGCCGGTTCAGTAGAGAAGTATCTGTCAGAACAAAGGCAGGAGTATATAAGAGCAGGAGTTACCGGGGGAAAGAAGCTAAAAATTAACAGTTATGAGTTTGAACTGACTGAGCTTGCCGACCGGTATTTTCATGCAATATCACGGATTATGGAGCATGGGTCATAAGTTTTTAACAAGTGGGCAAATGAGCGCTTTTTTTGTCCTCAGCTATTGCATCTGACCTGATGAAAGATAGGATATATATATGGGTTGAAACCCTGAAGCGGAAACTGCGTCTGCTATCTCGGTTCTCCCCGAAAGTCGGAGGGCTCATCGGATTCTTCCGCCATTATATAATCGGGTTGATAGACAGAATTGATGAAGATCATTTGTTCCTTTATTCGGGAAGTCTGGCCTTTTCGTTATTTGTTTGTATCATTCCGCTGGTACTTATTCTCTTCTGGATACTTGGTATATTTCTGGACTCCGCGGAAGTGGAAGTGCAGATTAATACCTTTATTGATACCATTATACCTTATGAAGCGTATTCACAATTTGTTAAACAGATATTGTTTAACAGAATCACTGAAGTTATCCAGTACCGTAATGTTGCCGGTATTATCGGCGGACTTGGTCTGCTTTTTGCGGCATCCAGCTTATTCAGCAGTATCAGAACCATTTTAAGCAGAATTTTTAAGGGTGGGGCAGATGTTAATTTCTTTGTGGGCAAGCTGAGGGATATAGGTTTGATTTTTCTGATGATGTTTATCTTTCTGGCTGCAACTCTTCTGCTGCCGGTGCTTGAGGTACTTAACAATATCTCATTTTCAGCAGGAACAATAGACTTCATCGGATTTGAGTATATCCCAAAACTCTATTCGACAGTGTTCTCGGTATCTATTGTTTTTGGAATGTTCTTATTTTTATACAGAGTTGTGCCGGCGGTGAAGCTCAGAAGAAGAGCAGTTTTTGTCGGGGCGTTAACCGCTGCAATTGCATGGGAAATTGCAAAGCAGATATTTGGTTATTATGTTTATAATTTCGCAAGTTACGGAAAAATTTACGGCGCTTATGCCCTTGTGGTGGTAATTGCTTTCTGGATTTACTATTCTGCTTATGTTTTCCTGATCGGGGCAGAAATTTCCAAACTTTATGCCGAGCGATTACCGCAGAAATAACCGGATTACTGATTGGGATACCACCGGGTGGATTTTTACCCTGAAACATAATTTATCCGGATGGAGAATTTCTTTGACAAAGATTCAGGAATTATGTATTTTAATCAGAGTTAAAAGTCTGATTTATTTATGTCATTACTACTGTCAAAAAAGAGCGAATATGCAATCCAGTCATTGCTATACCTTACTCTGACAAAAGAGGGGGTGGCGGTAACGGCCGGTGAAATAGCCGAACATTTGCAGATTCCGAAAGAATTTGTCTCGAAAATACTTCAGGAACTCACCATGAGCGGTTTTATCAAGTCAAAAAAAGGAAAAGGGGGGGGATTCCTGCTGGGTAAAAGCCCGAAAGAGATTTTCCTCCTTGATGTGGTTAAGGCCATTGAAGGGAATGATGTTTTGGAAGGATGCGTTCTCGGTTTCCCCGGCTGTTCTGATGAATACCCATGCGCGGTACATTCCTCCTGGGCAAAGCTGCTTGCTGAAACAAAAAAGATGCTTAGCAGCAGAAACCTGCACCAGCTTGCTCATAAAACGGTTGTGAAGTTTGACGCAATAAGGAAAAAATTGATTTAACCATGAGGCGCATGATTGTTACAAATGAACATGGCGCCTGGGTGATTCTTTTTGTTCCGATTCTTTCAGCCATTATCATTAGCGGGGAATTTAACCTCATTGCATTGCTTTTCCTTGCCGCAGCGCTTAGTTGGTTCATGGCTTATAAACCGGTCGAAATGCTGATAAATGCTTATTTACGGAATGGAAAAGCCGGACTGCTCAAGCAGCAGGATGCAATTTACTGGCTCCCCCGATTCTCGTTCATTGCCACAGTCTTTAGCATATTCCTGATTTATCTTTCCGGTGTCTGGCTGCTTATCCCCGCCGGATTGGTTGTTGTAACAATTTTTCTGTTTATGAAGTTAGTAATGACCTCAACTGGATATTCACCTCTGAGAAATTTTACCGGTACACTCTTGTTAACATCGGGGGGATTTTTAGCAGATCTTTCATTTCACGGGACCTTCACTGAGAAAGGAATTACCGCCTCGGTGATGAATCTCCTGTTTTTTACCATATCTTCCTCCTTCGCTGATCTCAAAATGCGGGAACTGAGGGAAGATGAAGGTCGAATTCTTCATGCCCGGCTCATCATGCCGTTTTTTATATTCCTGACTTTAGCGGTAGCCGGTTTTCTGGCTTTATCCGGATATATTCTGGTTCTCTGGCTTCTGCCTGGATTTCTTCCGTTATTCATTCATTTTGCCGCAGACCGGCTGGGGTGGGTGAGAGGAAGAAGTTTTAAACAGCTTGGCCTTACGCTGATGCTCTACTCGATTCTCTTTTTAGTGACTCTTCCTTATGCAATACGATAAAACACCCAAGAAAAAAATAGTTAAAAATGACATTCAGAAAATTCAACCTTTCCGCCTTGCAGTTCAATCAGTTTTCATGCTTATTGTTGTCTGGATTGGCGTTGAATTCTGGTTATTTGTAAACTCCCTTTCACCGGATACAACCGAATTTTATAAACGTCCGGAAGGCGTTGACGGCTTTCTTCCGATCAGCGCGCTTATGTCACTTTGGTATTGGATTCAGAGCGGAAAAGTGAATATGATACATCCTTCCGGTTTGTTTATCTTTATCGCGATAATCGCTGTGTCGGTGTATGCCGGTAAATCATTCTGCAGTTGGCTGTGTCCGATTGGAACCATTTCAGAAATGATTGCAGAATTCGGCGAAAAAATAACCGGAAGAAGAATCATCATACCAAAATGGCTGGACTGGCCGCTTCGCTCCCTCAAATATCTTTTGCTCGGATTTTTCCTCTGGGCTATTATTCCCATGTCAGTCATGCACCTTCAGGTGTTTCTGAATAGCCCTTATAATAAAGTTGCCGATATTAAATTATATAACTTTTTCGTTCAAATCAGCACTACAGGGTTTGTTATTATCCTCTTATTATTTATCTTTTCAACATTCATCAGAGGATTCTGGTGCCGGTATCTTTGCCCGTATGGTGCGTTGCTCGGAGTCACCGGATTGTTTAGTCCGGTAAAGATTACGCGAAACTCCAAAAGCTGCATAGATTGCGGACTCTGCGCAAAAGCGTGTCCATCCGCGATTAAGGTAGATAAGGTCACGAGGGTTTTTTCTGATGAATGTACGATGTGCCTGAGTTGTGTTGATATATGTCCGGTTAAAGACACATTGTATCAGGAGAACATTATTACAAAACGCAAAAGGTCAAACTTTGCGACAGTGGCAGGAATTGTCATTATATATACAGGAGTAACCGGTCTTGCGATTCTCACAGGATTCTGGCAGAACACGGTTACCGAAGAAGAATACCGAGAACTTTATCAGATAATAGACTTAATAGGACATTGATTATATGAAAAGAGACGAAGCAATTGCACCCCTTTCACGTGAACATCACACTTCACTTATTCTCGCCCAGATTCTCAAGAAAAACGCGCCTGAGTATAAAGGTCTTCCCGTTACTGTTGAGGGAAAACTTGCTTATTTATTTGAGCTGATGGATACACATATTGAGCCCCACTTCAGGGCTGAGGAGAGGATTATAAATTATTTAGACAGCAGGGCTGAGCGGTTCAAACCGATGCATGAGAAAATCCTTCACGAACATAACCTTATTCGCCGGTCAGTAGCTGCTCTGAAGAGTGGAAGCGAATTGGTTATTGACGAAATGGATGACCTTGCTCAATTACTTGAGGGGCATATACGTTTTGAAGAGCGTGAGTATTTTAAATATCTGCAGGATCACCTCTCGGAAGAAGAAATGCAGATGGTCGCTCAGCTTGAAGCGCAAAGACAATAATTTTTCTTTACTTTTCTTTCTTTAGCGCATACAATTAGATCATCAAGGCAAAAACATGATTAAAAAAATATTAACGGCTGTATCACCTCCCGCCGGATGGAAAGTGCCTGTCATATTCATGATGGCAGTTCTGATGGGGGTTGGTCTGGTCATATTCCGTATATCAAATGCTGTTTCATATCTTTCAGACAAACCAGAGGCGTGCATGAACTGTCACGTAATGACGCCCCAGTTTGCTACGTGGCAGAGAAGCAGCCATGCACGTGTGGCTACGTGCAATGATTGTCACGTGCCCCAGGATAATTTTTTCAGGAAATATCTTTTCAAAGCGATGGACGGAACGCGTCATGCTACGATGTTCACACTTCGTCTTGAACCGGAGGTTATTCGTATAAAGGATATGGGTGCGGCAGTTGTCATGGAAAACTGTATAAGATGCCACGGCTCATACCTGCATGACACAAAACTAAAACAAGGAACGTTTTCTGAAGCACAGGAAGGTGAAGCGCAGCTTTGCTGGTCTTGTCATCGTGAGACTCCGCACGGAAGGGTGAATAGTCTTTCATCATTTCCGATGGCGCGGGTTCCTGAACTGACTCCTGTTATGCCAAAATGGATGGATAACTATCTCACAGGCAATAAAAAATAATTTATATATACAACATCAGAGAATAGAACATGAAAAATATTAAAGATATCATAAATGAAAAGCCGTATATGGCATGGGTACTTTTTGGCGTGACCGTTGTTGTCGTATTTCTTGCCGGACTTTTCGGCGCGTCAATTATCGAACGGAGAGGTGAAGCTCAAAACCGCCTTCTTGCGGCAAAACCCATTAATGACTGGGAACCAAGGAATGAGGTATGGGGCGAGGCATTTCCCAGAGAATATGAAAGTTATATAAAAACGCTTGATACCTCTTTTGCCAGTAAATATGGCGGCTCCGCAATGGTTGACATGTTGAAAAGAGAACCGAATTTAGTTGTGCTCTGGGCAGGTTATGCGTTTTCGCGCGATTATAATCAGGGGCGCGGACATTATTATGCAATTAAAGATATTCGCAATACACTCAGAACGGACGTTCCCCAGCCGGCAACCTGCTGGACCTGCAAGAGCACTGATGTTCCGCGTCTGATGAATCAGATGGGAGTTTCTAATTATTACAAACAGAAATGGAGCGACCTTGGTGATCAGGTGGTGAATGCTATTGGTTGTCAGGACTGTCATGATCCGAAAACCATGAATCTGCAAATCACCAGACCTGCACTCGCAGAGGCCTTTAGCAGAATGGGTAAGGATATATCAAAGGCAACTCACCAGGAGATGCGCTCTCTGGTCTGTGCACAGTGCCATGTTGAATATTACTTCAAAGGCAAGGAGGAAAAATATCTCACGTTCCCCTGGGATGGCGGTATGACTGTTGATGACATGGAAAAGTATTATGACGAAGTTGATCATGTTGATTTTGTTCATACACTCAGTAAAACGCCGATACTTAAAGCACAGCACCCGGACTTTGAGGTTTTCAAAATGGGTATTCATGCCCAGCGGGGAGTTTCCTGCGCGGATTGTCACATGCCTTATAAGAGTGAGGGGGGCGTGAAGTTTACCGATCATCACATTCAAAGCCCGCTAAATAATATATCCGGTTCCTGCCAGGTCTGCCATCGTGAAAGTGAAGAAACGCTGCGTGAGAATGTATATGAACGGCAGGATAAAATAAAAGAGCTGCTGCTCGCCGCCGAACATGCAATTGTTAAAGCACACGTAGAGGCAAAAGCTGCTCTTGACGCCGGCGCTAATGTTGAAGACCTTAAAGATATTCATAAACTCATCAGACATGCACAATGGAGATGGGACTATATAGCTGCCTCTCACGGCGCTCCGTTTCATGCACCGCTTGAGTCTGCCCGTGTTCTTTCATCTTCGATTCAGAAAGCTCATGAAGCGCAGATTCAGCTTGCGATTCTTTTAACAAAACTTGGCATCAAATACCCCATAAGTCTGCCTGATCTTTCAACGAAGGAAAAAGCTCAGGCATATATCGGTCTTGATATGAAAAAACTCAATGAAACTAAAGCGGAGTGGCTCAAGACCGTGCCTGCCGAATGGGATAAGAAAGCAGAAGCCCGTCAGGCATCATATTAATCAATAATAATTTATCGAAGGAGTTATGAGAACTTTACTTATCGTATTTTTATTGGGGTTTTCGCTGATTCATGCGCAGGAAGCGCCAAAAACCTGGGAGTTTGACGGTGATCTTCAGTTAAGAGGCGAGTTGGATGGGCGTGATTTCTATAATATAACCTATCCGGCTTATGTTACCACCATGAGAACCCGGATTGGAGTAACAAGAACCTTCTCTGACAAAGTATCATTCTTTGCCCAGATTCAGGATTCACGCACTTTTGGTCAGGGGGCTTCAACTACTGCATACCTGGCAAATGTTGATATGCATCAGGCATATATAAAATTCAGTAATGTACTTTCATCTGCACTGAGTATTCAGGCGGGAAGATTCAAGTATTCATTTGCAAATGAGCGGCTGTTCGGTAACAGTGACTGGGGGCCGTTCGGACGTTCTTATGAAGGTCTTCTCTTCGGATTAGATTTGCCCTGGAAAACGGATTTCATTATTGCCAACATAGATGAAGTTGAAAATTACGCTGCTGCTGCAACACCCACTGCTTATGTATATCCCGCAAGAAGAGACTCTTCTGTAAATCTTTTTGCATTTACCGTAAGCGGAAAACTGAATGAGAACAACACTCTCAATCTGACGGGTTATTATGAGTCAGACAGAAAAGTCGGAACCGGCACGGAATCTCAGCTTGCGCGCTATACCCTGGGCGCCGAACATCACTTAAACATGAAGCCCTTCAGTACTGCGGTTGAAATTGTTTATCAGGGGGGGACAATGGCTTCACGGGATGTAGCTGCTTATCTGCTTTCAGTTTCAGGAAAATACCAGATGGGTGCTTCTACATTTAATCCGGGCGTGGATATACTCTCAGGTACTGCTCCAACTGAACTGACAAAGGTGAATACCTTTGATGCTGCATTCGGGACAGGGCACAGGTTCTACGGATTTATGGACTATTTTACTTCGATTCCGGCTCATACCGGTAATCTTGGTATCCAGGATATTTTCGTGATTTACGATTATGCTCCTGATAATTCACCTTTCCTTTATAGTGCGGCACTGCATCTGCTCTCAACCGCGGAAGAAACTGCTGCGGGTGAATCAGCTCTGGGGCAGGAACTTGATTTGACCGTCAGGTACACTGTATTGAAGGGTGTTAACATTTTCTGGGGCGGATCTGTTTTTCTGCCAGGCGATCTGATGAAAACCAGATTTACAAAAGCCGGCAATACTGAGCTGAATCCTGCATTCTGGAGCTATTTAATGGTAAGAGCCGCGCTGTAAAAGCGGGCGCTTTGCCAAACTCCCCGATTAATGCCTGAAAGGTCTGAAAAGCTTTTCAGGCATTTTTAATTTTAAACATTGACATTGACAAATAAATTGTTAAATTTTGCATGAGGAATTACGTTCATGGTCAAGGTGTTAGAAAGTTTGACTTAAACTAAACAATATCAGGAGGTTCTCGTGAAGAACTTGTTTCTTTTTCTTTTTTTGGCATCATTCAGTCTGCAGGCGCAATGGATTTCAATCACCAGTGGTCTCACCGGAGATATCTGGGGAGTGGATTGGGTGGATGAAAACACAGCATGGATTCTGGATGCAAACGGTGCAGTAGCCCTTTCAACAGACGGTGGTCTTACTTTTTCAGCTGCCGGTTCGGTCGGAGCTGCTGCCTATTCCATTGCAGGGCTTAGTGCTACAACAGCAGTTGTGGTAACTGGACCTGCCTCAGGCAACGGTGCAATTTTCAGAACTACTAACGGAGGTACTAACTGGACGCAGGTTTATACTGCTACAGGTGCATGGTTTAACTCTGTTGATAATCTGAGCGCGACACTGCTCTGGGCACAGTCTGACCCTACCGACGGAAGTTTCCATATAGTTAAATCCACCGATGGCGGTGCTACATGGGCGCTTGCGGCAAACAGACCGGCAGCCCCTGCCACAAACGTTTTCGGGGCTAACTCCAGTTATTACAGCATTGGTAATACACTTTGGTTTGGTACCGGCGGCGCTTCAGGTGCTACCTTAGCAAACCGTGTTTACAGATCCGCAGCCGGTATTGATGGTCCCTGGACTTTTGCATCCGCCTCAAATCAGTTTACCGGTTCTCTGGCATTTAACAGCTCAACCGGAGTTGGTTTGGTTGGTTATTGGCAGGCAACAAATTCACTTGGCAGAAGCACAGATGGCGGACTTAACTTTGCCGCAGTGACTCCCCCGATTGGATTAACCAGAGGACTCGAGTTTTTACCAAATACAAATATTGGATGGGCAGCTACTTCAACAGGTCTTTGGAGAACACAGGACGGCGGAAATAGCTGGGATGCTGAAACTTTACCCCTTGGTTTTTCATCAGCAGTTATGCCGAAAGTTTTTGTTGTAAGCCCGACTAATTATAAAGTTCTTGTTGGTGGTAACGGCGGCCAGCTTTTACGCTACACAATAGTAGTTCCGGTCGAACTTACATCTTTTACCGCTTCTGTTTCCGGCAAAACGGTTAATCTGAACTGGGTTACAGCTTCAGAAACAAATAACCAGGGTTTTGAAATTCAGCGTAAAGTCGGTGACGCAGGCGAATTTGCAGTTGTTGCATTCAAATCAGGAATGGGTACCACCACCGAACGTGCTGAATATACATTCTCTGATGATATCAGCAGTCTTAATGCAGATAAAATATACTATCGCCTGAAACAGATTGATTTTGGCGGACAGTATGAATACAGCGATGAAGTTGAAGTGACTACTGTATTTGTTGCAGATGCTTATGCCCTGCATCAGAACTATCCTAATCCTTTCAACCCATCAACAGCTATCACCTTTGATACGCCCGCTGATAATGTTGTTACCATTGCGGTATATAATGCTCTCGGACAGCAGGTCACTGAGCTATACAATGGATTTACAGCAGCAGGAAGACATACTGTTAACTTTGATGCTTCAGGACTGACAAGCGGAATTTACTATGCAGTTATGAAGACAGCAGATAATTCATTCCGTCAGACAGTAAAAATGTCACTCATGAAGTAAAAATTTCTGAATTATGAAGTATGATGTGTGAAGTATGAATTAATTCAGTTATAGTTCAAGGTTAAGATAATATTCACAAAACCCCGGTTAAGCCGGGGTTTTGTGTTTTAAATTGACGTACCGTTTTTTTGTAGAAGTTATGTTTAAAAGTCAGAAAGATAAGATTAGGAAACTTCATAGAAAGTTAGCGCGGTAACAAATAAAAAGAGCATCCAGTTGTAAATTTGATTTTGCAA
>BTUV01000006.1:0-115085 GCA_045863035.1 Ignavibacteriales bacterium | reverse complement strand
ACCTGCTTTCCAATCGTATATCAATTTGTAAATAATGGCGGAAAGAGTGGGATTCGAACCCACGGAACGGTTTCCCGTTCACCCGCTTTCCAGGCGAGCCAGTTCAGCCACTCCTGCATCTTTCCGTCAATCGAATAGCTGATTTCAAAACAGACTGCAAATATATTAAAATTCCCCTGAAATTCATTACATCTGGGGCTGAAACATTTAAGTTTCAGTATGGAAATGCTATTCGGAGAGATGCCAGAGTGGTTGAATGGGGCGGTCTCAAAAACCGTTCTGCCCGTCAGGGCACCAAAGGGTCGAATCCATTCTGTTATCCGTCATAGGGACTCCACTTAAAAAAGAAAATCTGATTCTGTCTAAAAAAACAGCATTTTATATTTTGGTTATAAAAACGACGATAACTGGAACATTTCTTGGCGACAAGTTTCGTTTCGTGTTTGAAAAGTTTCAGTATAAGTTATTTTGTAGGGTATTTTTGCTTTAATTGAATGAACTCAGCAAACGTTATGCTGTTCCAGTTTATTCTCAGCTTAGGCACAACTCCCGAAATAGTAGTACATAATTTTAATTGCTATGCGAAAAGATTGAAGCAATTAGCAGTAAATAATGGCGGAAAGAGTGGGATTCCGCGCAGCGTCCTGTGGAGAACCCACGGAACGGTTTCCCGTTCACCCGCTTTCCAGGCGAGCCAGTTCAGCCACTCCTGCATCTTTCCGTCAATCGAATAGCTGATTTCAAAACAGACTGCAAATATATTAAAATTCCCCTGAAATTCATTACATCTGGGGCTGAAACATTTAAGTTTCAGTATGGAAATGCTATTCGGAGAGATGCCAGAGTGGTTGAATGGGGCGGTCTCAAAAACCGTTCTGC
Source organism: Ignavibacteriales bacterium (assembly GCA_045863035.1). Taxonomy (GTDB): domain Bacteria; phylum Bacteroidota; class Ignavibacteria; order Ignavibacteriales; family Ignavibacteriaceae; genus H2-BAC3. The sequence continues at coordinate 114,206 of BTUV01000006.1, read as the reverse complement.
CCGTCAGGGCACCAAAGGGTCGAATCCATTCTGTTATCCGTCATAGGGACTCCACTTAAAAAAGAAAATCTGATTCTGTCTAAAAAAACAGCATTTTATATTTTGGTTATAAAAACGACGATAACTGGAACATTTCTTGGCGACAAGTTTCGTTTCGTGTTTGAAAAGTTTCAGTATAAGTTATTTTGTAGGGTATTTTTGCTTTAATTGAATGAACTCAGCAAACGTTATGCTGTTCCAGTTTATTCTCAGCTTAGGCACAACTCCCGAAATAGTAGTACATAATTTTAATTGCTATGCGAAAAGATTGAAGCAATTAGCAGTAAATAATGGCGGAAAGAGTGGGATTCCGCGCAGCGTCCTGTGGAGAACCCACGGAACGGTTTCCCGTTCACCCGCTTTCCAGGCGAGCCAGTTCAGCCACTCCTGCATCTTTCCGTCAATCGAATAGCTGATTTCAAAACAGACTGCAAATATATTAAAATTCCCCTGAAATTCATTACATCTGGGGCTGAAACATTTAAGTTTCAGTATGGAAATGCTATTCGGAGAGATGCCAGAGTGGTTGAATGGGGCGGTCTCGAAAACCGTTGTGCCCGTCAGGGTACCCAGGGTTCGAATCCCTGTCTCTCCGCAATTCCTAATTCCCCGCCTCGATTCTTATTATTCTCATTTAAAAACACCCCCTAAAATCGTATCTTTGGCTTTTGTTTTTGGATGAATGAGTAAAAAAAAGATTGTCATATTAGGACCGGCTTTCCCCTACCGAGGGGGGAATTCTCTGTTTATCTCACATCTCTACCATGCACTGGCTGAGAAATTTGATATTACTCTGTTTAATTATAAGCTGCTTTACCCTTCGTTCCTTTTCCCCGGGACCACGCAGTATGATCAGAGCGGCACGGCACTTATGAAAGCTCCAAACGAGAGGATTATTAACTCAATCAATCCGTTCAACTGGATTTACGTGGCCTCACGAATAAATGCACTGAAACCTGACTTAATTGTTTTTGACTGGTGGCATCCCTTCTTCGGACCATGCCATTTTTTTATCTCTTCATTTATTCAAAAAAGATTCAATGATAAAATACTTTTTATCACTGAAAATTTCGTTTCACATGAAGGAAATTTTATTGACAAAACCCTGACACGGCTCGGTCTAAAAAATGCTGCTTCTTTCCTCTGCCTTTCTGCCAAAGTTGAAAAAGAACTTCAGGAATTAAACCACCGGAAGAAGGTTTACCGCTCTGAACTTCCGGTATATGATTGCTACGAAATGGAAAAATCGGATGCGCTGAGAATCAGAGAAACAATGGGATACTCACCAGGTGACAAAATTCTTCTCTTCTTCGGATATGTGAGGAAATACAAGGGGCTGGATATCCTGCTTAAAGCGCTGCCCGCGCTTGCAAAAGATGACCCGTCAATCAGAATCCTTGTTGCAGGAGAATTTTACGACGAACAGGACTATTATATTAATCTTATCAATATATCCGGTCACTCAGATAAAGTAAAAGTGGTCAACAAATTCATATCAAATGAAGAAGTCGGTGACTACTATGGTATATCCGATCTAGTGATACTCCCTTATCGCAGCGCTACACAAAGCGGTATTCTTAATGTGGCTTACGGGTTTCTGAAACCGGTTCTTATCACCGATGTAGGGGGACTTGCTGAGTTTGTTGATGAGGATAAAACAGGCGTAATTGTAAAGCCGGAAGATCCTGATGAAATTTTACGGGGAGTAAAAAAGTTTTTTGCATTGAAAGAAACAACTGATTTTGCATCATATATACGCAAACGCATCGGCAGCAACAGCTTTAACAGCATCAGTTCACTCTTTGAAGAAATTACCGAAAGAAGCCATTGATGATTCTCAGAACCGACTGCATACATTTCCCGGGCGACCGGCCATGCAGATTTAACAAGGAGACCGGTCAGGTTTGTACCGATTGCCCGTATTATATATCACCATCAGGCAGGATTCTCATCATCAAGTTAGACGCGGTCGGAGATGTGCTCCGTTCAACTTCTATACTCCCCGCCCTGCACAGAAAGTACCCGGGTTATGAAATCACCTGGATAACCCGCCAGAATGCTGTCGAGTTGTTCAGACATAATCCGCTCGTTCATCATGTTGCCGCTTTCGAAAAAACTGAAACTCAACTTAAAGTGTTGAATGAGGAATATGATATACTAATACATCCTGATTCCAATCCCGGCAGCGGCAGTATGGCTTCGTTAGTGAAAGCTAAGGAGAAGTACGGATTTATAACAGACACTCAGGGGAACGTAAAGCCAATGAATGAAGCGGCACAAAACTGGCTTGAGATGGGTGCGTTTGATCAATTGAAAAAAGCAAACCAACAAAGCTATCAGAAAATTCTGCATGATTTATGCGGACTAAAATATCAAAAAGATGAAATTCAGTTATTTCTTTCATCTGAAGAAAAAGCATTCCGGGAATCATTTATAAAGTTAAACTATTTAAGCAGGTTCAGGAAAATCATTGGTTTGAATACCGGAGCAAGCGCCCGATGGAAACTGAAACAGTGGCATCAGCATCATCTTGAATCGCTTATTGCCGCTTTTCAAGATGATTCTGAAACCGGAATTCTGCTTTATGGCGGACCTGAAGAAAAAGAAAGGAATAAAATATTAAAAGAAAAGTTTCCCTTTGTAATAGATACCGGCACTGAAAACACTTTGCGTCAGTTTTTTGCTTTGCTTGATATATCAGACATCATTCTGACCGGTGACACACTCGGACTTCACGCCGCGACAGCTCTTAAAAAACAAGTGATCTGTCTGTTCGGTCCTACCTCTTCCGCAGAAATTGAGGACTACGGCAGAGTAACAAAAATTATTCCTGATATGGAGTGTTTGGTTTGTTACAAACCTGTATGTGACTTTAAACCTAATTGCATGGACCTGATTTCGCCTTCTCTTGTTCAGTCGGTTATACGGGAAAAACTACACAATTAAACAGAAATTTTTTTCTGTTTATTTTTTCAGTTTTAACACGACCTGTTTTTTACCACGTTCCATTACAAAATCCTGCATACCAGTAGTTGATTTGAAAAGGTCTATCACGCGCTTCTGATTTCCGGAAACCGGCTCTTTACTCTGCTGGGCATCGTTCTTCACTTTTGAAAGGAAATCTGAAAATTTGGGTTTCTTGTCTGAGACCCCTTCGGCATTTTCTGAAGAACTGTTTCCCATTTTAACAAGTTTTGGTGCCGGCGGGGCGGTGAACTTTGGTTTGTTCTCGGATTGGGAGGGTGAAAAATCACCATGAACAGTCACAACCCTTTTCATCCTTGGGGTTTCACTCGTTAGCTCGCTGTCAGGAACTGCATTCCGCCTCGTAAAATCCTGATTCCCCGAATAGTCGGCCTCCTCTGATACATGTCCGTGAAAATCTTCCGCATTCAACTTTGTAAAACGCTGCTTTTGTGCAGGTTGGCTGATGCTCGTGGTACTGAATGAGGTCACCAAATCAAAATTAATATCCTCGAAAGCAAATATCAGTTCTGCAAAAACCCTGTCATTCTGGTTTTCTACCTCGATTGCCTCCAGGTCAAAAGCATAAACCTCCTGAAAATTGGCCTCCCCCTGAATCCGAAAACTCGAAATCAGACCAACCTGCTGAATTCTGAACCGAAGATCGGAGAAATTTTGCATCTCATAATATTCATCCAGTTCTCTCAGTGCATATACAGGATCAAAGTAGATAACCTCAGGAGCACCATTAATGTTAACAATAATGCCATATTTAACAAGAGAAGAGTTAAATGAGGGGAAATTTGTGAGCAGGCGGTAAACGACCAGACTTTTAGGTTTTTCATCATAGATAAACGCGCAGACATCGTTAAAATGAATGCCCACGGTTTTCTTTATTTTTTCATCTTTATTAATCAGCCGGAAATTATCATCCAGATCAAATCTGTTTTCTGAAAAAATAAAGATGTCATTTTGCTTTACATCAAGAGTCTCTAAAATCATTCTCTTTTAATTGCTTTTCCTTAAAATAGTGATTTTTCAGGTATCAATATACGGATTTCGCACGGCTGTTCAATTTTCATAAGAATTTCCATCGTATCAGATTTTCCCCTTTTGGGTACTTCTGTGTCAAAGTCACCCTTTGCTTCCTGCTAAATCAGTTCAAAAAGTACCTTTACTACCCTGCTTTTATCCTCTTGATAGGGGTTGATAATGATTTCATGAATCTTTAGTCGGGTAATTGCCGGGCTAAAAAGAGGGTAGATTTGCGCTATTAAAACAGGCGCCGAAGGGTTATAATCTATTCATAACCAGCCGGAAGACGGTTTACCGTAAATATTTCTACTCACGAATTTCTGCTTCGCAAAACCAATAAACACTTATCAAGGTAACCGGGATACACATTATAAAATACTAAAAATTGGTTCAGCTAAATGACAATCTGGCTTTTGATAAAGAGTCAAACAAAAAAAGCCCCGGTAGTAAACCAGGGCTTTTTTAATTAAAAATAAAGAATCAGAGTAGCTTAGTTACTCAACTTACTTAAAAGGTTAACCTATCTTGACGCACCTTTTTCAAGTACATAAAGCACAATAAGTAGAGTAACGGCTCACTCGAATTTAGAATTATTTTAGAACAACCATCTTCTTCATTTCGGAATATTTCTTTCCAGAACCTTCAAACTGAAGTTCGTAGAAATAAACGCCGCTCGGCAGCTTTTCACCTGCACGGTTTGAAGCATTCCAGCTTAGCTTATAGGCGCCTGCTGATTTAACTTCATTCACCAATTCATTGATGATCTGTCCAAGCATATTATAAACAACCAGACGAACGTTTCCGCTGACCGGTAATGAATACTCAATGATTGTCTCAGGGTTAAACGGATTTGGGTAATTCTGACCAAGCCGGAAATCTTCTGGCAGTGATGAAATCTGATCTTCCTTTACAGAAGTAACAGCTCCGGTCAGATAGCTGATTGAGTTCAGACCGTTGAAGCCGGATGCACCGATAAGGGTACCTGCACCGGTGGATTTATTGATAGTGAAAAGTTCGCCATTTTGCGTAGTGGCTCCTTTAACTCCGTATAGCACTCCATTTTCATCGAACTCAAGATCATTTGTAGCGATACCGTAACCTGTTAAACCAACAAGTATCGTATCACCCGTTCCGCGAACAACCTTTACGACCTTATCTTTGCCGCTTCCGACCGGACGGTAAACAGTAGCCCAGAGTTCGTTAGTGAAGGGATCAAAAGCAATACCGGAAAGATTTGTTTTAACAGAATCCGTCATAGTCATTGTACCGCTTGAAAGATCAAACGTATATATTTTGCCTCCACGCTCTGCAAGATGAAGCGTTCCTGATGTATCAAACGACATACCGGTGAAAGTGGTTGACTGGATATCATAAAGTGTATATGCATCACCGCCGGTACCATTCAGCCGGAAGAGCGCCGTAGATGTTGCCTCAGTTGACAAACCATAAGCGATTTTTGTTTTTGGATTAATGGCTACTGAAGTAATATCGCCAAAGTTGGATCCTGTACCCAATTCAGTTCCTGCTCCGGTGGCTGGATTCAGTTTAAGTACTTTTCCTGATTTAGTTGCAGCATACCACTCTCTTTCTGATGCAGGATTAATTTCATAACCGCGCGCAGAAATTGGAATTCCTTTATATACCGCATCATTGCTGTAAATATACAGAGTATCAGTTGTGATGGCTACTGCCTGAGGAGTAAAAACAACACCAAAACTTACTGAATCATACGTTGAAAGAGTCATGGGAAAGCTCAGGTTTTCAACAATTGAAAACAATCCTGAAGCAGTACTGATACTGTCAACAATAAGATTATTAGCGCCATAATTGGCGAAGCCGGTTGCAAGCGGCTGGCCTGAAAAACCAACCTCAACAGGTTTAAAGTTTAACTTTGAATTGAACGGATATATAGAGGCGCCTGCATAAGGTTCAAGACGTAATTCAGCGAACCAGGTGCCCCAGGTATTAGTTCCCGCGACATATTCAGTAAAAACCCACATATTTAACTGATTTGACGGGTCAAGCCAGATACCGTTATAATCACCCCATCTGTTTCGGCCTGAACCAAAATCTTTGACGTAGTTTCCTTTTCCGGCAGCAAGCTGTATGCTCGCTCCGAACTGCGCTGTGTTGCTTCTTTTCCCTGCTGCAAACGCTCCAACATACTCACTTGTTCCAGATCTGCTGAAAGTAACAGCCACGTTTTCCATCTTGTCAACTTCAACGGCAGCGTATATATGCCAGAACCCTGGAGCTCCGTAAATCTGCTCATGTTCTGTTGTTAAAGTACTCAGATTCATCCGCACATAGTGAAATGATGAATACGTTGTAGCACCGGGAGTTCCGACACTATGGACAGCCCACATCTTATCTCCCCAAACTTTCGGCTCATTTCTGATTGCAGCACCCGCGCCTTCAAGAAGTATTGTGCTGCCTCCAAGCTGGTTTGCATTTGGTGCATTGCTGTATTGGGCAACCTGAACAAGACTTCCTGTCATTGATGGCGTGCCGGAAGGGTCGTTAATTTTATAGACAACCATAAAATTTGCACCTCCGCTTGGCGCATGAATCAGCGGATAACTGCCCCCCGCTGTATATTTGATTGACGGACGTACATTAAAGACTCTTGAGCCAAGCTGCTGAGGATAACGTATATCCCACAGATCGTTCCACGTTAATGCTCCCGCCTGATCTGCATAAAGTTCACTCTTTTTGATAATTCTAATTTTAACACCCTGGAATGAAGCCCCGAACTGAAACTGATTTGATGTTATATATAAGCAATTTTCGTCATACCCGACACCCTGGTAATCTCCCCATGATGAGGTGGCGCTCGTACCGTTTAGTGTTGAAGAAATGGCCCAATTGTACCATGTGCCCATTGGAATTGAATCATCCGAGACTGATATAAGAAAATATCCTCTTTGCTGGTTGTCATCCTGGTCAAGCCATACCATAATCCAGCGTTTTGCAAAGTGATCATACAATACTTTAGGATCAAATGCGCCCGGATTTGATAACGTTGAACTGTACCACGAGTCCGCGCTGACTGTCTGAACAAGATTCCCCTGCTTATCATAAATCGCAAAGTTTGAGTTGACCGTTGAGACAATATGTGTAGGTCCAACCGCCAGATACGGATCGGGGGGAATACTGTTGGTTTGATTCATTCCGTTAAAAGAACTCAGCAACAGTGTTTCCTCGGTATTTACCGGATTATCAGCTCCGGCATTCGGATCCTGTACATAAACATCCGTTGACTTCACATCAGGAATACCAAAATTGTGATACATCGCATCAATAACCGGATTATCTTTGTTTTTCGTAGCAACCGGTTTCGGCGGGTTAATGACCGATTTATTGAATGTATAGGTTGATGTTGTTGTACCGCTTGGCACACTTCCCTGCGCAGGACCCTGATAGAGCGCCTGTGATAATGCCGGGAAATTTGTTAGCAGCGCTAATAATATAAATAGTATGAAACGCAGGTGCATTTCAACCTCCTATAAGAAAGAATGAATAATGAATTAAAAACTTTTTATGCCTCTAAGCAAAATATATTAAAATTTTGCTTATCCGAGTCCTGTTTTTTATGGTATTATTTAGTACTGTCTTTCGGCGCTATCCACAAATATAACGATGGGATAATGAACAATGTCAAGCCGGTCGCAAAAATCATTCCACCCACTACAGCAATACCCATTGAAACACGACTTTCCGATCCGGCACCCAACGCAAGCGCTATTGGCAAGATTCCGAGTATAGTCGAAAGACTGGTCATCAGTATCGGGCGTAAACGGGAAACAGAAGCATTAACCACGGAATCATAAACCGACATCCCCTGCTCCCGCCGCTGATTAGCAAACTCAACTATAAGAATGCCGTTCTTTGTCACCAGACCGATGAGCATAACCATGCCAATTTCACTGAAGATATTCAGAGTCTGGTTAAAATACCAAAGACTTAAAAGTGCCCCGCTAAGCGCCAGAGGCACGGTAAACATAATAATAAACGGTGACCTGAAGCTCTCAAATTGGGCACTCAGCACAAGATAAATGAGTACCAGTGCAAGGAGAAAAATAAAAGCTATAGAGGAGGAGCTTTCCTTAAAATCTTTAGATGCCCCGTCTAATGCGGTAGAAAAGGATTCATCCAGAACAGATGCTTTAATTCTGTCCATCTCATCAATTCCGTCTGAAATGGTCCTGCCCGGAGCAAGCCCGGCTGATACCGTTGCTGAAACATACCGGTTAAAACGGTAAAGCTGAGGTGGGTTGCTTGACTCCCTCATGGTTACGATATTATCAAGCTGAACAAGTTCTCCGCTTTTACTTCGAACATAAAGCACTTTCAAATCTTGAGGATCTGCTCTATTATACCGGGACATCTGCCCTAATATCTGATATTGTTTTCCATCCTGAACGTAATAGCCGAATCTGCGCCCGCTGTAGGCAAGTTGCAGTGTGCGCGCTACATCCTGAACAGATACCCCCATATCTTTTGCTTTATTCCTGTTTATATCAATCACGATTTCAGGTTTGTTAAATTTCAGGTTAATATCCGAAACCGCAAAAACCGGACTTTTACCAACCTCCTCCATAAACTTTGGAATCACTTTTCTCAGCTTTTCCAGATCGTTTGCCTGTATGACATACTGAACAGGAAGCCCTCTCCCGCCTCTGGTACCAATGGAAGGTTCCTGTATCAGAATCGCTCTGACATCTGTGAACTGAGTTAACGTTTTATTGAGGTCGGTAAATACCTCTTGCTGGGTTCTTACCCGCTCTTCTGGGTCCTTGAGGATGAGCCGAATAAAACCAGAATTCACTGACCCACCGCCAAAACCGGGTGCGGTAACTGAGATGAATGCTTCGGTTTCCTCTCCGGCGGTTTCCTGAGAAGCCGCAAGCATTTTAGCCAGATAATCATCCATATATTCGAAAGTCGCTCCTTCAAATCCGGTTATCTGTACACGAAGCTGACTTCTGTCCTCTATAGGCGCAAGTTCACTCTGCATTGTTGAAGTAAAATAATATATGGATGTAAATGCAAATAAGAGAACTGCAATTGTTACAACAGGACGCTTCACAAATCCTTTTAAAAGCCATTCATAATTCCTGTTCAGCTTTGTGAAGAAAGGTTCGGTGGCGTAATAGAATTTAGAATGTTTGGATGAGTTTCTAAAAAATCGAGAAACTAACATCGGGGTAAGTGTCAGAGCTATCAATGAAGAAATAGCAACTGCTGAGCCAATCATCACACCAAATTCTTTAAAGAGTCTTCCGGTAAGTCCTTGTAAAAACAACAGGGGGAGGAAAACTGATACAAGCGCTGCTGTTGTGGAGATTACGGCAAAAAAGATTTCTTTCGTCCCTTCATAACCGGCAGTTTTTGAGTCAACACCAGATTCTATCTTGGTATATATATTCTCCAGAACTACAATTGCATCATCTACAACCAGACCAATTGCAAGAACAATCCCGAGAAGTGTCAGCACATTTATGGAAAAATCCATCAGATAGAGAATAAAAAAAGTGCCGATAAGCGAAATGGGAATAACAATAACAGGAATGAATGTACTTTTCCAATCCCTCAGAAAAAGAAAAATAATCAGAATTACCAGTCCGAAAGCAAGAAGAATGGTTTCCTCTACTTCTGAGATGGATTTTCTTATAAATCTGGTTACATCAAACCCGATACCAAGCTCAAGGTCCTGGGGCATATCTTTTTTAAGAATTTCCAGGCGGCGATAAAACTCATCCACTATTTGTATGTGATTTGAACCGGGCTGGGGTACAAGCACAACACCCACCATAGCAATTCCGTCTCTTCTTAATACTGTCCTTTCATTCTCAGCACCCAATTCAGCATAACCAATGTCTTTAAGCCGGACGAGCGTATTATTACCAGTTGAGACAATAAGATTATTAAAATCTTCAGGAGTTTTAAGCAGCCCGATCGTTCGTATCGTCAACTCCGTACTCTTCCCTTCTAACCGGCCTGAAGGAAGCTCAAGATTCTCTGTTCCAATTGCCTGAAAAACCTCAAGCGGGGTAAGTTTATAAGAAGCCAGTTTAACCGGGTCAAGCCAGATTCTCATTGCATACCTCCGCTCACCCCATATCTGAACCTGAGAAACTCCGGTGATGGTCTGAAGCCGTTCCTTAAAGAAATTATTAGCAATTGCGCTTAGTTCAAGAAGACTTCTTTTCTCACTCTTTACGTTCAGGAATACAATCGGAATAGCATCAGCATCGGCCTTTGCAATAATTGGGGGGTCTGCATCCGGGGGAAGAAGTGAAATTGCCCGCGAAACTCTGTCTCGCACATCATTAGCACCCGCTTCCATATCCACGCTGAGGTCAAATTCAACAGTTATCGAACTTCTGCCGTCTCTGCTGGTTGAGGTAAGTGAGCGGATTCCCGCAATACCATTAATAGACTCTTCCAATGGTTCAGTTATTTGCGACTCAATTACATCCGCACTGGCACCGGTAAAACTGGTTGTCACATTTACAATCGGCGGGTCAATATTTGGATACTCCCTAACACCGAGATAGGTATAACCCAATACACCAAAAATTACAATAAACAGAGAGATTACGACAGCAAGGACAGGTCTGTCAATACTTAATTTATACAGACTCATATCATTCCCTGGTTGAAGTTTCCCCAAGAGTTACCGGGGAGTTTGGTCTCAGATTGATAATTCCGGATGTAATAACCGTATCACCGGGAGAAAGTCCGGATGTTATGATAACCTGCTTTTCATCCCTGAAACCTATCTCAACAGGTTTGGGCACAGCTTTTCCGTTGCTAAAAATGAAAACTTTATACCCCAAAACATCTGGTGTAATTACCTCTGCCGGCAGTACTATTGACCCAGCAGACCGAACCATCGGAAGCTCAATATCAGCAAATGCACCGCCGGGAATAACATTAGCAGGATTGAATGCGACAGCGCGTGCTTTAAGACTTCTTGTGGTAAAATCAATTTTTGGTTCTATTGCATAAACTTTGGCGGTAAACTTCCCCTTTACACCGTCAAGTGTAAAGTTAATTCTGTCACCGTTTCCAACAACCCCGAAATACCTTTCCGGCAGTGAAAAGTCAATCTTTACACTATCCATTTTCTGTAGTGTGGTTATCTTGATCGTCGGGTTTACGTAAGCTCCTTCGCTGATATATCTCAGACCGGTTACCCCATAAAAAGGAGCCCGGATTTCGGTTTTTTCAATCTGAGCCATTATCAGGTCAAGGTCAGCTTTGTTTACGTTGAGTTCGTTTAACGCTGCATCATAAAGTTCACGGCTGGTAGCATTTTTTTCGAGGAGTATTCTTTCCCGGTATTCCCGGTCTTCAAGTATCTTTTTTCTGGAAAGCGCTTTTTCGTACTGCGCCTGCAGTTCCGAATCATTGATTTTCACCAATAAATCTCCCCGCCTCACTGTGGCGCCTTCACGGAAATGAATTGAAGTAACTCTGCCGTTAACTTCGCTAACCAGGGTTACTTCTTCATTAGGGAGAATAGTGCCTACCGTTCTGACCGAACCTGTCATTTCAGTCGGCTGAACAACCACAACATTTACACGAATAGTTCTTCCGCCGGCAGCTCCCTTCTTAGGTCCCCCGGTTTCATCAGGTTTGCTGTAAACTGTAAGCTTTAAAACTACTAAAAGTGCAATAAACAGCACGACCAAAATAAAAACGATTGCTTTTTTTGAAAATTTCATATTATAATTCACTTTGGGGAAAAATGGCAGGATACCGCAAAAAAATTACAGAATTAGCCGGAAAACTCTTAATTTCAAACATAAGTTCAAAAATAATTAAAAAACAGGCAATACAATGGGTAAATTTAACCTAACTAAAGTTCAAGAAATCCTCCGGTCAATGAATTTTGAAGGGTGGATGTTGTATGATTTCAGAGGAAGCAACGACCTTGCTCTGGCAATTATGGATATCTCCCCCAAAACTCACTTAACCAGAAGAATGTTCTACTTCGTTCCCGCCGACGGAACACCGGTAAAAATTGTCAATGCTATCGAAGCTCATAATATGGCTCATCTTCCCGGTGATGAAATCAGGTATTCTTCTCATAAGTCTCTTACTGAAGCTTTGGGCAAATCCCTCCGCGGATTCAAAAAAATAGCATGTGAGTATTCACCTCTAAACGCAATTCCCTACTGCTCGCGTGTTGATGGCGGTACTATTGAGTATCTTCAGTCATTCGGAGTAGAGCTTCACTCAAGCGCCAACCTGATTACTTTGCTGGATGCAATATGGACGAAGGTGCAATATGAGGAAAACAAAACTGTAGCCAAAAATCTGCACCTGATTTGTAAAGATGCCTTTAAACTGATTGGCGACTCTGTTAAAGCAGGCGATGTCATTACAGAATGGTCTGTTCAGGAATATATACTCAGGCGATTTAAGGAAAACGGAATGTGGACTGACCACGACCCGAATTGCAGCGTAAATGAAAACTCCGCGAATCCACACTATACTCCGACACCGGAAACAGCAAAGCAGATTCGGAAAGGCGATTTTGTTCTGATTGACCTTTGGGCTAAAACTGAGCGAGAGGATTCAGTCTGGTCTGATATAACCTGGGTAGCTCATGCAGATGATCATGTGCCTGAAAAATACCAGAAAATATTTGATATTGTAAAGCAGGGGCGTGATGCTTCTTATGATTTGGTTGTTGACCGCCTCAGAAATAAAAAATCAATTATGGGTTTTGAAGTAGATGATGCTGCCCGAAATGTGATTGAGAAAGCCGGTTACGCAGAGTATTTTTTTCACAGAACAGGTCATTCAATAACTACGCAGCTTCACGGAACAGGACCTCACATGGATAATTTTGAAACACGAGATGAACGTTTACTGCTTCCGGGAGTTTCATTTTCAATTGAGCCGGGTATATATTTGCGCGGTGATTTTGGTATCAGGAGCGAGATAGATGTATTTGTTGATTGGAATGGAGTCCCCGAACAAACCGGAGGCGATCCGCAGCAGTTCGTCCCTGCACTTCTTGCATAAAATTATAAAGCGGAGCCGGACTAATAAAATAAGCCGGCTCCGCTTTATTTATTGCAGGGTTCTACTTTAAAAATCAGGTCTTGCCCGTTTACCGCCTCTCTTAAACAATAGTTCCTGCAGCTCTTTCCTGAACTCGCGTTCGAATATAATTAGTTTAGCAATTTGCTCATCATCAAGGATATCTTCCTGACTTCTGATATATTCGATTCGTGATTTCATCAATTCATCTTCTTTTTGTATAATTTCGTTGATGATTGACCTATAGTCAGATTTCCCCTCCTCTGCAATCTGGCGGTGCAAATTCTCATGAAGACTGTCAACAGCATCCTGCATCAGGCGATGTTTCTGCTTAAATTCTTTTCGTCTAACAAAAAACTTTACACTGGTTTCTTCATCCATATCCAGAATTTCAAGTAATTTAACTTTCTCAAGCTGATCTATTTTCTTGAGTGCACGCTTTTCCATTCTCGGCTGAGCGGCAAGAAAAAACAGTGGCATGAGCAGAAACGCCAGAACTAAGTGAATTCGCGATGTATTCATAAATAACCTATAAGATTTTCTTTTTTTCTAACTGAGCGATAATTTCCTCAAGGTCGCTATCTTGAAGAAGCTGTTCAAGTTCATCCTCGGTTGCCGGAGATTCTCGTAAAACCGTATGAAGATCTTCAGCGCCGACTGAAATGATTTCTCGGAATGAATTATCAACTGATTCATTTATTACTTCGGGGCTGTCAATTACCATCTCTTCAATAGTCTGATATTGATCTAAACTCAATACTGCATTTCCGCCATGAGTAGCTATATCGCCGGAGTTTCCGCTTTGTAACTGTAATAAATAAAATACCAGAAATACCGGGAGTACTGCCCCGGCTGCAAGTCGTATAACCGCAGTCGGAGAAAGGATATATTGTTTTGTGGATTCAGTCTTCTCAATTCGGTTACTGAATCTTGGCAATACTGTTCCGAAATAATCAGTATCAGATACAATCTGAGAATTTTTTTTAATGCTGTGGAGTTTTCTCTCAAGTTCTGTTAATTCAGCGACGTCAACAGAAGAAAGAGAATTCTTTGCTTCAGTATCTCCGTCTAATGCTTTTAATATATTCTTATTCATCATCTTTCATCATTTCATTAATTTTTTTTATTGCATGAAAATAATTTGCTTTTAGCCCGCCGGTTGATTTGCCGGTTATTGCCGCGATTTCTTCATAGCTTAGTTCATCAAAATTTCTCAGGATAAATACCTCTCTTTGTTTCACCGGTAATTTTTGCAGAACCGAATCAAGTTTTTTCAGTCGTTCTTTATTTTCTATATCCTGCACTATGTCGCTACCGGTATCTGAAATTCTTCTTATATCCGGCCCTATCGGAAGAAACCTTCTCAGATTTTTTCTTTTGATCAGATTAATGCTTCTTGTTGCCGTAATTCTGAAAATCCAGGTATAAAGCGCAGAATCGAACCGGAAATCCTTCAGCTTTTTATAGAGCACTATCAAAACCTCCTGAACTACATCATCAGCGTCAAAATGATCTCCTGTCATCCTGCGGGCGTGCCAGTAAATCTTCTCACGATAACGGTGCACGATCAGATTAAAAGAGTACTCATCCCCTTTCAGGAATTCCTCAACAAGTTCCTTATCTGATTTTTGTTCCTTCATACACCATTGTAGTTTCATTTAAGACAATTTCAAATCCCCAAAAGTTTAATCTTTATGCTGAAAAACCGTCTTGCCATAAAGATTAAACCCGAACTGATTAACCGTTGTCTATTACTCAGACAAATAAAAAAATTCTATCACAATTTACAGAAGGAAATAAACATGTTACGATCAATAGTTCTGATTCTTCTTGCAGCCGTTTTTGTTCTGCAGGTATCGGTAAACGCTCAGGGACGTGGTCCAAGAGATGACAGACCTGAATGGGGTAAAAAATTCTTTGAAAAGTTAGACCTGACAGAGGCACAGCAGGAAAACATTGAAAAACTGAGAATTGACCACCAGAAAAAAATGGTTGATCTGAGAGCATCCCTCGAAAAAGAGCAAATCGCTATGAAAGAGCTGCTTGGGAAGGATGATCTTAACCGCTCAGTTTATGTAGCTCAGCAGGATAAGCTGGCCGCTGCACGCGACAAAATTCAAAAAGCTATGGCTAACCACCAGATGGATATTTATGAACAGTTAAATGCTGATCAGAAGAAAATCTGGAGAGAGAACCACCGCAGACGCGGGAACGATGGTAAAGGAAACTTTAGAAAAGGCGGTCGTGGTCCAGGTAAAAGAGGCCCGGGTTTCGGACCCTGCTTTAATGACTAATCTTGAAGAAATTGTTCTTTTGCATGTTGAAAAGAATATGCAACGATAATCTTCAAAACCATTAAGCACATTCAGAGAAAAGCGCCTCCCTTTTTGAGGAAGGTGCTTTTTCTCTTAAGAATCCAAAATGAAAATATCTTCAGATTATAAACTATAAATTTCCTCCCGCTTTTGAGAGCATAAAATTTATAAAAAAAAGTCATTTTTCCGCAATTAGGATTTTGACCATCTTAATAGATTTCATGTATGTTATAAAAAGTGATCTGAATTCTGAGACACGCCGCGCCTTGGCGTGACGGAAGTACTTACGTAAATCAACAGACTTTAGGTGAATAATGAATTTGAGTAGGTTTAAAATTGGATTTATTTATGTGAACATAAAGTATCATATTGAGAAAGTTTAACTTTTGGTAATTTGATTTCTAAATTGCCCGCGGGGGAAGATAATTTGCTGCTCCAAAATAAAAGTTGACTAAATCATAAAGTTTTAGTAAAATACAACAGGTCTAAAAAATATATTTCCTTTCCTCTTATTCAGGCGGCTTCATCTGGGGCCTGGTATTGCGAAAAAAAGGGTGAAGTTTTAGTTTTTTAGCAAATTTTTAATTAACAACTATTGACAGGTGAGCAATGGTTCTAAATTTTCTTACCTTAAAACCGTTATTTAGGGCGGCTTTGAGATATTTTATGCATAGAGTTTCCCCCGACCCTAGTGATTTTTATGCTCGCCCCCCACAACCAAATGTTACTTTAATTTACTCGAAAATAATCTTACGGTTTTCAATTATGCAGCTATTCAGTGGGGAAAGTCATATTGCATCATTTCTTTTTGGCGATTTTTTCTTGTTTTTGTTAAATTCGTATGCCCAAAACCAACTAAACCATCAAATTCCCTCGTTCATCGCAAGACCCCAATCACAATGAGAATTGAATATTTATTGTCAGATTTTGAGCCATCTTTCCCATGCATCAAGTTTTGGAAACATTATCGCAGAAACACCTGTTTTTATGTTCTGTTCAATCAGGTAAATAACCAAGTAAGTTTTTTTCAACGATTTTAGTTTGGAAACTATATGAAAAATGTATCTTCTTTTCTAACTCTTAGTTTGGTATTTTTAGTGTTATTTCAATTCACAGTATCACCTCAAACTAAAGGGCTTACCAGTGAAATAAGACAGGCATTTCTATCAGCAAACGGTATCAAGAGTGTAGTATTCAACTATGGAAGTATCGGAAAGCCAAATTATTTGGGAAATCTTTATGATTTAGCTTACAAAGGGTTAGGGTATATGTATGATTTTGGTCCTGTAGTAGGGACAAAAGTATTAAGCGCAAACGGAGATTCGGTTATTATATTTTCAGATCCGCAGATTCTGGCATCACAGGGAGATTACGATCCAACCGGAACCCTTAAATGGGGCTGGCTGCCCAGGGCAGGTTATGCAAATTCTCTTAGTAATGAAATTGCTTCGAAAAATAAACCCGAAACCTGGCCGGTTAATTGGACAGAATGGCCGGAGGATCCCGCTTTCACTGGTTCTCTTGATGAGGTTTATTATGTTATGGACGATTTTACAAACAGGGAGTTTTTGTATTTCCCGTCATCACAAGATACCTCAATGCGGGGACTTGGCTTGAGTTGCGAGGTTCGAATTATGCAATTCGGGGGCAATCTCTCAAATTCATTAATCATAAAATACAGGTTGAAAAATGAAGGAACCAATCCACTTAACAATCTCTGGTTTTCATTTTATGGGGACCCTCATATGGGGGGCCCAAATGATTATGCTGATGATGTATTGGAATATTTTTCTGAACCGTTTTCACCGCGTTATCCAAATACTTTCGGTTTTATACATTGCTCTGATGGAGATGGAAGAGGTGATTTCAATCTAAAAACTTACTCACTTAATTTTGTGCCGCTTGATGGTTTCGGTGAAAACAAAATTTCCTCGCTATTTTCTGAGAATTATGGAATTCTTTTCCCAAAAGATGATGGTGCATTTTATTCAGCACTTGAAAACGGGTTAAGTGCAAGAGATACCATAATTAGTGAAATGGATTATATGTTGGTGTTCAGCGGAGAAAAATTTTCTCTTTCTCCAGGTGAAACCAAAGATTTTTTGTTGGCTCTGGTTTTTGCAGACGGTTTATTGAAATCTCTTGAACGTGTAAGTGAAATAAGGAATCATTACTTATGGCGAGATATGCAAAACACACCTGCGGCCTCTGGCGGTAATTTGGAGTATTCCATTGATATAACCCAATTCCCAACAGGTGACCAATCAGGAAGTATTTTATTTTCATGGGCGTACACAGGTGTATCACTAAATGCCAAACTTTTTATTGAAATTTCTTCCAACAGCGGCGCGACCTGGCTTGCCGTGAAAGATGATTTACCTGTCAATGGTTCTTACTCTTTACAATCTGAAAACTATCTTGATGGTAGAAACTATTTAGCAAGATTAGTGGCATACAATCCTGCTGACCGGACAAAATACTATTATAAAGTTGTTCCGGAAAAGTTTACCATTAATAATGCAGTAAATGCTCAGCCGGAGATACAAGTAATAACTGACTTTGAAAATCTTACTGTCTCACGGCTGCCATTTACATTTGAAGTTAATTGTGAAGATGCAGATAACACTATTCTTAACTACTCTTTGTATTATCAGATAGCGGATGATTCTGCTTTTATTCCTGTTACATTACATAAGCAAGTAAATGAAGGAATTAATCAAATTGTCTTACCAGAAGGAAATCTGCCTAACCGTTCAACTTACAAATTAAAATTTGTACTAAGTGACGGTATAGTTGATACAAGCATTACCACCGGTCAATTCAGTATTGAGCGTGATGCAGGTTTTTATCCTGAAAATGCAGTACTCCATAAATCAGGGGTTTCAGATGCTGTTCTACGTCCGGCAATAGTTGATCACCGGGGTATAAATTATGGCAGTGAATATGAAATTACTTTCAATAATCTGCCACAAAAAGATTCGGTTGGTTTTGTCTCTGTTAAAAACTTAACCACAGGAAGTTTGTTATTAGACAAAGAGAAAATATCACCTTTCGGATCAACAACACCATTTGAAAATATCTATTTGGATATTTTTGATGAAGCTACAAGGATCAATTACTCGCAAACCGGCTTTAGTGATACATCACTAAATAATTATTTCTCAATTCAACTCCCTATGACCATAGGTAATCCATTGTATTGGCGAAAAACCCCAGAGGACTGGATATTGGTTTTTAATTCTCTTGATACAAACAGCCAGGGAAATTATTTATTCCCTGCTGATACATTGATAAACCAATCCTCAAATCCGGTAATTGCACCATTTCGGTTAGAGAGTGTAACACACGGAATTAAAGGTAAGGCGCTGGTATATGAACCTGCCAGTACACGGAACGGCAAATGGGATAAAGGAGAATCGGTAATCCTTCGACCGACATTTTTACAACATAATTTAGATCTTACCTGGCAAATTAATTTTTCTTTCCCGACTGAGATTGCTCCTACGGCAGGTGATACTCTTTTTATTAGTACGTTAAAAGGACTTTCACCGGCTGATACTTTTATTTTCAAAGCGGATTCAAATTTTATTCTCACTTCGATCAACGGAAATTCCCTGGTGCCAATTTCAAATGTATTGTACAATAATTATCCGAATCCATTTAACCCAGCAACCATAATTAAGTTTAGTTTGGCTAACAATGCATATATTGAGCTAAAGGTATATGATATTCTTGGGAGAGAGGTAAGTAAATTACTTTCAGGTGAAGTCACAAAAGGTGAACATACAGTTCTCTTTGAAGCAAATACATTAGCAAGCGGAGTTTACATTTACCTATTGAAGGTTAACGGAGCTAATTTGCAAACAAAAAAAATGCTATTACTCAGATGATTACAGAGCAAAATTTTAATATATATAAATTTAGAATCGACAGAAAATGACGACTCTTTCAGATTTCAATAATTCGTAACGTTGTAATTTTCATTAAAGAAGTCCGTTATGTAGGGAAAGCGAGAACTACCTATACTTATTATTAATGGATTCGATACAAGTTAACCCATTAAATGATATCAGAGTTGTAAGTCACATTTTGATCGCCAAGTTTTCAAAGTCAACTAAGAGACGCGGATGTCAACATTTCAAAGTTTCGCAATTGCTCATATTACTGAGCCCTTCAGTTTATAAATCTCCCTGAACAGGTCTTAAAACTATATCCTCTGCCACTACATTCCCTTGTAAGAAACATACATTATATACTAATCCGGCCAACTCTTTCGGATTCATCATCCTTGCAGCATATCTGCCCCTCATTTCTTCTGACCAAATGGGTGTATTAGTTGCCCCCGGTGAAACGTTTATTACCTTGATGTTGTGGCGGCGGACTTCTTCGCGAAGTACTTTTGAATACGCCTCCAATCCTGATTTTGTCGCAGAATAAATGCTGCTTTTAGTAAACACTTTTTGAGTGATCACGGAAAGAATATTCAGGATAATGCCGTTCTTCCTGCTAATCATTCCAGGCAAAACACTTTGTATAGCATGAATCGCGCCCGTTAAATTAACGGCTATCACCTTTTCAATCAGTTCAGGTGAATCATTTTCTGCGGGAGTAAAGGAAGTAATGCCGGCATTATTTACCAGAATAGAGATATCCTTACTTTCCGGTTTCTGCTCAAAAAATGAAGATATTGATTTATTTGAAGACATATCACACTGAGCAATGTTGATATTTCCCCCGCCGTTCAACTCAAGATTTTGCAATTTCTCAAGACTTCTTCCCGTAGCCAGAACTGAATGACCATTCAGAGCAAATGCCAGAGCGATCTCTCTGCCAATTCCAGAGCCAGCCCCCGTAACCCAGACTATTTCTTTGTTCATTAAGTCATTTTCCCCAGTTTGAGCAATGAAAGAAATTCTCCGCGCGTGCGGGCATCTTCTTTAAACTGACCTATCATTGCACTTGCAGTTGCTGAAGAATTCTGTTTTTCAACTCCGCGCATCATCATGCACATGTGATTTGCCTCTGATACAACTGCAACACCAATAGGAGAAAGATACTCATCAATAACATGCGCTATCTGTTGGGTCATTCTTTCCTGCACCTGAAGCCGGCGGGCAAATACATCAACCAGGCGCGGTATCTTGCTCAGTCCGACTATTTTCCCGTTCGGTATATACGCCACATGCACTTTTCCCCAGAAGGGCAGCATGTGATGCTCACATAAACTGTAAAAATCAATATTCTTTACAATAACCATCTCATCATATTTTTCATTAAAAATGGCATTGTTCAATACTTCATCAATATTTTTTTTATATCCACTTGTAAGAAACTCATACGCTTTTGAAACCCGTTTCGGGGTGCTAAGCAGACCTTCTCTGTCCGGATTTTCTCCTATCTGCACAAGTATATCTCTAACCAGCGTCTTCATCGTATCATGATTCATTTGTATCATCCTTTATATTCAACGTAATTGTTTTCGGTTTCATACAATTTAACGGAACTAAGCTCACCTGACGGCAGCTTATCAGCTAACTGATTCCAGATTCCTACTGCAATATTTTCTGCTGTGGGTATTACACCTTCTAAAAACGGGACATCAAAATTCAGATGTTTGTGATCAACATGAGCTATGACATGTGTTTTGATAATTTCCTTCAAAATTTTTAAATCAAGGAGATATCCTGTTTCAGGGTTGATATCCCCCTTCACTACAACTTCAAGTATATAGTTATGACCATGTCCGTTTTTGTTAGCACATTTGTCATAGACCTCATAATTTTTTTCGTCACTCCAGCCAGGATTATAAAGACGGTGAGAGGCGGCGAATGTTTCTCTTCTTGTTATATAAATCATAGTTACTTTAGCGCTTTCAAAACTTCCTCAGCGTGACCATTCACCTTAACTTTAGGGAAAATCTGCTTTATTTTTCCCTCACCGTCAATGATGATGGTAGTACGCTCTACCCCCATATATTTTCTGCCATACATACTTTTTTCTTTCCAAACATCATACTTAATCAGCATCTCTTTAGATTCATCGCTGAGCAGATCAAAAGGCAGTTCGTATTTACTGATAAATTTTTTATGAGAAGCAACAGAATCGGGACTGACCCCCAGCAAAACTGCCTTTGCCGTTTTAACATAATCAAAACGGTCTCTGAAATCACAGGCCTCCTGAGTGCATCCGCTGGTCATATCCTTTGGATAGAAATACAGAATAACCTGTTTTCCGGCAAATTCTTTTAAAGATACTTTCTTACCGTCCTGGTTTAGTAAGGTAAATGACGGAGCTTTTTTTCCAATTGTTAACATAATCAATTCCTGCTAATATTTTTTGAGAGAAATATCAACTTCATCCGCCCAGCGCTCAATACCGCCTTCAACATTATATACTTCCCTGATACCTGCCTGCGAAAGAAACTCGCAGGCAGAAAGACTTCTGAAACCATGATGACAGATGACGTATATCTTATCATACTGTTTAAGCTCATCAATTTTTGTGGAAAGAATCCGGAGAGGCACGAATACAGAATTTTCAATATGCGCCAGGTCAAATTCCCATTGCTCTCTTACGTCAAGCAATATCGAATTCGTTTCCCTTTTTAACGCATCCGCGGCAGCAGACGGCTCAATTCTTTTTATCATCTCAGGAAAGTGATTCTAATGCTTTTTTAATTGCATCATAGTTCGGTTCCTCGCCGGGAGTAGGAAGAATTTCCTTATAACGGATAAATCCCTCTTTATCAACTACAAAAGCAGAACGTTTTGATACACCGTTGAAGTCCCACTTTCCGGCACCAAATACTTCTGTATATGATTCGTAGTCTTTAATAACCGTTTTATTAAAATCAGAGAGGAGATCAAACTGAAGATTATTTTTTTCTGCCCAGAGTGATAACGAAAACGGACTGTCAACGCTAATGCCTAAAACTTTTGCGTTAAGATCATTATAGAGTGACATACCGTCACGGAAGGTGCACATCTCCTTCGTGCAGACTCCGGTATTAGCAAAGGGGAAAAACAAAAGAACAACATTTTGTCCCTTTAACGAAGATAAAGCAACCTTATCCCCTTTATGATTGTGAAGAGTAAAATCTGGTGCCTGATTTCCTACTGATAGACTCATTTTTTTCCTTTTTTTTATTTTATTAACCCCGCTTATGTGGGTTTAGTTCCTGTTTGAAATAAAAATCCCGCCGGTAGTTCCGGCGGGAATGCTCAATTAAAGAAGACCTTGTGACTTGGTCCATCTGTTGAATCCCTCTTCGAGCTGCTCAAAGGATTCGATTGCAAAAAGAACCGGCTGCAAATGCCAGACCTCATACTCTTGACTGACAATTGCTTCCGGCTGAAACTGCTTTACTACAACTTCATTTGAAAGCGCATGTTCCACCTCATTTAATGAAGAAACAATTCCCGCGCCATAAATTCTTCTGCCTTCCTGTGTGTTTATGAGACCAAATTCAGCAGTGAACCAATGAAACCGTTCAAGCCAGATATGCTGTTCACCTTTGGCATTGAGGGCTGCTTCACCGAATTTCTGATAAAAGTTAGCGAAGTTTGGATTGGTGAGAAGGGGCATGTGGCCAAATATATCATGAAAAAGATCCGGGGCAGGAGTATAATCAAGTTCTTCTTTTCCGCGGATGTAATCAGTTGACGGAAAAATTCTCTGCCGAAGTAATTCAAAAAAGTTTTCCTCATGAATCAAACCCGGCACTCTTGCCACTTTCCAATTCGTCTCCTGGGAGAGCACTCCGCTGAGTTGCCCAAGAAACGGAATTTTATCAGGTGAAAATCCCATAAGTTGTGTTCCCTCAATATACTCTTTACAAACCCTCCCTTCTAACAAAGCCATTTGGCGGTTAAAGAGGATATTCCAGGTAGCATGATCTTCAACCGGATAATCTGGAAACACTATTTCAGACCCGACCGGAACCTCTCCGCTCAGTTTTTGAGGGATACATCTGGGGTCAACCCCGTCAGAGGCAGCTTTTTCGTAAGCCGTCAGAAGCTCTTTTTTCTCCGTTGCCATTTTTAACCTTTAAGAATATTTAATGACTTAAATTAGACAGAAATAACATTTATTTCAAGGAGTTCGCGGAGTGTCTGTAACCCCAAATCAGGCAATAATATTTACTTCTTCCTCCAGATAAACAGAAAATTTCTGCAAAACATCTGCTTTAATCATCTCTTTCAACTCTAAAATCTCTTTCGGGTGAGCATCTCCGTAATTTACAAGAACTAAGGCCTGATTTGAATAAGTACCACAGTTTTTATACTTTTTCCCCTTCCACCCCGCCTCTTGAATAAGCCATCCGGCTGATAATTTAACGCGCTCACCAATTTGATAACCCGGCAAACCAGGATGCTTTTCGCTCAAGGCATTGTATTCTTCAACAGATACTTCTGGATTTTTAAAAAAGCTCCCCGCATTACCTAATAGCGCTGGGTCAGGCAATTTTGCTTTTCTGATTTCAATAATTGCCTGACGTACCTCACTTGCTGCAATTTCAGTTTCCGGTCGCCCGGTGAACCTTGCGGAAACATCCTTGTATCCAAGCAGCGGCTTAAATTTTTTATCAAGTTTGAAAGTAACGCCGGTGATAAAAACCCTTCCCTTCAACTCCCGCTTGAAAATACTCTCCCTGTAACCGAATCCGCACTCAGAACCTGAGATTGATAAATTTTTATCATCAACAAAATCATAAAATGTCACGGAATCAATTAAATTGCCTGCCTCCTGCCCATAAGCCCCGATATTCTGCAGGGGTGCAGCGCCAACCGTACCTGGAATAAGTGACAAATTTTCGAGCCCAAACCAACCCTTCTTCACCGATATTTCAACAAAATCATCCCAAACTTCACCCGAAGCGGCTCTCACAAGGTAATGATCATCTGACTCTCCTGTAAGAGCAATCCCTTTCAACCGGTTATGCAGTATAGTTCCGCTATAATCTCCTGAAAAAAGCACATTACTACCTCCACCAAGTATCATAAACTTACTTCTTTCAGAAGAAATTAAAGATACTGCAGCATGGATGTCAGTCTGGTCCTCCAGTACAATCACCCGATCTGCGGTTACATCAAGTTGAAAAGTATTATTGGCTTTTAGGGATTTTTTTAAAAATTGGAGCATAATTTTTTAAAATACTTCTTGAAAGTTAACCAATCCTTGTTTTATTATTAAATTGAGAATTAATTAAAAAGGTAAATGCAACGTTAATGGAATCATTACAATTAGCCGGAGTATTGGTCGTTTTTCTGATCATGTCCGGTCTTATGTTTTTCCGGAAGATTCCTGCACTGTTGGCACTGCCGATTATGGCATTTTTCATCCCGTTAATTTCAGGCGTCAGCCCTGAGCATGTGTTAACGTTTGTGCTCGGTCAGGGGTCAACCCGGCTATCAGAAGCATATACCATTGCTATTTTCGGGAGTATGCTCAGTATTTTGCTGCAAAAAACAGGAGTGGCCGAGAATTTCATCAAATTAGGAGCCGAACTCGCCGGCGACAAACCCTGGACAATTGCCATGGTAATGATGCTTTTTATTATCCTGCTCTTTACTACACTCGGCGGCTTAGGCGCAATTATCATGGTTTCGACCGTTGTTTTGCCAATCCTCATCTCAGTAGGGCTTTCCCCTATTACCACAGTTGGAGTTTTTCTTCTTGGGCTGAGCATCGGAGGTATTCTGAACGTTGGCAACTGGGCAGTGTATATCGAAGTGCTTAAACTTACCCCTGATGAAGTCAGATTTTTTGCCCTCATTATGTTTGCTATATCATTTCTGGTTGCAGCAGTCTATTTGACCATTCAGCTCTATCGGGACGGACATGATATAAACTTTAAGAAGATATTGCTCTATCTCGCTCTGCTTATTCTGCTGAGTTTTTTATATCTCCCCTTACGCAGTATGGTCGATGAAAAATCTGCTGATAAACTTGCATTTCTGACTGCTTCAGCTTTTGAAGCACTAAAATATCTCATACTTGCCGGGCTATTTCTTGTTACTTTATTTTCTCTTAAGAGAATCTTTTCAGCTAAAACAAAACCCGGGATATTCTGGGGTGCTTATCTTATCCCTGTCGTTCCGCTGCTGCTCATTCTGGTTTTTGAAATGAATTTTATTGCAGCATTTATAACAGGGCTTATATACGGTTTTCTGACCACGTATCAGAAGAACAGTATTAATATCTTAGTAAGGTCAATCCTCGAAGGGGGTTCAGTGGTAATGCCTGCCGTTGCATTGATGTTGGGTATAGGGATGCTTTTGAATGCCGTAATGGGACCATCAGGAAATGCCGCGTCATTACATTATCCGACCGGCTGGCCTGTACTTTCACTATTAAAACCCGTTATATCTTCAATAATCCCGACCGGAAAGTTGTCGTATATAATAACTTTTGGTCTTGCTGCTCCTTTGGCGCTTTACCGCGGACCACTAAACGTCTGGGGAATGGGTTACGGTATTGCAGCTATACTCCTTGCTTCTGGTATGGTGCCAGGTGCAATAATGGGTATGCTTCTTTCTGTCGGTCAGATACAGGGAATAAGTGACCCTACAAACACACAGAACGTCTGGCTTGCAAATGAAATGAGGGTTGAAGTACAGAAAATTTTGTGGAATACTATTGCTTATACCTGGTGCATCGCAGTGCTGGGGTTAGCAGTTTCAGCTTTTATATACTACCCATGAGTAACAAAATTCAAGCTATGAGAAGTTATTATTCCGGAGTAGTGGCTGTGTTATGAGAAAAATCAAAATCGGAATTGATGTAGGCGGAACCTTCACACATGCAGTTGCTGTAGATATATCAGATTTTTCAATAGTCGGCAAAGCATGCGTCCCCACAACACATACATCAGAGCAGGGAGTTGCAAAAGGAGTGGTTGACTCAATGCTTCAGCTCGTTGGTGAAGCAAAAATAAACCCGGATGAAATTAAACTGATTGCTCACTCCACCACTCAGGCAACAAATGCACTATTAGAAGGTGATGTCGCAAAGGTGGGTGTAATCGGATTGGGAAAGGGATTTGAGGGAAAACTTTCCAGGAAACAAAGTGATGTTGGTAATATTGAACTTTCACCTTCAAAATATCTTTTTACATTTTATAAATATCTGGAAACAAGTAACTCCTGCTGGAAGGATTCAGTCCGTGAACTCATAAATGAACTCTTGTCAGCCGGGGCATCTGTTCTTGTTGCCTCAGAAGCATTCGGTGTTGATAATCCGGAAAATGAAGAATATGTAACCAAAACCGCCGAGGAGATGGGCATCCTTTGCACTCCTGCGAGCAGAATATCGCGATTATATGGACTCAGAGTAAGAACACGTACTGCTGTTATAAATGCCAGTATGATGCCAAAGATGCTTGAGACCGCAAATCTGACTGAGCAGGCAGTACGTGAAAGTGGAATTTCGGCACCGCTTATGGTAATGCGCTCGGATGGCGGGATAATGGATATAAATGAAATGCGCCGCCGCCCGATTCTGACAATGCTCTCCGGTCCTGCCGCCGGAGTGGCTGCCGCGCTCATGTATGCGAAAATTTCAGACGGAATATTCCTTGAGGTAGGCGGAACCTCAACCGATATATCTGTAATTAAAAACGGAAAGCCGCAAGTTAAAAGTGCGCAAATAGGTAAGAACCGGCTTTTTCTCAGAACTTTAGATGTGAGAACCCTTGGAATTGCCGGCGGTTCAGTGCCTCGTACCGATGGCAAGCAGATTACGGATGTCGGGCCTCGCTCTGCTCATATTGCCAAACTGCATTATGTTTCCTATGCAGATGAATCCGATTTTACAAATATCTCTGTTGAAAAAGTAAGACCGGTAGATGGTGACCCGGCTGATTATCTTGCCATTGTTGATTCAAAAGTGAAGACAAGAAAATTCACTATTACCCCCACCGGTGCCTCTTATTTTCTGGGCTTAGTGAAAGATGCCGGACATGGGCTCGCCAATTTAGATAACATTAAGAATGCCTTTACCTCTCTCTCTCTAATCTTTAAAAAACCTGCCGAAGAGCTGGCTAAGGATATTCTTACCATATCCGCAAAGAAAATAAAACCGGTAATTGACCAATTAACCCGTGAGTATAAACTTGACAAAGATATGCTCCGGTTCGTCGGCGGAGGTGGTGGCGCCTCGGCAATTGTCCCCTTTAGTGCTCAGTTCCTCAATGTTGAACATACAATTGCTGAAAACAGTGAGGTAATATCAGCAATCGGAGCAGCACTCGGAATTATCCGGGACTCGGTTGAAAAGAATATCCTAAATCCGACAGAAGGAGAAATAATGAATCTGCGGCAATTAGCTGTGGACTCTGTGCTGAATATGGGAGCATCCCCTGATTCTGTGGAAGTGACAATTGAAATTGATAACCAGAATAAGAAAGTAATTGCTACTGCCACTGGTTCAAGTGAGATGAGGACTAAGGAACTTGGTGCTAAGTCCTTAGATAATAATGAGTTAGGATATATTGCCTCACAAAGTATGAAGTGTGATCAGAGTTTGGTCGCGATTGAGGGGCAGACTGAATTTTTCAGGGTATTTACATCGAGGAGCACGGTAAAATCCTTCCTTGGGTTTCAGTCAAAAAGTAAAACGAGTATCAGGGTTTTGGATATTGAAGGAACAATTAAACTACAGCTTTCTGATGCTAAAGTAGCCATGCTCCCCTGCCAGAATGTTAAACAAGAATTAAGCAAAATCATTTCTGAATACACAACTTTCGGCGATGCGGGCGCTCTGCTTCCTGATATATTTGTTCTGTATTCGAGGAAGGTTCTCGATCTCACCGGACTTATGGTTGAGCAGCAACTCATCTCGGTAGCGGAGCTCGAACTAAAAAACACACCGCCCGATCAAAATGTTGTAATTATATCAGCAGCAAAAAAATAATGGTTAACGAAGAGTTATTTAATAAATTACAGGGTGGTCTGATTGTTTCCTGCCAGTCTGAA
Source organism: Ignavibacteriales bacterium (assembly GCA_045863035.1). Lineage (GTDB taxonomy): Bacteria > Bacteroidota > Ignavibacteria > Ignavibacteriales > Ignavibacteriaceae > H2-BAC3. The sequence goes on along the minus strand of BTUV01000006.1, from coordinate 85,819 downwards.
GGTGATGATCCCTTTAACTCACCTGAAGGGGTAACAATGTTTGCCAAAGCTGCTGTAATGGGAGGAGCTGTCGGAATCCGGTCAAGAGATGTTGATAAAACAACTATGATTGTTCAAAATGTGGATGTGCCGGTAATCGGACTGACCAAAAGCAAGTTTGAGGACGGCTATGTGAGAATAACCGGCTCATTCAAAGAGTTTGAGGAGATACTGGAAACAGGAATTAAAATGGCTGCCGTTGACGGTACGTTAAGACTCCGCGAGGGGTTGAGCGGACCTGAGTTTATCTCAGAACTAAAAAAACGCTATTCCCTCCCGGTGATGGCTGATATTTCCACACTGGAAGATGGAATTGCCTGTGCAGAAGCAGGTGCTGATTGTCTCTCTACTACCCTTTCCGGTTATACTCCGGAAACTGCTAATAAAAAAAGTAATGGAGCTGATTTTGCGCTGCTTAAGGATTTGGTCAACAGAGTTAAAATACCCGTGATTGCAGAAGGAAGAATAAACACTCCCTCTGATGCGGCTAAAATGATTTCTCTCGGCGCATTTGCAGTGGTTGCCGGTACGGCAATAACCCGGCCAAGAATGATTACTACCTGGTACGCCGAAAGTATCAAAAAGGAATTAGAAAAACGATAATGAATAAAAATAAACCTGAAATAAATTTCGGAACTGATGGCTGGCGCGGACTGCTTGATAAGGAGGTTAATCCTGCAAACGTTGCAAAAGTTGCTCAGGCATTCGCAATATATCTTATAAAGTCCAACAAAGATAAGGATAACCTGAGTGTTGCTATCGGTTACGATGGCAGAAGACAATCCAGAGAATTTGCAAGACTTTTTGCGCGTGTTCTCTCCGGTAATAACATCAGAGCATATCTCTCTGAAAAAACTGGTCCGACTCCGGTAGTCTCCTATTTTGTAAAAAACAGGAGAATGAACGCGGGTGTAATGATAACAGCCAGTCATAATCCGCCTGAGTATAATGGAATTAAATTTAAATCATCCTATGGCGGACCATTCCTGACAGAGCAGACTCGTAAAGTAGAAACCTACCTGAACAGTGATCTGGTTCAGGTCAGCGAAGATTATATTATGATCTCTGATTTGCGCAATATATTCTACACCAATTTCGAGAGAATTATTGATTTCGACCTTATCAAAGAATCAGGTGTATATCCTTTGATTGATTCAATGGCAGGAGCCGGACAGCAAATAATCGAAACGGCTCTTGATAATCATGGTATTCCGGCGCGAACTATTTTCAAACTCCCGGAAACAGATTTCTCCAAGCGGCTTGCTGAGCCACTTCCTCAGAATCTAAAACCTCTTGCTGAAGAACTTAAATCCGGCGATTATTCTATCGGACTGGCTACGGACGGAGACGCAGATCGGCTCGGAGTAATGCTTGAAAACGGTGAATGGCTCAGTGCTCAGGAAACTATTTTTCTCCTTGCTGACTATTTAGTTAACACAAAAAAACTCTCAGGACATATTGCCAAGACCTCTTCTGTTACAGACAAACTTGATGTCTTTGCAAGTGAGAAACGAAAAATAATTACCACGCAGGTTGGATTTAAATATCTTTGCGAGGAAATGCTGAAAGATAACGTACTTTTTGCCGCAGAGGAAAGCGGTGGATTCGGATACTCATTTCATGTCCCCGATAGGGATGGTCTTCTTTCCGCACTGCTTTTTATTGAAATGCTTGCGGCTTCAGGATATAAAAAGATTTCCGAATTAGTATCAGCAAAAAGAAAAGAATATGGTGAAATTTTCTATGATAGAATTGATGCACACTACGCAAACGATAATAGAATTGCCTTATTGCCGGCTTTAGCTGCCTCGCCTCCCGGAAAAATTGCGGGATTCAACGTGACAGGACAGCAGGAGTTCAAGAGCAGCCGTGATATTATTAACGGTCTGAAACTCCAGCTTGAAGGCAGTTCGCGTTGGCTGCTTTTACGCAGTTCTGAAACTGAGCCGATGATACGGCTTTACGCTGAAGGAAACAGTGACAGCGAAGTTGCTGATATTCTTAATGATGCAAAAAAACTGATTTTTATAAATTAACCAGTAACAAAGATGAAGAAGAATCTGTTTGAGAATAAGTACGGAAGATTTTCCGAGGATTACAGGGAGTATATCATTACCGACCCCCGTACTCCCCGCCCCTGGTTTAATTATATGTGGAACCCAAAATACGCAGGGCTGATAAGCCATACCGGTGGCGGTTTTAGTTTTGTTGATACACCGCGCGACAACCGACTTACCAGAATGCGATATAACTCTCTGCCATGGGATAGACCCGGACGTTATATAATGATACGTGACAATGATTCAAAAAAATACTGGTCACTGAGCTGGGCGCCAACGCTCGATATTAAATATAAGTCTTATGAATGCAGACACGGTCTCGGATATACATCAGTTGAAACTGAATTCGATAATATAAAAGGAACACTTACCTATTTCGTACCGAGAGATCTGAACGGCGAAATCTGGAAAGTGAAACTTGTTAATAACGGCAAATCAACAAAAAATCTGGGTATTTATTCATTCACAGAACTGATGATGGGCAATGCACTTAACGACATCATCAATCAGCCGAATGATAAGCATTTTACCGATATTCATTACGACAAAAAACATAACGCACTTACCGCAACCCGGCGATACTGGGTGCTGAACAAAAAGGTTTCTGTTGAACAGCCAAATCTTGACTGGAAACACTGGCTGCTTTTCACCAGTACACTGCCTGTTACCGGATTCGATTCATCATTGGACGCCTTCATCGGAAAATGGAGGTCTGAAGCTAACCCTCTCGCTATTGAAACCGGTAAGATGGGGAATACTGAAATCACAGCCGGTGATCCTGTCGCGGCACTTCAATCAGAGCTTACCTTAGCGCCGGGGGAAGAAAAAGAATTTGCAATAATCATGCTGGTCAATGATAAGGAGAATGAAAATCCTTTTGAGGGACTTGACTGGAAAGATATACGTAATTTATCGCACTGCAAAAAAAGATTCGATGATCTGAAAAAGTGGTGGGATAACTATCTATCACACTTTTCAATCGAGTCACCCGATGATGATGTAAATCTGATGTTAAACGTATGGAACCAGTATCAGGCAGCAGTAACCTTTGATATGGCCCGCAACTCTGGTTATTACCATGGGGGCCTGCTTTTCGGTACAGGGATGAGAGATCAGTTCCAGGATATACTGGGCGTGGTTCTCGCAGACTCTGAGCGTGTGAGAGCAAGACTTCTTAATGCACTTCGCTTTCAGTTCTCTGACGGTTCAACGCTTCACAACTTTTTTAAACTCACTGACTGGGGTGAAAGAACAAATCACTCGGATACTCCCCTTTGGGTGCCTTTCGGACTGATTGAATACCTCAATGAAACCGGTGATATCTCAATCCTTGATGAGGATGTATCTTTTTACGATGGAGGCAGTGCAAATGTTTACGAACACCTGAAGCGTGCAGTCGATTTTGCTATATCTGCCACAACAGAACGGGGAATTCCAAAGATGATGAACGGAGACTGGAATGATACCCTTGATAAAGTGGGACCAAAAGGGAAAGGAGAAACAATCTGGGGAGGATTCTTCCTTGCTTACATCATAAAAAAGTCTTTTGAACTGCTCAAGAAAAAAGGAGATTTTGAAACTCACGCCCGGTGGCATTCTATCTACGACCATCTCGGTAAAGTTATCAATGCTGTTGCTTGGGATGGTGAGTGGTATATCCGTGCATTTAAGGATAACGGGGAGCCACTTGGCACGCATAAAGCTGATCAGGGCAAGATTTTTATCAACTCACAAACCTGGTCAGTTATTTCAGGGTTGGCGCCCAAAGCCCGTGGCGCGAAGGCGCTTGAATCAACCGCCAGATTATTGGAACGTGAAAACGGCATACAAATCTGCTGGCCTTCATACACCACAGTAGAGGAAGATGTGGGTCTAATCAGCCGTTGCGTTCCGGGCAAAAAGGAAAACGGTGCGATATTTAATCATGCATCTTCCTGGTTCGTTCTTGCTTCTTTTCTGAATGGAGACACCGAGAAGGCATTTTCCGTTTATAAAAAAATGCTGCCGGTTAACTCTTCAAAACGTATTGACCAATATGAAATTGAGCCATACGTATTTGCGGAGTATGTAACCAGCCCCGACCATCCGACTGAGGGTCAAGCGTCACACTCCTGGCTGACAGGAACTGCAGTCTGGATGCTGCGTAACGGAATGGACCAAATAGCCGGTTTCAAAACTTCTCTTGATGGTTTGACTATTGAACCGGCAATTCCTTCGGCCTGGAACGGTTTCAAAGCAACCCGAAAATTCCGTAATAAAACTATTAAACTGAGCTGCAAAAGGACCGGAAAGAATGAAACCCCGGTTAAAAAGATTAATGGTATTCAGGTTGATAAATTATTTATCTCTCCTGAATTGTATGAAGAAGACATAATAACAGTGGAACTCATATTTTAAATTGATTAAAAGCGGTAATTCCGGCTCATTATCAGACCGGAAACCGCTTTTTAGTTGACTTTCACACAAAATTTTTGTTAAATTCCTTAAAAGAACAAGAATAACTCACAATCCGGATGGCGATCTATGAAATCAAATGTACTTCGCTTCCTGAAAGAGTCAGGAATTGAGCCGGGTTTTCATGTGGTGCTACACGGATCTTTCAGCAGAATCCGCCAGGCAATGGATTGTGACTCCCCTGAACTTTTTCTCCGTTCGCTAACCGATTATTTAACTCCTCACGGTTCACTAATTGTTCCTGCATTTACCTTTTCATTTAAAGGAAACAAAAACAGTGAGATATATAACCCCGAACATTCAATTCCTAAAACCGGAATACTTTCCGAAACATTCAGAAAAATGGACGGGGTACGCAGGACATACTCGCCGACCCATTCATTTTGCATCTGGGGTTACTTTAATCAACTGATACGACATGATATATCACCTGAGAGTCCGCTTGGCTGGGGTTCGCCACTTTCCTATCTGTTAGGTAATAAGGACTCTTATATCCTGATGCTCGGCGCCGACTTTTCGTCACTCAGTTTTATTCATTTTCTTGAGGTATATTTTACAACCGGATATGCTAACATCTTTCCCTGGGGGCACGTGGGTATAGAGCCGGTTGGTGTCTCAGTTTTTGGTGAACAAAAACTGCATGAAGTACCCGGATGCAGCAAGTCATTCACAAATCTGGAAATTTCACTTGAAGATGACGGATATTACCTGCCTCATGATTTCAACGGTATGATTTATAAACTTATAAACGTTCGCGGACTTCTTTTCTTTTCAACGCCATTTATGAAAGACCATTATCGTTCACTCCTCTGCATTGATCAGGAATGTAAAGCATGCTCGTTCCGCAGGGCTAAATTAAAGGAACTTGAAAAACTGCATGAGCTTTAAGATTGAAAAAATACCATTCGGTGAATTTGAAGTTATAAAAATTATTTCCCTTAACGGAGGGGATATACTAACCGTATGCAACTATGGCGCAACTGTAACATCCTACCAGTATTTACAAAACGGTAAAATTACCGACATACTGCTCCCCTATCACTCACCTGCTGAGTTGAAGCAGGGGGAAGCCGCTGTAAACTGGATTATGGCGCCTTATTCAAACCGAATGAGGGATGGTTTATATACCTTTAATAATCAGGTTTACCGGCTTGATGATCATTCGGGTAAAAGCCACGGGTTAGTGAAAAAGCAGGTATTTAACCTTGAAGAAATTACACAAAACCAGAGCGAAGTAATTATAAAATTCTCGACGGAAATCACCTCGGGAATGTACGCCGCTTACCCGTTTCACATTGCCGTTTCCGTCACGTACCTTTTCAGGCAAGCCGCTTTGGATATAACCATTGAAGGCAGTAATCGCAGCCGGGCAAATGTTCCTTTTGGCTGTGGATGGCATCCTTATTTTTATTTTAAGGAGAATGGGATTAATGCTTTGAAACTGTTTATACCATCCGATGAAGTAATCAAAGTTGATGAAAACCTTGTCCCCTTACACAATAATTTTATCGAAAAGCTATCATCCGATGACACAATGTACTTTGCTGATGCGGCAAATCCAGAAGAACTGAGTTTCAAATCCCTGAACGCCTGTTTTACAAATCTCAAATATAATGAGAGCGGTCATATAACAGCAAAGCTCACCGATACAGTGCATAAGACTTCTTTTTCTATATATCAGCAACGCGGTGTGTTTTACGCATACATACCAGAGAATCTGCGAGGGGAGTACAGAAAAGCCATAGCGCTTGAACCGGTTGAGTTTATGACTGATGCGTTTAACCGGCCTGAATTACGGGATGATATATTGTTAGCGCCAGGACAAAAAAGATCCTTCAATTTTGGAATAATCAGAGAATCACTTCATTGAAAAATATACCGCAATTAGTTATCTTCTTTTTGCTCTGTTCAGCAGTTCAGGCGCAGAATAGTTTTGTGCTCAAACAGAACCGTACGGATTTTAAGATTTCGCTTGAAAAGAAGATTGATAATGCATTAACCGGGTTCTTGTTTAACAGAGAGACTACAAACCTCGATGAAGCATTTTGGGGTTCGGGTCTGTTATTACGCAAGAGTGATGATCTTTTCAAGGTGCTTTCCATATTATTCTCTGAAGACAAGATTGTAAGCGAAAGCGGGCTTCGCGGCGCACTTGAGTGTGCATTTACCGTATATCCGAATGAGTTTTATTCGATTCTGGCTGAAAAAGTACGCAGGGTATCACATCCAAAAATCTTTTCGATGATTGTGGTTTATTTAGCCAAAAACAATGCACGTTTGGGATTTCTTCTTGAAGTAACCGACGAATATATCAAACGTACATTTACGGAGAGTCACCCGATTATTCAAGGTCTGCTTAGCTATCTTAACAAAGAGAACCCCATGACAATCTCTGAAGTTAAAACATTGTTGAGCTACAGCTACCAGCAAAACATGGTATTTTCACTTCAGTATGAAGAAAGAAACAAACCAGGTTTTGTAATTATTAAAAAGGCAGATGGAACATTTGCAGCAGATGACGAAGGTAAAACAGCGATTATTCCGCAATTTGCCAGGGCACTTTCCAATATGCCGGGATTTCTCACAAACGGAAATACCCCTCAAGGGATATTCAGCATACAGGGGGTTGATACATCCAAAAATATATTTATTGGTAATACTCCAAACCTGCAACTGGCCCTCCCTCATGAAATCAAACCTGAATTATACTTCAGAACGCTGCCACATAAAACTAATTTAATGGACAGGGATACCTATCTTTCAATACTTCCAGAAGTTTTACGCAGCAGGGAGCTTTTTTTTGAAGCTCTGATTGCCGGGGCAGCAGGTAGAAATGAAATTATTGCACATGGTACGGCAACAGATATTTCATATTACACAAATCAGGTTTATTATCCATACACGCCTACTCTGGGATGTCTCTGCATGAGAGAGGAATGGTCAGAAATTACAGGAGAATTGGATTTCAGCGATCAGAAAAAATTTATGGACCTGATTATACAAAACTCTGTTACTAATGGATTTTTCATTGTAACCGAAGTTGATGAGAGTATAACCCAGGTTGAGATACAGAAGATTCTTAAATAATTTACAAGCTCTTATCAGGTAAAAAATTCTCTGCTATCATACATCTTGCGCTGCCGCCTCCGAGTGTTTCAATGGTAGGGATACTCAATGGAAGCAGTTTGGCATATTTAGACAATCTTCCGTTTTGATCAGCGCCCAGTGAGCTAAAAGCAGATTCTGACATTACAACAATATCCTCTTCCTGTTTATTCCTAAGAAGGATCATGTTACCCGCAAAAGAGTTCATCTGGTCAAAGCTAATTGATATAACATCATGACCGGTTTCGCGCAAGAGACTTAAAACTTGCTCTCGCTCCTTTCTATCAGTCACAGCTTCATCACATATTACCGCAAAGCCGGAACCGATGCACATCAGAACATTCGTATGATATATCTCACTGCCATTCTGGTCTGCTGCACGGAATGCAACCGGTTTATATCCGATAATTGAACAGAGATTCAGAAACAAATCATGATTTGTCCGGGGGGAAATAGCTGCATACGCGAACTTATGCAAATGATCAAAAACGATACTTCCTGTCCCCTCAAGATATTTACCTTCCGATTCTGAAGCACTCAGATCGTGCACCCGCGAGACTGAATAATTTTTAACCAGTACATTTACAATATCTTCCCTTCTCTCACGTCTGCGCTTTTCAGAAAGCATTGGATAAAGAATAATTGTACCGCTCTCGTGCAAACTTATCCAGTTATTCGGAAAAACTGCGTCAGGTTTGACCGGTGCTGAAGTATCATCAAAGACCTGAACTTCAATGCCTGCATTTCTCAAAACAGTAACAGCACTATCAAATTCTGCCTGTGCGGATTTCTTTGCTGTTTCAAAGAGTGTTGGATCATTTTTCTGGAACGCATTAGAGCCGGCGGTCTCTGGGTTATATCCGAAACTTGCCGGACGGATCATCATAATTTTTGAAGTCGGATACATAACATCTTTACAATTTTGAAAAAGAATACCCCTAATTTACTTTCTTTTTCTTTTTCAATATAGAATAACCTGTCCCTGAATTCGTAAAAGTATTGGATAAGGAGCCAAGCCGTTCGATTTCCAGTGTCATCGTATCACCCTCTTTTAACCAGACCGGGGTATATGACTCCCCTTTCCGCTTTGCTTCTAAGGCGGCAGTTCCATTTAATTCAAGAAAGCAGCCGGTTCCTACTGTACCAGAACCTATTATATCCCCCGGATGCAGCATCACCCCGTAAGAAGCGCGCTCTATCAGTTCTGCAAAAGTCCAGTTCATCTGATTTACATTTCCATCAGAAACCTGCCGGCCGTTATGGAATGCTTTCATTGAAAGTGCATATATATTGCCGTATTTACTCTGCCGGGTTTTGTCCGCAATCTCATCCGGAGTCACCAAAAATGGACCAAATGAAGTCGCAAAATCTTTACCTTTTGCCGGTCCTAAATTTAATTTCATCTCCTCCATCTGAAGAACTCTCGCGGAAAGATCGTTCATTATCATAAATCCTGCAATGTAGTCATCTGCCTCAGCAGCAGGGATGTTCTTCCCTTTTTTCCCGATAACAACTGCACACTCAAGCTCAAAATCAAGTGAAGAGAAATGGTCATCCTCAAGAATAATTTCACCAGTACCAAATACCGCCTGATGATTAGTGAAATAGAATACCGGATATTCATCAAACTCCGGAATCATTTCTACTCCTCTGTTCCTCCTTGCAGTTTCAACATGCTGCCGGAAAGCATAACCATCACGACAAGAAGCAGGTTTAGGAACCGGCGAAAACAGTTTTACATTTTCGAGTTTAAGATTACTTACAAGACTCCCTGAGTTAACCGCCTCAGTAATACGTCTTGCCACCTCCATCGAACGCTCCCATTCAATTAGCAAATCTTCCATTTTAGCCGGTGCTTCTATCGCTAACTGATTAGCCATTGCCTGAATTGGATATATATTACCGTCAATAACCAGCCCGGTCAGGTAACTGTCACCAGATTCGAATGATACAAATTTCACTAAAACTCCTTTTCTATCGTAAAGAAATTACCTGTCACAGTCAGATACTTACTTTGTCTGCAATAACTTTTTTGTGGACAAGATTAAGCACTTCCGCGGCAAAAGCTGTTTCTTCTTCTGTTCCTGAATTAATCCTTATTGCATTTGGGAACCCAAATGAGCTAAGGGGACGGAGAATAAGACCATTTGCCAGACACTCTTCATTAAACTCCTTTGCTGATTCAGTATCATCGAACAAAATCATAAAAAAGTTTGCTGATGAATCAGTCCTCTTTAAGCCGAGGTTATCAACTGTTTCTTCAAGCAAGGCGAGAGTGAGTCTGTTCAGATCAACAGTTTTCCGAATAAAGGCATCATCAGCCAGAGATGCAATGGCGGCCTCCTGTGCAAGCATATTCGGCTCAAAAGGCAGTTTGACTTTGTATAATTCACGAATTGCCTCAGGATGTCCGAAGGCGATGCCAATTCTTAGACTGGCAAGACCATAAGCTTTAGAAAAAGTTCTCAGCACAATCAGATTATCAAATTTGTAATCTAATCCGCGTGGATATTCCTCATTATGCTCTGCATATACAGTATATGCTTCATCATATATAATAAGAATATCATCAGGAACTTTTGTAAGAAATGATTCAAATTCTGTTCTGGTAAAAATGGTTCCAGTCGGATTATTAGGATTAGCGAGGTAAATAATCCTTGTTCTCTCAGTAATTGCGCCTGCTATTGCTTTAAGGTCATACCGGAAATTCTTTTGAGGTACTGTTACTGATTTCCGGTTATACTTGTTAACATTTACAAACCAGCCGATAAACGTCCCCTCGGATGAAAGAACTTCATCCCCCTCATTGGTGAATGTGCTGATAATGTATTGAAGAATCGCATCAGAACCGGAAGCCGCAAATATTCGCTCCGGCGGCTGATTATATTTCGCGGCAACTGCATGAGTCAGCCGGAAACAATAAGGGTCTGTATATCTGTGCAGCTCCGATGATATACGATGTATTGCGTCAATTGCACCCGGTGAAGGGCCAAGCGGGTTTTCATTTGAAGCAAGTTTTACAATTCTGTCCAGTCCTTTTTCACGGGCAAGCTCCTCAATTGGTTTACCTGCTTTGTAAGGTTTGAGATGTTTAATAAACTCAGGTACAGTAACCATTAGTGCTCCAGCCACGAATGTTCATAATCCTCTACTTTTGTTGCTTTAACATTCAAAGTAAGATTTAACGGCTCAAAGGTATCAATCATTACGGCAAACTCATCCGCCTCCTTCTTTCCAATGGATGCTTCGGTTCTGCCCGGCTGCGGGCCATGTGGGATACCCATTGGATGCAAAGTAATCGAGCCCTCTTCAACCCCTGAGCGGCTCATAAAATCACCGTGTACGTAATAAAGCACCTCATCACTGTCAACATTACTGTGAAAATAAGGTGCAGGTATTGCTTCCGGATGAAAATCAAAAAGCCGGGGTACAAAATTACAAACAACAAAATGCTCAGTAGTAAATACTAAATGTACGGGCGGCGGAAGGTGTATTTTTCCAACTTTGGGGGCGTATTCTTTGATATTAAATGTATAAGGGTAAAGGAATCCATCCCACCCGACAACATCAAACGGATGATGAGGGACGGTATATTCAAAGTACCTCCCTCGCAGTTTTAGTATCAGGTTAAATGAACCCTGCTGATCAATCGGCTCTAATGAGACTGGTGGTTTAAAGTCTCTTTCATAATAGGGAGCTTCTTCTGTTAACTGTCCGTATTCATTCCTGAAATGACGTGGTATATCATAGGGAGTTGAAGATTCTGTGATCATCAGCCGGACATCTGTAAGATTGTCAAATTTCATCTGATAGGTAGTCCCTTTGGGAACCATGATATAATCCCATTGTGTAAACGGAAGATCACCATACTCAGAAAGGAAACTGCCGCTGCCATGATGTACAAATATCATTTCGTGCATGTGGCTGTTACGGAAAAAATGATCAGTCCCTTCAGTAACTTTGGCTGTGGAAATAACACAATTTGTATTCCTCAGATATTCCTGGCGTGCAGTTATAAAATTACCGCCTGAATGCTTTTTCCCGGTTTTAAAATGATAATACTGAAGAGGAGCTTCTGCCCATTCCGGAGATCTATCAGGAAATATCTCTTTTATTTCCTCCACCTGCGGCGGCATATATAAATGATACTTATTTGAATAGATACCTGAAAAACCTTTCGTGCCAAATAACTCCTCGCGGTAAAGAGACTTTCCGTCTTCTTTATAAAAAGTTATGTGGCGTTTCGGCGGAACCTTACCTAATCTGACATAATATGGCATCGTCTCTCCTCATTTCACTAAATAGTTCTTGATATATATAGAAGGCGATGTTCACAACCGCCTTCATTTTTGTAATCATTTAATCTTTGTCAAAATTACCGCGCAAAATCTGGTCTCGTTCAATTGATTCAAACAATGCCTGAAAATTGCCCTGACCAAATCCTTCACTTCCCTTGCATCTCTGGATGATTTCAAAAAAGAATGTTGGTCTGTCACCTATCGGCTTCGTGAATAACTGGAGCAGATACCCCTGCCCTTCAATATCAATCAAAATTCCAAGTTCTTTGAGCTTGTCGATATCTTCATCAATATGAATTCCGCGCTCACGTATCAACTGATAATAAGTATCAGGCGGTGTTGAAAGAAATTCCACACCGTTTTTTCTCATGGTTGAGATTGTTTTAATAATGTCGTCGGTGGTTATTGCAATATGCTGAATTCCCGAACCTGTATATTCGTCTATATACTCTTCAATCTGTGATTTTTTTACACCTTCATACGGCTCGTTAATAGGATTGCGGATTTTCTTGTCCTTTGAACGGACAACTTTAGAAAGAAGTGCTGAATATTTAGTGGATATATCACCAGGTCCGAACTCTAAAAAAGTCTCCAGGTTCAGGGCCTTGTTCATATAATTAACCCAGAGGTCCATCTCATTCTCACGCACATTCCCTACCACGTGGTCAACTTTCAGCAGTCCTGTATCTTCGGTTTCAAGGTTTATTTTCTGTATAGGAGCCACAAAGCCAGGACGGAATATACCTTTGTAATTATCACCGTTAAAAAAACAGATTTCCGCGTCATCATAAAGCCGGATTGCTGCTTCCTCTACGTAACCCTGTTCGTTTTCAAATTTCTTTGGCGCGCGTGAAGGAATCCCCCCATTGGCGATTGCCTTTTTATAAGCTCTTTTTACATCATCAACCTCAAGAGACCATCTTTTTACTCCGTCTCCATGACGCTGTATAAAATAGGCGATGTCATAATTGGTAGGTTTAAGCATCGATGAAATAACAAACTTCATCGAGTTCTTTTCGAGCAGATAAGAAACCTTTTCTTTATTCCCGGATTCTGCCCCTGAGTAACCAACGATTTTGAACGAAAACGTTTTGGCCAGCCAGAAAGCCCACATTTTGGCTGAACCAACATAAAACTCGATATAGTGATATCCTCTGACACCTAAATCTTCTGACATAAAATACTCCGGTAAGATTTTGAATTCTGATTATGCAAAACTAAGCAGTCCCCTAATTAAAACCAAACATACCGCTTTATTGCATAATTATCAGAGAGTATATTTTTATATTGCCTAATTATATTCGGAATGTGCTGAATAATCTTATATAAATTCGGAAAACAGACCAGGTTTACACCAAAATTTTACAAAAAGAAAACAGGATAAATACCCTCCCTGCGGTCATAATATTTTGACCTTCGATAGAAGAAATCCAACCGGGCAGCAGGGTTGTTTCTGAAGGATTCATCTTGGAGCATTTCCTTAAATAGTTTTCTCAATCCGGCGTTTTTCTTCAGTTCTTTCCTGACAATCGGTTCAAAAACAAAATCCTCCGCGTATTCTTTTCTTTCAAAAAACATATTAAAAAATCCCCATTGGAAAAATGACTCAGGCGACCGGGGGTCAAGTAAAAAACCTAAAATCCGGGGATTAACCTGTGCAGTGCTATAGAGAAATACATCGTCATTTTTTATCAATACTTGATCATCAGTCTCAAACGTAAAATCAATAATTCTAAAGCGGCCTTCATACGGTTGCGATGCAAAGGCGTATGAGGTAATTACCATTCGCTCTCCCGTTTTTATTATTTTCTTTATTTCGAGCAGCTCAAAACCGTGAAGTTTAAGTACCTCGTGAATTTCATTAAAAGCTTTAGGCACCGCGTAGAATGCAGGCATCTTTATCTCCGTTACCGTCTTTGCTTCAGTAAAAACCGGAACTTCCACTTCTTCAGGAATATCAGTGTATTTTTTTACCTCTGCTCCGGTAATATTGCTGACTCTGGATATATATTTAAATGCTGCAAATTTTTCTGGAACAAAATTTTCAGACGCATCCCACGCAACGGCAAACTGTTTTTTATCAATACCAAAGGATTGTAAATCATTAGTTTCAGAGAGTTTATTAACACTCATTAATTCTTCTCTGTGTGCAAGAATAAATTCAACAACACCCCGGTTTATTTCTAATGTTGATGTAACTCTGTTCTTAAACGGTTTTAACGAATGTGTTTCAACTAATAAACCTATTCGGTTTCTCAGCGCCATATATCCGGTTGAAAACCTTGGCATACCGGCAATTCTTTTTAGCCCTTCCTCAAGTTCAGTTCCCATGAGTTCAATATAATGAGTGTGAAGATATCCGGCATTAGTGAGTCTCTCCTGAAGAAACGGCAGAAATTTCTCATGGGCATATCCGGAGAGCTCAGGTGAAAGTACCGGCTCTTTTTCAATCGAGTAACTGATATGATATTGATAATCAAGCCCATTGGTGGTGTGATTATCAACAAGCAAATCGGGTTTATATTTGTTAACCACTCTGAGGAAAAATTTAATTTCATCAGAATCAGCTTTTAAATAATCCCGGTTAAGATTTTGATTCCGGTCATTCGTCCTCCAGCCCTGATAAAGAGGACCAATTTGGTTCACACGGTTAAATTTATTATTGTTTTTATGCCCTTCAACATTCAGAATAGGGAAAATAAGAATACGCAGCCCGCTTAAAATTGACTCGCAATCCGGTGAGGTGAGAATTTCCCTTGCAAGCATCATTGTTGCATCGTTCCCTTCGGGCTCACCTGCATGAATGCAGTTTTGAATCAACAGAGTAAATTTGTGTTCAGGTTTTCCATCCGAAATTTTTACAAACGGGATTCTCCTCCCGCTTGAGGAAACAGCCGGCAAGCTGAGCTGCAAAAATGGATATATCTTACTGAGCTGCTGATAATATCTGATAGTTTCATTGTAAGTTGCAGTACGCTGGAAATTTGTTTTTTCACAAACGGTAATTAATGAATTCTCCTCCATATTCTATCAGACTTTAACCTTGAAGACAAGTTTCTTCACCTGCTTCACTTCATTATTTGTTTTTATCCCCGGCTGATGTCCGTCAGCAGGAAACAATATCATAAAACTGCCGGGGCTGAGTTTTAGCGAGATTCCCGCGCCGCTGAGTTTAAGATAATCCTTTTCGATGGAATATGGCTCAACTTCACTGAGAGAGTCAAGCGGGCTGTAATATATATTTTCCTCCCCCTCAATTATCAGTTGAATATCAATATATCTCCGGTGAGACTCCCAGCCCTCAGGTGAAAAATCCTTTGTTTTATACTCTGAGACGATAAGGAATACATCATCTCCGTCAAGTTCGTATTTCCCTTCTTCAAGACAGGTAACGTCATTACTGTTGAGAAACTCAAATACAGTACTAAACCCAAAATGAATAGGATAATAAATCTGAGCATTGGAAATTGAATCAAAGATCATAACTGTATCATGTTGTTAATATTAAATGAATTCATGGGAAAATTTAATAAGAATTCCTGAATTGGCAGTTAAAAAAACGAATATAACATCGGGAAAACCGGCAGGATAAAAAAAAGCCCGGCGAACCGGGCTTTTATGCTAATTTTTGTATCTAACCCACTTAACAATCTCACCCCAGGTAGGTCTTTTACCTGTCATGAGGATTCCTGTACGATAGATCTTTGCCGAAAGGGGAAACATGAGAAAAAGCGTAAGGAGACCAACCACATTGGAAAGGATAAACTGCCAGGCGGGAACGTCTATTACACTTGCCCGTGCCGGCATCACAATAAATGATGCAAATGGCATCATTGAAGCGATTTTTGCCAGCTCATTACCCGGATTCCCCTGCATACCGAGCGCAATAAAGAAGGGTATCATTATGAGCATCAATACAGGCCACATTCCATTCTGCGCATCCTGGTCATTATCGAACATAGCACCCACTGCTGCAAAAAGTGAGAGGAAGGTTACCAGCGCCACAAAAAAGTTTATCAGGAAATACACCACCAGGATTCCATCGAGCTGCAGTTGAAAATCCTCAGGCAGGGTAAACCAGTTAGTGGCTAATAAAATCACCAGGGGTGAAAGCCAGACCGTCATTTGTATTACGCCGGTGATGGCAGTCCCAAGAATCTTCCCTCCCATCATATCAATCGGTCTGATAGAGGAGAGAAGTACCTCAACTATACGATTATTTTTTTCTTCGAGCACTGATTTCATCATAACCATTCCGCTCATAATCAGACTCATGTATAAGAGGAATGATAACATGAAAGCCACGACTGAATTACCATAACTCACCTCTTTTACACTTTCATCTAACCCTACCCGCATTCCTTTTATATCAACGGATTTTTTTGCGAAAGTAAGTTCATCCTCAGAAAGCTGCTTATCATTAAAATACATATCAAGCAGCACTTTATTAATCTGGTCCTTCACCCGCGAAAAAATCGTACGGTTATTCGGGTTAAGGGAGTAGTAAGTAATTGATTTATCATTCAGAGCTTTTTCAGGAAGATAAAAATATCCGGTTATTATTTCTTTTGATATATCCTTTTTGAAGCCCTCAAGAGACTCCTCCATAGTCTTTCCGTCCAGATGTTCATATCTGAGCAGATAAAAACCATTTTGGATATATTCCTGGTCAGCAAATTCCTTTTTTAATTCCTGCAGAAGCTGATTTGATTCTGATGCCATAACAAGCACTACATTGCCATCATCCTCAAACGTCATGATATATGTCTGAAGGGCCATAATGCCGAATAAAAAGAGAGGTATCAGCAGGGTCATCGTAATAAAACTCTTTGAAAAAAGTTTTTCTCTCAGCTCTCTGCGCAGGATTGCTTTCATGCCATTCATTTTACACCTCCGTCTGATTTTGCATTTTCATTACCTGCTACCCGGATAAATATGTCATGCAGACTAATATCATTCACCGCAAACCGTTGTATTTGAATCTCCCGTTTCACCAGTTCAGAAAGCAAATCATGGGAGTACTCACGATTTTTTAATCTGATTGAATACTGATTGCCATTTCTGCCGACACGGTCAACAAATTGTGATTCAACCAAAAACTGCACATCATCATTTGTCTCAAGCTGGGCTACATCCCCCGCGAACCGGCTTTTGAGTGACTGAAGCGATCCGGAGAGCACAACCTTGCCATGGTTAATCAAAACAATATCATCACAAAGTTTTTCAGCAAAATCCATGAGATGAGTCGAAAGAATAATAATCTTTCCCTCTGATTTTAATTCAAGAATAATTTCTTTGAGCAATTCTGTGTTCACGGGGTCAAGTCCCGAAAAAGGTTCATCAAGAATGATAAAATCGGGGTTATGAATTATGGTACAGATGAATTGCACTTTTTGCTGGTTCCCTTTAGAAAGTTCATCCACCTTACTTAGCCGGCGGTCATAAAGGTCAAATTTCTTGAGGTAGTATTCAGCGCGGGATTTTACCTCATTCTGCGACTTCCCTTTTACCTCAGCAAAAAAATTGATGGTATCCATTACCTTCATTTTCCTATATAACCCCCTCTCCTCCGGAAGATAGCCGACCAGTGACCTGAATTTCTCACCGGTTTTTTCCCCTTTATAAAACACTTCCCCGCTGTCGGGGGCCAGAATATTCATAATCATTCTGATGATCGTTGTTTTACCGGCACCATTTCTGCCAATCAGCCCGAATATTTTATTGTCTGGCACAGAGAATGAAACTTCATCCACGGCTCTGATTTTGCCAAATAACTTCACAAGTTTGATAGCTTCAAGTGAATTCAAAGAAATTCCTCTTAATTTTTAGGAAGCAATTTAGGTATATCAAGACAATCGACGGAAGAAATTCAATGAGTGGCAAAATAGGCGGACGAACAGAAGTTTCCCAATTCATAGAATACCTGTGACATTCTACATTTTAACAATTTTCTAAGCAAAAAGATCAGAAAAATAGCTTAAATTTACAGTAATCTCTCTAATTTGGAAAGATAGGACAACCAATTTTGGAATGAAAATTGAGGTGAATTCCCCATAATGAACAATTACCGAGGAAAAACATGAAAACGTTATTTCTTTCACTAATAGCTGTCTTTTTTCTTTATTCTGTAGAAAATGTTTACACACAGGATAAAAAAGAATTCAGCTACATCGGCGTAGATGCCTGTTCTCCCTGCCATAAAACTGAAAAACAAGGCAAGCAGCTTGAAATCTGGAAAACCAGTAAACACGCTAATGCCTATAACACACTTTTGACCCCCGAAGCCGACAAAATCGCAAAAGACCTTGGCTTTGAAACACCGGCCGTAAAAACTGAAAACTGCCTTAAATGCCATGCCTCAGGTTATAATGTTGAGCCGGCTAAACTCGGTAAGAAATTCAAAATTGAAGATGGTGTTCAGTGCGAAACCTGTCACGGC
The DNA here is from genome assembly GCA_045863035.1 of Ignavibacteriales bacterium. GTDB lineage: Bacteria > Bacteroidota > Ignavibacteria > Ignavibacteriales > Ignavibacteriaceae > H2-BAC3. The sequence continues at coordinate 67,424 of BTUV01000006.1, read as the reverse complement.
CCCGGCTCTGCTTACAAGGATATGAAAATTATGAAAGACAGACAACTCTCAATTGATAATGGTCTGGTTATTTACGAAGATCTTGAGAAGTATTGCGTAACATGTCATAATCCTGAAAGCCCAACCTATGTTGCAAGAGACATGAAAGAGGCCTGGGAATTAATTAAACATCCAGTTCCAACGAAGAAATAATTAAAGCAACAGTATGAAAAGCAGAATAATAACCCTCTTCCTGCTTTGCTGTACCGCCCTCTCCTTAAACGGACAAAATATTAATGGAAGATTATCTCTCGGAGCTTATGGCTTCGAGAGATTTGATTCCGTCGGCAGTTCACAATCTGTCATCCACGGTGCACAAAGTCTCTACCTTAATATAAATCAGCAAAAATTTTCCCTCCGTACCTCCCTGAGCTACGAATCATTCAGCGAATCCTCCATTGGTGAAGACCGTTTACGGCTTTATACGTTTCACCTCGAAGGCAGAAAGTTGTGGGATGTTTTTTCCTTCAAATTAGGAAGACACTCAATCTTCAATGGTCCGGCTTCAGGTCTGTATGACGGAGTTTCTCTAAAAGGTACTTATTCAGATTTTGAGGCGAACTTTCACTATGGCGGTGTTCTCCCTTCTTATCAGAAAATGAAGATTGCCGAGAACTTTGCGGATAATTCTGTTACCGCCGCTACAGTTGCATATAATCATGGCGGACTATTCGGAGTTAAAGCCGGCTATTCAGCAAAGAATCTGAAACGCCCTGATTATTCAGTTACACGGCTTGATGATCAGTTTAATCCCATAACACTGCTCATTAAACAGAATTCAAATCAGTTCAGATATATATTTTTAGATGCAGATTTCAGCCCTGAGAACCTGTTCGCGGGCTTAAAAACTGAATATGATCTGAATATATCAAAGCTCTCTAAACTGGAAGTGCAGTCAGATTTTACCATTTCAGATCAGTTAGACGCGGAAGCGTATATCCTTTACCGTGAACCGACAGTAAAATATAATTCCATCTTCTCGGTTTTTGATTATGGAAATACTTTTGAAGGTGAAGTCGGGTTTGGATATAAGTTCATGCCAGGATTTCGGCTTGGTGCGAATTTCGCCTATATCAACTATAAGGATGACAATTCTCACAGATATGGTTTTAGTTTGACAACTGAATACGGTTCTCTTTCCTACAGAGCAAACGGCGGCTATGCCGGTGAAATGCAATCTATTTCCCTCTATCTGGCTAAAACTTTCCTCGAAGGTCTGCTGACACCGTCGCTTGGGTTAGCTTTGACCGATTATAAACTCAGCCAGGATGCTGAGACTAACAACTTAACAACACTTCTGGGCGGAGTGAATATCAAACCGATGAAATTTCTCTCATTCGATCTGCAGATGCAGTATATGAATAACAAGATTTACAGTAATGATTTGCGCCTTCTGATAAGAGCAAATTACTGGTTCAACACAAACCTGGGAGTAATGTAACATGAAACTAAAAATATTTTACTCCGCATTTGTATCAGCATGTTTCCTCTTTCTGATTGCCGGCTCATCATTCTTCAATCAGAATGCCATAGCTGAAACAGAAAAAGAAAACCATATTAAATTCTCACACAAACTGCATCAGGATATGTCATCCTGTCAGGATTGTCACGTTCCTGCTACCACTGCTTCTGATCTTAAAGGCAGACTTCTCCCCGCTAAGGAAAAGTGCGCTGAGTGTCATGACGTTAATGACAGTGATGCCTGCGGTACCTGCCATACATCTGATGACTATCAGCCGTTTACTGAAAGAAAACCGTCTGAGTTAGTATTCAGTCACGTTCAGCATATTGAAGAAGGGACAGACTGCCAACTTTGTCATGCAGGTATTGGTGAGAATGAACAGTTAACAAACTTCTCAAACTACAATCCTGGAATGGCAACATGCAATACCTGTCACGCTGAAACAAAGCTGGCCTCTAACGCATGCGAAACCTGCCATCTGAATACTGCTGACCTGACGCCTGAGACTCATCTCACAGCCAATTTCAGCAGATCACATAAATTCATGGCGGGCTCACCAACAGCCGACTGTATGATGTGCCATGATAACAATTCATGCGAAGAGTGCCACAGTGCAACAACCGCGCTTGATGTAACTAACTCATCTAACAGCTTCTACACTCCGTATGGCGGACAGGCACTTTTCTCACCGCGCAAACTGCAAAAAATACAGAAAGCGCATGAGCTAAATTACCGCTTTACGCATGGGTTGGACGCTAAGAATAAATCAGCAGACTGTCAGTCCTGCCATGAAGTTCAAACGTTCTGCGGCGAGTGTCACGCTGGTGATAATCAGGACTTTGCAATTGCAGGTGTTATCCCCTCATCTCATGCACAGTCCGGCTTTATCATGCTTGGAGTTGGAAGCGGGGGTGGAACTCATGCAACTCTGGCTAAGCGTGATATTGAAACCTGCGCTTCCTGCCATGATACTCAGGGCGCCGATCCGGCATGTATTCTCTGCCATTCTGACGCAGACGGAATTAAGAACACAAATGCAAAAACTCACGTGAAGGGATTCCTCTCTTCCGTTAATGGTGACTGGCATGATGATGCTTCTTCTATCTGCTATACTTGTCACACAGATGCAAATGCAAAACCAAACGGTATAGCCGGTATCGGATTCTGCGGTTATTGTCATGGAACTAAATAGGTGCATTATGAATAGGTCAATCGTAACTTTATATATATCAGTTTTTCTCTTCTCAGTTGTATTCCTGGCAGGGTGCTCAGGGGAATTGAATGAAAATCTCCCTGCTCCGGCTACCGTCAATGTGCATCAGGAGGGAATTACCTCTCCTTCATCCGCAAACTTTCACGGTAAGCTCATTAAGGCAAAAAACTGGGATATGAATGAATGTAAAACCTGTCATGGCGGTTCATTTACAGGAAATGCAAATGCTCCGACATGCTATACCTGTCATAGTCAACCCGCCGGGCCATTGTCCTGCAATACCTGTCATGGTGATTTCAGTAACCCATCAATTATATATCCACCACAGGATTTAATGGATCGTGATTCATCTGATGCAGTTGGTGCACATAAAGTACATTTGCTGGGTCTTGGAATCGGTGCTGCATTAGGATGCTCAGACTGTCATACTGTTCCGGCAACTGCTGGTGCAGCAGGACATCTTGACAGCACACCTGGTGCTGAGCTTGTTTTTAGTGACAAAGCAAAGGACAGCACAAATGTTCCCGGAAGAACTTACTATACTTCATCCCTTCCGACTAATGTGCCAAATCCAAGATTTGTGACAGTACCGGGAACAAACAAAAAGGGATGTGCTGATTCCTACTGCCATGGATCATTCAAAAACGGTAATTCTGATAATATTGCTGTGTGGAGTGCAGGCGAGGACGGAGCCAAATGCGGCAGTTGTCATGGTGATGTCGCGACCGGTAACCCTCTGCCTAAAACCGCAGCTAATGGCGGTAATCATCCAAGTGTACAGAACTGTAGTTTTTGCCATAGTGATGTAGTTTCAGTAAGCGGAACAACATATACTATCATTGATAAGCAAAAACATATCAACGGTAAACTTAATGTTTACGGTACTGAAGTAGATTACTAAGTTCAGTAAACTGATCAGTACTCATGGAATATTCACCGGAAATTGAGACATCGGATTCTGCCGAACAACTCGCAGAACTTACTTATAAAATTCTGGACAGTTATCACAGAAAAGAAGAAGTAAGAGTTAAGGAATATCACCTTACTCAGGCAGAATTCCGATGCCTCCGGTTAATTCATGAAAATGAAAGTATTAACAGTAAAATCGTTGCAGTCAGGATGGGGCTCAGCCCGAGCAGATGTACACGCATTATCAATGGGTTAGTTACCAAAGGATTTGTTGACAGGCAGGAAGAACCCAATGACCGGAGGAATATGAAACTTTCTCTAAGTCCATCCGGTTATGAGTTTCTGAAATACGTTCATACTCAATATATAAATTTGCACAGAGAAGTTCTGAATGAACTCAGCCCGCAGGAACGTGCTAAAATGCTTATGGCAATGCTTAACTTATTTTCCCGGATTGATAACTGGCTGACTGCCGGACTTCATGAGTCCCCTGAACTTAAAGGACTTTAAACGCTTCTCTCAATTCATCTCTCCCCTTCAATAAATCCTGTGATAATACTTTAATCTCGCCCAATACAGGCATAAAGTTTGTATCACCGTTCCATCTCGGCACAACGTGAAAATGGAGGTGTGTATCAATCCCGGCGCCGGCTGCCTTACCAAGATTAGCGCCGATATTAAACCCTTCGGGTCTTATGGTTATCTTCAGAGCTTTTATTGCTCTATCTGCTTCACTAAAGATTTCTATCCGTTCCTCTGAAGTCAGATGATCAAATTCCGATATATGCCGGTAAGGAACAATCATCAAGTGACCATTATTATAGGGATAGAGATTCATAACCACAAAAGTTAGTTTATTCTTAATCACAACTAATGAATCAGGTTCATCTGCTTTTTCATCTTTTGCGCTGCAAAAGATACAGCCGGAAGGAGCTTTTTTTTCCTTAAACGATTCAATATACTGTGACCGCCAGGGGGACCAGAGTTTTTCCATATATATCCAAAAATAAAAGCCGGAGGACAGTTACTGCTATCCTCCGGCTGTTGTTATAATAAATGATCAGGCGCCTTCAGCGCGTGATTTCTTGTATTCCTCAACTATCTGATGTTCAACCTCTTTCGGAACCTCTTCGTAATGAGAGAATTTCCGTGTGTGGCTGCCGCGCCCTTGTGTAAGACTGCGCAGAGCTGAAGAATATTTATACAATTCCGAAAGCGGAACCTGTGCTTTTATTTTCTGAAAGTGACCGTCAGCATCCATACCGAGGATTTTTCCTCTGCGGCTTGACATATCACCCATCACATCGCCCATGAATTCTTCCGGAACAGTTACTGCAACATCATAAATCGGCTCAAGGAGTACAGGTTTTGACTCCATAAATGCTTTCTTAAAGCCCATTGAAGCAGCTATTTTGAAAGACATTTCATCGGAGTCAACATCATGATACGAGCCATCAAACAACGTACACTTAACATCAACAATCGGATAGCCGGCTAATACCCCTTTAATAAGAGAATCCTGAACTCCCTTTTCAACAGCCGGAATGAATCTGCCAGGCACCACTCCACCCACGATAGCATCTTCAAACTGGAATCCTGCTCCTCTGGGCTGAGGTTCAAGTTTGAGGAATACGTGACCATACTGCCCACGTCCTCCTGACTGTTTTTTGTGCTTATACTCAGCAGAAAGGCATTTCCCTTTGATTGCCTCTCTGTAAGGAATCCTTGGTTCAATAAGGTCAACTTCAACCTTATATCTTTCCTTTAGACGTTTTACAGCAAGTGAAAGCTGAAGCTCTCCCTGTCCGCTGATTATAGTCTGGGCAATTTCAGGGTCATATTTCACGCTGAATGAAGGATCTTCCTCACTCAGGGTATGAAGACCCGTTGCAATTTTATCCTCATCTCCTTTTGCTTTCGGTTGAATTGCACCGCGAATAATTGGCTCAGGAAAAACAATCTCATCAAGAATAACAGGAAGATTTTTGGAGGCGAGTGTATTGTTTGTGTGTGTATCTTTCAGTTTTACCACAGCACCCATATCACCTGCTACCAGTGAGTGAACATCTCTTCTGTTTCTTCCGTTAAGAATTGAAAGCTGATTAAGCCGTTCAATTTTTCCATTCGCCTCGTTAACCATATCCATACCCGGATGTACTTCTCCGGAGAATACACGGAAAAGCGAAAGTTCGCCTACATGCTGCTCAGCAAGAGTTTTGAATACGAATATAACCGGCTCAGCTTTAGGATCTGGTTTAATCTCAACTAATTCTTCCTTGTCTTTCAGTTTACCTGTAACAGCGGGCATCTGCAGCGGGTTAGGAAAGTACGCTTCAATAAAATCAAGAAAATTATTAATGCCTGCAACATTTGCGGAGCTTGTCGCAAAAACGGGCGTAAAACTTCTTTTAAGCAGCGATTCAGTTATTCCTGTTTTAAGATCTTCATCGCTTAGACTTCCGGTTTCAAAGTATTCATTCATGAACTCCTCATTAAGTTCGGCAACTTTTTCAATCAAAAGTGTGCGATACTCATCCGCTTTTGCTTTAAGATCAGCAGGTATCTCACTTACGGTAACCTTCTTAGAGCCGGCCGGTCCGTAAGTATATGCTTTCATACTGATTACATCAACCACGGTATCAAATTCAGGTCCGGGATTTACCGGGAAGGTCACAACCATTGCCCCATTTGTCAGACGTTCCTTTGCCATAGTAACAACTTCATCGAAGCGTGACTTTTCATTGTCACATTTATTTATGACAATAGCCGACGGCATCTTAAACTCGTTTACAAAATGACCGGTAATTTCGGAACCTACTTCAACTCCTTCAAAGGCCTTGAGTACCATGACCGCGGTATCAGCAACTTTCATGGCACATTTAACTTCGCCGATAAAGTCTGTATATCCGGGAGTATCAATCCAGTTTATTTTGCAGTTTTTCCAGTCGAAGTGAAGAAGTGAGAGGGAGATGGAGAATTGTTTTTCTATTTCGTTAGATGTATAATCGGACTGCGTATTGCCTTCAGCAATTGTTCCGATTCTTGTTGTTTCACCGGCGGTATATAAGCAGACTTCAGCCAGAGTTGTCTTTCCGCTGCTGCCATGACCGATGAAACAAAGATTTCGCATGGATTCGGGAAGGTATTCCTTCACAGTGGGTCTCCTTATTTCATTGGATAATGATGAAAATTATGATTTCTTAAACAAGTGCTGCATCTTATCTTTAACAAATCCCAGAGTGCCGACAAGAGATTTCATTCTGTCTTCAATACCCGTTCTGAAAAAAGAGCTGAAGTTTTTTACACTTTCAATTTTATCTTTAATTTCAGAAACAATCCATTCAACATCACTTACCTGCTTGTTAAGCTTTTCGGTAAGCTCAGCTACTGAACGGCTGATGAGCTGGAGTGAGTCCACTAATGGACTCACCTGCTCGGATATTTTTTTGATGTCAGACTGCATCTCTTCGATTTTTCTGGTAATTCTGCCTATATATACGATAATCGCGATACATAGCGCGGAAGCAGATAAAAGGAGCAGAAGCTGAGCCAGCGATATGATTGATTCCATACCGTTGCTTAAGAATTCCTGTGTTCTTTGTAATTATCAACGCCGGCTTTAACAGCTTCTTTTATTCTGCCGCCTTCAGAAGCAATTTTTTCTTTGCTCTGCGCATAAACCTCAGAGGCCTTTCCACGCGCATCGTCAAGAACTTTTTTTGCTTCTACAAGAAGTTCATCTGCCTTTACTTTTGCATCAGTAACAAGCTTTTCACTTCTGGTTTTGCCTTCGTTAAACATTTTTTCTGCTTCATCCAGGATATCGTCGGCTTTTCCGGCGAGATCATTTCTTAATTCCTTACCGCTTTTGGGAGCGTAAAGCAGTGCAACTGCGCCGCCTACTACTGCACCGGTAAGAAATCCGATTAACAGACCTTTACTAAGATTGCTTTCTTTTGACATGATAGTCTCCGCTTTTATAAGTTTTTAATTATTGCCTGAGCAAATTCTTTTGTACCCACTTCAGTTGCCCCTTCCATAAGCCGGGCAAAATCGTAGGTTACCGTTTTAGACGCAATAGTCTTCTGAATGGCACTTTCAATGCTTCTGGAAACATCCTTCCAGCCCATAAACTCAAACATCATAACTCCTGAAAGAATTACCGAACCAGGGTTAATTTTGTTGAGCCCTGCATATTTTGGTGCTGTTCCGTGAGTTGCCTCAAAAATTGCCACTTCATAGCTGATATTAGCACCCGGAGCAATTCCGAGACCGCCAACCTGAGCTGCTGCTGCATCACTGAGGTAATCACCGTTCAGATTAGGGGTGGCTAAAACTTCATATTCTGCTGGTCTGAGCAGCAATTGCTGAAACATACTGTCAGCTATTCTGTCTTTTATTACAATTTTACCTACAGGAACTGTGCCATTATGATTCTTAAATACTTCATCCTCTGTTATCGTTTTATCTCCGAATTCCTGCGCAGCCACCTTATAACCCCATTCTTTAAACGACCCTTCGGTAAATTTCATGATATTACCCTTATGTACAAGGGTTACGCTTTTCTTATTATTGACAATCGCGTATTCTATTGCCTTTTTCACCAAACGAGCAGAACCAAACTCACTCATCGGTTTAATACCGATACCAGAGTTTGGACGTATGTTTTTCTTGAATTTCGTATTTATGTAATTAATTAAGTCTTCAGCTTCAGGAGAACCATCGCGGAATTCAATGCCTGCATAAACATCCTCTGTGTTTTCACGGAAGAGGACGATATCCAGCAGCTCAGGGTGTTTCATCGGACTGGGCACTCCGGTAAAGTACTTTACAGGTCGTACACAGGCGTAAAGATCCAGTATTTGACGTAAAGAAACATTCAAACTTCTGATACCTCCGCCAACAGGAGTCGTAAGTGGACCCTTGATTGCCACCTTAAATTCTTTAATGGCTTCGATGGTTTCATCCGGCAGCCATTGGTTTTCTCCATAGACACTCAAGGATTTTTCTCCCGCGTAAATCTCCATCCAGGCGACTTCTTTACTGCCTCCGTAAACTTTTTGAACTGCTGCATCAAAAACAGCTTTGGAAGCGCCCCAGATATCTCCGCCGGTTCCGTCTCCTTCGATAAAAAGAACAATTGGTTTATCAGGAACGTTAATTTTACCGTTATTAAAGGTTATGGGACTGCCATGAGAAGGGACTTTAATATTTTTATATGCCATGTGTTTACTCCACTATTCAGGTAATATGTAGTTAATCAATTTCTTTTCCAATTTTACGCTGATAGACTGAAACGGCCATTACGCCGACCAGCACCGCGAACCAGAGCGTTACAGCTCTGATGATAAATGTTGCAGCTACAGCTACTTCCCTGCTGGCTCCCGCATCCATTGCCAAGAAAGTAAGTGAGCCCTCAGTGACCCCCAAACCTCCGGGCATCATTGTTATTGCTCCGACTATCGTGGCGAATCCATAAGCAAATGAAGCCCAAATAATTGAAATATCTAAATTAAAATTAATCAGAATTATATAATAACCCAAGCACTCAAATATCCAAGAAAAAAGACTTATTCCGGTCATGTAAAAAAGAGGTAACGGCCTTAATAACTGATAGGAGCTTTCATACGCATTTTGGATAGGATCTGAGAGCTTTTGGAGCATTCGTATTTTATGGAGCTGTTTCAGCACAGCGAGCGCCCATCCCCGGTGAGAAATGAGGAGGATAACCGCAATGAAGAATAGCCCGACCGCACTGATTATACCGCGTCCATAGTCAAACAAAAAAGCACCCAGAAGCGTAATAAGAATGAGACTCAAAAAATCGGTAATTCTTTCGACAAAAATTATCGGGGTGGTTTTGCTTATAGGCGTTCCGTCAATCTGCTTGACAAGATATGCTTTTAGAACCTCCCCGAATTTGCCCGGAGTAATACTCATAATCAGACCAGACATAAAAATGCCAAATGAGTCCCCTTTAGAGATAGTTACTCCAACAATTCTAAGGTAATAGTCCCATTTAACGAAACGAAAGATATAATTAATGGAAGAAAGGAGCAGGAGCAAAGGATAAATATACCACGGAAAAGCCGAGAAGGCCTCCACCAGCCGCTCAAAATCGCCATAAATGGTAAATCCGAGGTAAATCAGACCGGCAAGTACGAGTGAGATCAGAATTCGTTTTTTTGTCTTTTCTATCATTAAATTATTTCTTTTATAGCCCGGTAAACTTCGGCCAGAGGCAGCCCGACAACATTATAAAAATCCCCTTCAATTTTATCGACAAATATCGCACCGAACGAGTCCTGAATGCCATATCCCCCTGCCTTATCAAATGGGCTGCCGGATGTAACATACTCGTCAATCTCAGCCGATTCCAGATTACGGAAATGTACTTTTGTCTCAACAGTCCGGATGATTTCCTTATGATCAAGAGAATTCCATAATGCGAAACCAGTTATTACTGAATGCCACTGACCACTCAGCATACGCAGCATTTGTTCTGCCTCATCATGGTTTGAGGGCTTACCAAGAATTTTTTCCCCCATAATAACCAAGGTGTCAGCCGAAAGCACAAGCCCCTCTGAAATGCGTTCCTTTACGCTTTGTAACTTGCCGATTGCCAATTGTGCGGCTAAAGTGGATGGTGGAATCTTATCCGATAAAATTTCTTCGAAATCCGGACTGATAACCACAGGATAAATTGAAATGAGCTGAAGGAGTTCTAATCTTCGGGGAGAATTTGAAGCGAGATAAAACTTATGCGTGAAAGAGGGCAAATGGGAACCTGAGGATCAAGATTTTTCCCGTTTACCTGAACATCGCCTTTATACTGCCCCACGTGCGTTTAACATCGGACAAGGAATGTGAAACTGAGATTTCTTTAGAATAGGAGAACTGAGAGTCGGTATTAACCAGTTTCAGGCGGTAAACAAAAACGTAGTCACTTGACTTGAAGGCCGCCTCATCAATAAAGGAATAATAGGAGTTTTCGCCCCGTGGAGCCACTTTACCGATCGTAATGAAATTTCCATTAACCGTCTTGCGCTCAACCACGAACTCACGGAGCGAGGACTCTGTGGTGGTTTTCCACTCAAGTTTTACCGAGTTATTTTCACTTTTTGCGTGAAAAAACTCAATAAAAGCACCCGAAACAAGGGTGGCAGTTAAAATTAGACCTAAAAAGATAGCTTTTTTCATTACCTGATTAATTAAGTTACAGCAAAATAGTAAACCATTTCCAATCTACCAAGCAAAAATTTCGGAATTTCAAATTCTACCGGCTAACCGGGTGAATCTCCCCCGCCCGGTAAAGTTCAATCTGCGGCTGGCTTTAACACCTCCGCCCGCTTATTTGGTTTTGATAGCCGGATAATTTAGTTTTTTGGGTTAATACGGTAAATTGGTAAAGTTTCCTTTGAAATTAGCGGTATAATCACTATTTATGTTGAATAAGATATTTAATATATTTAATATATTTGAGTTTAAATGACGTTAATTTATATGATTTGGTTACCAGAATGAGCGGCAATTTCCAGATAGCAGGAAGCATCGGAAAATTATTAAAAAATCTGAGAAACACTCCGGCTGATTTCTCTGATCAGTTTTGTGATTATCTCTGTGATGAGTTCGGCTATTCTGCGGCTATGCTTTTTTCGTTTAAGTTCGACAAGTTCGTCCTTACCGGTAAATCAAAGAATTCGGTAAAAAAACTAATCTCCGGTCACAGTTATGACTGCCCCGCCTGTAAAGGGGCAAAAAATTACGGGGAGCAGTCTGATTACACCCCTGACCATGTCTGCGAAATTAAAATTAGCGATGGAAATAACAGCGACATTACCATTCAAATCCTGGTTGATGACGGTATCCGTTTCCTTCTCAAACTTTCGCAAAAATCCCCTTACCAGAAAACGGACAAAGAAAAGATTGACAGCATACGGTCACTCGCTGCCGAGTTACTTACCTGCCATAATCACAACGTTAGTGATCGCGACGAAGACCTTAACCGTGTTATCAGTAATCTATCAAGCGAAATCAGAACTCCGGTTAATAGCATCATTGGCTTCCTTTCACTTTTAGGTGAAGAAAAACTAACCCCTTCGCAAAATGAGTATATTGTAAATATCAAAGAGAGCGCGCAGAAATTATCTTATCTGCTTAATGAAATAGTTGATATTTCAAAAATTGAGTCTGGTCTCCTTCTCAACAATACCGGTAACTTTCAGATTGATACTTTGCTTGAGGAACTTCAGCAGACAGCCATTGATAAATCCGATTCCCGTGATATTATTCTCGAAATCACAACGGATAACTTATCCATTAACTCCGGGAAAGCAGATTCTCAGAAACTAAAGTCTGTATTGCAGACCTTTATTAATCTTTTTAAGACTCTGACTGTTAAAGGAAAGATTCTTATCTCAATTAGTTCTCAAGGTAGAAACCGTCTTAATTTCAGAATTTTGAATACCGGTGATATCGTTCCGGTTCATTCAACCGTAAACTTCACCAGACCATTATTCTTTCTTGAAAATAATATTACAAAAACAGGTCCTGTATCCGCGCTAAGCATTATTCTTGCAAAAAAACTTATTGATCTTCTCGGCGGACAGCTTGATATAGGGACAACATCATCAAAGGGACTTGTTCTCCAATTCTCTGTTCTGATTGAACCCGCGGGTTCTTCACTCGAAGAAAAACTTAGCGCGCTGCCTAAACCGGCGGGGAAAAGCAAAGTGCTTGTTATAGAAGATGATTATGCTACTTCAAAACTGTTGAGTAATTACCTTAACAAATGGGGCTACGATCCTTCTATTGTTAATTCCGGCGAAAAAGCCCTTCAGATTATAAAACATGAGAAGTTCCTCGCGGTCATCATGGATATTGTTCTTCCTGATGTAAACGGACTTGAGCTGCTTAAAAAAATAAGAGAATCAGAAAACACAAAGAATATTCCGGTAATTGTCTGTTCAGTTGAAGCAGAGCAGCAAAAAGCGTTTTTGATGGGCGCAGTAGAATATTTTGTGAAACCCATCAAATACAAAGACCTGGTTGAAGTGCTCACCAGTTACAAATTAAAGCGAGATTCCAATATACTTTGTGTTGATGACGACCTGCCAACGCTGAATCTGATTAAGGGTGCAATTGAATCGGTAGGATATAACGCCATAGCCGAACCCTACTCAGCCAAAGTGATGGATCGCATCAAGAATATGCACCTTGACCTTGCGATAGTTGATCTTGACATGCCCGAAGTTAACGGCTTTGAGTTAATCAAACTGATTAAGTCGAATCCCCGCTTTGCCAATCTCCCTATTGTGATATACACCGGTAAAGAAAACTTTGCTGAAGATCTGAAGAAGATAGACGGTCTGTTCGCTGACCTGCTGTCAAAGCGCTCTACAAAAATTGAAGACCTTGCTGATACGATAAATAATATGATTAACCGGTATGATGAGCCGACTCCTCCTGAGGCGCTTGCTGACCAGCCGGCTAATGAACCAAAAATTCTGTTGGTTGAGGACTATAAACACTCACAAATCATTGTGACTCGTTTACTAAAGAAGAATAGTTTTAATTCCATTTCAGTTGTTGAGAACGGAGCGGAAGCTCTTGAGCTGGCAAAAACCCAGATTTTTGACCTGATACTTATGGATATGCAGATGCCTGTGATGAATGGGTTTGAAGCTACTGAGAGAATCAGGCAATTACCTGAGTATAAAGACACACCAATTATAGCACTCACTGCTTTTGCGATGAAGGGAGACAGAGAAAAATGTCTTGAAGCCGGGGCAAGTGACTACATCGCGAAACCAATTGACAGTCAGGAATTCATAGAAAAGGTTAAGCACTACACGAAAACAATCCCCGCCTGATAACAGGCAGTTATCGCAGATTAGTTATTTGATAACAGATCTGATTTTCGTTTGCAATTCCTTATCCGTGGTTGTTTCGGCAATCTTTTCAAGTTCACCCCGATAAACTGATTTATCTGCACTCAGTCGAAAAAGCTGCAATAGTTTGTTTGACCGGCTCAATAAAGATTTTTCTTCATCATTGAGCAGCCGATATATATCATAAGCCCTGCCGAAATAATCACCGGATTTCGCAAAATCATTTCTTCTTTCTTCGATTATACCAAGCAAATAAAGATTATCTGCGATGTACAGATAGTTTCCGGCTGTCTTATCATACTGCAGCGAATACTGGAAATACTTCTCTGCTTCATATAAATTATTCTGTCTGAATTCAGTAATCCCAATCGCATAAGCAGTAAGGGACATTGTCTGAATTTGCACATCCAGATCAAGCGGGTCTTCTTCATAATTCGAACCAAAATACTCTTTTGCGACAGCAAGCGATTGTTTATCATCCTCCCCCTTATCAGATAAAACTAAAATATACTGAGCAAGAAGCTGCATTTTTTCATTAACATTCCTCCCCTCGTTCCACCTGGCTGCTACTAAGCTGAGGGAGTCAACAAGCCCGAATTTTCTGTAGTATTCCGTGGTTGCCAAAGTGACCCTGAAAGCAATTTCATCGGTCAGAATTGGCTTCATCCTGTTGAGTTGAGTGAGGAGCGAGGATGCCTCGTTTTTCATACCCTGTGAGGTATATATCCTTGCAATTCCCTTCAATGCACGGGCTTTTCCGTCCGTATAATCAATCAGACTGAATTCATCAAATGCCTTCTGATAATTCCTCATCGAGCTTTCAAGAATGTTCTCATTAAACTGTCTGTCAGCTAAACCGAGATACTCATTTCCTTTTTTAATATTTGCAAGACTTCTGAAATCTGACAATGAGTTACTGCTGCATCCGGTTAAAAGAAGGAGAAGCGCAAACAGAGATACTAAAACTTTGTATTTCATTTTGGCAAACTCTTTGAACGAATATGCGACGAATTAAAATTGCGTATGTAATCTTCTTCGGGCTGATTAATCAACGGACTGTTGTTTACCGTTTCAAAAGTGACCTGCACCTGTTTCAGAACAGTTTTCAAATCCTCAAGCATATACGTAATATCTGAAGTTTGCGAATTCATAAACTTGAGAAAGTGCTCAACCTGAGGCAGAAGTCTGTTCATTTCGTTAATACTCTGCGAGACGGGCTTAAATATCTGTTCACCGGTTGGGTCAATCATCCGCTGTGCAAGCCCGTCAGGATTCTGATACTGTGCGAGTAGCGAATCAATTCTGAAAACCGAACTTTTTAAGACATCGCTGATTCCCCTTACCTCCTGGGTAAGGTCAGCTACATTATTAATTGCACGAAAAATAGCTCCATCACCGCTATTACCATCCTTAGTCAGTGCAGCAGTAAAGTTGTTCATTTCAACGGCAATTACTTTTAAATCCTCTGAGGCATCAGCAAGATTGACCATTGCCCTGAAGATTGCGCCCTTCTCCGGGTTATTATCTGAGTTAAGCGCATCTGTAAACTCTTGCAAATTTAATAACAGTGAAGTAATCAGATCACCCGATTTTGTAACCTTGTTTTCTGCCAGAAGATTTTTCCCCTCAGGGACGTCAATTGCGGGAATCAGACTGCCGGCCGGCAACGGGCGTTGTATATCATTGCCCTGTAAAAATTCAATGACTGAGGTATTTGTAACCGGGTTCACCCCTTTATAAAAAGCTGAGTTAATTACAATTTTATCTATGTATTCATCAAAGACTTCAAACTCAGCAATTACATAGTTATCAGCAGAAAGTTCATAATTTCGGATATTTCCAATCTTAAAACCTTTAAAATTTACCGGAGAGATCGAAGACAAACCATTTGCATCGGCGAATTTTGCTTTAAAAACAACTCTCGGCTGGAACATTTTTGTCTGGATAATGATAAATACCAGTCCTGATAACAGCAGGATCAGAGCCATGCTGATAAATATCTTGACTGTTCTTTGCGGATATTTATATCTCAGTTTCATCGAGTTCTATCTCAAAATAATCTTTAATAATTTTTTGCGTCAGTAAATTATCTGACATTAACAGCTCATCCCATGTGCCTGTGTCAACAATCTGTCCATTCTCAAAGACAAAGCAGGTATCGCATTCATCATAAAGAATATCACTGTTGGAGAAATAAACCTGCGTAATGTTTCTGCTTTTCTTCATCTCAGTAATTTTTCTGAGGAGCCGCTTTTTGCTTTTTAATTCAAGATCTGTGAAGGGCATATCAAGAACCAGAAACTCAGGGTCGGTCAGAAGAGCCCTTATAATCACAACCAATTTTGAAGTCTGTTGTCTTTGATATGCCGGGCGTTCATCCAAAATTGAATCCGCAAGCTGAAAATACTCAAAGTATTTTTTGATGTTTTCAAGTTTTTCTTCTCTGCTCAATTCAGAATAATGATAATCATAAGGAAGAAGCAGATTTTCAGCAATGGTAAGATTTGCAAGGAGTGAACCGCGTTCAAATATATATGAAATTTTTTTTCTTATATCCTTTAGTCCATACAGTGTTCCGATATTCATATCAATTCCGTCAAAGTTGACCATACCTTTGTCCGGCTGCACGATACCTGATATAAGTTTAAGGATTTCATTAACCGGTTCATCAGCCGGTGCTAATATACCGTAAAGTTTACCTTCCTCTAAATGCATATTTAAACCACTGACCGAATAACGGTCTGAAGTATAATAAACATTCTCAAGGGACACACTTGCCATATCAGACCGAAAAGAAGAAAAGAATAGTTAAGAGAACATCAAAAATAATAATCCATGTGAGAGAAAGTACAACCGCCCTGATGGTTCTCTGCGGCACTTCTGTTGTAGCAACTTTCACTTGCAGCCCCTGATACGTGGAAATTAATGAAATAACCAGCCCAAAAACTATTGACTTAACTACCCCCGACAGCAGGTCATTTATGCTTAGTTCAGCAAATACATACAATAAAAAATCACCGAGCGTTACAGGGACAAACATGCTGCTTAATATCCAACAGCTTAGCACAGCGGCAACATTAAAATAGATTGATAAAATTGCCATTGCAGCCACAACCCCTAATACTCGTGGCACTACAAGATAGGTAATGGGTGAGACACCAAATGAAAGCAGGGCTTCTATCTCATGGTTAATGGTCATATTTCCCAATTCCGTTGAGATAGCCGTTCCGGAACGGGCGACAATAATAAAAGCAGTGAGAAGACAGCTCAGTTCACGAAAGACGATGCTGATAAGAATATTATAAAATATCTTACTTTGGGTAAATCCGGGCAGAATTGAGTTCCCCTCAATAACCATAATTCCCCCGATTGCTGCAGCAATGAGCACAATGATACTGAGAGCGTCAAAACCGGTAAACAGAATCTGGCGGAAGAATACGATGGCTGAAATCTGTGTCTGCTTTTTAAATGTAAGCAGATCTGAAAAGACTTCAAACATATAGCGAAAAGTCTCCAAAAGACTTTCACCTTTATTTTTGAGGACTGAAGCCATGAAACCCGACATTTTTCTGATATTCGCCGCTAAGAAAGAATGATGAAAATATACGGGGAAAAGTACAAACTTTGGAGAACATAAAAAAACACCGCCCCCGGGATGTTAAGTATGTCAGGCGGGCTGGAGGTTGATGTCCTTTAAGTGTTTATTCAGGTCCATAATTGAGTGAAATACTCTTACCCCTTCATTTTCAGAAGGAAGTTTATCGGCAATTTGTCCTATTGCCTGCCCCCCAAGATAGATTTCCTGATGGGGTCGTGCCTGTTTAATCAGTTCAACCGTCTCGAGCAGACGGAGGAAATTCAGATGAAAGTTATTGGAAAGTCCTACAACATGCGGGTCTTTTTCAATTATGAAATTCACGAGTGTTTTAGGAGGGGTGCTGGCTCCGAGAAATACAGTGTTCCAGCCGTTTAATTCAAAGATGTATGAGACCATTTTTGCCCCTAAAAGATGGTACTCCTTATCCACGCAAGAAATGATACACCTTTTGCCGTTGACCTCCGGTCGATTACTTTCGTTTAAGGTTGTTGAGATAAGCTCATCAATAATCTGAGTTGCCTGGTGTTCAACAGCAATGGAAATCTGATTCTTTTCCCACATGGTTCCGATTCGATACATAATCTTTTGGAAAAGGTCGAAGTATATGGTTTCGACCGGGAATTTATTTTGGATTAAATTTTTGACTATTGACTGGCAGAGCAATTTGTCTCCGGCCAAAAGTGCATCAAGAAAGGTTAAATAGGTGATTTGCTTGATCATCTGCGTAAACGGTTATAAAAAGATTTGCAAGATAACTTTTGAGGGTATTTCATTCAAGTAAAACCGGATTTTAACCCGTAATAGTTCCATTTATCATAAAATTTTTCAAACAAAGAGCCGGAGTAGTATTTTAGGAGATAATTTTCCAAAATAGGATAATGATCTCTTTATTACTACTATTGCTCCTGACGGCTGCCCCAGTCTGTTTAACAGGTGAAAATGTTTCACTTGAGACCCTGAACGCCGCAAGGGCTTCTTCCCCCATCATTATAGACGGTAAACTTGAACCAGTTTGGGAACAAGCCAGCCAGTCGGGAATAGCCTTTGAAATTCAGCCGGGAGAAAACACACCCGCACGAGCTGAGACTATTGTCCGGCTGTTATACAACAATGATTATCTTTACATAAGTTTCTACTGCTACGACCCTGACCCTTCCAAAATGAGGTCAAATCTTTCTGACAGAGATAAGATCTTCGGTGATGATTTTGTCGGGCTGATTTTGGATACTTATGGAGACGGACAAAGTGCCTACGAATTCTTCGTCAATCCACATGGCATTCAGGGAGATATATTAAGGACGGGCAATAATGAAGATCATACATACGATTTAAATTGGCAATCCGCGGCAATTATCCATCAAGAAGGATATACAGTTGAAATGGCTATCCCTTTCAGAGCACTGCGTTTCCAGAATAAAGACAATCACATCTGGAAAATCATGTTCATTAGAAATTTCCCCCGGCAGGACCGATATATTTTCTCCTCAAACATCAATGACCGCAACAACCCCTGTTTTACCTGCCAAAGCGCTGATTTAACAGGTATTTCCGATATTAGCGTCCCTTTCAGCTATGAAATACTACCCTTTCTGACAGGGTTTCAATCTGCTGCTTTACTTGATACAGATGACCCGGCCTCACAGTTTAATAATAGTCCGTTAAAAGGAAGATTCGGCAGCGGTTTCAAGATAGTTCCCGGGTCATCGGTAACAGTCGAGGCAGTCATCAACCCGGACTTCAGCCAGGTTGAGTCTGATGCGCAGCAGATAAGTGTGAACAGCACATTTTCATTATTCTTTCAGGAAAAACGCCCTTTCTTTTTTGAGGGGAGCGAAATCTACCGTGCTCCGATTTCATCATTTTATTCGAGGATGATTAATGACCCGCTTCTCGCCGCAAAAATTACCGGTAAGGCAGGAAATGTATCATTCGCCCTACTCTCAGCATACGACAGAAAATCACCATTGATTATCCCCGGTGAGGAGAGAAGCAATTTTATAAATACCGGACTTCCTTCTTATGGTAATATACTCCGCGCCAGAATTAACGGAAAGAAGAACGATTATTTTGGCGGTATGTTCGCTTTACGAAATTTTGAGGATGGGGAATCCTATCTGGCCGGCTTTGACTGGAGTTATCTTTTCCTGACTAATTTTTATTTTACCGGTCAGATTGCGGCTTCTGTTACAAAGGAAATTCAGGACACATCGCTCTTTAACGGAGCACGGAAATTCGGTTCACTGGATAAAGATGCTGCACTGAATGGCGAAAAATATAATGGCTTTGGTACGATCATCAGGTTAGATCGTCAGTCAAGAAATCACTCAATGGAAGTGGTTTATATGGATCACTCCCCTGCTTTTGTCTCTCCACTCGGCTTTCTGAACCGGAATAATACAAGAGACTTCCAGATTGAAAACAGTTATATCGAACATTTCGACAGCTCCTTTATTACCAGGTTTTCGTTGTTTTTCAGGGGAGGCGCAAACTTTAATTATGATAATATCAGGAAAGAAAGATGGTTAATGCTGGGGAGCAATTTTAGCTTTGCCGGAAATTCCGGTCTTTTTATCGGATTTTTGCCTCTTAATGAAGAACTCTTCGGCGGAACCGACCTGAAAAAAGTTAACAGGTGGTTTTTTAATTTGAATACAACCCCCTTCGCATGGATGTCCTTGTATCTTAACGGTGAAATCGGAAAAATCATTTATCGAGGTGATGCTCCAGAAGTCGGGAAGGGACATCAATTTGTTTTCGGAGTTAATTTTAAACCGACTGACCAACTGCAATCGGATATTGAATTTGAGCGAGCCGGTCTTCGCTCCCAGAGGAATAATGAGTTGCTGTATGATGGCTACATCTTACGAAACATCAGCACTTTTCAGTTTTCGAAGCAGATGTACGTCCGGCTCATTAGCGATTATAACTCATTTTCAGGTGAAATTTCCTTATTTCCTCTATTTTCCTATAAACTCAATCCGTTCACTATTTTTTACATTGGCTCTACTCATACCATGCGGGAGTACGATGCCCCTTATAATCTCACACAGACTAACCGACAGTATTTCCTCAAATTCCAATACCTCCTCTCTAATAACTAAATTTAAGGGCATTGGCTGAGAAACCGATGCCCGAATTTTCCTGCAAAAAATGCTCTTTAAGCTGAACCGGCACTTTCACTCAATCAATTCCTTGAAAATGAACCCTGAAGAATTTATCTTTGCCACCATAAAATTAAAAATTTAACGGAGAGCTATGTATGTCTCATGAACCTATTCAAGCTGAAAAATTTGAATTTAAGGCCGAAGTACGGCAATTATTAGATATTCTTGTCCATTCTCTTTATTCTTCAAGAGAGATATTTATCCGTGAACTGATATCGAATGCAAATGACGCACTCGATAAAGTTCGCATCCATACCCTTACAAATCCGGATACTGCGGGGAAAAACCTGCAGCTCGAAATTAAAATATCCTGCGATAAAGAAGCCGGGAAGCTGATAATTGAAGATACAGGCATTGGCATGACCCGGGATGAACTGATTAACAATATCGGAACAATAGCCAAATCGGGCACTGCCGAGTTTATCAGCCAGCTTAAAGAAAATAAGGGAGATACCGGCAACCTCATCGGCAGGTTCGGAGTCGGATTCTATTCGGTTTTCATGGCTGCAACCAGGGTAATGATTACAACCCGGAGTGTAATTGCAGGTTCAGATGTATTAGTTTGGGAGTCTGACGGACTTGGCGAGTTTACTGTAGCCGAATCAGACGAAAAAATTGAGCGCGGAACCCGGATTGAAATCTGGCTCAAGGATGACACAAAACAGTATTCTGAAGTGGAAACTGTCAAAAATGTCATTAAAAACCATTCAAATTTCATCAATTTCCCCGTCTTTGTTGAAAAGGAAAAGATTAATACTCTGCCGGCTCTTTGGACAAGGAATAAGTCCTCAATCTCCAAAGAAGAATATCAGGAATTTTACAAATTTCTCACGTATGACTCCAATCCTCCGCTTGATGTAATTCACGTTTCTGTGGATGCACCGTTGCAGTTTAATGCCATGTTATTCATACCTGAAAAAAGTATGGATTTTTTCGGTATGATGAAGGAAGATATGGGGCTGGATTTGTACGTCCGCAAAGTACTTATTCAGCATAAGAACAAAGACCTGATACCTGAGTATCTCGGCTTTGTAAAAGGTGTGGTTGATTCGGAAGATATTCCACTTAATATCTCCCGTGAAACCCTGCAGGAAAACGCTAATTTTAGCAGGATTTCTACAAGTATTACCTCCCAGATTCTTAACCATCTTATAAAAATGTCGAAAGATCGTCCTGAGGATTTTGCCAAATTCTGGAAAGAACATGGTAAAATCTTCAAGCTGGGGTATCAGGACTTTATGAACCGGGAAAAATTTGCCCTGCTCCTTCGTTTTAATGCCAGCTACTCTGATAAGGAAGAGGATTTGAGCTCACTTGAAGAGTATGAAACCAGAATGGTAAAAGATCAGAAGGAAATTTACTTTATTACTGCAACCAGCCGGGCGGCTCTTTTGAAAAACCCGTTTCTTGACACTTTCCGGTCGAAAGGAATTCCCGTGCTCTTTGTATATGACCCTATTGATGAATATGTTATTTCGAGCATGTTCAAATATAAGGAGTTCACTTTCAAAGCGGCAAACTCAGCAGATTTTGATTCTCTGAATAAATTTGACGATATTAACCCTGAAGAAAAATCGGCAGTAGAAGAACTCAGCCGTGAGGATAAAAAACACTTAGACAGTATCCTGGAAAAATGGAAGGATAGTCTGGGTGACAAAGTTAAAAAAGTTATACTCTCAAAACGTCTGAAAGAAAGCCCGGTTGTTCTTGCCAGCGAGGATGAGGGAATGTCCTCAGCCATGCTCAAAATGATGAGAATGAGCGGGCAGGATATACCAGTGCCTCCCAAGGTGCTTGAAATAAACAAAGATCATAAGCTCATAAGAGAAATGTTGTTAATTTATAAATTGGATAAAACTGATACCCTCCTGCAGAGGTACTTTGACCAGCTTTATCTGATCTCCATGCTTTATGAAGGTGAGCTTGATGAATCATATCAGCTTGTTGAAAAGTCATTTGATTTAATGACTGATGCAGCGGGCTGGTATCTTAAAGGAAAAGGATAATTCTGATTTTCCAATTAATAACTTAGAGGTCACAATGAAAACTGTTCGTGAAATCCTGCTCACAAAAGGGAGTGAAATTTTTTCACTCTCGCCCGATGACACTGTCTATGAGGCATTGGTTAAAATGGCTGAAAAAAATGTCGGAGCGCTGCTCGTGCTCGAAAACAGCCAGCTTGCCGGTATCTTGAGCGAAAGGGATTATGCAAGAAAAGTAATACTGACCGGCAAGACCTCCCGTGATACAACGGTCAGGGAAATTATGACCACAAAAGTGCTTATTATTGACGATAAAACAAATGCCGAAGAATGTATGTCTCTGATGATTAACAAGCATATAAGACATCTTCCTGTAGTAACTGACGGAGTTCTTCAGGGAGTGATATCAATCGGAGACGCAGTAAAGGCAGTTATTGAAGACAAACAGCATACCATCTCCGAACTGGAACGGTATATAACAAGTTAAAAAAAGATCATGGGTTCCTGAACTGACAGGAACCCATTTTTATTTTCAGCGGTTTTTAACTGTTACAATAATTTCTTCGGATGCTGAACTGCAGGTTGTTCCTTTTCCGTCATTAACGGTAAGAACTACTTTATAAGTTCCGGGCTTATCAAAATAATGATATACTTTTGATCCGGAAAGTTTAATCCCTTCACCAAAATCCCAGATAAAATTCAGAACATCACCATCTGCATCACTGCTTGAAGATGCATCAAAAATCACCTGATCATGTGCCCCCCCGGTAAAAACTTCAATACTCTTAAATAATGAAACAGCAACAGGACTACTGTTTACAATCACATTAACCTCGTCAGATGATTCAGAGCAAAAAGTACCTTTATCATCAGTAACTTTAAGCGTTATTTTTTGAACTCCTGCAGAGGAGAATACCGTCTCAGCTTTTTCGCCTTCGGCAATTAGTAAACCCCCTGAAAACCATTGGAAGGTTAACTTATCTTTGTCAGAGTCATAAGAGGCCGACCCGTCAAGTATTACCTTTTCACCGGCGCAAACAACTATATCCCTCCCGGCATCAGCAACAGGACGATTGTTCACCACTATTTGTTTAATAACCTTATTCTGACTATTTGCGAACTTCTTACCATCGTTCGCGACAAGCGTAATAATATAAGTACCGGGCAAAAGATAACTATGAACAAACTCTTCATCAGTTGTGGTAAACCCATCCCCCATTTCCCACTCATACCGCAACTTATCGTTATCGGCATCCTTTGATGATTTTGCGCTGAAACTGACTTTTTCACCGGCACAAACGTAATCGCGGCTTATAATAAGCGGCTCAGGCGTAAAGTTAATAAAAGCTTTTATCGAAGTAACCGTTGTATTGTTCGACAAACCGGTATTATCTTTCACGGTAAGCGTAACCGTGTAAGTTCCGCCCTGCGAATATTTGTGACGTGCATTTACTCCTCTGGCTTTGTTGCCGTCACCAAAATCCCAATCATAAGAAACGATTGAGCCATCCGCATCTTTTGACCTGCCTGCATCAAAGAGAATTTCCTGACCGATTCCTGAGTATATATCGCTACCCGGGTCAGCGACCGGAGGGGCATTAATCACAATAATTTTTTGCTGGGTTGCAGACTTACACTCCGTAGTTGAATTTGTGTAAATCGTAAGGGAGACAGTGTATTTCCCCTCTTGTTTGTAACTGTGCTTTCCGGTTTTATCAGTTGAAACAGTCCCATCACCGAAATCCCATTTAACACCTGTCATTTCGTCAGTAAAAGTATTACTCCCTTCTGTAGTAAGCACCAGTTCCTGATCTCTCGGATAAATGAGCGGCAGGGTGAAGTCTGCAATCGGCGCATCAAAAACCTGAACAGTTAATTCATCAGTATCAGAATTATCACACTGACCTATCAAATCACCGGTAATGGTTAAGCGGACAGTATATGTGCCTGACTTTGTAAAAATATGAGTTGGGTTAGGTCCGCCGCCTGTAGAACCATCGCCAAAATCCCACAAATAGTTATTCACCACCCCGTCATTATCTTTAGATTTGGAACCGTCAAAGCGGACAACAGAATTCAGGCATACAATCTGATCTTCACCGGCAAAAGCAACAGGTGATTCAATAACTGTTACAGATTTAGTTACATACGTTGTATTGCAGGGAAGACCGGAGTCATCTTCAACCTTTAAACGCACCAGGTAACTTCCCCCGATTTTATATATCTTTGTCGGGTTAATTCCATCGGCGCCGGTTCCGTCACCAAAATCCCATGTATATCTGAGGAATCCCCCTTCCGGATCACTTGACCCTGAGCCATTAAAACGCACCACTTCTCCCGCGCAAACCGTAATATCTTCACCTGCAACTGCAACAGGCGGTTCATTTATTCTTACAGTTATGGAGGTAGTTGAAACAGAGTTAGGAAGTCCCAGTCCGTCATCAACAGTAAGAATAACCGGATAAGACCCTCCTTTAAGGTATTCATGAATCACTCTTGCCCCAGATTCAATTTTTGTTCCGTCACCAAAATTCCAGGTAAAGCTCAACGGGTCGCCATCAGGATCAGTAGAAGCACCCCCGTCAAATATCAATTTGCTTTCGCAGGTAAATATATTATTACCGGCTCTTGCCGTAGGTGCTGAGTTAATCCTGATAATAAGAGTATCAAATGCATTATTATTAATTGCGGCTGAATTATCTTTTACCTCCAGCAGCACAGTATAAATACCGGGCTCGGTAAAAGTCCGCTTAACTGTAGCGCCCGTATATACATCGGGGACATCTGAGAAAGTCCAGATATAGGAATCAATACTGCCATCTTTGTCAAATGAACCGCGACCATCAAGAACAACAGTAAGACCAGCAGCGCTTATCACATCCCTGCCTGCGTTAGCCACCGGTTTTTGATTGATTGTTACTTTTACCTCATCAAAATCAATTGCGTTTGTCTGCCGGGTATTATCTTTGACCGTAAGCCGGGCATAGTAAATACCGGGAGCAGAGTAAACATGTTCCGTGACTGCGCCATTGGCGGAAGTTCCATCGCCAAACTCCCATCTAAAATCTGATAATGCGCCATCTGAATCATAAGAGCGTGAACCATCAAATCTAAGAACCTGACCCGGAGCGCCAAGAAGATCAGGACCAGCATCAGCGACCGGTTTTGCATTAACAACAAGTTCAAATTCTGATACAGAAGAATTGTTGATCGTTTTGGTATCATCAGTAACCGTTAAACGGACTTTATATACACCCGGTTTTTCATAAAAGTGTTTTGGTGCAGCTTCAGTACTTGTTTTACCATCACCAAACTCCCAGAAATACTTCAAAACCTTCCCATCCGGATCGCTTGAGGAAGTTCCGTCAAATTGGAACTCACTTCGTGTAATAACTTCATCATTACCCGCGACTGATACCGGACGTGAGTTTACAATTACCGTCAATGTATTGGATGCAGTATTTGACGATGTGCCAGAATTATCAACTACCGTCAGGGTAACCTGATATCGTCCTGCTTTTTTATATGCGTGTGCAGTTTTAACGCCCTTAGCACGATTGCCATCACCAAACTCCCAGAGGTATTCAGTTATAAAACCGTCTGAGTCCTTTGATTGCGAACCGTCAAAAAAGAGAGTTTCATTTTCCGCGGCAATCTTATCAGCGCCAGCCACTGCAATTGGAACTGCATTAACCACAACAACCATTTGATCGCTCTCGCTGCTGTTTTTTGCACCTGCATTATCAGTCACAGTTAATGTTACGGTATATGTACCAGGAGCGCTATATACATGATTTACTTTTACTCCTTCAGCGGAACTGCCATCACCGAAATTCCACTTGAAATCAGATAATTCTCCATCATCATCCCGGCTGCGGCTACCGTCAAAACTGACTTGCTGTCCCGGTGCTGCACTCTGATCTTCACCGGCCATAGCAAGCGGTTTCATGTTAACCCAGACTGAAAAATCTGTTGAAGCTGTATTGCACGGGCTTGTTGAGTTATCTGTAACTGTTAATCTTGCAGTAAACCTGCCGGTACGCTGATAAGCATACTTAATCTGTTTGCCTTCTCTTTTGGTCGCATCTCCAAAATCCCACAAGTAATTCTTAAGACCATCATCCTGGTCATAAGAAGCAGAACCATCAAAAGAAAAATCTTCTCCGGGGGAGAGAATAACAGATTTCTGGTAAATAGCAACCGGGGGTTTGTTAACTTTAACTTTGAAAAATGCAATCTGACTATTGAAGTCAGATGGTGAATTATCACTTACTATTACGTAAGCATCATAAATCTGTTGTGCATCATACTTATGGACAACCCGGTTTCCCTCCCCAAATGTGCCGTCACCAAAGCTCCACTTAAAAGTAAGAGCATCATTTTCTTCATCAGTAGTCGCGGAAGCATCAAAGACAACTGAGTAACAATCAGCTACATAATCAAAAGAATATTGAAGTTTAGGGACAGTATTTGTTTTAGCGGGAAAAATTGGACAATAAATTGGAATCCCTGCAACATTATCAGATGTAATTCTCAAAGTTGCATCATTGGGCGACTCTCCACCTTGTCCGAGAATTATCGAAGCTCCCCGACCGTCTTCTTCCTTGACTAAGGTTACTGTATTCGATGCCCAGACACCATCTCCGGATGATTTGAGGGATATATCAGGGCGCAGAGATGTTCTCAACCGTAAATCCGCACCAGCAGCATCAAAATCTTCTATTTTTATTGAACGGACTCCCTCAGGTATTCTAAACCTAAGCGCTGCACTGCCATCCTTTTTTAATAGCCGGATAGTAGGTGAGTAATTTAATATCTCAACCTTTTCAGAAGGAGTATTAAGCAATTCGGAAGTACTGACGTATATATCAAAAACGTTACCGTTGGTCCCCTCTTTCCCCTCAGCGGAGAAACGAAAATAATAAAAACCCTCATAAAGATAACCCTCAGAAGGCATAAAACCGGTAAAGGTCATCCAATCATTATCAACTGCACCAGACTCACCAATCAATTCAGATTTAATCATTTTACCTGAACGGATATCCTTATCATCCGGTGAAGCAGTAAACAACCCTGAAAGGGGCTCTGTGTCACTTCCGCCAGAAAAAGTGAATAGTGTTTTTGTATTCCAGGAAGATGTTCCCTGGAAATCATTAACTCCACCGCAGTCAATATCAAATATTCTTAGATATAGCATATTTCTGAAATTTTCAGGAATACGAATAATGAAGACCTCACGGTAATCATCATCCCCTTCTTTTGTCTGAGTCCCGGTTCCGTATGTAATATATTTTATACTTTCCTGCGGGAATAAGTCAGAAAAACTTAATACTATACTAAAAAAGAGAAGAAAATATATTTTTTTTGATAAAATCATTGTCATTTCAGTTTGTATTCTTTGAAATTTCCAAAATAGTCCTCAAGTAAAACAGACCTAAGAATCAGTTCAGTATTAATTTTTGAGCGAACCAAAAATCTGCTCTGATACATACCGGCGGCGCTATTTAAAAGCAGAGTTTCCGAAAAGACATCCTCACCGGCCGAGTAAACCAGTTTTGCAGTGCGCTTGAGCCCGGATACATCAGCCGCGGAAATGGTTATTGTTACATATCCATCAGCCGGAACTTTCAAAGGCGTCATTCTGTAGTCGCTTAAAACAGGCGCTTCAAGATCAAGAAAGACACTTCTTCTTAATACAGTAGTCTTTCCATTTGATGCGGTTGCAGTCAACCAGATTTCATTTTGCCCTGGTTTCAGTTCAGTCCGGTAGGTAAACATATCGCCGGTAAGAACTACCTCTCCTGCAGGCACCTCAATAGCGCGGACATTTTTGCTTGTACCTTGCAATTCCAGCACACGCTGATTTGTAAACTGAGGAGGTTCACTTTTCAGAGTGAGCGATGGCTGCACAGCGTCAAGAACAAAGCCAGCCGCAAAGGAGGCGGTGTGCCCTGATCTGCTTATAACAGTTGTGTAGAACGAATCAGCGCGTGTGAATTTTTGCAGCGTAAAGCTAAATTCACCGTTTTCATCACTGAATGTTTTCAGATGGTAATTCTGTTCTGATGATCTGAGCATAACCTGGGCGGAATTATTGGTTCTTCCCTTTAGTACAAATTCCGAAGATGGAAGTTTATACCTTCCATTTTCATCCTTACGTAATGATTCGTCATAATCAAGAGCGATAACAGAATCTACTTCATACCTTACTTTAATTGTAATACTATTTTCGCCACCATTCGGATTAACAGCTTTTACAATAATCTCATTTGCGCCCTTGTTTAGTTTAACAGGAACAGAGAAAGCACCGGTTTCCGGGTTCACTTCAACTTTTGTATTGTTTATTTCTACTGTATTCGCGAGTTCAGTTGAACCTGTTACTAAAACCTCTTCCTTGTCAGAGACTGATTCATTCCGCGGCGTTTCAATCGTTAAATAAGCAAATGTAGATTTTGACTCCATGAATACTACAGAGGGCTTGGTATATGGTCCGGGGAAACCGTCAGCATCTTCGGCTGCAACCTGCCAGTAATATATACCCGGTTCAAGGAGTAATTTTTGTGTTGAGGACATTACATTCTTTGAAGTAAAAACCGGCTTGTTAAAATCTTTATCATGCGCTATCTGAATCCAGTATCGTTTTGCGCCGGTAACCTGAGCCCATTCGAACGTAATAGTGTCGGAGAGTTGCTTACTATTATGTTCAGGAAAACGGATACCAGGAGCAGGCAGAAGATTCTTCGGGTCTGAAATATTTCCGTTATCAGTAACAGTTGAACCCTGATTTTCTTTAACAACAACTGATTTACCCTTGCCTTTCAGGGCAATCTCACCATCGTAGTTTGCAATTTTTGTGGACTTCTCCTCCTTCTTCACAAAAAATGCTTTAGAATTTACTTCGGTTTCAGCACCCTGAACTGAAACTTTGAAATTCTTCTTGGGCGAGTTACCCGATAAAAACGCAAAAGCATTTCCCTTTTCGAGTTTTACTTCAGCTTCGGATTTGTTTTGCAGCAGATCAACTCTGGCTTTTTGAATAACAAGCTGTGAGTTTTCGCTAAGCTTAATTTTACTGTTATCCTGAAAAAGAATCTCAGCGAAGGAGTTTGACAGAGTACGCAACCGGTCATTTTCAAAAAGTTTAGATCTGACAGGAGCATCTTTCCATAATGGGTCAGCAGGTTTCTTAGCTTCTATTTTACCTTTTCCGCTTGCAACTGTAGCATCCGATTTTGATTTACTTTTTGATTCAGCAATTTTTTTTGCCTCGCCCGCCTGTTTTTCTGAGAGTACAGCTTTATCAAAACTCTTTTTCCAGTTACCTGCTTTTCTTTCAGCAAGCGCATCATTATAAAGTTCAATGGCCGCGTTGATCGTCTGGGCCGCGAATGTTTTTGCACCGGCTTCGGTGGCATCGTTTATGGTCTTCAACGCTTTTGCAATCTGATTCTTTGCCTTCAGAATAGACTCTACAGGAATGATAAGCGTCATACCTGCTTTAACCTGTTCCGGCGTTTTTAAATTATTGCTTCTGAGAATTTCTTCCCATAAATCAGGGTCTTTAAGATACTCACGTGCAATATCCCGCACAGTTTCACCTGATTTAACCACAACTTTTACTTCAGATTGTCCGAGAAGTAAAACCGCCGGTAAAAGCAGCAGAATAAAAATTATGTTCCTAATCATTATATACTATATCTGTCGTCAATTAAAAAAACGTATCGTGTTTTTGATTATGATACCGGTAATGTAATTAAAAATTCTGTTGATTCACCTTCAACAGAACTTACAGCAAGTTTGCCTCTGTGTATCTGAGTGATAATATCATAACTCAGTGAAAGCCCAAGACCTGTACCTTCACCGGTTGGTTTTGTGGTAAAAAATGGTTCAAATACCTTATCTATTACGCTCTGCGGAATACCTGTTCCGTTATCTTTTATTATGATGTCAACAGACACATCTGATTTTTTTGTGGTTAATTCGAGCAGAGGTACATAAGCCGAACCCTTTGCCTCCCCTTTTTTGAACATTGCATAAAACGCATTCTCGAAAATATTAACCATCACCCGGCTGAAAGTCTGCGGATTAATGTTCAGTTTGTCTAATGACGGGTCAAAGTTTTTCTTCAGTTCACAGGAGAAACCCGGTCTGTTATTCTTCACCGCGTTATATCCGTTATCAAGCGACTCGGCAAGCAGGGCATTAAGGTCAGTCATTTGAAATTCACCTGTATCGCCTCTGGAGTGTTCCAGCATACCTTTTACAATATTGTCCGCTCGTGTACCATGTTCACCAATCTTGGTCACGTTAGTCTTTATATCCCCGAAGATTTCTTCAAGGTAACCCGGGTCAATTTTAGCCGGATCAGTTTTCACCCGGTCAATTTCCTCAGAGAGCTCATCCACCAGACCGGTTGTCAGTTTAGCAAAGTTATTTACAAAGTTCAAAGGATTTTTTATTTCATGCGCTATACCTGCGGTGAGCGCACCGAGTGAGGCAAGCTTTTGCTGCATCACAAGCTGTGCCTGAGTTTCCTTCAACTGAACGAGCGTATTCTCAAGTTCATTATTCTTATCTTTTAATTCTATTGTCCTCTCCTCAACTTTAATTTCAAGCGTTTTACTGTATTCTTCTAATTGCTTGTTTTGAAGAGCGATTTTCTTAAAACTTTCCTTGAGTGACTGTGCCATTGAGACAAGCGTATTACCAAGTTTGCCAATTGCGTCATTGGCTTTGTATTCAACGTCAACATCAAAATTACCCGCGGATATGGTTTCTGCCGCTTTGCTCAGATTCCGTATCGGCTGACTAATCACACCGCCTGAGATAACTGCCCCACCAAAACCGACCAGTAAACCTAAACCGACCAAAACCCAGAGTGTGAAGTTCATTTTATCGACAGTTGCATAAGCAACCTCTTCGTCTTTTTCTGCAAAAACAACCCAGTCCAGATTTTCAGGGAATGAGAAACTTGCAACCTTTTCATTTCCGTCAGGTGTCACATAATTTGTAACTCCATTGCTCCTCAGTTTCTGGGCGATAAGCGTCTTTATATCCTGAACAATTTTCAGTTCAGAAAGATTCGTTTTTTCCTTTGATGCAATATTCAGCCCATCAGCGTTAATTAGGTAAAGGTTACCTGACTTGGCGAAAGGGTTGTGTGCTAAGCGTTCAAAAAAGGAGTTAAGATTTATCTTTGCAACAAGAATCCCCTTCGGCGCGCCCTTAATATTGACTTCAATTATACAATCTATCAGCCAGGTTTGAATGTCACCATGGAAAACCGGATCAGTAAGAATATATGCAAGACTGCCTTCAGTCTTCTTATCAAGCAACACCGTGAGATCGGATGGAATTTGCGAAAGGATATAACGGTATTGTGATACATCAATACCCTTTTGCGCCTCTGTAACCGGTTTAAAAGCACCGAGCGCATTTTGAAATTCTCCGCCTCCGACATCAAAATACACTCCGGTATAAGCAAAACTCTCAACATTTTTAACAATAGAATTTAGCAGCGCTTCTTTTTCTGCTATACCAAGAGACGGATTTTCAAGACCTGATTTAACAATATCAAGCGGAGCCAGCCAGGTATTAACCAGAAGATTATTCAATTCTTCCGCGACCGCGCCGGTAGTTAATATCAATTCATTATTCGTGCTACTCTTAAGCTCGTCATCCGTCATGGATATCATTATATATCCTGAAATAAAAAGCGGAATGATTGACGTCAGGATAGCGAAAATGAATAACTTTTTTTGCCAGGAGAGATTCATTCAGTTTATGCCCTTTCGTTAGACTGAATAAAAGAATAATTATTTCCGGAACATTCTTGTAACATTACAGCAGTTGATAAAACAAAAAAAAAGTCTCTGTGCATTACGAAGGATGCAGCAGTCACCATTAGATAAATTATTTCAGCCGTCTAAGCATTAACATGGTGATGTCATCAAACTGATCAGCGGTCTGCATGTGTTCGTACAATGCTGAGTTCAACTGCTTTAGAGTATCCTCTGCAGTAGTGAGATCCTTCTCTAAAAATGAACGAAGCCGCTCATCTCCGAAAAGTTCGTTACGTGGATTAATTATATCAGTGACACCATCAGTAAACAGAAAAAGCGAGTCCCCCGGCTCCAGTGTAATTTCATTTGTGTGGAATTCATCATTCGGAAATAACCCTACTACGGGGTCTGTAATATCAAGTTCTGAAATTATTTTATTGTTTCGTAAGACATAAGGCGGGTTGTGACCACAATTTACGTATTCGACCTTACCGGTCAGTGTATCTACAGTACCAATAAAAACAGTCGCGAACATATTTGCTGATTCATGATTGCGAATCACATAATTGTGAGTCAGCGTTATAGTTTTTTCTGCTTCCCTTTCGGTAAATGAACCAAATTCACCAAACGCTCTCATCAGACTTCTGATCAGAGTCATAAAAAGCGCAGGACCAACGCCTTTACCACAGACATCAGCTACAACAAAACCAATTTTATTGGGTGTAGGCAGCTCATATACATCAAAAAAATCACCGGCAACTTCCTTTGCGGGGGTAAAAATCTTGGCGATTTCCCACCCCTCGGCTTTCGGAATAAAAGAAGGAAGAAAACTTTTCTGAATAGTCTGACCAATCTGCAACTCACGCTGAACCAACTGTAATTTCAACCGGTTCTGCTCAGCACTTTTTATATTTGTGATTTCATTAATAGTTTTTGTAACTGTTGCTTCAAGATCAGTAAAGTCTATCGGCTTATTCACAAAATCAAATGCACCGTTATTCATCGCGGTACGCAGATTTTTCATGTCACCGTAGGCAGATACAATTACTGTGCGTATTAATGGATATTTTTCACTTACACTGTCAAGCAGTGTCAGTCCATCCATTTCCGGCATGTTAATATCTGAGAGCACCATAGAAACATCAGGATGTTCTTTCAAACGGTCGAGCGCCTGAAATCCATTTTGGGCAAAAACGAACTCAAGTTCACCGGCACGAATTTTCCGCCTGAAGTTCTGTTTCATCAAAATTTCTAAATCAGGTTCATCATCAACAACAAGTATTTTGGGCGGCATCATATAAATTCGTAGTAGATTATTGACTGGCTTTAAAAAGTAACAGTGCATCCTCAACGGTAGCAGCGATGTTGAGTTTTTTATCAAGCTGAGTGAGAGTAAGCAAATCTTTTACCTTAACATTGAGGTTTGTCAGGACGAGGGCACCCTCTTTCGCAGTGATATTTTTCCATCCAACAACAATTGCTCCCAGAAAGGTTGAATCAATAAATTCGACTTTCTCAAGATTAACGATAATAATTTTGCATCCATCTTGAATCTCATGAAGCAGTTTATTACGGAAAGAACCGGCATCATCTAAGGTAGCTCTGATTCCATTAATAGTAATAATGAGGACACCATTTACCGGTCTCAAATAATCATATAACAGCACTGACATTAAAATCCTTCTCAAACTTGCTAAAAAAGTAGCAATGAAACACCTCTTCAACATAAAAAAAACGGGTAGTTCAACACCCATAAATAGGGAAAATCCGTTTAATTCATACTGAATTTAAGAAAAAACCAGTAATTTTTGCAAAAATCCGGCTCAAAACTCAAAAAAAAAGCCGCCCTGTTAAGAGGCGGCTTTTTGAGAAAAATGAATATTATTTCATCATCATCATTTTTTTAGTCTGTACAAAGTTACCGGCTTTAATCCTGTAAATGTACATTCCGCTTGAAACGGGTACGCCGTAGTCATTCCGGCCATTCCACTCAACGGTATAATAACCGGCTCGATGGTCACCCCTGACCAGTGTTGCTACTTCTCTGCCGAGCATATCATAGATTTTTAAGCTGACATCGCTGTCCATTGGCAGACTGAAGCGAATCTGAGTCGTTGGGTTAAACGGATTCGGGAAGTTCTGACTGAGCGCGAACTCTTCCGGAATCAGACTCGGATCTGTGATAATCAACGGATTACCTGCCTGCTCAAGAATAATTGCATCTGCACGGAGGACAAACGAATCTCTACGGGCTGAGTTTTCAACGCTATCCCTGTAATACCAGCTTACAGCAGCAGTATCATTGAGGAGCTGAACATATCCAAATACGGTACCTGAATTATGATAATCCTGACCACCGCGGAGGAACTGGAATCTGCCGAGAAGAACTCTTCCGCTGGCACCAACCTGTCCGTTATTTGCAGTGCCATTCTGGTTTACAAAAATAGTATCCGGGCTATTAAAACCAAGATGATGAACAAGGTATTTTGCCATTGGCGATGAAATAGATGAGGAAACTGGAAGCTGAACATAGACATCAAAACTGTCTATTTCGTTTGTGGTGCTTCCCGGCTTGAATGGAATATATGGGAACCATTCAACAGTTTCAGTGCCATTAATCGGGTTAAAATAGATGTATTTGATAAGACGGTTCTGGTTAGCGCCACCGCTACCGGTGATACGATACCATTTGTCCATATGTAATGGATCCGGTGCTCCGGTCCAATCCTGAACTTCAGTCGGGAAAATATAAGTTGTAGGATCAGTATCGTCAACCAGAATACCGGTACCGACACCCTGACCGGAAAGTCTTACGACAATTAGAGTATCAACCGGGTCATTTGACTTAACAAAAATTGAGTCAGAATAGTTTATGATATCGTCCGGGAGAAAATTTACTAACAAATTATACTGTCCGTCAATAGCCGGCAGTGTAATCGGGAAAGTCGGCAGATTTGCAAAGCTATAAGTTGTGCCGTTCTTGAAGTAAATGGTATCAACTCTCAGCGGGGTTTCACCATTTGAACCAATGATAAAGTTTCTCTGGAAGTTAAACTCCTGCTGACGGATTGAGTCATAGATTGACACTGAACCGAAATTAAGCAATCTGGTTGGGTCCAGACTGGTTGAAACGGTTGGTGCAATAGGAACTAAACGAACCCGGAGCAGGTCTGCACGAAGCAATTCTGAACCACCCTGGAGCGGATTGGTAAATCTGACTGCAGTCGGACCACCGCCGTTAAGTTCAAATACTCTATTACCGCCCAACCTACCCCAGAATACACCAGAGATTCTTGAGTTGAAAACAACTCTCTGAGTATCGCCAAGTGCGGGATCCGGGTTAAGATAAAAAGGTGTAACTATATCAGCGGTAACCTGCTGAGCTGCATTTGATGATCCAAGCGGACCAGAGTATTCCAGGAAGTACTTTCCGGAAAGTGTATCCGGTACCTGGAATCCATAATAAACTGCGATATTCGGGTCTGAACCGGTGTTAACGATTGATCCGATATTTCCGCCTGGTATTGGGTATGGATAGGGTGAAGGTGTTGAATTCAGGAATGTACCCAGAGTTGAGGAAGTACCACTATTAGCAGGGACATTCCAATGAGGTTCAGAACCATTGACACTGGCGTTCAGGACAAAATTATAGTTAATACCTGTTCCTACGCATGGCAATAGTGCTTCAGGTTCATCCACATCATTGCTAAGGATCTTAATTGTATCGTAAGTGGTTTCTTCACCCAGAGGTGAGAAACGAACCGTTAAATTAGCTTTTCCTCCCGGAGGAATATTGAGCGGGAGAGGTGTAGTTATTGTATAACGAGTTGACTGGGTCACAAAACCAGTAACTGTTAAAGTCTGACTTCCAAGATTGTAAACCGGAACAACTTTTTCAGAGAAGAAACCATATTTAAAGGTAGTTTCAGGAAATCCGAGAAGTGAACGGTCACTATAAAAATTGTGTACTAAGGTTGTTTCGCCAACAGTATTTGTAAACACGCGTGAAAATCTTCTTGCGCCAAATTCGATATCCGGACCGGTTTTTCCGCTTCTTACAAATGCAAGACCATCCACACGAAGCGTGTTTGAGCCCAATGAATCAAGTCCGATAGAGACAGTAATTGAACTGTCAGCCGCAAAAGCATCAATTATTCCAAGGGGAACCCAGGAGCCCCATCCATCAGGAGTATTATTGGTTGACATATCATATCTGAATGAATCAGCTAAGGTACCCTCACCAAACCTCTGGAAGGTGACGTACGCATTTTTTGTAGCATTTCCAGAATTCATGTGATGATAAATCAGATAATGGTCAGTGGTTTGGAGCGAAGCATAATACTGAGCATGTGCACCGGTATTATTTCCTGAACCAAATCTGCTGGCCCTTCTATGGTTTCCACCAAGGTAGATTGATGAATTGTTAGAATAAAACCCGTCATTTGTTCCTGGCGTAATAGGAACAGTTGGAGGAAATTCGCGGTATCTCGGGTCATTCATTAATGTACCCGTTGTACCGGTATTGTTATCCGATGTGTTGTCAAAATACAGCACATCTGCACTGTCAAGTAATTGCTGCGCTTCAGCTTCTTTGGCAGGTATTGCCAGAAGAACCAGAAGAAGAGCAATAAACGGTATCTTTTTGAGCATTTAAGCCTCCGGTTATTTAGTTATTGGAACATACAATGTGTCAGAATTTCGTCCTATGAACCGGTCTTCACCGGTAGGGGTAATGTAATAATAAACATTAAAGGTATCTGTAAAAGATACGGAAAAAGAATCAACAAAAGATGTTGTGGCAGTTGTAGGAATCAGGGGGAAATACCGACCTGTTTTTGTAACCGTTGTCCGGTAAACTTCAAAATTTCTAAGATTTTGAGTAGATGTTACCGACCAGTTAAGCGTAACCTTAATCTTTCCCGTTTCAGTAGTATCCGAAACTGCTGAAAGACCTACAGGTGTGGGTACGCGGGTAAAATGCGTTGGTTCCACTATTGGTTCAGGAGAATCACAACCATTTAGAACTAATAAAAGAATCAGGAGTAAAAGTGCTTTAATTTTTTTCATCGTCATTAAAATTTAGGGAAGATTTATCTTAAGAGCAATACCACTATAAAGAGATGTAACGCCGTTCACACCCTCAAAATCCTTTAATTCAGGAGCAAAGGAAAAACTTACCCCCCCTTTGTCTTCAGTCAAATACAAAATGTCAATCATATTATAGACATATAAAGCGGCGGTAACCGCGATAAAGAGATTACGGCGTTTTACGTCATTATCCCTGTTCCCTTTCTCAAACTGAATTTGGGACCAGTAGTAATCTGCCAGATTGTAGTTTCCGGCACCCTTATAATCTGTAGTCAGAGTTTGA
Organism: Ignavibacteriales bacterium; assembly: GCA_045863035.1. Taxonomy (GTDB): domain Bacteria; phylum Bacteroidota; class Ignavibacteria; order Ignavibacteriales; family Ignavibacteriaceae; genus H2-BAC3. Next base: position 30,014 of record BTUV01000006.1, on the reverse strand, counting down.
ATCCGGTCCTGGCGCGCGTTAAAATTGTTCTCGGCAAGAATAGTAGTGAGCAAACTGCCATAAAAACCCAGGGTAATTCCTGCTCCTTTATAATCATGCCCGAGGAAGGTTTGCCCGGCACCTGGTATAATAGCTGAAAGCCAGGCAGCCCGAACTTCCCTGTTTGAAAAGTCAAGCCACCCTGATGGCTGCTCATAAGAAGGAGCGGTCTGATAAGCAAGTGACTGCTGAGCAGACAGGTCAAGCCGGAAGATTGTCAGCAAAATCACCAGCAAAGATATGTAAAGAGTATTCAATTTCATCATTTTAACACGTAGTTGAATAAATTGATTGCAAATTCATAATAACCGGCAAAATCATAACCTGCCCCTTGCTCTGCCCAAAGCGTAGTATATCCTTTGGGAGAAAGAACAACAGCGAGCCGCTTATCAATAAACAAACCTCTGAGCACTGTTGTTTTTTGGAAGCCGGGAGTAACTTCATCAATCCCCTGCGGCAGAACATCAAACTTGTTCGGAACAGTAAATATTTCATGTGTCATCGGAATATTTTTAATTTCCGCCGATGAACCTATCGATGCCTGAACATCTTTGAGGAAAGTTTCGTAATACTGAGCGAAAGGATATTCATTCTTAAAGTGAGCATTATCAATGAACAGAAATCCTCCGGCGCTGAGATAATCAGCACAACCGCTGACGAACGAACTCATAAATTCAGGTTTTTGACCGTTAGCAAGCAGGAACGCAATTTTTGATTCTTTTACATTCTGATCACTAAATGTGCCCGAAAAAGATCTTGTATTGGTTGGCAGATTTCGATCTATATATGCCACTATCTGATTCATAGCGCGTGGCGCCGGATTCCATGGGGGATCATAGGTAAGCGCTCCACCCTGTGAAGTATATATTATCTGAGCAATTTTAACATTCTGTTTACCGGATTTAGAAGTGTCAGATTCTGACTGGGTATCAGACTTCGGTTTTTCAAAGGGGACCTGCTTAAAATAAAACACCATATCTTTGAACTCAGCCGGTTCATTATTTTCATCATAAGCAGTTATAAATTTCTGTACATCAATTTTAAGACGTTCAACATCATCAACAAGCGGGTCAAATACGATTAGTCCGTCCCGGCTGTCACCCTTGTAAACCGGTTTGCCGAAATAAAGCATCGTCCTGCGTGCGATTCCCATTCTGGTCTCAAATATCTCATCATCAGAACCGGAAGTCCCTTTAAGTTTCTGATAATACTCCTCAATGCTAAGATTAGTAGCATTTTTCTTTTCTCGCGCATACGCTTCAAAGTTATCACCACGGTCAGAAAACAAAGAAGAAAGTTCAGGATTGAAATTAAGTTTTGCGCCAGAATAATTAAAAATGGTAACCTGAAAGACACTGAATCTCCTTGGCGTAAATCCCTTTTCCGGATCAACCCAATTTCCGTATGTATATGGATTTGAAGAAAACTCAAAATCATCAGATTCCTGAGGAAACTCGAATTTATTCAACTGATAATCAGTTACATACTTAATCTCAAACTTCCAGGAGCGAGCATCATAGACAATGGCATCACCAGACGGACTAATTGAATAACCGGAGTCAGCCAGCGCCGCGATAGCATCTGCATCAGGAACAATGGTTAATTCAGTCCTGCCCGGCGGAAGGAAAATATATTCAAAGACTGAATTGCACCCTGCCAACGGCAGAAACAATAAAGCCAATAGTAAAACTCTTTTCATTAATACATATTTCATTTATTCTCTAATTTTAACTGGAACCGCTGCCGGTCCAAACTGATACTCAAGTGCTTTCGCCTGTCCTATATTGCCTGTTAAAAATGTAGCAAATCCACTTGCGGTACCGATATTTAGCTCTGCAAGATAAATATAAACCAACCTTGTCAGAGGATATAAATTCTGCACAAAGAACCCGGGATGCGGCTGAAAATATATATTTTCAGCTCTGATTTGTTCTCTGGCGCCAATTTCAATTTTTTTTAGCCGCGTTTCATCTTTAGCATTAATCCAGGAGACAAATCCTGCCTTGTTTTTATCCTTCAACACGGCTGCTATCACTGCTGAATCGCTCTCTACTGTTTCGGCAGATGCAATTTCCTCCCCCTTAAACACATCATATTTCAAAAATTCGTAAACAGATGAATTTTTTCCGGGCAGTACACCGGTAACTTTGTTATCTCTGCCGTCCAGCACTGCCAAAAGTGAATCATACGACATCAAATTCGGGAAGTCAAACCCGGCTATCACCGCAATGCCATCATAGACAAATTTAACTGTTTTATATTCAATCTTGTTTATGGTGACCGCAGATTCTTCTTCACTGTTTAATGAACGTGCAGCAATAGAAATTTCGCTTTCTCCGTTAACAAGCCGGGCTATCGCTTCTCTTGCCGTAACCCTAATCACCGTAATTTTTGCTTCAGGATACAATGCATTAAAGGAATCAGCCAGTGCAGCAACCAGCGGATATACTGCCTCGTCACAGAACACTTCTGCTTTCCCCTTCGTAGGGGTTTCAAGTTTTTCAGAACAACCCGCAAGCAGCACAGCAGCAAGCAGAACTGATAAAATACGTTTCATCAGTTTATCTTTTTAAGCTGCTCAACCTCTTCATCCGCAAGAGTCGCTACTGAATACCGGCTCAGCTTTGCAAGATTAAATTCATCAACCATGTCAACCATGTAATGATACTTTGCCTTGCGATCAAGCTTAAGCAGAATTATATAGTTAGGGTCTTCTTTATATCTGTCCTGCAAATACGCAGTCAGTACAGTAAAATCCATCAGTACGGGCTCCGCAATACCTTTACTGTGAAACAATCTTCCTTCCTCATCTATTCTGAGGATAAGCAGATTTGTCTGGGAAACAGAACCGGAGCTGCTTCCCGGAGGAAGTTTAATTTCCAGTGTCTGCGGCTTACGAAAAACCGTAGTAAGCATGAAAAATGTAAGAAGGAGAAAAGCGATATCCACCATCGGAGTCATATCCATGTGAATACCAATTCTCTTTTTCTTTTTCTTCTTTCCTTTTTTGCCGTGGTCTCTGCCGCCACCTAAATCAACACCGCCCATATCCTCTACTCTTTCTTTGAAGGGATTTCAAGTTCGGTCACAAGCGAAAATTTAGCAATCGCATTTTTTTGCAGAACTTCCATCACATCTGAAACAACACCATACTCAGCATCCGCATCGCTCTTGATAACTGCTTCCAGTTTGGAATTACTGATTCTTGCCTGAGTAACCAAATCATGCAGCGACTGGATTTTAATCTCAACTGAAGTTGCCGTCCTGAAGCTTTCACCAAAAAGCTGAGCCATAATTCTTTGAGAGTCAAACCCGAGAAAAATTCTCCCCTTCTTTTCAACGGTAATGTTCATTACGTTTGAAGTGGGAACTTTCAGCTCCGAACGTGAACTTGGCAGTATTACCTCAACTTCTTCCTGTGGTTTAAACTGCGTGGTAAGCATGAAAAAAGTGAGAAGCAAAAATGCTACATCCACCATCGGCGTCATATCAATGACGATGTTCACTCTTTTCTTTTTAATCTTAGCCATAGTTCAGAATCAGGACTGCTTTCCTTTAATGATCTGCATAATGTTATAGGAAGATTCATCAACCATATAACTAAAACTATCAACGTTATTAATAAATACGTTATATGAAATAATACCAAGAATAGCTACAAAAAGACCACCTGCGGTATTAATAAGCGCTTCTGAAATACCGGTTGCAAGAGCAATTGCATCGGGCGCGCCTGCCTGAGCAAGTGCCTTAAAGGCACGAATCATACCCAGTGTGGTTCCAAGCAGACCCACCATGGTTGCGATTGAAGCAATGGTTGAAAGCGCAATCAGGTTTTTTTCAAGCAGAGGTGTTTCAAGCATCGAGGCCTCTTCAACTGCTCTCTGAACCTCGGCAACTTTCTTTTCTCCGTCACTGAATCTTGGCTGGTCATCAATTTCTTTATATCTTCTCAGCGCGCTCTTTATGATATTGGCAACTGCACCCTTCTGTGCATCACATGTCGTGATAGCTTCATCAAGGTTATCCTGCTTGAGTAATTCAAGAACTTTATGAATCATTGATTCAGGTGAACCTTTACCTTTTGCTCTCCTGAATGAGAAAATTCTTTCAATAATTATTGCAATAACCATAATTGAAAGCGTCACCAGAAATGACACCATAACTCCGCCGGTATATATCTGACCGAGGGTATTTATCGGGACTTCCCTGGCTTCGTCCTTAAAATTGGCAGGATCGCCAAAAATAAAGAAAAATATTGCAAGCGCTGCAACAAATGAGAAGAATGTGAGCAAGCTAATAAATACCGATTGCTTCATGAAGTTGTGACTCCGTTATATTTAAATATTTTTATCATTTCTGAGCTGCTTCCTTCTGGTTTTGCCTGTCTATGATACCACCTTTTTGTGTGCAGGCAAATACCACGACGTTCAAACCAAATTGAAGCTGTCTTGTATTATCAATTGGTCCGCCTAAATTACTTGGATTAACCGGCCAGACTCCCCATGCTTTTCCGTAACCTTTACTGCTGAGTAAAACAGCAAGGCGCCCGTTAAGAAAAATGCCTTCAAGATAATTGTATCTTTCCTTCACAGGATGATTAGGGTTAGGTCTCACGTTATCTTCACCGCTCGGAGGACCGTTAAAATCTTCCCAGCAGCGGTAGAGCCAGTGATCGTTAGGAATCTTTTCCCATTCAGCATCATATCCAAGAGCTTCTTCAATCATCTGTCTTGCTTTTTTATTAAACGCGCCCCATCGAGCTGCATAAGCATCATCAACAAATAAAAAGCCGCCATTGCGAAGATATTTCTCAAGATTTTTTACCTCAACCTGTGTATATACCGGTGTTGACTCTGAACCCGTCATATATATAATCGGCACTTCCATCAGAAGTTTGTCATCCAGACGGATTGTACCTTTGAGGGTAAACTCCAGCCGGGTATGTTTTTCAGCATAGGTCACAAGATTTGGTAATGCCTGTGGCACAACATTATAACCGGGTTCTCCATTTTCATCAAGACGTGAGCCGCGATATTGAAGAATATATAAATTCAAATGACCGATTATATCTTTTTTATTTTTACCGACTTTTACGTAACCTTCATAACGATCTTTGAAATTCGAATAGTCAAGCAGATCATCACTCACGCGGTCAGTTTGTCTGCCGGAGGTACGCGTATTGGTAACATCATAAGCGATATCAGGACCGAAACCGATGCTTCCGTCATCCTTTCCAACCAGGCCACCGGTTCCGCCTCTTCCGGTTGAAGTTCCATAACTTCTTGTTCCGCCCGGAATTGACCACCCTTCAGCCCCCCCGCTCTCATTTGAGGTCAGCGTTCCGTGAAAAACGCTACCCTGTCCCCCCACTGAATTTGTCTGAGTTTGGTTTGGCCGGATATCATCAGACCTCAAGTCTTCTGCACTGGCAGCTTCGTCCATGGTATAATCTTTCGGTTCATAATCTGTCGCCGATGATTGTTCCTTTACCAAATCAAAATCTTTTGCCAGTTTTGGCGGTGTTGGTTCATATTTAATGGGCGGCGGTACTTTTTCATAATAGGTATTAATCTTAACCGTGCGAACTTCGCTTTTCTTTTCAGAGAAAAATGAAACCCAAAGAATGAAAAACAAATGTGCAAACACAGAAAACATCATGCCCCAGAAGTAGGAGCGCTTATAAAGCACCTTCCACTTTGAAGTTGCGAGCGGAAGCTTAGCAATCATCCTGGCTTCCCTCTTTAAGAGGAGATTAAACGGATTAAAGTCCTGCAGTTTCATTGCCTTCCTTTATCCATTCAATATGCTGCTCCGCGAAATATACAATTCCTGCGGCGTTAGGGTTATCTTTATATTTTTCAACAATCTGCTGGAAAAGTTCGAGAGCTTTCTTAAAATCTTTTAACTGCTCGTATGAAGAAGCAATATTTGCCTCACAAGCCATAGCAACTTCACTCTCAGGATATTTAGCGACAATCTTTTCTAATTCAATAATTGCGTTCTTATAATCCTTCTTGTCAAAAATAACTATTGCTTTCTGGTATTCTTTGAAAGCATCAATTTGTGAAAGTTCCTTAATGAAACTCCTTGCTTCAGTCGCTTTGTAGTGATCAGGGAAACGGTCAACAAAATTTCTGTATTCCAGAAGCGCTCTGGTATATTCTTTCTTGTTATAGAAATAGTCTCCGATAGTAAACTGGGCTTCCGGCACTAATTTATCACCGGGATAAGCAGCAATGAGCTTTTGCAAGGGGGCTATCATTTTATCAATATCTTTGAGCTGATAATATGACCAAGCCATGTTATATAAAGAAGACGGACCAAAATCACTCTTCGGGAAATTCGTCTGAGTTTTTTCATATTCAGCAATAGACTCAGCAAATTTGCCCTGATTATAATATGCCTCTGCTACATTATACTGAGCTTCAGCAGAAAACTCATCAGATGGATATTTAGCCAGGAATGCTCTGAATTCCTTTATCGCGTCATCCCATTTACCGATATTATAATGTGCATATCCTATGAAAAACATTGAATTGCGCACACTCTTTGATTCAGGATATCTTTCTATAAACTGAACAAATGCTTTCGCCGCATTATCGTAGTAACCAATGTCATACAGATTAACGGAGAAGTTGAACAGTATTTCTTCATTGATAGCCGGATACTTTTGGGCTGAACGGGCAAGAATTTTCAGCGCCTCATCTATATTGCCGCTTACATTGTGAGCCATTCCAAGCAGGAATGATGCCCGTGAATAGAGATACTCATCATCAAAATTATAGCCGAGCGTCTGATTACCGTATTTTATGACATTTTTCATGTCCTTCATTTCATAAAATACTTCAACCAATGCAACCATATAACGCACTTTTTCGAGAGTGTCCTTTGAGCTTGCTACAAAACTAAGCATAAGGTCAACGCCTTTTTGAACCTGACCGGTCTTGGTATAGGCAGTAGCAAGACGTCCCCTCGCATTAGGCACAAGTTGCGGCATTCTTTCGGCAAATAAAGAATCAGCCAAAACGTATTCCAAATCGGCTATAGACTCTTTATGTTTGCTTAACTGACCAAAGAGCGTACCCCTCAGGTATCTGCTCTGCAGGCGGAGGAGGTTGTTTGATTTAGCGTCATCAATAACAAAATTCAACTGAGCGATGGCATCTTCATACTTCGTTTTTGCTATATATACGTCAGCAAGTGAAAACCGCACTTCAGGGTAGTAGTACGTTGCATCTTTTATGGTATCTGCCATAGCGATAAGATCGAGCGCGAATTTTTCAGCTTCATCAAGTTTTTTATCAAGAACATACGACTTTGAAACTCTTATGATAGCCGGAACAAAAAACATTGATGAAGGCGGAATCTTGCTAAAATATGGAGGTATAGCAGCATAGTTCTTCAGTTCAAAATTGGCCTGAATGAAATAGAAACTGATTTCGTCTTCCCTCTCCCCGCCGGCAAATTTATTGCTCAGTTCGGTGAGTATAGTAATGGCATCCTGCGGCTTCTTTTCTTCAAGTCGAATTCTTACTTTATATAAACTCGCGGATAAATACTGGGTTTTTTCATCACCTAACTCAATAACCTGATTAAAACGTTCATCAGCATTTTGCAGCTCCCTCAGGTTAAAATAGGATATTCCTGTGAGAAAAATTAAATCATAATTAAACTCATTACCCGGGAAGTTATTAACAAATGAGTCAGCTCTTGCAATAGTATTACGATAATCAGGAATTGAAAAGTAACAAAGCACTTCCGTATAAAGAGCATCTTCAACCGGGAAACTGATAACTTCTGCTACCTCAGCATAAGCTGATGCGTAAAAACGGTACTCATCGGCCGCCTTTACAAAAATTGAATCTTTCTGATAGGTTTCAGCTATCTTAAACTGCATTTTTGCCTGAAGCTCTTTATTGGCAAAGTTTGCATCGATTGCATTCTTATAAACTAAAATAGCATCATTGATGCCTTTTTCAGACTTTGTATAGTCCCCCATCTTTATATAAGTTGCTTCAACAAGCGCCGGGAGCAGAGCATATTGAGAAATAGTTCTGCGCCAGTTAACCATAGCTGAATCATAATTATTTTTTGCCCGGTAGGCATCACCAATCTTAACCTGAGATTTTGCAACCAGTTCAAGATCAGAGGACTCAGTCTCACGGCTTGAGATAGCATCAAACAACTGCCGGTCTTTAACTGCTTTAAGCTGAATTTTTTCCCATTCGGTTTCCTTAAAAGCAGAAGGTTTAAACTTTTCGCCAAGAACTGACCAATAGTTAATAGCCCGGTCATAGTTACCTTCTTCAAAGTAGTTCTGACCAAGCTGATACATCGCCTTGGCTAAATAGGTAGTTGACGGATAGAAAGTAATGAGCTCATAAAAAGCTTCTGAACTTTTAGGCAACTCTCCGATTTCTTTATATGCCCAGCCGATATCATATAACGCACTTTCGGCCTTTCTGTGATCAGGATACTTTTCAACAAGAGTCCTTGCCTCGCGTACTACATCCTTAAACGCCTGCTGCATATAATAGATATCATAAATCTGAAACTGTGCCAACCCCCTCAGCTCTGGACCAAAATTTTTCTGCTCCACAATTCTAAAAACTGCTATTGCAGAGTCAAACTGTTTCAGATTTTTGTAAGCATTCGCTTTCTGATAATATGCGGCACCAAGCACGCTAATCGTCAGTTCTCCGTTAAGGATAGTAACTCTGATACTATCTTTTTTCAGCAAAGGAGAATCAGTTTCAATTATCTTATCGTAAAGAGTAATCGCCGGCTTGAAGTTGGATGCGGCAAAAAGATTCTGTGCCCCGTTAAAATCATCCCGCATCTCCTGAGGAGTCGGGATGAAGTATGCTGCAATTGCAGCAGTAAGCACGAGAATTGCCTGCCAGAACATCTGCTCTTACAGTCCTGCAAAAATGGTAAAGAACAGGAGTGACTCCTGAGCGCCTTTGCTACGGTCTTCAGGGCGGAGAAAATCTATGCTGGTATATTTATAACCAAAATCAAGAACAACATTGTAGCCCTGGAACTGAGTCTTATTGCTAATTGAGAAAGCAGCAGTGCTTTTGTTCTGACTTTCAAAGTTGTCTTTGAAGTTTCTGATTTTATATTTAAATATATCAGACATACCGAATAACGAAAATCCCTGCAAACCGAAACGAAGATCAGTATTATTGGTAAGACGATAATCAGCACGGAAAATTGGAATGATTTCCTGCGAATGCCCGTCAATTTTCAGAATAGTTTTACCGTTCACATCTTCTGAAAGCCGGATCGTTTTTTCAGTACGTATTTTAAATTGCGGACTGAGTTTAATTGTACCATCCAGCAGATAAAAAGTATAATCAACCTTGTTAACCATACCAAAAAAGGTTATGCTGCCCGGCATCTGATCACCAATCAATCTGGCCTCGGGGAGGAATGCAATATCCCTCGAACCAATTTTGAACTGATTGTTAAACTCATAACGGACATTGTTTTCGATGTTCATATTCGGAATCGCTGTGTATTTGGTTCCGAGATATAAAGAATTCACCAATGAATTCCGGTAATTAAGGTTGTCCTGTACAAATGACGGTATAGGATCAGAAGTTGTGATTACACCTTTAAACTGATAACCATTATTTGTAATATCATCCTGAACCTGCTTTAATACATAATACATGGTAAGAGTACCAAAACGAGGCGTTCCGGTAGTAAAGAATGCTTTCATGTAATTAATGTCATTCTTTCCGCCACGCGCAATTGCGGTCTCATTTATCTTACCGACTCCGACACTTATTCCCTTCGAAACTTCCAAAGAACTGAATACATGGTATCCGTCAATATCCGGTTCATAAGGATAGTCCGGCAATATATCATTCTCCTGATCATCAATAACACCGTTGTTATTCCAGTCATCACCATAATCAAGTGACGGCGGATCAGCATAATAGGTCAGAAAGTCCTGAGCGAAATCAGGTACACCGTCCGCATTACGATCATCATCCGGGATACCATCATTGTCTTTATCTTTACCCGGAAAGATACCGGCATCGGGTTGACGAATAATTGCATCAAGACTTCTTAATTCGTTTGTACTCTGACGATAGCCAAGTTTAAAGAAATCATTGGCTCCGGCGTTAAGCACGTCGCTGTTTCTGCGGTTTATGTCAGTCGAATTAGCATTGTAAAAATAAAATCCGTCTTCCCAACGATCATCGTCATCGTTATCATCAACAAGCGGATAAAAAGCACCGCCAGGGAAAATCACACGGCGCTGATAAGTAAAACTTTCGTCGTAACCTAAGAAATCAGGCGCGGTATATAAACTTGGAATTGGCGACGTGGGCACTGCGCTTGTTGAGTTATACTGGAAATAACTGTTCTCAAGCACATACGTATGAAGACTTGTTATATACTTTGGCTCAATCCTGTAACGTTCAAGCCCCATGGTCATGCGCCCAACCTTCTTTTTACCGCGAAGGAACCACGCATTACCTTTATTTTCGAATCTCCCGCCGGAAAGAATCGGGTATTTTAAGAATTCTGTGCTCTGATTAAATTCACCTTCAACTTCAAAACCTTCCCACTTGAAGTTAAAATTAACGCCATAAACAGACATACCAGATGCAAGTCCGTAATTAACAGTAAGAATTTTTCTGTTTGAAGCATCCTTAACGTTACCGTCAGCACGCTCTCTTACAAAAAACGGAGTAGGTGTCGCGAAGATAGAGTCCTGATGATGCGGCTGGAAACGAGCATCACCGGTATAACTATCAAGCGTATTAACATAATCCTGAGCGGTTTCAACAAGATAATCATTGGAAACAGGAATCTGAACCTGACAGGCCTCAACGCCGGGGGGCATAAGAAAAGCATAAGTAATACTCTCATCAACTCTGCTCTCAACCTGGTAAGGGTAATTGGGCACAGGGGTTGAATATTTACTGCTGCTTGCATAATGGGTGAAAAAGGTAAAGCTGGTAGTATCAGCACCACCAAAAAAGCGCTGATCTATCTGAAAACCGCGGTTTCTTTCAACATCACGGAATACATAATACTGAATAGGTTGTCCAAGCTGAGTACCCGCAGTAGTTGGTTTCTGCTTATGGATATTAACAAGCGCCTGCGGCTGACCGTTAATAATAATGCGCGGATGACCATATACAATCGGACCGGAATTATCACCGGGTGAGTCATCTCTGATTCTCAGAAAAATCATACGGGGTATTGCACTGGTAACTACTCCCTCGAGTGAAGCTTCTTTGCTGTCAATAGAGCTTCTGCGCTGGTGCTGATTTACATACGTCATACCAATGGTAAGCACATCACCGATATCGGTTTCAAAGTGACCGCCAAAAAGATACTGCGTCCAGTCACGAATTCTGCGCACCCCTTCTATATATATGTTTGAATCGAAACGAAAACGAATAGGGTCAGATACTCTGGATGCGATTACGGTTCCGCGATATTTTGATGTCCCGGCATCCCACCTGATACCGTTAAAACGGGCTTTGTCGAATGTTAATGAGGTGAACTTAGTCCTGATTGCGTCACCCACCATCAGACGCGTCTGAAAGCCGCCATACTGATCAACCCCGATAACTAAGTTGTTAAAGTAGTTCTGATAGAATCGTGATTTAATAATGTCACTGTTACCGCCGGCTATATCAGAAGCGGAAACCTGCTTTTGCACTTCATTTAGCTCATAAATCGTGGTTCCCTCCACAAGAAAATTTCCGAATGAATCGAAAAACTTTTTGCGGATGAATGTGGCACTGTAGTTTTCGTAATTTCTTCCTGAATAATTAATGTAGTTCTCTTCCCTCTTTCCTTTATTGGAAATAAACTGGGAATAGATATCAGCACTGACAATCAGAATGAAACAGAGAACAAGGTATCTGAATTTCAAATTCGCCTCCGGAAACCAGCTTAAAAATTATAGGTGACAGTCATTTTATGACTGCCGCCCACAAACTTTAGTTCTAATGGATAGATATATGCGTAATCAATTTTAACAGTCTCAACATTGAGACCAAAGCCCCCTGAAAGTCCGCTCTCCCGCGCAAAATCCGCGCTTAACAAATTATTATAACCGCCGCGGATAAAAAAATCATTGTTGTACCCGAAAACAGAATATCTCGCGCTGAGGAATTCAGCACCGAATCGTATCCCGATTACATCATCCTCCATAACTACGTCCGTAAGGATAAGATATTCATATTTCTTTGAATGATAAACAGACCCGACACCTATTGAAATCGGAAGTGATGCATCACTGCTGCCGTTTTGCGCAATACTCGGATTAGTCAGGTTTTTGATTGAAAGCCCTAACGAGAGGGCATCCTGACCGGTGGGTTCATCAAACGTATATATCGCGCCGGCATCAAATGTCAGACCGACATAGGAAAGTGCATCTTCGCCCGGAGCAGCGTTGGCTGACCATCCGAGAAATTTAACCGCACCGCCGACTGTTAATCTCGGCAGTATTTCGATACCGTACCCTGCCTGAATGACATATTCTTTCCACAAATCGGTATTCAGCATGTTTATACCGGCCCCAAACTTTCCGATATACGGAAGCGGAATCAGTCCGGCAAGCGAGAGATAATTCAGGTTATCACCTTCAACATCAGGATACAAATTTGAATAACTGGCAGAAACAGAATAATTTTCTGCGTATGCTACTGAGGCAGAATTAAAAAACTGGAGGTAGGGTGCACCATGCAGCGCAATACCCGCACCGCCAAGCGACTTCACTCTGGCAGAGATACCAAGGTCTTCAAACCCCCCGGCTCTGAGGAGTGAAGTGAGAACTAAGAAAATAGTAAGCAGATATTTCACATTCACCTCACGCTTAATATGCAACAACAACGGTTTTTGTGACAGCTTCACCGCCGTTGTCACTTTCCACATAAATCTGATAGAGATATACGCCCGGTCTCACCGTCTTTCCACTGTTATCTTTGCCATCCCAGGCAATAGAATTATCTGAGATAAAAGCCGCGGCTTTATCATAAGAATCATAAAGATCCCTGACCATTCTGCCGGTTAAATCGTATATCTTAATTGTTAACTTTCTTGTCTGACCGCCGATATACTCGCCGGGCTCACCGATATTACCCAGGAAAAATTGAAAATTGGTTTCATCATTTCTGCCGTCCCCATTCGGTGTAAACGGGTTCGGTGTTGCAATTGTTCTGATAATCAGTTTTTCAGGAACCCCGACAGTAACAATACTCCACGCTTCAACCTGCTCGGATATACGCGAATCAATCCTCTGTGGGTTATAGGTAACCATTTTGCTGGAGGCAGTCATTCGATAGGGGTTAACCGCCTGAAACGGGGTTGTAACAAGACGAATCACAATCTGCGCATCAGCTTTAATAGTAGCATTAAAGCTAATGGTGATAATGGAAGCAGTTACACGGCTTGAAATAGCAGCGGGCTGTCCGTTAACAGTTACTCCTGCAAGCTGTGCTGGTGATGGCGTATAAACCGTAATAGTGTCAATACCATGGTCAGCCGGCTGAAACTGCGCATTTAGTGTAAGAGAAAATGTTTCTTCCCGAAGTACCTGAGAAAACTGTGGAGCAATTGATGCATCTGATGATGATACAACGTTTACCGTATCATAGTTAATCTTCAGCTCGTCTATTTGAGGACTTACCAATACTCCGGTTGTTAGTCTGATACGATACTGAATATAGCTTCTGGGTTCATAGACCGTAAACAAGGAGCCACTTTCGGTGGCCTCATCAGACCAATTACTCCAGGTTGTATCAACTGTGGCAGTAGAGCCGGACCGGAAACTGATATAAATGCCTGTACCCGTCGGTTTGCTTCCAATATACTCCATTGCACCGAAATTTACACTTTTCGGAAGCGCTCTAACCGAAGAGGTATATATACCCTGAGGGAGAAAACCCTCGCCAAATACCTGAAATTCAGTAATTACCGTTGCATTATTCTGAGGGATAACATCAACCACAAGTTTAATAAACCGGGCAACTATCGGATTAAAATTAGCGACCGGACTGGCAACCAGGTTATCAGTCTCGGTATAGACTTTCTCCATCGTTACTGAGTCTTCACCGGCGAAAACACTGAATGCTCTAATTCGTAAATTAAGGTTGTTTCCAAGCGTAAAAAGCGAAACCTTCTTAATCGTCCTTAACGCCTGCAAATCAACCATCACATAAGAGCCATTTTCGCCCCCCAAATTAAGGGGAGGGAACTGAATATATGAAGGTGAACTGAAGGCATTATCCAGAAGTTTCAGAGCATTTCTTGACCCGGTATCCGCCGGAAGAGAACCCTGATAAACAATATATGCAAATTTACCTCTGGCAAGATTTTCATTTTCCCCTGTTTCCAACTGCAGGATACCCGGTACGCTTTTATAATCCACCGCGGAAGTATTCAGTGTATCAACTGACCCTGGGATATTAAACGCGGTATCAATCAAAGACGTTTGGGGGAACTGACTGCCAAAAGGTATCAGAAGGATGAGCAAAAACAGAAACATGATGTAACTATATTTTTTCATTGGCAATCAATCGAAAATGAGAAGTAAATTTTTCTGTGAATTGAAGCAAGTATCATGATTCGATAATTTTAAATTTCATTCTTACAAAATATCCCGATGGGTTAATTAAAACAAGTAAAAATACATATCAAATTGCGAGAGATTCGTATAAATCAGAGTAATTTATGCAGGAAATTGCATGTCTTTGAGTAAAAAAGTAAGGGAAAACCCTCAAAACAACATTTTTCCTTTTTTCATGATTAATTCGCCGTCAAGATACACATCCGGCTTTCTGATAACACCGTCAAGGTGGATGGGTACATCGATTTCCCCCCCCATGGATTTGTTATTTCCAACGGCAATATGAACTGTACCGAGCACTTTTTCATCTTCAAGCACAATACCGCTTATTTTGACCTTCTCATTGGTTCCGATGCCGAATTCCGCGATATTTCTTGCAAGTGGACCAACTCCATCGAGCATTTTGTTCAATTTTACCGCAAATTTACCCCCTGTTATTGACTCAGCAACACCGTTTTTAACCTGAAAAACCAAAGGGGTATCGGTTATTTTGCCCAGTGAGGCCATTGAACCGTCAACTACAAATGTACCATTAGCGGTACCTTCCACAGGAGCAAGGTAGGTTTCGCCGGTTGGAAGATTGCCACTTTCCCCTTTTGCATGAAATAGCCCCTTCGACTCATAAATCTTCCTCCCCGCAATCGAGAAACTGATATCCGTGCCGGGTTTGGTTGTTATTCTGATGTGAGAGCCGGTCTCTAATTTTTCTTTTACTTTACGGCAGAGGGCGGTTATTTTATGATAATCGGCCGTAAGCCCTCTGATCATAATATCTTTTGTGATATTAGGAAAAGTAGCCACCCGCACACCCAAAGCAGAGGCATCCCGTCTGGCCTTTGTATGAGTTAAGGAGGTTGTTGTTGGTATCAGAACAACACTGTATCTCTTCATCATATCAGCTATTTCGGGCGAAGGTTCTTCTCCGTTTATTTTAAGCGGAGCCATCTCAAGATAAAGACTTTTGTGCCCCAGTTCCCGCGCTGTTTCAAAAAGAGACAACCCGATCTCACGTTTATTAACATCTGAAATTACTAATACAGATTCATCTTTTTTTGTGCCCATACAGTCACGAATTGCCGTAACAGATGCTTTTTTAAGTTTGTTTGCCATCAGAGTGAAACTCCTATATTTAACTGAAGTGTAGCGTTGAACCCCCCTGAATTAATAATATATTTCATTTTTTCAGCCGACCTTGAGCTTTTGTTCAGGAATTTCCCCTCAGTAGTTATCATTCTTCCTGCTTCCACGAACATATATCCGGCTGACCCCTCAAGACTTACATAATCATCTATCAGTTCAAAAATAAATCCGGTACCAAGTGTAACACCAATGGGTGCATCCTCTGCTGTATATACGTAGTTAACTATCTGACCTGATGGATTGTGAAGTGATTCAGTAAATCGAATCTGGCTAAAGACTATAGTGGCATCAATAATCTTTACACTGAAGGAACGGGTTAGGTTAGTCCCGATGTCAATACAGATACCAAAATTTTTCATAGCCAATTCAGTAAAAGTATTTTCCTGCTGTGAGGCAACCAGGATAATTCCGGTTTTTCTTTCAATCAGGTTTTCATAAAAAACCTTAAAGGTAAGTATCATCCCCTTCACATTTTGCCTGAGAAGGTTTAAACCGAGCCGGAATCCCTTCAGATTGCCAAATTGGTCCATCCCCTGGTAAAGTGAATCTTCATGAATCTTGTTATATCTGGTGATAAACTCATTTAACTCGTCAGTATGAACCCCCTGAGATGTATATCCGCCAAACCCGCCGACAAGCCCGAGACAACCGAATCCAAGCTCTTGTGCATTAAGACGAGATGCACCGGAGAGAAGGAATATGCATATTGCTGTTGAGACAAATACCGTGCTAAATTTCTTCATCACCTGAGCTGATACTTAAAAATCCACCCCGAATGCGACTGTCAGCACTGCCTGAATGGTAAATCCGCCACCGCTGATAAAGTTATCCATTCTGCGCGCGGTATCTTCATTTACCTGCAAATATGCTCCGCCACTTTTGAACTGCATTTCAGGTACATCGAAGAAGCTATAGCCAAGATTTAACTCAAGCCCGATATTAGGAGGCAGCGGATAGTAAACAAAGCCGGTATATACAGTAGCACCAAAAGAAGCTTCAGGAGATTCAAGTTCCTGCTTTGTATTCCCGTTAGCCGGGTCGATTAACTCATTTTTGAGCCCCGCAGTGGTCATGGTTCCATAGAGTTCAACAATTTTGAAATCCATATTTTCGCTGAAAACATAATTAAGACCAAAGCCAAATCCTAATGTGGACGTATTTACCGTAAATTCTCTTTTAGCAGACCCTGCCGCAGCATACTCCTTTTCGTTTGTAAACTGCATAAAAATACGAGAGTTGATTAACATCCGTGATTCAGATAAATAATACTGAAAAAGTTTGCCGCCAAACCAGAAGACCTGAGCACTGCCAAACTCCCCCATTTGCTTTGTTAAAGTTGCAGTTCTCTTTCTGTTATAATGTTCTATATATGCATTAAATCCGTCAGCCGAATAACCCTGGATTCCATAACCTGCTGAGATGCCAAACTGCCCCATAAGTGAAAAGCAGGATTCAAAACCGCAGCAAATCTGCGCATTAGATGAAGTTTGCATAAGAACCAACAAACCAAAGAGAATGATGAATTTTTTCACGGTGAACCTCTTATAAGTTAATCTTTTTGAACTGCACTGCTGCTATCAAGTCCGCCTGAACCTTTCTTCGCCTCAGATACTCTGAGTGCAAAGGAGAAAATAAGACCAAGAACCCCTAATATGGAGAAAAGCCACATACCCAGATTATATCCTTCCGGATTCTGCGGACCGGCTTTCTGAGAATCATTTGCAATACCTATCAACCAGTTAAAAAGCGCAAGACCAATTTGCTGTATTAACGTCATAACTGAATAAGCTGTTCCCAGTTTATTGCTGTCAACCAGGTAAGCAACTGATGGCCACATTACTGCCGGTATCAATGAAAAAGCCACTCCCATCATTGCTACAGGTATATATAATGGCAATGTTGTGTAACTCATAATAAAAAAGACGGGCATGAGAAAAAGCGAACCAATCATCATAAAAATCGATCTTTTACCTACTTTGTCAACCAAAAGACCGAAGAGCGGCGTTGCAAACATCGCGGAAAGCGGAAGGACACTATTAAGAAAACCGGCTGACTCCCTCCCCAACGAATGTGCTTCCATAAAAAACTTAATCGCGAAACTTCTGAACGGGAAAACAGCAGAATAAAATGTAACGCAGAGTGCAACAACAAACCAAAACGACCAGCCGAATTTAAATACATCACTAAAAACAAATTTGTCGGTTTCACCGGCCTCACCAAGCACTTTTCTTTTTTCAGCGCGCGATTCTAACCAAAAATATACAACCCCGCCGACTACACAGGTCAGTGATATAATTCCTGCAAGCATAAGCGGTTCCTGCCACGAGCCATACCAGCCGGAAGCCCATGAAGGTGAATTGTCGGCTGCCACTGATCCAAGACGAGCTATCGTAAGATTTAAACCAAAAGCAAAACCAAGTTCTTTCCCTTTGAACCACTTTGCAAGCGCGGTAGTTACTGCTACAATCATTGGTTCTGCACCCAGACCCAGAACCACACGACTTATGAGCATTACCGTCAAATCAGACGAAAACGCCATCATAAATGCTGAAAGAGTGCAAACCACCCCAAAGAATAATGTCGTTTTCTTTGTGCCATATTTATCAATAATTACCCCGCCAATGAGGAGAACAACAATTGCAGCGATGCTATATACAGAATACAACTGACCGATATTTTCATCAGAAAAATCCAGCCCCTCTTTTAACATATCAGCAATCGGACCTATACTGTCATAGATATAATAATTGCCAAACATCATGACACTGACAAATATCAGCACCAGCCAGCGTTCGAAGGGGTGGGCGGATTTACTGACCATACTCAAATTGCTGCTCTCCTCATTTAAATAATTTATTATTAATAGGGAATATTGCTTATCACATTAGTAAGCAGTTTATAGAAATTAGGAACGGAACTGATCTTCAGGCGCTCGTCAGGTGAATGCACATCAAACATAGTCGGACCAAAAGAAATCATATCCAGTCCGGGATTCTTTTCACCAATAATGCCACATTCAAGACCTGCATGAATTGCTTTCAATTCCGGCTCTTTGCCAAACAGCTTTTTGTGAGTGTCAACCACAATGCCAAGAATTTCTGAATTCAGGTTCGGTTTCCATCCCGGGTATCCGTCACCATAGGTGATGTCTGCCTGAGCAAGTTTGAATGGTGCTGAAACAGTATTTACAATATCCATGTTCTCAGAAGCAACTGAACTTCTCTGGCTGGTTACTACCACAACAGTATCGCCATTTGTTTTTATAGTTGCAAGATTTGTTGAAGTTTCAACAAGACCAGGTATATCTGCTGACATTTTGATGACGCCATGCGGTACTGCATAAAGTGCATTTAACAGGTTATCAGTCGTAACATAATCCATAAGATGATCAGCGGGTTCTGTTTCAACTGCATCTACCACCAGATTTTTTTCAACTGTGCTTGACTCAGCAAAAACCATCTCATTAAACTCCTTTAAGTATCTGATAAAATCTCCTGCCATAGCCGGAGGCAGTGCTACTTTTGCAAAAGCTTCACGTGGTATTGCGTTATGTTTGTTTCCGCCTTCAATTGAGATAAGGCGCAATTCAAATTTTGAAATGGCTGCATAGAGGGCTCTGGTAAGAATTTTTATTGCATTTACTCTGCCTGAATGAATTTCAAGACCGGAATGACCGCCGATAAGTCCCTGAACTCTTACTTCAAAAAACTTTAAAACGGATGAAGCTTTCTCTTTTGTAAAAGTCATTTTTGCGGTAGTGTTTTTTCCGCCGCTGCAACCGATAAAGAGTGCTCCTTCTGCTTCTGAGTCAAGGTTAAGCAGAATTTTTCCATTTACAAAATTTGGTGTCATGTTTGAAGCGCCTGTAAGACCGGTTTCTTCATCAAGGGTGAAAAGACATTCAATCGGACCATGTTCGAATGAATCATCAGCAAGCACGGCAAGCGCGGCAGCTACTCCGATTCCGTTATCAGCGCCGAGAGTTGTTCCCCTTGCTTTCACATAGTCGCCGTCAATGTATATATCGATCGGGTCATTATCAAAATCATGTTCTACACCCCTGTTTTTTTCGCAGACCATATCTAAATGTCCCTGCAGAATTATACCTTTAGCTTTTTCTCTCCCTTTTGTGGCAGGTTTGTTGATGACAATGTTGCCGATATCATCCTTCCTGTAAGACAGACCATTCTGCTCGGCAAATGAAACGATATAAGCAGCTATTTTTTCTTCCTGTTTGGAAGGACGAGGGTATCTGGTAATTTCTTCAAAATATTTCCAGATGAGTGACGGTTGAAGATGTGAAAGTACTGACATATTTACTCCTGAGTTAAAAAATAAAAAGGTCAGTCCGATATTCAGACTGACCTTCATAATCGAAATTATTTCTTTCTTGAGACCTTAAAGAGGATATATCCCATCGCGGCAAAGAAAAGCACACCGAGAAGATAATATCCGCCGTGACCTAACGCGCCGCTGATGGCCGGTTCGGCATTAAATTTACCGATAAACGCGGCTATATCATCATTTACTGAAAGCAGCGCAACAATTACTCCAAAGAGAGCGCCACCGGCAACAAGACCGGTTGAGAATAAAGCTCCCTTACCGAGTTCTGCATCTTCTTCAGCTTCTCCTTTTTTCTTAGCAACGTAAGATGAAAATCCTTTAATTGCTCCGCCGATAAAAATCGGCAGCGTAGTTGAAAGCGGCAGATATGCTCCTACTGCGAATGAGAGTGATTTAACACCACAGAGTTCAACAGTGATAGCCAGAAATACTCCGACTAATACAAACTGCCAGTCAAGGTTAAAACTAAGAAGGCCTTTAATAAGTGTGGCCATCAAGGTTCCCTGAGGCGCCGGAAACTTTTCACTGCCGATTGCATGCTGAATACCTTGAGCAGCCATTTCCGCGGTTGGCTTATCAAGTATCTGAACCGTAGCGCCAATCACTACTGAAGAGACTATAGCCCCGATAAACAACGCTAACTGCTGATATTTAGGCGTTGCACCGACCAAGTGACCGGTTTTCAAATCCTGTGAAGTAGCGCCTGCATTAGCGGCTGCAATACAAATCATACCGCCGACTACCAGTGCCATTGGCTCATAAAACTTTCCGGTAAAACCGACCGCAATAAATATGAGTGCAGTACCCATAAGTGTTGCGATGGTCATACCCGATATAGGGTTAGAACTTGAACCGATTATACCCACTATTCGGCTGGAAACTGTTACAAAGAAAAATCCGAAGACAACAACCAGTATTCCAATCAGGAATTTACTGAGAATTGAGTCACCCGGAATCTGAGGCAGAATAGCCATCAGGACTACAAGCCCGACGCTACCGGCTACAACTGTCAGGAATGAAAGATCATCCTCAGTTCTGATAACTTTAGTATCTGCCCCTTTTTCTTTCATTGATTTAACACTGTCCTTAAAAGACGCGACAATAGTAGGGAGGGTTTTGAGTAACGTAATAAAACCGCCCGCAGCTACCGCACCGGCACCAATCTGGCGAACGTATGCAAAATAAATAGCAGAGGAATAATCGCTGAATGTTTTTGTAACCGGGTCCCATCCTCCCTTACCTCCGGCAACAGCCATATCTTTAAGATAGCCAAGTTTTACCAACTGGGCTGCAATAACCTCAGCCGGAACCAATGTAGCAAGGAGTGGTATGAGTCCGAGCCATGCAAAAACACCGCCGGCAACAAGAACACCGGCAATCTTTGGACCGATGATATATCCCACACCCATATATTCGGGAGTAATTTCACCCTGAACTTTTGCTGAGGGGAAATACTTATTCGCCTGCTCTGTCATAAAAGACGGGGCTTCAGCTATAACATGAAAGATTTTCTGAAGACCTGCATAAAGAAAAGCCAGCCCAAGACCCTGATAAGCAGTTTTTGCGAAGTCGCCCCCTTTTTCACCTGCAATGAGCACAGAGGCACAGGCGGTACCCTCAGGATAAGGAAGCGTGTTATGCTCCTTAACGATGAGCGACCTTCTCAGCGGGATCATCATTAATGTTCCGAGGATACCTCCGAACATCGCCAGAAAAAAGATTGTCCAGTAGTTAAAATACTCAGCGCCAACGCTCACGCCGTTCTCGTTTGCGGACATAAATAAAAATGCCGGCAATGTGAAAACCACACCGGCAGCAATTGATTCTCCGGCTGAACCGGTTGTCTGGACGATATTATTTTCGAGAATAGTTGTTTTGAAAAATTTTCTTCCCAGCGATATTGCCAGAACAGCTATCGGGATACTGGCAGAAACCGTAAGTCCTGCTTTTAAGGCAAGATATACAGTAGCTGCACCAAACAGAATTCCGAAGAGTGCGCCAAGCAGTATAGATTTCATGGTAAATTCCGGTACGGATGAATCCGCCGGGGAGATATAAGGTTTTACCTGTGGGATGGTCTCAGTAGATTCGGCCATCAGGGAGCTCCTTTGTATTAGTTGGATAATTACGAACCGAAAATATTTGCATAAATGGGCTGAAATCCAAGCAGAATTGAGTGTTTTTTTAAGATTTTACGGCAATTTTATTGATATACATACCAATAGGAGAGTAATATGTTTTCTGAACCTCTGTTTTAGATTTCAGAACTCAAGTCCGCGTATTCCAATGTGGCACAAGGAGAAGTCATATTTCACAGGATCAACAGAATCAAACTCCCTCAGGTGATCGGTTATTTCCTCAGCCATCTTCCAGTCAGCGTTTTTCCGACTCGTAAGTCCTAGAAAGCGGGCTATCTGTGCTATATGAGTATCAACCGGGATTATCAGCTCCGCCGGAGAAAGGAAATCCCAGATGCCGAAATCAAGATCATCCTTCCTGATCATCCACCTAAGCAACAAGTTAAACCGTTTGCAAGAGCTACCCGCCTCAGGGTCCGGAATCATGAATCTCAAACCCCGTGTTAATTTCCCCTTTCTTTCAGATTCTCTGATAAACCATTTGTGAAAGCAGCCAATAACCAGAAATGGGGTTGACTGATGACCTCCGGGTATCTGCGTTTTAAGAAGTTCATACAGATTTCCATACTCTGAATATATCTCTCTTACTATCAGCATCAAAGTAACCGAATCCTGCCCCTTGTAAAACCGGTGTGCAACAGTTGAAAAGCGCTCTATTATCACCTGCTCCGTGCTGGAAATTAAAAAATCTACAGGCGATGGACCGAGCAGTTCAAGCATTTTCTCAACTGCCTGTGAAATTTGCTTTACATTCCCAAAGGCATAAACAGATGTGATAAAGGCAACCAACTCAATATCTTTTTGATTCTTGAAACGATGGGGGAACTGGAGCGGATCAGGGGCAACATTCCTCCGGTCATATTGCCGGTAATGATACTCGAGCTTCTCCTTCAGTTCAACTGAGGTGAGTTCTTTCCGTTCGGGGGTCTGACCGGATGATTTCGCTTCAAATGATGCCAAAATTAGGTTATTTTTATAATTTGAAAATCACAAATTACTAAAGTAGAAACAATTACTCCGAGAAGAATGGCAATATTACCGATTACGATTTACGGCGATGCAATCCTGCGTAAAAAAGCTCAAAGAGTTGAGAAAATTGATGCAGAAACCAGGATGTTAATTAAGGATATGTTCCGTACAATGGATAACGCAAGCGGGGTCGGACTTGCCGCAAATCAAGTGGGAAGCAATAAAGCTATCTTTGTAATAGATGTTTCTGAGGTTGAAGGACTGGAACATATAAAACCTTTCGTGTGCATCAACCCGAGAATAGTTGAAAAAAGTGAGGAACTGGTAAAATTGGATGAAGGATGCCTGAGCATCCCGGGTATTAAAGAAGCAGTTTTACGTCCAAAAGGAATTAAACTTCTCTATCAGAATGAAAAACTGGAAGATTGTGAAATAACTGATGAGAGCTTTCTTGCACGAGTGCTGCAACACGAATATGATCATCTTCAGGGAGTGTTTTTCACAGACCTGGTCGATGAAGAATCAAAGAAGATTCTTAAAAAACAGTTGATTCGAATTAAAAAGCGCGATTTTGATTGTGACTACCCGGTAACGGATACAGATTAAGTATATACATTTGCATCCATCACAACGAATGAGAATTGTTTTCTGGGGAACCCCCCGTTTTGCCGCACATTCGCTTAACGATTTAGTACTGAGGGGATATAATGTTGTTGCAGCAGTTACCTCCCCTGATAAGGAAAAAGGAAGAGGACTTAAAGTCTCTTACTCTGAAGTAAAGCAGACTGCACTTGAACACCACATCCCTGTTCTGCAGCCGGATTTACTTAAAGACCCTGATTTTATAAAGGAATTGCTCGCTTACCGGCCGGATATATTCGTTGTGGTTGCATTTAAAATTCTGCCAAAAGAAATTCTTTCACTAAAAGTTAAAAGCATATTTAATCTGCATGGCTCGCTGCTGCCGGCCCTGCGCGGTGCCGCGCCAATACAATGGGCTTTGATTAACGGATATACAAAAACCGGCGTAACTACTTTTGAAATTGAATCTAAGGTTGATACAGGCAAAGTATATATCCGGAAGGATACAGAGATTTTACCTGAAGATAATTTCGGTACACTGCATGACCGCCTGATGGCATTAGGTACAGAAGCAATCCGCGAAACTATTGATATGATTGAGTCAGCCGGCTTTACCTTGCTCCCGCAGAATGATGAACAAGCGACTCCCGCGCCAAAGATCACCAAAGAAATTTGCAAACTGGATTTTACTAAAAGCGCGGATGAGTTACACAACTTAATCAGAGGTCTCTCCCCTGCTCCGGGAGCATATTTTGAATTTAACGGAAAGCAGTTCAAGGTATATACAAGCAGAGTAGTACACCGCTCTGATCTGCAGGCAGGTGAATCCGAAATTATTAAAACCGGATGGACTGTCGGATGCGGTAAGGAGGCATTGCAGCTTCTTGAAATTCAGCCGGAAGGGAAACGCCGTATGAGCGCGGAAGAATATATAAGAGGTTTGCGCCTTTAGTTAGTTTTTACAGAACCTGAGCGTACCTGCATTATTGTAGTCTTCTTTTTGACCTTCTGACTACTTTTCAAAACTTTTGCTGTTTTTGAGGCCTTTTCCCGTCTTATTAATTCCGAGATGCGTGCAAAATCCTCATCAGTTGGCTCAGTAAAGCCCCCGACAATCTCAAGATCAAATAAAATTTTCTTTTTTTTAATTTCTTTCCAAAATACGAGTTTAATAAAAATGTTGCTGCTTCAGTATCAATTAACATTAATGTGCCACCAGCATGTTTTCCCCCCAGCATTTTACGATAATGATCAATTAATTTAGTTTTTGCATTAAATGAAATATTGCCTTCAAAGCCACATTCGAACGACAGTTTACATGCAAAAGCAAACAAATTCCCGGCTACACCTTCATAAATTTTCATAGCCCCTCTATTGAATGGTGCATTTTCAATTAAATGCAGATAGACATGATCTGACTTTAATTCTAAACTAAGTAGCCCCTGAATCACATCCGGGTTATTAATAATAGTTAATTAATATAATTTGCGGTTATCCTTTTAAATTCGATTTTCCAATCAAAAAGCCAGTCAGAGTTCTGAGTTACTTTATTTATTTCAGTCCAAGACACCATAACCACCTCCGTATCCAAGATATCACCTGAGATGAGGTTTTGAATCGAGCTTGTTATTTTATCCACCTCTATTTCGATGCCTGAGAGACGAATAGCTGTCTTAGCTTTGGACATATTAAAGAAAAAATTAAGATTTAAAACTAAATTATCGTAAAAAAAGCGGAGGAAAATACCCAATAATTCCTATACTTTAGGGCTTAAATCCTCTATTTTTCAGTAATGCTTTTATAAATTTGTGAACTATTTAGGCAATTTCGTGTGTAAAAAGGTATTAATTCAATGAATTTTAAGAAAAACATCCTCGAGGCGATCGGGAATACTCCCCTTGTGCGGCTAAATAAGATCAATAAGGGTCTTAAACCGCAGATTTTTGCCAAGTTAGAATCCACAAATCCCGGCGGAAGCGTAAAAGACCGCATCGGCATCCAAATGCTTTCTCTGGCTGAAGAAGCCGGACAAATTAAACCAGGCGGAACCCTGGTTGAGGCAACCAGCGGAAATACCGGAATCGGTCTGGCGCTGGCTGCATCTGTAAAGGGTTATAAATCGGTTTTTGTGGTCACAGATAAAGTAAGTGCTGAGAAAATTAATTACCTGCGCGCGCTGGGTTCTGAAGTAATCGTATGCCCTAATTCTGTGAAGCATGATAGTCCGGATTACTATATTAATGTCGCAAGAAAGATTGCAAGCGAAACCCCGAACGCTCTTTTTATGTATCAGTATTCAAACCCCGGTAACCCGCTGGCCCACTACCGCACCACCGGACCGGAAATCTGGGAACAGACTGACGGTAAAATCACCCACTTTGTTGCAGGTATGGGAACCGGCGGCACCATAAGCGGCACAGGAAAATTCCTCAAAGAAAAAAATCCACATGTTCAAATTATAGGCGCAGACCCTCAGGGCAGCATACTAAAAAACTATAAAGAGACCGGTAAGATGACAGAAGGAATACCTTATCTGGTTGAAGGAATCGGGCAGGATTGTATTCCGGAAAATGTACATTTCCAGTATATTGACAGGGTGATTAACGTTCCTGACATTGAGTCGTTTGACCTGGCGAGAAGAATGTCAAAGGAGGAAGGCATTTTTTGCGGTGGGAGCACAGGAACAATCCTTCATGCCGCTCTTGAAGTAGCAAAATCAGGCAGTAAAGATGATATTATCGTCTTTATCGTCTGTGATACCGGGGAGCGATATCTGACAAAAATGCACAGTGAAGAATGGCTCCGTCAAAAGAGAATGCTGAAACATCACTCACGCACCGTTCGTGATATATATTACAGTAAAAAAATGATTAAGCCGCAGGATATGATTTTTGTACACTGCAAAGATAAAGTAAAAACTGCGGTTGAGAAGATGGATGCAACCGGATTCTCCCAACTTCCGGTAATGGATTATGGTGAGTCAGTCGGCAGTCTCCGTGAGGCAAAGGTAATGTCCAGTCTCCTGGAAAACCCAAAACTGCTTGACTCACTTGTCGAGGATATCATGGACCCCGGCTTCCCGACCATAGATGAAAAGTCAGACCTGCAATCTCTAAAACACTATCTGACTGAGTCGCCGGCAGTGCTGGTCACTGAATATGGAAGAATTATTGACATTATAACACGTTATGATATTTTAGAATTTTCAGAATCAATAGCTTAAAAGGATATATATGGGTTTCGCGACTGATGCAATTCACGCAGGACAAAAACCAGATGAGGTAACCGGAGCGGTAATTACCCCTCTCTACCTCACTTCAACTTATGCTCAGGAAGAACTCGGCAAAAATAAAGGTTTTGAGTATGGCCGCACTCATAATTTCACACGTGCAGCGCTTGAA
Source organism: Ignavibacteriales bacterium (assembly GCA_045863035.1). GTDB lineage: Bacteria > Bacteroidota > Ignavibacteria > Ignavibacteriales > Ignavibacteriaceae > H2-BAC3. The sequence continues at coordinate 2,796 of BTUV01000006.1, read as the reverse complement.
CAAAATCTTGCCGCGCTCGAAAAAGGTACATTCGGCATTGCACATGCAAGCGGACTTGCTGCTATTCACGCTCTCATGAGTCTTGTGAAAGCGGGTGATCATGTAATTGTTACTGATAATGTTTATGGCGGCACCTATCGCCTGTTTGAATTAGTTATGAGCAACTACGGACTGAATTACAGTTGGGTTGATACCACAAGACCTGAAAATTTGCTTGCAGCCATCAGACCCAATACTAAAATGGTTCATATTGAAACCCCAACCAACCCGATGCTTTCGCTTACTGATATCAAGGCAATCAGTACAATCTGTAAAGAACATGGCTTACTGCTGGTGGTTGATAATACCTTTATGAGCCCCTATTTTCAGAATCCCCTTACTCTTGGCGCCGATATTGTAACACATTCTGTTACAAAATATATAAACGGTCATTCAGACCTTATAGGCGGTATCAATATTACTAATGATGAAAAAATTCACGAACGGCTGAGATATATCCAAAATGCAGCCGGAGGTGTTCCCTCACCATTTGACTGCTGGCTGACTCTGCGATCAACAAAAACTCTTGCTGTGAGGATGAAACAGCACAATGAAAATGCACAAAAAGTAGCTGAATTCTTATTAACACACCCCAAAATTGCAAACGTTATATATCCTGGATTGGCTGATCATCCCCAACACAAACTTGCGAAAGAGCAGATGAGCGGATTTGGCGGTATGGTTTCAGTTAACTTTAAGGAGTTCACAGATGTTCAGCAATTTTTAAAAAAGTTAAAAATCTTTACCCTGGCAGAAAGTCTGGGCGGAGTTGAAAGTTTAGTCTGTCATCCTGTCAGTATGACTCATGGTTCAGTACCAAAAGAGAAACGTGAAAAATTCGGGCTTACTGAAAAATTAGTACGTCTTTCTGTTGGTATTGAAGATGCAGAAGACTTAATTAATGATATCCGTCAGGCAATTGCCTGAACCACTGAATAATAAGCATCGGAGAATAAATGAAGAAGTATGATCTGATAGTAATGGGTTCCGGTCCGGCCGGCGAAAAAGCAGCCGTAAAAGCGGCTTATTTTAAAAAGAAAGTGGCAATTATTGAGAAGGAGCCAAGATATGGCGGCGCCGGTGTCCATACAGGAACCTTGCCTTCAAAAACCCTTAAGGAATCAGCTCTTTATTTCTCCGGCAAATACGATAAGGGGTTATATGGTGTTGAACGGGAATTGAAAAATAAAGCCAGCATCAAAGATTTCATGTGGCGAAAAAACTTCATTATTGACTCACAAAATGAGGAGGTGAGAAATAACATCATTCTGCACGATGTGGATATATACCACGGGGGGGGCTCTTTCGAAACGGATCATGTAATAAAAATAACCGGTTCAAAAGGCGAAGAACTCATCTACGGAGAAAATATCCTTATTGCGACAGGATCATATCCTTATCAGCCGCCGGATATCCCCTTTGATAAACAGCGGGTGCATGACAGTGATACCATACTTGAACTCCCTTATTTTCCATCCTCTATCTGTGTTGTAGGCGCCGGAGTAATCGGATGTGAGTATGCCACCATCTTCGGGGCAATGGGTGCAAAAGTATTTCTTGTTAATAATAATGACAGGATACTGGGATTCTTAGACAATGAACTTTCATCTGAACTGGTTGAGCAGATGAAACGGGATGGCATTGAAATTCTTTTTAATACTTCATTTGAGAAAATGACCGTTCCGGAAGATGACAAAGAACCAATAGTTATCACACTTAAAACAGGTGAAACACTTGAAGTTGATATGTTCCTCTATGCTGCCGGCCGCTCAGCAAACACAAAACTGCTGAATTGTGAAAAAGCCGGAGTGCAGCTCGGAAAGCGTGAGGTGGTTTCCGTTGATAAAGATTACCGGTCATCGGTTCCTCATATATTTGCCGTTGGTGATGTCATCGGATTCCCCGCGCTTGCAAGCACCAGTATGGACCAGGGACGCGTTGCGGTTTCACACATCTTTGGTATAGATGACCTGAAAGAAATTGTTCCGGTTTTTCCTTATGGCATCTACACCATTCCTGAGGTTTCGATGGTAGGGCTTACAGAGGAACAGGCCAGGGAAAAAGGTATTGATTATGTGACCGGAAAAGCCCGTTACCGCGATATGCCCAGAGGTAAAATTATGGGAGTGCAGGATGGTTTCCTTAAACTGATTTTCAGACGCGACACACTTGAGATTCTGGGTGTTCACATCATTGGCCCGATAGCAAGCGAAATTATTCATTATGGAATGATGCTGGTACACAATCATACTACCATCCCGCAGATACTGGCAGCAGTGTTTAACTACCCCACACTGCACGATTTATATAAATACGCATGCTATGACGGGCTGGGCAACCGGAGCGGACATAAAATAAAGAAATGAAGAATGAAGTATGAAGTATGAAGTATGAAGTGTGAATTTTTGTCAACCCCGTAGCAGTCGCAAATTGGTAGAAATCCAGATTAGTTAGTTCCCCCAACTCCAGAACATTCGTAAATTGGAAACACTCTTAACACTTCTTAAACAATAAAAACCCCGGGAATAACCGGGGTTTAAAATATTCTGTAATTATAGCCGAATTATGACCCGCCAAGTTCATAATTCATACATCATACTCCATAATTCCTAAAGGTTCATTTTATAAGAAGCATCTTACCCGTCTCACGGTTAATTTTTCCGGTTTCACTGCCCTTGGTTTCAAGCATATAAAAATAGACTCCGCTTGCAAGGTCATCTATAGTGCCGGTTATCTCAGGTGAAAACAGATAATTAT
>BTUV01000005.1:0-123999 GCA_045863035.1 Ignavibacteriales bacterium | reverse complement strand
TCAGCCAGAATAAAACTCCGGAGGCTTTATCCGTCAATTCAAGAGTGATGCGACACTAGTATCAACTTCGATAAGTATGACACTAGCGGTGTCCTAATTTGGACCACTAAAGTTCCGGATGCTTTCAGATCAGATTTGACTCTAGTAAACGGCCGGCTATACTTCAGCTGCACGTTTGTCAGACAGAGTGCCCCAACTTTAGTAATCCGCTACGGCGAACTAAGTCTGGCTACGGGAGATACTCTGTGGACCAAACAGTGGATCGCTTATGGTTTTCCGATGGGTGTTCGGTCTAATGCTTATCCCATCAACTCCTTCCCGTTCCCTAACGGCCAAGGATTTGTGATCGTCGGGCAGTCCACTAAGCCGGGTCAGAGTAATGAAAATTCCCACGCCGCTACAGCTCTACTGATTACTTTGGAAGGCGAGGTCTCCTCGGTTATTCTGGATAGCTCATTTGGCATCTTTAATGCTGGTGATTGGAATAGTAGCCGGGAATTAGTTTTGTCTGCTAGCGGGGCGTTTTCTGGCATTTCTAAACTCTCCTTCTACCGCGTTCCCGGCATCACGGTTGGCATTGATGATGGCGAAGAGTCTAATCCCAGTGACTTCACTCTTAGTCAGAATTACCCCAACCCCTTCAACCCCTCAACCTCAATCAGGTTCTCACTTTCTGACCCAGAAAAAGTCACTCTCAAAGTCTATGATCTCATAGGCCAAGAAGTGGCGACTCTGGTTGATGACTTCCTGGAAGCCGGAATGCATGAAGTAGAATTCAACGGTCACAACCTGACCAGCGGAAATTACTTCTATGCCCTAACCGCCGGCGATAAAAGAGAGGTTAAAAAAATGGTTTTACTGAAATAGTAGAACCAGGAACCCGCAAGATGTATGTCTTGCGGGTCTTTTTTTGTTTATCGCGTAATTTTTTGTGCTAATTCTATTGATAAATTTTGAAAAATTCATTTCCTGAAGCCCCCTCTTTCCCGAACGATCTAAAATAATGAGAAGAATTTTTAGTTTCAACTAACTCTTTAAAATATCGGAACTTCCATTTTACGGGAGAGAGGGGGTTTGGGGGTGAGTCAGAAAAAGCCAGATAAATGTACCAATTCAAAGATTCACACGTGTTCTTAAATTTATTTTTTACTCCTTATCTTAAGTCACCAATTGCCTCTGACTATATTCGGTAATAAACAACATTATAATACTCTGCTTAGTTATCATAACTAACTTTTTGATGAGAAAGTTTACAAATTACAATACAAAACTATCTTTTAAGATTTCGCCTGTTCAGAAGTTCAGATATAACAAAGAGTCAGCCACATGTTCGCAATAACAAGACTCACCCCCAAACCCCCTCTCTCCTGACAGAGTAAGTTTTAACTGAATATATTCACTTGCAGAAATTAAATTTGTGTTTGCCGGGATCTGCATTGGAAAGAGGGGGCCAAAAAAAACTATACATTGTTCATTGAAAATCGGAAGCGGGGGCTTTGCTATTGTAACATTGTCCTTATATCTCAAATATCTTTAATTATTCACTAAAATTAGTATGACAAATTATAAAAAAATCTTTGCTTTTAACAGGTATTCTCATATCTTTACTGCTAAGTCAAATTATGGCAGAGGTCAGAACACTATCTGATATATACAAAAAGGGCTGAGGTATTTTTTATCTCAGCCCTTTTTTCTATGTTAATGGCCTTATCGCTGAGGTGAAGTTGTAATTGCAGAAGAAGTATCCCTCACACTCATCCACAACACTGCTGAAATCAGCAGACTGACTCCGGCAACAATGTATATGATATTTTTATTTTCTGCGGCCTGAATAAATCCGCCAATAACCAGACTCACCACGAGCTGCGGTATTACAACAGACAAATTAAAAATTCCCATATAATACCCCATCCTGTTTTTATCAACCTTTTCAGACATTATTGCAAATGGCAGACTTACAATGGCAGCCCAGCCCACTCCGGCAAATGCCATGGCAATATACATCTCGGTTATGGTGCGCGTCTTAAAAGCAATATACAGATAAGCAGCAGCCATTACGAATAAACTCACATAATGTGTTTTAACCCGTCCAATCCGGCTGCTTAGTTTTGAGAATACCAGTGCCGGCAGAATAAAGCCAACAGTATTTAGCACCGCAAACGAAATTGAAATCACCTGACCGGTTTCGGCATCACTTTGGGTAGAGAGATTCTGCTGGATAAAACCGATGGTATAAACAAACATCGTTTGCACGCCTATCCAGCTAAAACCATGTGCCAGATAGAGTTTCATCAGTTCACTTAAACTGCTTTTTTCTGAATGTGAAGTGCCACTGGTATTTTCTTCCTGCTGTGTTAATACTTTTGGCTCTTTAATGAAGAGCACCGGCAGGACTGAAAAGAGCAGTACTACCGCCACCCCAATATATATCAGAACAATGTTTCCCCATGTAGCACCGATGATATAAGCCAGCACTCCGAAGAATCCGGATATCGTCTGCATCCAGGTATATCCCTTGGTTCTGTTATCCCCTTCCGGAGTAACGTCAGCGATTATTGATCGGGTTGGATTAAAACTTATGTTGATAGCCAAATCAAGTGTTAAAGCTACCGCGGTGGCTACAACAATCAAATTGGTCAGCCCGACTGCATCTGCAATTTCACCGATATTCGGTAGAGCAAGAAGCATCAGTGCAGCAATGGGTCCGCCGATAAAGATAAATGGTCTTCGTCTTCCGCCCCAGAACCATACCTTATCACTGATAAGTCCGACAATAACCTGACCAAAAATTCCGGCTAACGGTCCCGCCGCCCAGACGTATCCAATCTCGTGTAGATCAAGCCCGAACTTTGTGGAAAGTATCCAGCTCAGGGCTGAAATTTGCACAGAGAGCGCAAATCCCATGGCGGTTGCCGGCAAACTCAGTATTGCATAAAAAGCTGTGGAAAATTTTTTCTGCATTTCAAGCATAAGTTAACCTTTCACACTGCCAAGTGTCAGTCCGCTCACTAACCACTTGCTTAAAATTACAAATAAGACAACTACTGGAATGCTAACCACCAGACTTGCAGCAGCATAGAGTCCCCATTCCGTTGAGAGCTTTGATTCAAATGATTTAAGCCCAAGCGGAAGTGTGTATAAATTGGTATCCTGCAATATCTGCGCCGCAACGATGTACTCAGACCAGGCAGTCATGAAAGAAAAAAGTGCTGTAATTACTAATGCCGGTGCAGCCAGCGGCAGAATAATCACATAAAACGCCTGCCACCGGTTGCAGCCGTCAATGCGAGCACTTTCTTCTAAACTGAATGGTATAGTATCATAAAACCCTTTCATCTGCCACACACAAAAAGGCAGTGCGGTTGCCGAATATATAATTATAATACCAAGATAACTGTTAATGAGTTCTAGTTTTATCAACATGATATACATGGGTAGTAAAAGCATGGTTGCAGGAAACATCTGTGTTCCCATCAGACCAAGCATACTTACTTTTTTACCCACAAAATTAAATCGGGAGATAGCATATCCGGCGGTTGAGGCAAGTGCAACACCGGTGAAGGTGACCGTCAGTGAAACAAGGAGTGAATTGACAACCCAGTTCAGGAAATCTGTCTGCGTAAAGAGATTTATATACTGCTGAAACGTCCAGTTATCCGGAATTACCGCCAGCGATGTTGATAACAGTTTATCACCCGGTCTGATAGATATAGTAAACACATTCAGAATCGGATAAATAGAGATGACCGTAAACAGAATTAAAAAGAGATAAATAAATATTATTGATACAAATCTTTTCTTGTGCATTTCAATACCTCATTAATAAACAGATTCTGTTGCTTTAGTTTTCCTCTGGAAGAAATACCAGAACACAGCAAGGAATATGAATAAAATTACACTAAACGCTGCAGCATACCCATAACGATACAGATTAAATGCTGCTTTATATACAAACGAGACCAAAATATGAGTACTGTCAGACGGCTCCCCGGCATTGCTCACCAGCCACACCACATTCAGATTATTAAATGTCCAAACAATACCGAGAGTAATAGCAGGTATCATCACGGGTTTCAAAAGCGGGATAGTTATATTCCTCAGTTTCTGATACCATTTAGCCCCATCTATATCAGCAGCTTCATACAGTTCAGCCGGGATGCTCTGCAGACCGCCGAGAGCAATAATCATCATAAATGGAAATCCAAGCCACACATTGGTGATAATAACTGCTATGAATGCTTCAACCGGAGACTTTAACCACTCAATCGGGTTCATTGCAAGAAACTGCATCAGAATCTGATTGATTGAGCCATATTCATAGTTGAACATGCCGCGCCAGGTCAGCGCTACTATATATTGCGGAACGGCCCAAGGGAGAATCAATAAAACACGGAACAGAGTCGTTCCCGGCAGTTTCTGATTTAGGAAGAGTGCAAGCGTAACACCAATGGTTACATGAAAGAATATGTTTGCCGCTGTCCAGATAATGGTCTTTAAGAAAATTTCGTAGAGTTTTGGCTCTTTGAATACCTGCACATATTGTACAAACCCGACAATTGACCAGTCACTCAGATGAGCAAGACTCATATTTGAGAATGATAGAACGATATTATAAAAGAATGGATAAAAGATTACCGCAAAGAGAATCACTATAGCCGGCATTGCCATATAGTAAGCAAACGAGTCGCGGCTCAGGTTCCTGAAAAACTCCTTAAAACTATTTCTCATTGCATAAAGCAGTGCCACTACTGCGGCAAGCATCAATACCTGAACTATCAGGCCGCCAACGGGGTCAGAGTAGTCTTCCCGCAATTCCCTGATTTTAATTTCCGCATCTCTTTGCATTTGTTGAGCTGCTTTTTCAGCAGTCACAGTACCGCCCAGTACCGCCTGATACGGAGGACGCATTGCATCCCATATTGCTCTCATCTCAGTGAAAATTGGAAGCCCTACTCCGAGTTCAATCTGCCTGCGTGAGTTAATTACAACTGAGTCAGTCATCAGACGTGCATCATCATAAAGCTCTTTTCTTGTAGGGAATGTTTTAGTCTTGAGGGCGGTTTCTAACTGCTGCTCAGGACTCATTATATATTCAAGGAATGATTTGATTGTTTTAAGTTTTGTATCATTTACATTGATATTAATCGAATAGCCCTTCGGTGAAATCATTGGTGCGCAATGTTTACCGGTTGCAGTTATAATCGGGAGCGGAGAAATTCCATAATCAATACCCGCGTTGCCATAACTTGACCATGACCAGTCACCATTGATAATCATGCCTGCTCTCCCCTCTTTGAAGAGTGCATCTGCTACATTATAATCTGCCTCATTTGGAATGATTTTATGTACATCCCTTAGTTCTTTAATGAAGTTCAGGCCTTTAACCATCTCAGGTGTGTTAAGAGTCGGTTTGCGGGTAGAATCAACCACCCAGCCGTTAAATCCGGTCAGGAATGGAACAAAGAAATACGGTTCGGTATAATTCCATACTAAGCCATATTGATCAGGACGACCATCTCCGTTTCTATCAATAGTTAGTTTTTTGCCAAGTTCAATTAGCTCTTTGTCGGTAGTTGGCGGAGTTTTTACGAGTGCTTTGTTATATACAAGCGTGAGATGATTACCCAGCTTATCAGCAAGCTGCCAGACGTGTCCGCCAGAATATATCAGTGCTTTATCATTAAAATTAGCGAGATATTCAGCCGTAAAAATTGAGTCAAGCGGCTTAATTATTTTTATCTCTTCAAATGGACCAATCTGGTCAGACGGACCATATACAAGATCAGGCCCTTGTCCACCAATTGCAGCAACTATAAAACCGGAGCGCATTTCCTCAGTTTCTTTAAAGAGCTGCTGGATTTTAATTCCGGGATTCTTTGCAGTAAAGCGGTCAATCTGCTCCTGAAGCTGCTGGGTCTCCTCAGGTCTCATGGTATGCCAGATAACTATTTCATTATCCGGCTTTTCATTACCGCAGCCGGAAAGAAAAAATAACAGAATAGGTAAGAGTAGTACTAATTTTTTCATTTTTGATTCAGCTTAAATAAAATGAAACCGCCGTTATTTATATGAACACGAGAAAGGAAATATTCACCCTCACGGTGCTCTAAGTGAGGGAATACCAATCCCCTGAATCGGTCTGACTCAATTTCCCACCTGATAACTCTTTCGTATAATCGTTTATGTGTCAGAGTAAAGCCGGCAAAATATTTTTCATCAAATGTCAAATCACGGTGTGATTTATCGGAAGTATTCACTATTCCAAAATACCATTCATCCCCTGAGTATCTGAGGAAAGCCAGAACACTGCCGGTACGGTCAGTAAACATACGGAGAGAATTGTTTGAAGAATCATGACGGGCATATAGAACCGGATTCGCTTTTCTCATTGCAATAAGATCACGGTAAAAATAGAGGTTACTGTCATGCCATCGTAGTGAATCCGCAACCATTTTCCAATCCATCTCATTGCGAACATTTTCCGGAGGCATTTCACCCTGATATAAAATTTCATCACCATAATAAATCATGGGAGTACCGGGAAGTGAAAAGATCAGAAACAAGGCCTGTTTCAGCTTGTTTATATCGCCGTTAAACAGATTAATTGGTCTCTGATTATCATGGTTAGAAAGAAAGCGTACCTTCTGATGCCCCTCCGGAAGTGTTGATATATATCTCATTTCATCCTCTGCAAATCTGGCAGGGGTTCCGTTAGCTAATAACCTTTCAAGGGAATAATAAAATGGATAATCAAACAACATATCAAATTCATCTTTATAAAATGGAATCAGATAATTAAGATTATCCCACACCTCACCAAGCAGCAAAACTTCCGGATTGATATCTTTTACGTACTTTCTGAAAGTATTCCAATAAGTATGCGGCACTTCCTTAGCTGCATCACAACGAAATCCGTCAACTCCGTCAGAAAAATCGCCGTCACCATTTGGATCTAACCAAAAACGGGCTGCTTCAAGAAAATACTCACCTACCTCAGGATTACTGAAATCAAGTTTCGGCATTTTTCGTTCAACGCCAAAATGATTCCAATCAGTATTCGTACTGTCGGTAAACTGATACCATGGTGAATAATTGCTCGCGGGATTATTGTAGGCATCCAGAAACCAGTTGTGTGTGCTGTCCGTATGATTAATTACAAAATCCATCAGAATCCTCATCCCCCGTTTTTTGGATTCTTTCAAAAATGCCTGATAATCTTCAAACGTTCCGTAATCCTGTTCAATCGAGAAATAATCAACCACATTATATCCATGTTCTGTGGTTGACTCATTCCAGGGCATCAGCCAGAGTGTGTTCACGCCAAGTGTATCAGCCAGATAGCCAAGTTTGCCGGTAATTCCGTTAAAATCACCAATGCCATCGTCATCAGAGTCTGCGAAAGTACGAATATATATTTCATAGATAACTGCAGAATCATAAAAGAGCGGAGAAGATACGGGTGTGATAAATCTGTCTGCAAAAAAGCGGGATTGAATTTTTCCGCTGCTATTTCCGTTCAGGTCACTGAATGAAATTTCAAATGTGTGTTCACCGTCAGGTAAATCATCCGGCAGAAGTGCAGTTAGCCGGGAAGATGCAGCATCAAAGGTAAAAGTGTGTTCATTTCCATTGAACCACAGCTTAATGGAATGACTGTCAATACCGGAATTAAACCCGTTCAACCGCATCAATACCGGTGAAATTCCGGTAATCCTCTGCCCCTCAGCGGGCTTCATTTCTGAAATATAGGGTAAGCCGTATTTTACGGGAGTGATTACTCCGTTCTGCCATTCATCTTCTGTTACGAAAGGGGCGTTCGGGTCAGCTATCCAGAGCGTATCATTTAACACAAATTTATAAAAAACTTCTTTACCGGGTTCAAGCGGAACAACAGCTTTCCAAAGGGCTTCCTCAGGAAAAAAGGTGAATAGATACTGACCGGACTTCCAGCCATTAAAACCGCCGGCCACTGAAATCGAATTGATTTGTCCGTGCGCCCCTTGTTTATAAAAAAACATGGTTCCTCCCTCAACGGGGATGGGGGCTAAACTTTGTGAAAAAAGCAGAGAACTGTGTAAAAGCAAAAAGATGGCTAATCTCATCGGCACGGAATCATAACAGCAGTGTTTTCAATATGGGAAAAATTCTCAAATCCTGACAAATTAAACCCAAAGTTAAAAGAAAAGTCTGAGGGTAAAAACAGAAAAGATATCCGTTAAATACGGTGCATAGCGCTTTCATTTATCATTCATCTCATATTACGGTCTTTTACCGGAGTCAGAAAATACCCATATTCAGCAGCAGGTGCTTGCAAGCCCCAGCCCAAAAAAAACGTAAAAATTTTGATTTTGAATGACCTGCCAATTGCTTAATTTTGTTGTTTGTTTTTGCTCTTTTTCGAACTAACCGGAATCTCAGCCACCCATTATGGAAAACACCCCGGTAATTAAGAATATCGCTGTGAATAAGAAAGCCCGGTTTGAATATTTTATTATTCAAACTTACGAGGCGGGAATTGCTCTGACAGGTACTGAAGTTAAATCACTCCGGGAGGGCAAGATAAGTTTTGCGGACGGTTATGTTGAGATAAAGGAGGGGGAGGCATGGCTTAACGGAGTGCATATTAGTGAATATTCACACGGCAACCGTGAGAACCATCACCCTGTAAGAAACCGGCGGCTGCTCCTTAACAAAAGTGAAATAAGAAAATTACAGGCAAAAGTTGCTGAAAAAGGTCTGACTGTCATTCCGCTCAGTGCGTACTTCAGCAACGGAAAAGTTAAAATAGAAATTGCAGTTGCGAAGGGTAAAAAACTGTACGATAAACGAGAAACTATTCAGAAGAAAGATGTTCAGCGCGATATAGCAAGGCGCTTAAAAAAATGATATGGTAAACTATACCTTTAAAATTTTTATAACTGATTATTAAGTCCGGAGCCGAAGAGATTGTCATTCCCCTCGCTTAACGAACAGATGGACCTCATTAAAAGAGGTTGCTCAGAAATTATCCCAGAAGAAGAACTGGTTCAAAAAATTGAAAAATCCCTAAAAACCAACAAACAACTCATCATAAAACTCGGCTGCGACCCCAGCCGCCCTGACCTCCATTTGGGTCATTCTGTTGTTCTTAGAAAATTAGCTCAGTTTCAGTCACTCGGACATCAGGCGGTTCTTATTATTGGTGATTTTACCGGAATGATTGGTGACCCCTCAGGCAGAAACGCCACCAGACCCGCGCTTTCACTGGATGAAACCCGCCAAAATGGTCAGTCGTATTTCGAACAGGCCTCTAAAATTCTGGATAAAGAAAAAACCAGGATAGTTTATAACTCTGAGTGGCTCTCCAAAATGACATTTGAGGATGTGATAAAACTCTCCTCAAAATATACCGTTGCCAGGATGATTGAGCGTGATGATTTCACCAAGCGTTTCCGTGCTGGCGAGCCGATCAGCTTACATGAGTTTCTCTATCCTCTTGCACAGGCAATGGATTCAGTTGCTATTCAAAGCGATGTAGAATTGGGAGGCACCGATCAGAAGTTTAATCTTCTTGTGGGGAGAGATATCCAGCGTGAGTTCGGTCTTGAGCCGCAGGTAATTCTGACCATGCCATTGCTCGTGGGCACTGACGGTGTTGAAAAGATGAGCAAATCGTATGGAAATTATATTGGTATTAACGATACTCCGAGGGAGATCTTCGGAAAAACACTTTCCATATCAGATTCACTCATCTATGATTATTTTGTATTAACCACTTTGGTCAGTAGCGAATATCTGGCCGAAGTAAAGCAAAAATTATCTGACGGTGCAGTTAATCCAAGAGATATAAAGCGCGATTTAGCCAAAAAACTGGTGGCTCTGTATCATTCAGAGGATGCAGCTCGTGAGGCCGAAGATGAGTTTGACAGAATTTTTATTAAGAAAGAAATTCCGGATGAAATTCCTGAGGCAGTTACTGATCTTACTGAGCTTTCTGCCGTTGATCTGCTTATGAAATTTGAATTAGCGCCTTCAAGAGGAGAAGCAAGACGCCTGATTCAGCAGGGAGGTGTTAGTTTCAACAGCCGTAAAATTGCTGACCCGGCTGAAATGGTTATACTTGAAAAAGAAAACATACTAAAAGTTGGCAAAAGAAAATTTCTTAAAATTATTCAATCTTAAAAGGAGATGATATATTGTATGTACCTTCAAAAATATTCTTTACCAAAGGGGTAGGACGCCATAAAGAGTACCTTACTTCTTTTGAATTAGCACTCCGTAACGCGGGTGTTGAAAAATGCAACCTGGTTACGGTAAGTTCTATATATCCGGTAGGATGTAAAAGAATTTCCAAAGAAGAAGGATTAAAGCTGCTTCAGCCAGGGCAGATTACCTTTGCTGTAATGGCGAGGAATTCAACCAATGAGCCAAACCGCCTTATTGCAGCTTCAATCGGTGTTGCACTTCCGGCTGATCCTGATCAGTATGGTTATCTTTCTGAACACCACCCATTCGGTGAGTCAGAAAAAGTAGCCGGTGACTATGCAGAAGACCTGGCCGCAACCATGCTTGCAACCACACTCGGTGTTGAATTCAATCCTGATACTGACTGGAGTGAAAGAGAAAATATCTACAAAATGTCCGGTAAAATTGTCCGCTCATTTAATATCACACAGTCAGCCGAAGGTGACAAAACAGGAATCTGGACTACAGTTATCGCGGTAGGCGTTCTCCTCCCCTGATCAGGTTAATTATTTCCGGCAGGTGTAAAAAAAACACCTGCCGGTAAATCTTCTTACTTTCGCAGAAATCTGATAAATCTTTCCCTCAGAACAAGAAGAATAATCACGACTAACCCCGCGATCATCGGCTCGATGGACATTGCTTCTTCCGGTACAAAACCAAATTCTCTCAGTATATACCAAAAAACAGCCGATATACTCCCTAATATGAATCCAAGCAGTATTTCTTCCTTGCTTAATCGTAAGTTCGGGAAGTAGGAGCCAAGTGTTGCAAGAAGCAATCCCGGCACACAAACAGAACCGATAAGGTACCACATTCCAATCACTGATGGTATCATAAGTGCAAGTACCACTGCCAGAATAGCAGAAAAGATCATTCCATACATTGCTTCCTTTTTCTTATCACCCCTTTTTACAAAATCAATTCCGAGTGTAGTACCGCTGATAAAAAGAAAACTGTTTGATGTTGACAGAATGGTGGAAAATAATGCTGCAAAAAAGAAACCCTTCAAACCTGATGAAAGGTATGTGTCCGCGAGCAATGGGAATGAATTTTTAGGATCACTTAACCCCGGAAGCAGTGCTGCAGTATATAGACCGGTTACATTTGTTAAAAAATCAAACACCAGCCATAAGAAAACCGAAATAATAACACCCCACTTGGCGGTTTGCGCTGAGCGAGCAGCTTTAACCCTCTGATGAAATCCCGGGTCAACAAAGGTCCATACTGCAATCATCCACCAGACACCAAGATAAAGCGGAGAAAGCCCACCGGTTAAAGACAGATGCTGCTCAGGCAGATTTGCAGTTAAAACTCCGGAGCCCGCTGATGAGTAAACACTCCAGAGGAGCATACCGAATCCGGAAAACATAATAATAAAAAGAAAAGCATCAACATATATATCGGCATGCAACCCACCCCTTATAAGATAAAATATTGAAAGCAAAGCGGAAATTATCAGACCCCAAATCAGAGGCAGACCGAAAAACAGATTAAGTATCTGCGCAATCATTAAGAGATAAGGGGCAGGTGAACTGAGGATAAACACAAATACTGAGGAGATTTTACCTGCCGTTGAACCATAAACCGCTTCAATCTTCTGTGGTATGGTAATGTTATCTCCGGCATAAACTTTTTTAACCATGAAAAAAGCAAACAGAATCGCAAAGAAATAATATGGCAGACCTTGAGTGAACCAGGTAACCAGCCCATACTGATAAGTAAATTCCCCAATTCCGAGTATTCCACCATACCAGGTGGAAACATTTGTTACAACAAAAAGAACGATCCCAATCTTTTTACCGGCCAAAAAGTAACTATCATCATCACCTCTCCCCCGCCTGGAAGCAAAGTAACCGGTCGCGATCAGAAGGAGAAAAAAGAAAAGAAGAATGATATAGTCGGCAGAAGTAAAATGAATCATTTCAAATCTTTTACTTCCGCAGGAATAATAAGCAGCATATATCCCCCTGTGACTTCAAAACTCACGGAATCATTTTCAGCTATATTACCGGTGCTCTCCTGTTTGCCAAAAATAAGTTTGTTTTCCGGCAGTTGGTATCGCAAACCCTGCGTCATAACATTAAGCTCATGCTGAAACGCGTAAAATGATACACGGGCACCGGTTCCAACCATCCTCGTAACGCGACCGGTTACCGCTTCAAGAACTGTGTGATTATCAACAATCCTCAACCGCACCGATGGCGCGTATCTGAAAAGAAGAACAATATTAGAAAGTTCATGGTCAATTAATTTCCCTGTAACTGAAAAAAGCAATATATCTTTTATTTTGTTTTCATAGCAGTAGATAATTGCTTTTTCAACATCTGTATCGTTCTGCCCTGAAAATTTTCTGACAGCAATTTTCCCTTCAATCTTGGAAATTTCCGCATCGGAGAGTGAATCCATGTCCCCAAGAACGATATCAGGAACAATTCCAAGCCGTTCTGCATGGTGGTACCCCCCATCAGCACAAATAATTTCATACGAACCGGAGTCAACAGCCGCTCTGAGGAGGTCCTCAGGCGGCTGCTCGCCATTTCCAATTATAATTGCTTTTTTCTTAATCTTAAATTCCTGCTTCAATTCCAATAAAGAAATTTCTTTCTGCTGCCGGGAAAAACTCACCTCCGACAGAATATGCAGAATAGAGTTTGTTCAGGACATTGTTAACCTGAATATACAACCTTGATTCTCTGGCATCCTCCCAAATGGGAAATGACCAGCTTGCAAACAATCCTAAAGTAAAAAACTCATCATTCACATTGTCCTTGTATGACGTAAGATCAGGGTGAATCAGAAGTAAATTGCTCAGTTTGTCACCATAGTTGTCTGAATAGATTTTTCCGGAAAACCTTGCAGAGGCCTGCAGAAAGATACCGGACTGTTCATACTGCACGATGGCATTTGCAAGATATCCGGGGAAACCGGCTATTTTGTTGCCGGATAAATCAATTTTCTGCACACCGGACGCAAGATCAGCAAATCGATAACCTTCAATAATTTTATCATTGCTGACAGTAAAGTTACCAATAAAACTAATTCCAGAGAACGGGTTGTAAATTCCATAAAATTCTGCCCCAATGTGCTCGGTTGATTTCATGTTACCTGTGCGCGGCTGTCCGAAACGGTCCAGATCACCGTTCTTTACAATTTCATCTGTAAAAAACATTGCGTAAAGATTAACCCCGCCGTCAAACAGTCGGTTTTTGAAATTATATCCGAAATCAAAAGCATTCATGGTTTCCGGTTTGACGAATGGATTATTCCAGTCATACGAACCATCAGTTCTCTGCTGAAACTGAGGAACAGCTCCCCCGCTTGACTCAGCAGCATCATAATACTCCTTTAACCTCGGCTCACGGCTCACTCTTGCTGCCGTCATATGAAATCCGTGTTGCTCAGAAAAACTATAATAGACACCTGCTCTTCCATTTAGAAAGAGATTATGTAACGATAAATTATTATTTACAAAATCTTCCTCATTTAAGTGATACTTATTGTACGCTGCCTGAAGCTCCCCCTGCAAAGTAATTTTATCGCTCAGTTTATACTTTTCATAAATAAAAAAATTAACAATATCTTTCCCTCCCCGGTAACTGTAATACTTCCATTCCTGAGGAATTCCTGCGGGAAGGTTATCCGCGTAGCGGAGTGAACCCCAATGCAGCGAATTATGCTTTCTCAGTTCTAATCCGGAAATAAACTCACCATCCTTATGTTTATAAGAAACACGCGGTATCCAGCCATATTGTACATTCTCAACCATAGCTCGTACTATCGAGTTTGGCGAATATATAGTATCAGGGTCTAATGAAGATGGAAACCCGGGTATATTAGCCACTCTGAAATATGAAATTGGCGCCCAAGATGCATCAAAATCAAAGAAACCATTTCCGGTGACTAAGAATAACGCTGAATTGAGTTTAAGATTCTCCGAGAACTGATATTCATTCAATACCTCATAATGGGGCTGCGAAAAATTCTCAATCTCACCGGATCGTCTTTCTGTTATCCAGGTAAACTGCGAATTGTCTGATTCCCAATATGAATAATTCTTCCTGCGTAAGTTTTTATCCTGTACCGCGAATTTTGGTAATCCGGTATAGACAAGCCCGTCTTCCAGTATTCCGCCGTAAACATTAATCTGCGTCACCAGCTTTTGATCAAACTGCTGATAAGAAAGATAATAAGAGTTTAACTTGGCGAATGACTTATCTCTGTACCCTGAAGATGAAATCTGAGATAATTTTACATATAAAGAGCTTTTCTTATTAAAGATTCCGCTGGCAGATTCAATTGAAAGTTTTTTCGTATTAAAACTCCCAAAACCGGTCCGTAAATAAGTAAACGGCTTTTCAGAATTTGACGCAGTTATCAGGTTTACCGCTCCGCCAATAGCCGGATACCCGGAAATACCTCCCCCTGAACCTCTCTGAACCGCGACCAAATCTGTTCCTGATAATATATCCGAAAAATTAATCCAGTACACATTATGATCCTCCGGATCATTTTGTGGTATTCCGTTAATAGAAACTGCAATCCGTCTCTGATCAAATCCGCGGATACTCAGATAGTTATAACCAACAGAACCGCCATTATCTGAATAAAAACTTACCGATGGAAGTGAGGAAAGATATTCGGGCACATCCTGCACAGAATAGTTCTTTTGAATTTCACTCTTGCTCAATTCTTCAAGAACAGCCGGGTTTTGGTCCTTATCACCGACTGCAGCAGTCACATATATACTTTGCGAGCTCAATAAGGTGCGGGTTAATTTCACATCGAGTCTTACATCCGGCTTCAACTGTGAAACCGGGATGAACTTTTTCTGATATCCAAGGTATGATACAAGCAGCGTATCGCTATTTGTAATCTGCGCGGTAATGGAAAAATCCCCTTTGCTGTCAGTTACAGCCCCGATAGTTTTTCCTTTTAATAAAATAGATGCGGAGGCGAGCGGGTTTCCGGATTCTGCGTCACAAACAGAACCTGAAATTATAGTGGGCTGCTGCGACTGCAATGCAATAGACAACAGTATGAAAAAAATCATACTTTTCATGATTACTCCTGATTTGCTGGTAACAAAAAAGGCCGTTAATGCGAAAGGCCGCAGAAAAGAATGATTTTCTCCGGTCGTTTCCCTACGCCGGTATTAACCGGTTCAGGTTCTAAGGGTATTTTCTCAGCCCGCTTTTACGTCAGAGCAGGCACCCCTAACGGCACAACATTTAAAGAACGTTAATTAATTACTAAAGTCTGCCCTGGCTTAATATTTTCAGAGAGCAGATCATTTTTCTGACGGATGGAATCAACCGTCACATTATATTTTTTTGCAATTGTATATAAAGATTCACCTGACCTGACCACATGCTTAACCGGTCCGGCGCTGCCGTTATTCTTAGCGGATGAAGATGTATATATCTTCAGCTTCTGCCCGATTTTTACTGTGTTTGATTTCAGGGAGTTCCACTTCTTAATGGAGGTAGTGCTTACCCCGAATTTTTCAGCAATTTCGCCAATCGTATCACCCTTCTTCACCGTATAATTATTCAGAGTGGTATTTTTGTTGGCAGATACATCACCCATGCTGGATGATTTATCATTTGTGGTAATATCGAGAACCTGCCCGATTCTGATATCATCTCCTGCAAGGTTATTCCATGCTTTCAGATTAGCAGTCGTAACACCGTATTTCAGGGCAATACTTCCAAGATTATCGCCTCTTTTAACTTTATACTTCAGATCCTTCTTTTTCACTTCACGGGTCTGATCTTTAACCGCAAGAATCTCATCGCTGTGTTTTGAAGTATATATCTTGAGGCGCTGTCCGCGGTTCACCCGGCTAGATTTCAGCTTATTCCATTGTTTCAGTTCGCTGACTGAAACGTTAAACTTGCTCGAAATTTTTGAAAGCGTTTCCCCCTTTTTTACCTGATAATAAAATGAAGAAACCGAAGATATTGTTTTTGGTTTGCTGAGTTTCTCCGTTTCACTTTGTGTCTCAAGCGAAGCATAATAATCTTTCTTTTCTTCCGGAACAAAAATGCGGAGTTTTATACCCGGCTTTATTTTTCTGTTATAAGCTAAATCATTCCAGTTACGTATGTCAATAACACGGACATCAAACAATTCAGCAATCCGGCTCAGGTTATCATTCGATTTAACGGTATATCCAACCTCAGTTTTTCCGTCCGGTACCGGGATGGATGCCACGTCGCTTCCGGTTTCCTCAGGTTCTCCGCTTTCATCCGGTTCATTTGGTAAATCGCCTGCAAGTTGAGCGTAAGGACTAACATACGAAGTCGAAGGGGTTGAATCATCGGCAGAAATTTCATCCTCAGACTGGGCAGCGAGTGAAACGTCTGAATAACGTACCTTCAGCGGTATCCTGAGATTTGCACCTCTTTTGAGCTTTGCTTTTGCTGAAATATTATTTGCATCGGTAAGTTCATTAACAGTAATGCCATAATTCGCCGCGATAGACTTAACAGATTCACCTTTTTTAACAACGTGAACTATTACTTTCTTTTTTGCATCTTCCGGAACGTTCTGCAGATTTGCAGCCAGCAGTTTGGAAGTTCCTTTGGGTACTTTTAAGGAATACCCGCCCGGATAATTAGCCGGAGAACATGACTGCGTTAATTCCGGGTTTAAATCTGAAAGAATTTCAACACTTGTACCTGCCCCGACTGCAAGGAATTGCATATCAATGGCTTCGTTAACCTTTACAACATCAAATTCATTTGGTGTCTGATACTCAATGCCGTTAAATCCATATTTTTCCATGTCATACGCAATAAGACAGACGGCAATATATTGGGGGACGTAGTTCCGTGTTTCTTTTGGAAGATATTTGATAATCGTCCAGAAATTTCTTGAACCGGATTTTCTGATGGCTCGGTTAATCCGTCCTTCTCCGGCATTATAAGAAGCAAGCGCAAGATACCAGTCATCAAGATTTCTGTATAAGTCGCGAAGATGACGGGCGGCTGCACGTGTTGCTTTTTCCGGGTCACGGCGTTCATCAATATATAAGTTTGTCTGCAAACCATAGAGAGAGCCGGTTGCTTTCATAAACTGCCAGAGACCGACTGCTCCCACTCGTGAACGGGCGGTGGGGTTCAATCCGCTTTCAATCATACTGAGATACAGAAGCTGACTGGGAACTCCTTCTTCCTCAAATATCCTTTTCATCATGGGAAAGAATTTACCGGATCGCGCCATCCACATAGTAAGAAATTTCTTACCGCGCCCTGTGTAAAACTCCATCCATTTGTCAACAATTGGATTGGTTTCAAGAGCAATTTCTGCCGGAATATCTACAGTCTGGCTTGGGTTAAGAACGGGGTCCAGACTTTCGATGGCCTGGTCAACAGCAGGGTTGGTACGGGCAATCCACTCCTCATAAGCTCCAAGTGAAACGTTTGTCGGAAGTTCAGAAAGATTTTCGATAAACTTCTGATAATCGTCCCAAATACTTACTGCCAGCTCATCATAAGCTGCATTGGAGTCAATAGACGGATAGTAACTAAGGGTAGTAATAGTTTTGAGGGCATTCTCATATTGAGTAATGGCCTCAAGGGTGCTGTTTACAGCTTGTTTCTGTAAAGCAATGGTGTAATACTGACGGGCCTGCTCAAGCAATTCACCGACAATATCAACCTTTTGAATTACAGGGATTTCCTCCTTGGTCTCAACTGTAACGGTTGTCTCTTTAGTACCCGTGCATGCTATAAACCCCACGGACAATAAAGAGGCAATCACAAGTAGTTTGAGATTTGAGATCATCGAATCTCCTCTCTGTTAGGTTATTTTTCTGTTAATTTCGCAATATAATTATAAATAACGGTAATGCAAAACCAAAAAAGTATGTGTCCCCCGTCAAATTGAATTAAAGGGGGATATTTCCATGTTTTTTCTTCGGAATCCGGTCAACTTTGTTTTTAAGCAAACCGAAGGCAAAAATCAGCTTTTTCCGGGTCTCAGCGGGAATGATCACCTCATCAATATAGCCGCGGGCGGCCGCAATGTAAGGATTAGCAAATTTTGCCGTATAGTCTTCAACTTTTTTGTGAAATTCCGCGACCGGGTCATCCGCTGAGGCAATTTCCTTCTTAAAAATTATCTCAACAGCGCCTTTGGGGCCCATAACTGCAATTTCTGCCGAAGGCCACGCATAATTATAATCTCCGCGTATATGTTTCGAGTTCATAACATCATACGCGCCGCCGTATGCCTTCCTGGTGATTACTGTAATTTTAGGCACGGTCGCTTCACAAAACGCATAAAGAAGTTTTGCACCGTTCCTTATTATACCATTCCATTCCTGTTCTGTTCCAGGAAGAAAGCCAGGTACATCTTCTAAGACTAAAAGGGGTATCCCGAAGGCATCACAAAATCTTACAAAACGGGCTCCTTTTATAGAGGCATTTATATCTAACACTCCGGCTAACACGGAGGGCTGATTAGCAACAATACCAACAGACTGCCCCCCAAGATGAGCGAAACCGGTAATAATATTGGGAGCAAATGTAGAATGTACCTCAAAAAACTCGTCATCAATTATTTCCGCAATTACCTCTTTCATGTCATAGGGTTTATCAGAACCTTCAGGAATAATTGCATTGAGTTTTTGTTTTATCTCATTTCCCTTTTTCTTAAAATTCCTGACGGGTGCCGGGTCCATAAAATTAGAAGGTATATATTCCATCAGGCGGCGAACGTTCAGTAGTGTTTCAACTTCATTGTCATAAACAAAATGAGCTACCCCGCTTTTTGTCGCGTGAGTGTCAGCGCCACCTAACTCTTCAGAAGAAACAACTTCATGGGTAACAGTCTTCACCACATTCGGACCGGTTACAAACATATAGCTGGTGTCCCGCACCATAAAAACAAAATCAGTAATTGCCGGGGAATAAACCGCACCGCCGGCGCATGGTCCAAGAACAACTGAAATTTGCGGAATAACACCGCTTGCAAGTGTATTACGAAGGAAGATATCAGCATAACCGCCGAGACTAACTACCCCCTCCTGAATTCTTGCCCCTCCTGAATCATTAAGACCGATAACGGGCACACCTATTCGCATGGCAGTTTCCATGATTTTGCAGATCTTCTCTGCATTTGTCTCTGAAAGAGAACCTCCCAACACCGTAAAATCCTGGCTGAAGACTGCTACATCACGACCGCCAATTTTTCCGAATCCGGTTACAACACCATCACCCGGAATTGCAACCTTTTCAAGACCAAAATCAGTTGATCTTTGTGAGACGAACATATCAGTTTCTTCAAATGAGTCAGGGTCGAGTAAAATTTCAAGACGCTCGCGTGCGGTAAGCTTTCCCTTATCATGCTGTTGTTTAATCCGTTCTTCGCCTGCACCTTGCAGCGCTTCTTCCCTCTTTGCCAGAAGACCGTCAATCTTGTTTTTCATGATTGATTAATATCTGATATTTGATGGTAAACTGTTGAGCAAAGCATTTTGTTCTGCCCGCATTGTTAATCTTGTCCATGATGAAGTATCAAGGACCTCAGGTAAAGATCCGTCAAGCCGGTTGAATATATATAGTTTGTCAGTAAGCTGAGCTGCGTCACCCAGTCCTGAGGTTGCAAAAAATAACGCTGTTTTACTTTTTGCAATAATTTCTCTCAGATCACCGAACAAATGGTCCTTAATCTGCGGCATAAGCGCGGTAAACGGGTCGTCAATCAGAATTACCTCTGCCCCGCTCATGATAGCAAGTGCCAGTTGAACTCTTAGCCGGAAGGCCCCGCTCTGCTCGGCGGGAATGTGGTTTTCATATCCGTCAATACCGCAGAGTTCAGCAGTTTCTTTCACTGAAGTCTGATTTTTCATTGAGGGAAGCATTAACTTCACCTGATCTTCGAATGAAAGCCAGCCGGCGCTGCAGGGTTGAGGGGGTATATACACCGCTTTTGCTGTTTTTTCTCCGTCTCCTGTTATTACGCAACTGCCTGAATCAGGGGAAATAAGCCCGGCTGCAATTCTAAGAAGTGAAGATTTACCCCCGCCGAATGGGAGCAAAAGTCCGGCAATTTGCTTGCCACTTTCCCATTCAAAATTTTGCGTGACACCGTTAATCACACTCCGTGAAATGCCAATGCTGTTTTGATAAGAAAAACTAAGATTATTCAGACTGATTTTCATACTAACCTTTCAGCCGCCGCAATTTCACTGCATAAATCAAGACATCCATAAGAAGATTCGCCAGCCAGATAAAAGCTACTGTATATAGTAATGCCGCGGTCATCACCGGCAGACTCCAGTATTCATATCCGATTTTTATCAGATAACCAAGTCCTTTACCATAATCAGACAAAAATTCAAAAAGCAGGAGCCACATCCAGAGTGAGTTAAGAATATCATGAATATTGGTAAAAATCCTGCCTTTCATTAATGATCCTGCTAAAGACACATACACAGTATCCCGATCGCCGGTAAGTGATGTGTAAAAGTCCCCCATACTTCCGCGAATGCCGTTAAGTTCATTTACCATATTATTGTAACTTAATACGAGAGAAACCGGGAAAAGCATTACTGATAGCGCCAGATGCTGCAGCGGAAAAACAAACAGGATATATAAACCTGTAAAAAAGATACCGACAGAAATTATTCCGACAGGGATTAACTTTAATTCCCCTTTCTGAAGTCTTGACCCGATATAGGCAGGCATCAGAAAGGATAATATGATATTCGAAATAATCAGATTTGAAACAACAGTGGTTATACTGTAAAAGGAATGAAATAAAAGATCATAGCTGCTGTAAAGTGTTTCAAGAGCAGAAAAAACGGAACTAAGCGAAGGGAGAAGTCGCGGCAGGGCAATTATTTCTCCTGTGATGAGAAGAAGGAGAACTATGCCTGCAAATATAAATTTTTGCTTCAAAAATACCTTCCTTTTCCAGTGAACAGATATATATAAAAAACAAAACCGGGACACTGAGTGTCCCGGTTAAATCATTCTAATGATTATCAGAAATTAAATGCAAGACCGGCGCTTAAACTATTGTATTTGCCGATATTGTAATCTGCATTAATATTGAAGAGTGCAATCTTGAGTGAAGCACCAATAAGAAATCTTGATTTATTTTCTCCTTCAACTTTAAATTCGATAGGAAGGGTAGTTGTGCTGCCCGGTGTAGGAGTATTCTCAAGTTCAAAATCATATTTCACGGTGATATCGCTTGATTCAAACATGAAACCGGCGTACGGAGTTATACTTAAGAACCCAGGTCCAAATCTTTTACTTGCATAAATACCGAATGATGTTGCTGTGCTCTTAAAAATCGAGCCGACTTCTAAATTCTGTGTAAAGAATCCAAGTGAAAGATCAATTGGCATTGGAACAGGAATCCACATTGATGGATTATGCTGAATACCAAATCCGAAGTATTTGAATTTGCCAAGGTCTGCATCAATCTCAACTTCCGGCAGGTAGCGGATAGAAACCGCTGTTCCAAAGAAAGTACCAACGGTTAACTGAGGTGCAGCAAGCGGCAGCGCTGGAAGATCTTCAAGAAACCCTGAAACACCTGCCAGTGAAATAGTATCCGGCTGAACAGTTTCAGACTGAGGCCCTAATGGTGTCTGGACGGTAAAAGTTTTACCACCAAAGCTAATTACCAGATTTTCGTTCTTTGAACCTACGATAGTCGGTCCGGAAATGCCGACAGTGAATTCTTCCTGAGTCATGTATTTAATAACAGAGTCTCTCTCACCCCAAGTGTTGCTTATACCCTGAGCAAGCTGGCTGGCCTGTTCGTGGTTAAAACGAAATTTACCTGTGGACGTGAAGGTTTTGGAGTCATCCCCGAAAAGAGTTCCCATAGCCACCAGCCCAAACTCAAAATCTATTCCGAAAGTTTTGTTCGGTACAGCGCGGTGAATCCAACCTGAGTTCATATTAGCACCGAAAGCCGAAACAACCGGGTTAACGTAGGCCTTGGCTGCATCAGCAGAAAGATTAGACAAAGTTTCCTGTAAATCCCCCTGCGCTCTCACAGATACCACTGTGAACAGTACAAAAAGGGTAAGGAATATTTTTTTCATTTTTTCTCCAAAATTGTTAAGATGAATAAGAACTAGTACATGTAAATATACAATAATTCGTGAAAATAAAACGTTATCTATGTCAGAAACGGATTATATACTTTTTCGTGACCAATTGTAGTAGGGTTCCCGTGACCGGGGAAAACGATAGTAGAGTCCGGCAGAATAAAAAGCCGCTCTCTGATTGAGGCAAGAAGCATCTTATGATTCCCCCCCGGCAGATCAGTCCTCCCGATACCTTCCTCAAAAAGCACATCCCCGGCAATAAGAAAATCAGTTCCCTTAATAAGAAAACAATACTCTCCAGGTGCATGTCCGGGGGTAAAGATTGAACGGAGTTTCAGACTTCCAATTTCGAGATGTCCCTCTTCCTTGATGATAATATCCGGCTCCGGTTGGTCTGGCAGCACCAAGCCAAAACTCTGCCCTTGCTTTTTCGCATAACGAAGGAGAGCCAGTTCGTGTTCCGGTACATAGAGCGGACATCCCCAGTTCTCTTTAACAAAGGGATTTCCCCATACATGATCAAGGTGACAATGGGTATTTATCACTGCTTTCACACGGATTTTTTGTTCAAGGATAAAGCTGCTTAACTCATATTCCTCCTGAGAATCAGAACAGCCCGGGTCAAATATCACTCCGTCTTGTGTTTCAGTATCCCATAAAATGTAGGTATTTTCTGCAAAAGGATTACAGGTTATCGTCTTCAGACTGATTGAGCCATTTTTTTGCGTCATAAAACTATCTGACCCTTCTTTTTTTAAGATATTTCTCCCAATTCAAAAAATTCTTTTTTGTTTCAATCATCGAGTCACCGCCAAACTTTCTCAGGATAAAATCTGCCACTACCCAGGCAGTCATTGCTTCTGCGATTACAGCACAGGCGGGTACAGCCACAAAGTCACTTCTTTCGCGACGGGCTTCAAGTTCATCAAATGTACTGATGTCAACTGTTCTTACCGGTTTCATCAGGGTTGCAATTGGTTTCATATATCCCCTCAGCCAGATCACTTCACCGGTTGATATACCCCCTTCAATTCCTCCGGAACGATTGGTTTTTCTCCTGATGACATTTTTTTTGCGAATAACTTCATCATGCGATTCAGACCCGAAGCTGCGCGATGCCTGAAATCCTTCGCCAATTTCCACCCCTTTAACCGCATTTATCCCGACAATCGCATGAGAGAGTGCGGCATCTAATCTTTCGTTCACTGATACGAATGAACCAAGCCCGGTAGGCACACCACTCACAGCAACACAAAAACTGCCTCCGAGAGTATCCCCCCGTTTCTTGCATGCTTTTATTTTCCTGATAATTTTATCTTCCTGCAGTTCATCAAGAACCCTAACCTCACTGGCATCAGCCATTGTGTTCAAAGAACCGGCAGAAAAGTCATCTTCAATGCTGTTGGCAGCAAGCAAATCCGCAAAATTAAAATCCGGATATATACCCCCAATACTCTCAACAAAACTTCCGACAAAAATATCAAGTTCAGCCAGCAAGGATTTCGCCATGGCACCAGCAGCAACCCTCGCTGCTGTTTCGCGCGCTGAAGACCGCTCAATGGAATTCCGGATATCATCAAAATCATATTTTACTGAGCCGGTCAAATCTGCATGTCCGGGACGAGGCACAGTAATTTTTTCGACTTTACCTCTTTTTCCGAAAGCAGACATTTTCTCAGTCCAGTTTTCCCAATCCCGGTTTTGGATGAGAATACCAACCGGGGAGCCGAGTGTTTTACTAAATCGAATTCCGCTCAAAACCTCTGCGGTATCTGTCTCAATTATCATTCGTCCCCCGCGGCCATAACCCATCTGACGTCGCCGCAGTTCATTATTAATAAACTCCTGGCTGACAGGTATGTTTGAGGGAAAACCCTCGGCTATCATGAGCAGTCCCTTACCGTGCGACTCACCTGCTGTGCTGTATCGAATCATTACATTATTACATTTAAAATTAAAAAGGCGGAGAAATTCTCCGCCTCAAAGATATATATTTTACCTCTTAAATCATGGGATTTCCAGCCCGACAAACCTGGTATTTCCCTTACTGTCGGTTACTTCTATAAGGATGGCGCCACCGGATTTGCCATCAACCAGCTTTTTGAACTGACTGACTGAGGTAATCTGCAGCTTGTCAGCTTTGGTAATAGCGAGTCCACGGCTGAGCCCCTGAGCGGCTGCCGAACTATAAGGAGTAACTTCAGAAATCAGGATTCCCTCTTCAATCTTGAAGGTGGTCTTTTCGCTGTTTGTCATATTGCGGACTTTCAGCCCTATATTGTCAAATGTTGCACTTGAGGTGTTTTCATTTTCGTTATCATCTTTTTTCTCATTCTTCGCAACATCCGTTGACGGGTCTTCCTGTTTCGGTTTCAGTGTTACGGTTTTTTC
This sequence comes from Ignavibacteriales bacterium, assembly GCA_045863035.1. Classification (GTDB taxonomy): domain Bacteria; phylum Bacteroidota; class Ignavibacteria; order Ignavibacteriales; family Ignavibacteriaceae; genus H2-BAC3. The sequence continues at coordinate 99,308 of BTUV01000005.1, read as the reverse complement.
AAGTTTTTTCCCATCCCTGAAAATTTCCAGCTTCACCTTTGTACCAGCCGATTTTGAAGCGACATAGCTTTGCAACTGATTTGGCTGACTTATTTCATTTCCATCAATTTTTAATATTACATCACCTCTTCTTACATCTTCAACTGCTGCCGCGCCGCCTTCAACTATACCTTCAACAATTACGCCGCTCGGCTTATCAAGACCAAGAGATTTTGCAAGTGCAGCATCAACTTCTCTGATCTGCACGCCAATATACCCGCGGCTAACTTTGCCATTTGCAATTAAATCCTTCGCGACCGAACGGGCGAGATTGATAGGAATTGCAAAGCCGTAACCGATATATGTCCCGGTTTTAGTGGCAATGGCGCTATTTACACCTATTACTGCGCCGGATAAATCAACGAGGGCTCCACCACTGTTACCGGGATTAATAGCCGCATCAGTCTGGATAAAGTTCTCAACACCGTAGGAGTCCTTAATCAGATTTAACTGACCTCGGTTGAGCGCACTAACAATACCGGCAGTAACCGTTGAACTGAGAGAGAGCGGGTTGCCAATAGCCATTACCCACTGCCCGACTTTAAGGTTGTCACTGTTTCCAAGATACGCTTCAGCTAAGCCGGTGGTATTTATTTTAATAACAGCCAAATCTGTTAGAGGGTCATTACCAATAACTTTAGCATCAAATTTTCTCTTATCAAAAAGAGTAACGGTTACTTTTTTGGCATCTTCAACAACATGATTATTGGTGAGTATATACCCGTCATCACTGATGATTATACCGCTGCCGGAACCCTCCTGCTCCTTTGGCATATCAAAATCCTGGAACGGGAAAAAAAACTGTGAATGCGGGTTTTCAACTTCTGAGACAACCTGAATCTGAACTATGGACGGGGTTACCTTATCAGCAACTTCAATAAATGACTGACTGAACGAATTCGCATCTGCATTCAGATTAACCGGCGGAGTGCTTGAACCAAGGAAAATATCTGCTAACCCCGGTCGTACCCAGTTAAAACCGGATACCAGGATTGCTCCGAGAATAATTCCTGTAACTAATAAAGCAGCTACACCCAAGAATCTTTTTGCTATCATGCTTTTTACCTCTTATTTCATTAAACGTATTCTTAAAAAGAATTAGATGCTCTTAATTGATTTTAGTCCCTGAAATTCGGGAATATGATATTTCAGAAAACTTTCGAGCATGGAGATTAACCGGCTCGCCTGCACCTGAGTCAGACTGATATCAGGTGTTCCGCTTTTTAGACAATGCAGGGCACTGAAAAGTTCCTGATTGACAGGAACTGTTAAGGTCATTTTTTGGGTACACTCACTGCAAAGAACACCTGCCGTGTTATTAAACCCGGCGGAGCTTTTCATTGGGTCAAATATCTTTCCGCAAATGGAACAGTGCCGGGTTGAAAGCTCGTAGCCGGCAAGCTCAATAAAAAAGACAAAAAATCGGAGAAAAGTAATTGGGGGGGGCTCTTCCTTCTGGTCAAAGCGGTAAAGGATTTTTCTAAGTCCGGCATAAAGCCGTTGGTTTTCCTCATGCTCTTTTACGAGGTATTGAAATAACTCCAAAACTGCGTGGGCGTAAAGCAAGGTCTCATAGTCCTCCCTGATATTGCTGAAATAAGCAACCATATCCGCCTGGGTCAAGAGCTGAACCTCTCTGATATCCTTGTTATATAACACAATAGAAATCAGATTAAGAATATCCGCGGATCTGCCTACCTTGGAATTTTTATCTCTCCCCGCTTTAATCAGAGCCGAAATTTTACCTAACTTTTGTGTGTAAAGCACCACAATCTTGCTTGTATTACTGAAATCATAGCTGTTGATTACAACCGCTTCAGTGGTAATTATGGCACTCATTTTTTGAACGAATATGGCTGGGTGAAAAACCCCTGGTCTGTTATAATACCTGCAATAAGGTGTGAAGGAGTTACATCAAATGCAGGATTAGCTGCCGGAAACTTCTCAGAAGTTATCTGTACTCCTCTTGCTGAGTGCAGTTCATCAGCAGACCTGAATTCAACAGGAATATCTTTACCGCTGCTGATCTTGAAATCAATGGTACTCACCGGTGCGGCTATATAAAAGGGTATGCTGTAGATACTGCAAAGCTGAGCGACCATAAGTGTTCCAATTTTATTTGCCGTGTCACCGTTTGCTGCAATTCTGTCAGCCCCTGCAATTGCAAAATCAATTTCTCCCCTGCTCATAAAGAAAGCTGAGGCAGAGTCAACAATAAGCCGAAAGGGCAGACCGGCTTTATCTAGTTCAAACGCAGTGAGGCGCGCGCCCTGAAGCAGCGGTCTTGTTTCACAGGCAGTGACCAATTCAAGCGGATTCACTTTATGCAGTTTCTTAATAACCCCGAGAGCAGTTCCTTCTCCCCCGACCGCAAATGCACCGGTGTTACAAATAGTCAGTGGCCGTTTTTTACCGGCAAGAAGTTCAGCGCCGGCAGTTGATATATTATTGCAGCTCTGAATATCCGTCTGATGATAGTCTTTTGCCGCTGCCAGACAGTCATTAAAGTCGCCGCCTTTACGAAAGATATTATATATCGCTTCAAGCCCGTGAAAAAGATTCACAGCAGTTGGACGTGTTTTCCTGAGCCGTTCATAAGCAGCTTGAAAGTTATCCTTATTACCGGGACGGTAACTTAGTGCAAGAGCGTAAGCTGCCGCACAACCGATTGCAGGCGCACCGCGTATCTCAAGCCGCTCTATTGCATGGGAGATACGTTCGTAATCATTGCTCCTTACTGTAACCTCCTCAAAAGGAAGTCTGGTCTGATCAATGAAAAAGAATGAATCCCCCTCGTATCCTAACGCCGTTATATCAGAGGTTATCATCAAAGCGTGAAAGAGCGAGAAACTCCCTGTAACGGTCCTGAATACGCAGATAACTGAGCTCTTCTAATTCTTCAGTACTGAATTTTTCGACGCAGAATGAAGCCATCGTACTGCCATATATAACCGCACGCTTGATATTTTCAACGGAAAGATCCTGAGTCTTATACAGATAACCAATAAAACCACCGGCAAATGTATCACCTGCTCCGGTCGGATCAAAAATCATCTCCATCGGGTAGGCCGGTGCTGAGAAAATCACATCTTCACTGAAAAGCAATGCACCATGCTCCCCTTTTTTAATGATTAATGTCTGCACGCCCATGCCTCTTATGAGTTTTGCTGCCTTAATAAGGTTTGGTTCATTGGCAAGAAGGCGGGCTTCTGAATCGTTGATGATTAAAACATTCACGCGCGGGAGCAGTGAAATCAATTCATCCCTCTTGCCTTCAATCCAGTAATTCATCGTATCGCAGACCACAAACTGTGGCTTTTCAAGCTGATCGAGTACTCGTTTCTGAAGGACCGGATCAATATTGCCGAGACATACGAATTTTGCCTTACGCTGATGGTCAGGTATAACCGGATCAAACTTTTCAAACACATTCAGTTCCGTCAGAAGTGTGTCGCGTGAATTAAGATCATAATGGTATTTCCCTGCCCAACGAAAGGTTTTGCCTCCTTTTATCACCTGAAGACCGTCAAGATCAATATTGTGCGACTCAAGCATCTGAAGATATTTCTGCGGGAAATCATCTCCTACAACTGCCACAACATGAACCGGTCCTGAAAAATAGGATGCGGAAAGTGATATATAAGTGGCTGATCCGCCGAGTGCATTGTCAACCTTATCAAAAGGTGTTGCGACTGAATCAAGCGCCACTGAACCGACTACGAGTAAACCCATGGGTGTATCCTTATATTATAATGTAATTTCAACAAAATTCAAAAACGAAATTCTTTCATTCATATATTCTGTAATAACGCGCAGTGCATTTCTCTGCCCCGGCCATGCAAGCCGTTCAGTTGCTGCATCAGCAGTTGTCCAGATATATTCACTATGTTCCTCCGAAAGCTGAACTTCACTTTCATAAGGAACTTCAAATAAAAAAACCGGTATCATCGTAACACTGTCATCTTTCGGATAATAAAACGAATTAACAGTGGGGACGACCCACATTTTCACGGCAGTTAATCCGGTCTCTTCTTTAAGTTCTCTTATTGCCGCGCTATAGGCCGCCTCATCCTGATTAATTCTTCCGCTCACCATCTGCCAAAGTCCGGGATATATCTCCGTCTCGGCTCTTTTCAGCAGAAGAAATTCAATTATATGCCCGCTCCTTCTTACTATATGAGCTTCGATGATACCTGACTTAACCTGCATTATACAGTCAATATTTAAGCAGTGAAAAAATCTTTTGACCGCCCAATTTAGACGCGCCGTTAAGAAAACCTAATTCAATGATAAATGAACAACCAACAACTTTACCTCCTAATTGTTCAATCAGTGAAACCGTTGCAGCAGCAGTGCCTCCGGTCGCAAGAACGTCATCGTGTAACAATACCTTATCTCCCGGAATTATTGCATCGCGGTGCATCTCTAACGTATCTGTTCCATACTCAAGTTGATACTGAATTTTTACAGTATCTGCCGGAAGTTTGTTCGGCTTGCGGACAGGTATGAAACCAGCGTTCAATTTAAGAGCGAGCGCGCCTCCGAGGATGAATCCTCTTGATTCTATTGATGCTACTTTGGTAACACCAAGATCTTTGACCTGATCATAAATCTGATCCGCAGCAGACGCGAACGCAGCCGGATCTTTAAGCAAAGTAGTAATATCCTTAAAAACAATTCCTTTTTTAGGCCAGTCAGGTATTTCGCGAATCGTGTTCTTGAGTTCCATTATTTCTCCTTGTTTAGAAATGTATTTATTCCGGCAATAAAATCATCAGACTTTCTACTGACTGCATTCAGCCCCACACAGTATTCAATTGCCTGCTCTATACTGAGCCGTCCTATTTCTCTAATCAGTTTCTTTGTCTCTGCAATACTATAAGACGAATTTACTGAAAGCTTTTCAGCAAATGTTAAAGCATCCTTTAACGTTTGATCGGAAAGCTGGTCTGCATACCCGTAATCAAATGCTGTCTGTGCATCTATTATCTCGCCTGAGATGAGCATCCTTCTAGCTTTTGCTTCTCCGATGCGTTTAATCAGAAAAGCTGAAACAATGGCCGGCAGAAATCCTATTTTAACTTCAGTATATCCAAACTTTGCATTATTCCTGTCCGCGATAATGTAATCAGTGCATGAAGCCAAACCACACCCTCCGGCGATAGCCGGTCCGTTGACAGCCGCGATCGTCAGTTTATCACACTTATAGATCATATAAAATAAACCCGAAAGTTCATCTGAGTCTTTGTAATTTTCCCTGTTATCAAAAACATTGATTCTTTTTAAATATGCAAGATCAGCGCCGGCGCAAAAACTTGAACCAGCTCCGGTTATAATAATTGCTTTGATTGCAACATTTGATGAACATTTAGAAAATAATTCCTTAAACTCTTTAACCAGATCAGGATGAAGCGAGTTCCGTTTCTCAGGTCTGTTCATGGTGAGAATGGCAGTCGAACCGGTCAGTTCAAAAGTAACAAGACTCATAATGCTCTTTTCACTTTTCTTGAGGCAAACTTTTTAAATGAATCAAAATCATAGCAATTAATAATCTCACTTTCTGTAATTCCGGCTTTTCTTGCGATCATAATACCAAAATTAACAAATGCAATCTGATCTGTAGCGTGAGCGTCTGCATTAATGGCAAACCTGACGCCTTTTTCGCGTGCGTATAAAAGGTAACGCCAATCGGTATCCAGCCGTTTTGGGTTCGAGTTTATTTCAAGCGCAACATCATTTGAAGCACAGGCATCTATTACCTTATAAAGATTCACCGGATAAGGGTCACGTTTGAGGAGGATTCTTCCGGTCGGATGAGCCAGTATATCAGTATAAGGATTCTCAACAGCTTTAATCATTCGGGCAGTCATTTCATCCTCTGTCAGATTCAAACGGCTATGGACTGAGGCAACAACTAAACTGAATTGCTTTAATATTTCTTCCGGATAATCAAGCCCTCCATCTGCAAGTATATCTGATTCTATTCCCTGAAAAATTGGCAATCCTTTTTTTCTTAATCCTGTAATTTCTGATTGCTGCTTTTCAATTTTATCAAGCGTGAGACCACCGGCATAAAATGCACTCTTACTATGGTCGCAAACTATTGAAAACTGATAACCCAATTCAGATGCGCGCTTTACCATTTCCTCCAGGGAGTTAAACCCATCTGAGTAAAAAGTATGAAAATGAAAATGCCCCTTAAAGTTATTAAACTGCAACTCAGTCTGCTGATAATTCTTGAAGTAATGAGAAGTAAAAAATTCAAATTCCCTGTTCTCAGGGGCAATGTAAGGAAGATTAAGCAGTCTGAAAATTTCCTGTTCTGAATCTGCTTCTTCGCCATTATAACCTATCGCCTGCAGGAATTCCCGGCTCCCGGTTGTCTGGAACAATCTAGTTTGTAATTCCTTTTCAGAGCCGGTTATATATAGCTTAACAGGCATATCAGCAAAAGTTCCCTCGACTACTTTATTCTGTATGATTGGCTTGTTAATAAATCCGGCTACCTGCTTGTGAACTTCCTCAGCCGAGTCTGCTATTAAAACAAACTCTAATGCAGAAAAAATTTCTCTGACTCTTCTTGCTTCCCCGGTTCTTGTAATTCCGGAGACCCCAATGAGAGAAGGTAATTTTTTTTCAAGTTCATTAATTAAGAAAAAACCTTTATCAATCAGGCAAAATTTTTCATTTTCAAAAATCTTTTTAAGTTCTTCTAATATTTTCATCGTGGTTTTTTCACCAAATCCCTGAAGTTCAGCCAGCCGGTTACTTTCAATTGCTGCAATAAGTGAATTCCGGTCGGTTACGTTTAGCTCTTTAAATATTTGCGCAGTTTTTTTAGGTCCCAGTCCTTTTATTTCAAAAAGTTCAGTAATCCCGATAGGAATTTTCGATTCAAGTTCAACAAACAGCTTTGAACTTCCCGAAGAAGCAAAATCCAGAATAACGGGTTGGATTCCTTTACCGATTCCCTTAATCTCATGCAATCGCTCTTCAGAAATCATAAGCATCACGTCACCGTCATACTCTCTGATACTGTTGGATGCGTTACGAAAAGCTTTAACCTTAAAAATATTCTCACCGTTAAACTCCATCATATCAGCTATTTGATTCAGGTGTTTAGTGATTTGCTTTTTTACCGGGATCATATCAGGACATCACCAGATAAGAAACAGTAAACCCGACCGCATATCCCGCTGTGAGCTGATAAATATCATGGCATCGGAGGTATATACGAGACCACCAGACCGCCGCGGTGATTGCAACTGCAAGATAAAACAAAGATCCGCCGAAAATAAAAAGAAGCGCGCCTGGTACAGCAGTACCCATACTGTGAGCGCTTATTTTCCAATATTTGGTTATTGGAATAATAATAAGACTACATAAAAAATAACTCAACAGAAAATGGAAAGGCAAACCGTTTATGTCATTCAGGTAAAACAAGCTCCCCCCGGCCAGCAGAATTCCTACACCAATTACATAAGGTAAACTTCTCTCCTCTTTATTCATTGCTTCATTGTCGGTAACAAGTCCTTTGCTCCGGAGTAGTATAAATACCAAAATGGGCAATACAGTCCCGAAAATCACCGGTATGTATAACAGCCCGGTCTCAATTTCATCCAGAACAAAATAGATAAACAAATACGAATAAAGAATCATCATTGGCGGAATGAACATATAGGAAATGGTTTTCGCGGCAATAAACCAAAACTTTTTCATGAACAGTTTCCGCTGTAAAGAACTTCACTTTCCTCAAGCGTCTTTTGAGTTATGAATGCATCAGGATTTGCCTGATACTTGCGGAGCATTTCTTCAACCTGATCATAATTTTCCGCAGTCATAAGAATAGACCGGACTGAAGAGATATTCCTCATACCCTTCATATATCCACTGTAAAACTTTCGGTGCTCAATAACCGCTCTGCGTTCTCCTTTAACATCTATTGCAAGTTTCAGATGCCTTAAACAAGTTGAAATTCTTTTGTCAATATCAATAACTGTGGAAATCTTCCCGGTTTTAAGCAGTTCTTTCGCTTCCGTGAAAACCCAGGGATGCCCAATAGCTCCGCGCGCGATCATAACTGCATCAGCGCCTGTTTCCGCGAACGCCCGCTGCACGTCTTGTGCGGAAAATACACTTCCATTTAAGATTATGGGAATCTTTACTTGTTGTTTAATTTTGTCAATCCAGGACCAGTCCGCCTCACCGTTATGCCCCTGAGTGCGTGTACGGCAGTGTACCGTTAAAGCAGCAATACCCGCATCTTCAAGCCGCTGTGCAATTTCAATAATGTTAATGTTTTTTTCATCCCACCCGATACGGGTTTTAACGGTAACCGGAATTTTTAGTGCATCAACAATTTCTTTAATGAGTGATTGCATCTTAACCGGCTCTTTAAGCAGGGCTGCACCTGCACCGTTTCCGACTACATTTTTAACCCAGCAGCCGGCATTAATATCTAAAAGATCCGGGTTATAAGAAGCAGCAAATTCCGCAGCCCCTATCATCGATTTCAGCTCCCCGCCATATATCTGAATCCCGACCGGTCTCTCTTCATCACAGATTTCTAATTTTTTATGCGTCTTGGCATTTTTTCTGACAATTCCTTCCGCATTAACAAACTCAGTATATACCATATCGGCGCCAAGCTCACGGCAAACAAGCCGGAAAGATATATCAGTAATATCTTCCATCGGCGCAAGAAGAATTCCTTTCTCTATTTCAACAGAACCAATTTTCATTTTGCTAATCCACGTGAACGGGCGCTGCTTCGAGCTGTTTTTTTAGCTTCGTCAGGCTGTAAATAAATATAAAGAGAGTACAGATTGCGCCGGTGAGAAAGGGCACCTGGTAACCAAGATATTGAAATGAAAATCCGCCCCAAAGCGGTCCCAGCATTCTCGCGAATGACCCAACCGACTGATTTACTCCGAGCACCATACCCTGATCTTTCTGCGGAGTGATTTTTGAAATAAGACTAAGGATGGTGGGCTGTAAAATACCCGTACCAAAAGACAAGATTGTGACTACAATGATAACCCCGGTCATGTTAATGCCGTAAGGAATAAAACCAAGACCAAATATCATGAGCAGTGAACTGACCATGATTAACCTGGTATCAGTATATTTTTTTGAAAGTTTTCCGATCAGCCCCCCTTGTACTAAAGCTCCTATAATACCAACGATACCAAAGATAAATCCATTTTCCATATCAGAGAAATGATATTGCTTGGTGCCAAGGAGCGCAAAAGTGCCATATATATTAGCAACTGAAAAGGTCAGAATAAAAAAAAGAAGAATTACAATACCAATTGCCGGTTTACTGAAAACCTGCATCATAGCAGGCACATCAATAATTTTTCTTCTGCCTGCTTCCCCCTGCGTGATGTTTTTCTTTTCCGGCTCAGGAAGAGCAAAATATGAAACAACCAGAGCAAGCATCGAAGTCATTGCGGCGGCATAACCGGCATATTCATATCCCCAGTTTGCAAGAACTCCCCCGGCAAGTGGACCAAAAACAAATCCTAATCCGAAAGCTACCCCAATAAGCCCCATGCCCTTTGCCCGGTCTTCTCTGGTAGTAACATCAGCTATATACGCCTGAGCCACACCAATACTGCTGCCGCCTATTCCGCAGATAACACGCGAAATCATTAGCATGAGAAATGTGTGTGAAAAGGAAAAAACCAGATATCCTGCTACATTCAGAAAAAGGGTGACCAATATGACCATCCTTCTTCCGTATTTATCTGACATCGTTCCAAGAAGCGGATTAAAAATAAACTGTACAAATGAATATACAGCGATCACGATTCCTATTAACCCCTCTGTCATGCCCAGTTCTTTTGTTGCAAATGTCGGAAGAATCGGAATAAGTATTCCGAATCCTAACAAATCAATAAATACAACAAGAAAAATCAGGGAAAGCGGGAGATTTTTTTTCATTAACCTTTTTCCATCTCACGGATGATGGCATCAGCCATCTGATTAGTGGAGACAAATGACTCCTTATTCAGATCGCGGGTAACTTCTTTTGCATCTTCAATTACCTTTGCAACAGCTTTTTCGATGCGCTTAGCGGCTTCTTTTTCTCCGATATAATCAAGCATCATCACCGCACCGAGCAATAAAGCAGATGGATTGGCAATATTCTGCCCCGCTATATCAGGCGCTGAACCGTGAACCGCCTCAAAGATTGCAACGCCATCTCCGATGTTCGCCCCTGGTGCCACACCGAGACCGCCCACTAATCCCGATGCCAAATCGGACAATATATCTCCGAATAGATTTGTAGTTACGATAACATCAAATTGATAAGGATTCATTACCATCTGCATCGCCATATTATCAACAATCTTGTCATCGAACTGCACATCAGGATAGTCTTTTGCCACATCAATACCAACATCAAGAAAAAGTCCGCCGGTGTATTTTAATATATTTGCTTTATGAACCAGCGTAACTTTTTTTCTGCCGTGGGTGCGGGCATATTCAAATGCGTAACGGATAATTCTTTCTGAACCGCGCTTGGTAATAATACCGATTGTTTCAGCCGCTGAACGGCTGCTGTCTATATAATGTTCAATTCCTGAATAAAACTCTTCAAGATTTTCTCTGAAAATCATAAGATCAATGTGATCGAAATAAAGGGTTTTAATACCTTTGAAGGTTTTTGCCGGACGCTGATTAACGTATAATTCAAATTCTTTTCGGAGGGCTACATTCACGCTCCGGAATCCTTTCCCAACCGGAGTTGTCAGCGGGCCTTTAAGCGCAACTTTGTTTTTCGCGACGGAATCAATTACCTGCTGTGGCAGAGGATCATGAAATTTTGTCAAAGCGGCCACACCGGCCTCCTGAACATCCCAGTCAATTTCTACGCCGGAGGCATGTATTACTCTGACAACTGCTTTTGAAATTTCGGGACCGATTCCGTCACCCGGAATTAATGTGATTTTATGACTCATAAGGGTTCAATAATTTGAGGAAATGTAAATTTTAAATGTACGGAGATTTCGGGCAATTTTTTAGCCGAAACCGGTTACCCTTAGAGCGTTCTGCCCCTTTAATGGCGGCAGTTGAGTAGAGGAAAAACCCCAATTTCAGGGTCAAAACGAGACAGTATTCCCCTGGAATCATCGTAGGACTGTCTGAATGTTTCACGCTGTGACCTGGATAAAAAATCAAAATGATGTTCGCAATCAGATGAAGTTGACGGCAGGATACGGTAGCTTTTCTTACCCTCAATCGTTCCTTTGAAGACCCAAGTTGGGAGAAAACCGGCGTTCTTTAATACAGGATTACCCGATGCTTTTTCAAATGTGAGATAGAGTACTGCCCCGGCATCTGAGTAACGCCACTGCTGGTTCGATATGAAGTTCCCCAATGAAAATGCCGTGAATCGTTTTATGACTTTTAGAGAGTCCGTGTGACTCTCCGCCGGTTGAAGTACATGAGGATGACTTCCGATTATTATATCACCACCTGCCTCCCAAACCCATTCATTAACCATTTTCTGATAGTTGTCCGGTTCTTTTTTATACTCCTGACCGTAATGAAAAATGACAATTACTATTTCTGCTTTTTGATTACGAGCTGCCATGATATCCCTCTGGAGTGCAGTCTTATCAATCAGATTAATGAGATAATCTTTTCCTTTGGGGACCGGTTTGCCGTTTGTTCCGTATGTATAGTTAAGAAAAGCGAAGGAAATTTCATTAACAGTAACAATCCGTATCGAATCGCGATCCTTTTGATTCAAGAAAGTACCTGTTGATGCAATATTGTTTTTCTGCAAAACAGAAAGCGTTCTCAGCAGTCCCTTTTCTCCGCGGTCAAGTGAGTGATTATTGGCGGTAACAAGAAAATCAAATCCGGCATCTTTAAGCGCGAGCGCATATTCATCCGGAGAATTAAAATCAGGATAACCGCTGAATTTCAGCTCTTTGCCGCCGAGTACAGTTTCCAGATTACCAATGGTCAAATCAGCATACGAAAGTTCATCCCGTATATACTGATAATACGGAGTAAAATCATATCCGCTGTCAGTTTTTGCATACTCATACAGTGGACTGTGGCACATAAGGTCGCCGACGAATGCCAGGAGCGCTTTCTTACTTCCCTCCTTTTCCACTGTAAATTCCTGAGAGAAAACCGGCACAACAAAGGAAAGCAGTAAGAAAAGGTAATTCACCACGGATATATTCTTCATAAACAGAAAAGCCGGGCTTGTAAAACCCGGCTTAAAAACAAGACTGTAACCGAACTTATTGAGCAGGACTGCCCTTACGGGAGTTCTTTACTTCCTGAATATCAATCCTGATATCCTGCGCAAGTTTCTTCAGGTCACTGAGTCCTTTTCTCAATCTTGTTCCGGCGGCAGAGTTCCCTTTATCGTAGAACTTCTGAAAATCACCTTCAAGATTCTTCAACGCATCGAGCAGTTTGTTGTATTGATCCATTCGTACCTCCTGAGTTATTTTATTTAGTGTTTTCGAAAACTAATTCTGCAATATCCTTTACCTGCACCTCATCGGTTTTGTCGAATGCTTTCACGCCGTCAGTCATCATAGTCATACAAAACGGACAGGCAGTACCGATGGTTGCCGCCCCTGTTTCGAGCGCTTCGCGTGTTCTTTCCTCATTAATTCTCCCCCCCTCAACATCTTCAAGAAACATTCTTCCGCCCCCTGCACCGCAGCAAAATCCTGTTGTGCGGTTTCTTTCCATTTCCGTCAGTTCAACCGCCGGAACAGCATCAAGCACTTCACGCGGCTCCTCATATATATCATTGTACCTGCCAATATAACAGGAATCATGATATGTTACATTCAGTGGTTCCTCCGCCTCTTTCATTTCGATCTTACCTGAGGCAATCAATTCATGTATCATTTCACTGTGATGCTGCACCTCAAAGTTGCCTCCGAACTGTGGAAATTCGTTTTTAAGCGAGTTAAAACAGTGAGGGCACGCCGTCACTATTTTCTTTACTCCATATCCGTTAAGCACTTCAATATTTTCTTGCATCATCGTTTGAGCGAGATATTCATTCCCAAGACGGCGTGCAGTATCACCATTACATTTTTCTTCAGTTCCGAGAATGCGGAAATCAATATTCCCTTTCTGCATCAGACCGGCAAATGCTTTGGTAACTTTCTTATATCTGTTGTCAAATGAGCCCGCACAGCCAACCCAGAAAAGCACTTCACCATTCGGATCTTCAGACATGGTTTTGATATTCATCCCTTCAGCCCATTCAGCCCTGTCAGCAGGATTGAATGCCCAGGGAGAACCATTTGTTTCGAGGGATTTAAATACGTTATTCAATTCTGCCGGAAAGTTTGATTCCGTAAGCACAAGATGACGCCTCATGTCAACTATTGCGTCAACATGTTCAATCATCACCGGACACTCTTGCACGCACGCCATACAAGTAGTACACTGCCAGAGCTCTTTTTCACTGATATAATCGTGTACCAATGTCCGTTCGTATATAACACTCTCTTTTACTCCGCCGGTAACTAAAGGTCCCTTATCTTCAGTCCTCCTCCTTATATCAACAATGATTTTACGGGGGGAGAGAGATTTACCGGTGTTTGCTGCCGGACACGCTGCCGTACATCTTCCGCATTCAGTGCATGAATACCCGTCAAGCAACTGTTTCCAGCTTAGTTTCTCAATATCATCCGCGCCATAAGATTCGAGTGTTTCATCTTCAAGATTTATCGGCTTGAGCGCGCCTTTTTTCTCATCAAATTTTGAGAAATAAACATTAGGTATTGATGAAAGCACATGAAGATGTTTTGAATACGGCAGGAAGTTTACAAACCCTAGCACCACCAGTATATGTATCCACCAGCATATTTCATATATATCGTACGAGGCCTGAGAAAACGGGTCGAACATTCTTGCGGCAAGAAATGTGCTTATCGGTCGAATTTCATACTCTGCAAAAATAAATCCGTTTTTTGCCACATGTGACATATTCTGTCCAAACATACTTACTACCACCAGCATGATCATAGTAAGAATGAATGCCGCATCAAGCTGTCCGTGACGCTCTGATTTAAGACGTGGTACTTTTTCAACGAATCTTCTGTATAAAGAGTACAGGACTGAACCAATAACCAGAATACCGAATATATCCTGCACGACCGTTACGACCGCATAAAGGGGGCCGAGTATCTCCCAAGTGAATGGAGAGTAAAAACCCTGAATTACCGCTTCCAAGACCGCCGTTATAAAAAGCATAAAACCCCAGAAGATTAGAAAGTGCAGAGTTCCTGCAACTTTATCTCTCAGGAGTTTTGTTTGTCCGAATGCAATGATTAGTACGTTTTTAATTCGTCTCGCGGGGTTATCAAATCTGTCTTCTTTTGTACCGAGCAACAGAAATGAAATCAAACGGCGCGTACTGTATATAAAAAATCCTGCTGCCGCAAGAAATACAACAATAAAAACAATATTCTTAATACCAAACACCGGTCTGGTCTCTTTTTACTTTTTAACTGCTTTGAAAATTCCGAAGGTAAGAGCCATTTTGACTACAGACCAGATTCCAAAGATACCAACACCGGCGACCAACGCCTGGTTAATATCATTCAAATAAAATGTATTTAAAAAAGCAACACCAGAAATGAGAATAAGTGCATTACCGGCAAAAATTGCGGATATTAAAGAAAAGCTGCCCTTGAATTTCTCAACAATAAATCCTGAGAAATACGCTGCGATCGGGAAAGCAAGCAGATAACCGCCTGTAGGGCCAATAAGTCTGGCAACACCGAGAGTGGGATCCGCGGACATGGCAAAAACAGGAAGTCCAATAATGCCAAGCATCAGATAAATTATCTGGCTGATTGCGCCTTTCTTTGATCCAAGCATGACACCGGCTAAAATTACAGCAACGCTTTGAAGTGTGAAGGGGACCGGTTGAACCGGGATACTTATCTGAGCAGCAATTACCGTTATAATTGCAAAAAATGAAATTCTAAGAATATCTCCGGTTGTATCAACCGCGGTAAAAAGTGACTTAATTTTTAATGCTGGTGCACTCATTGGAAAATCTCCATTCGCTTAAAATTGATGTCAGGGTGTAAGAAAACCATTAAATCGGTTACAAATATGCTGTTAACAGGGTGAAAAGTCAAGAAAACAGCCCATAAAGTTTGATTTTAGCCGGTTTTTCACGCTTTTATTTAATGATTTTTACCATTTGAAGGTAATTTTTACCGGAAAACCAATGGTTTTTGAATTGCTGATAATCCTCAGGGAAATCTGAACCGTTTTTGCATCCTCCGTCACAGGTAATTATGCGATTTTCTTTAACTAAAGATGCTTTTTTGATTATTTTCACTTAATATAATTAAGAAATTTACACAACCAGACGCCTCTCAATTTAGCACTCTGTTTTTGAAATGCGGAAATAAATTGGAATTGAACAAAATTAAATAGTATGCCTTTTTTACTGATCATTCCCTCAATCGATATTAAATACGGGACTACAGTCCGTGTTGTACAAGGAATTCCGGAACTTAATTGTTCAGAATATGGCAATGACCCGGTTGAGATGGCCAGAATATGGAGAGCTGAAAACGCAAAAATGCTTCATGTTGTGGATTTTGATGGATTTTCATTGCATTCAGACCGGAATTATGCCACGATTAAGGAAATTTGCTCTTCGGTAATTATACCGGTTGAGTATGCCGGCGGTATTCGTACCTTGGAAGATGCTGACAAGTTGTTTTCATTCGGAATATCAAGAGCTGTCATTTCAACCGTTGTTATTGAGGACTGGGATGAGTATTGCCGTATCCTTGAGAAATATGGACCCAAAAAGATTGTTGTAGCGCTGGATGTGATTGATGATGAACTGGTTATACGGGGTAGAAGAGTAAGAACAGGAATACATCCGCTTGAAATGGCTGCCAAACTTAAAACATCAGGAATTGAACGTCTTATCATAACCGATGTTAAACGCAATGGGATGCTCTCCGGTCCGAATATTGAACTTTCGCGCAAGGTTGCTGAATCAACCGGGCTTCGCGTTACTCACTCCGGAGGTATCAGAAATAAGGACGAGCTCATGGATTTACAACGTCTTATACCCATTGGCGTTGATTCAGTCATTGTCGGGAGAGCTCTCTATGAGAACAGATTCCCCTGCCAGAAACTCTGGCGTGTTGCAGAAAAAGAGATTTTTAGCTGAAGCACAACATGAAACAAAAAGAAACCATCAAGCGCGCTGAAAGTTCGTTCTGGTCGAATGTATTTAAGCAGCAACCAAAGTCCTCAGACCTTCATAAAATTTTGCGGTTAGTTCCGCCGTTTGCCGACTTTAAAAAAGGGCAGATGGAGGAGCTGATTAAAATTATTCACAACCGACAATATCAGTCGGGTGAATACATCTTCATGCAGGGGGACCCGGGTATTGCTCTTTATATTATTCGAGAGGGCGGAGTGGATATTGAATATCTCTCTGACAACGGAGAGAAAGTTATAATTGCATCATTTAAGCAGGGTGATTTTTTCGGGGAACTTGCCATGATAGATGGCGATACCCGCTCAGCTTCAGCAAAAAGTAAAACCGAAACCAAGCTCTCCATTATCTTCAAGCCGGATCTGGATGAATTCATCCATAAATATCCTAAAACCGGCGTAAAAATATTGAGTGGAATTTCAAAAATTATTGTCTTACGTTTGAGAAACCTTAATCAGGAATATGTTTCACTGATTGATGAGTATAATGCACTAAAGGAGAATCAGCATGAAAATAGATAAAATTCTTGTTCCGGTTGATTTTTCAGACTATTCAATTGCCGCCCTGAAATATTCGACCGAATTTGCACTTGTTTTCGGAGCAGAGCTGATCGTTGCTTACGTTCTGGAGCCAATGATGTATCCACCTGACCTTACCGTAGGTCAGATACCTCTCCCCCCTTATGAGGCGGAAGTTTCAGACAAAGCAAAAGAGGAGCTTGAAAAATTAGTAGAGCCCTATCAAAACAATGTCAGAATAACAACTACCGTCCGCGCCGGAAAACCCTTTCTCGAAATAGTTGATCTCGCGAAAGAAACTGATGCAGATCTCATCATTATTTCATCACATGGAAGAACCGGAATGGAACATCTGTTATTTGGCGGAACAAGTGAGAAGGTAATCAGAAAAGCCCCCTGCCCGGTACTCACACTGAGAAACCCGGAAAAGGGTTTTGATTTTAAGGGTGCGAAATAAACTAATTTTTCCGCTGGACTACAAAGTTCACAAGCGCGGTGAGTGAAGCTTTTGCCGGAGTATCCTGAAAGATTTTTAGACAGTCTTTTGCTTTCCCCGCAAAAATCTCTGCCTGCTGTTCAGCATATTCTATTCCCTTTTGTTCGTGTACAAAGTCAATTACTTTGCGGACTGAATCTTTTTTCCCCTCCTTTTTAATAAGTTTTCTGATGTCAGACGCCTTACTTTTAGATACTGAACGGAGTGCATATATCAGCGGAAGCGTGATTTTTTTCTCCTTTATATCACCGCCAATCGGTTTGCCGAATACTTTTGAGGTCCCGTCATAATCAAGTATATCATCACGAATTTGAAAAGAGATACCAAGATATTCACCAAATTTTTTCATGGCTAAGCGTTCTTCGGAACTTGCCCCTGCACTCATCGCGCCTATCTCACAGCAGGTTTCAAGCAGCGATGCAGTTTTATCAGAAATCACTTTGTAATAGGTCTCCTCATCTATATCAAGTTTGCGCGTTTTCTGTATTTGCAGCAACTCGCCTTCCGACATTCTTCTGACCGTATTAGTCATAACTTCAAGAAAATCGAAATCCTTATTTTCTACAGCTATCATCAATCCCTTGGAGAGCAGATAGTCGCCCATTAAAACGGCAACTTTATTTTTCCATACAGCATTTATGGATGGAAATCCGCGCCGCTGGTCGGCATTATCTACAACATCATCATGCACTAAAGTAGCTGTGTGAAGGAGTTCAACCAGAATTGCACCCCGGTAGCTCCTTTCATTTACCTCTGCCTGAGTTTTTGCGGCAAGCATTACCAAAAGAGGACGTATCTTTTTCCCTTTTTGTTTCAGCACGTATCGGGCAACAAGATCAACAAGCGGAGTCTTACTTCGCATTGATTTTTTAAACAGATCCTGAAATGCATCCAGTTCTGCAGTTATTGGTCTGCTGATTTCTGAAAGTTTTGATGTATTCAAGATCTTTTCACTGACATTTTTGAAACAATAATACTGATTTCGTAAAGAATAAATAATGGGATTGCCAGCATAACCTGACCAACAGGATCGGTACCTGGAGAAAGAAAAGCTGCAAGTATCATAATAGCAACAAGCGAATGACGCCTGAACTTCCTCATAAATTCCGGCGTAAGAATACCAATGCGGGAAAGTATAAATGATAAGACAGGCAGCTCAAATATCAATCCTGCACCGAGTAACACACTGAAAAAAATTGACATGTAACTGTCAATGGCAAAATCGTTTCTGATTGAACTTGAACCAAAGTTTGCGGCGAAATCCAGTGTAAGCGGAAGCATAAGAGAATATGCAAAAAACACTCCGGCAAGAAAACAAATGGTAGAAGCAGTTACAACAAGCGTGACATACTTTTTTTCACTGCTGCGAAGCGCTGGAGAAATAAACTGCCAAATCTGATAAAAAACATTCGGAATACTTACAATCATCCCCCCGATAAACCAAACCTGAAAATAAAGAAACACCTGCCCGAATGGTTCAAGATTCTGAAGAACAATACCTGCTTTACCGGCAGGATAAAGGAGAAAATTTTCGACAATGTAACTGTCGAAAGCGATAACCACTACCGCCCCGGCCACCGTACCGTAAAGAATATATATAATCCTTTTGCGGAACTCCTCAAGGTGTTCCATAAAGGTCATCTCTGCATCAGCAGAGTTATCCTCCTCATCCTGAAACGGCTGGTCTAAAGGCGCCACGTCAGTCTAAATAGTCAGCGTAGAGCGGAAATGATTTGCAAAAACCAGCTACAGCAGACTTCACCGCCGAAAGTTTAGCAGTATCGCTATGATGAAGAATAGCATCATTGATAAAACCGGCGATTGCTTCCATTTCAGTTTCACCCATGCCCCTCGTCGTAACAGCAGGAGTTCCGATTCGTATTCCGCTGGTGACAAACGGTGAACGGGTGTCATAAGGAACCATATTTTTATTTACGGTTATCCCGGCTTCACCCAGGGCAATCTCTGCCTGTTTACCGGTTACATTTTTATTTGACAAATCGATAAGCATCAGGTGATTATCAGTTCCGCCTGAAACGATATTATATCCCATTGCCGTTAATGATGAAGCCAGACGGCGTGAGTTAGCAACAACCGACTTGGTATATACACCGAATGAATCCTGAAGCACCTCACCAAATGCAACAGCTTTAGCCATGATAATGTGCATGAGCGGACCGCCCTGAATGCCCGGCATAACCGCAGAGTCAAGCAGTTCTGACATCAGCTTAAGCCGGTCTCCTTTTGGAGTTTTAATACCAAAAGTATTTTCAAAATCTTTACCCATCAGTATAACACCGCCGCGAGGCCCGCGAAGCGTCTTATGTGTGGTTGAAGTTACAAAGTGGCAGTGCGCAAGCGGACTATTTAAAAGCCCTTTTGCTATCAGACCTGCAGGATGAGCCATGTCGCACATAAGAAAAGCCCCGACTGAGTCTGCAATTTCACGCAGACGTTTATAGTCCCAATCCCGCGAATAAGCGCTTCCACCGGCAATGATCAGCTTTGGGTTCCCTTCACTTGCCAGAGTCTGAATCTGATCATAGTCAAGCAGGCCTGTTTCTTTATTAAGTGTATATCCGGTTGGCTTATATAACTGACCTGAAAAGTTAACCGGTGAGCCGTGTGTAAGGTGACCGCCGTGCGCCAGACTAAGACCAAGAAAACTATCTCCGGGTTTCAGCAGCGTCATAAACACCGCCATATTTGCCTGTGACCCGCTGTGGGGCTGCACGTTCACATATTCTGCATTATATATAGCTTTAAGGCGGGTGCGGGCGAGTTCCTCAGCCATATCAACAAATTCACATCCCCCATAATAACGTTTGCCGGGGTAACCCTCAGCATATTTATTAGTTAATATTGAGCCGGCTGCCTCAAGCACAGCCGGACTCACAAAGTTTTCCGATGCGATCAGCTCAAGATTAGTCTGGAGACGACCTGTTTCAAGTTTTACAACTTCAAAAATTTCAGAATCATTTTTCAGATGTCTGGTCATTATATATATTCCTGATTAAGGTACAGTTATGCTTCTGCCAATCCAGCCGTAGCAGCTTCCGGTAATTTCCACTCGCTGACCGGATTTCAGTTTCCTGAAGAAATAATCTTCCTTCTGAGGAACTGATGATGAAAGGGCAGAGATTCTTTCTCTTGCCTGGATAGTTGTCGGGTCCATGTTATAAGCACGTCTGTATGTTTCAACGGCAAGTTGATACACGCATTTATCCATGAACTCAAACCCGCAGTTCCGTGCCGCGGTTTCGTAAAGGAGCCCTTCATAGAAAATCGGAAGTCCCCAGTTATTACCAATTTCCGATGCTTTCTGAAACTGTGCCCTTGCTGATGAGAGTTGACCCTTATCTTTCAGAGCGATCCCGAGATTAAGATAATGTTCACGGGTGTTTGGTTCAAGCTCAATCAGCTTTTTGTATGCATCCATGGCTGCATCTAAGCGGTCAAGCTTAAAGTATAGTGACGATAATTGATTCCAATAATTAATTGTTGCAGGAGCTTTCTGAACTAAAGTTTCAAGAGCCGCAACAGCTAATTCCTGCTTGCCGGCTTTCAGACAGAGCGATGTATATTTCCATCCTTTTGTCAGATTCTCTGGGTCCTGATCCCAGGCCTTCTTAGCTAGTTCAATCAACTCATCTATACTTTCAACCAATCCTTCCAGTTCGGTATTCCACTGTGGATTGTTTGGCTCTTTTTCACTCAAAAATGTAAAGAAGTCAATCGCCTGTTCTTTCTTTTCAGGATTCTCTTTGGCAATAGCTTTATATAATTGTCCAAGACGGTTGTAATAGTACATTGCCACTGATGAATCAAGCGCTATAGCTTTTTCATATTCCACTGCGGCTTCAGGCGCTGCCCATTTCAGCCAAACCTCAGCAACAAATGCTTTTTTAAGCTGGAAATAGGCCTGACGATCAGTGTAGTTTTCCAATGCAAGGTTGTAAAGATAAAGAGTGGTATCTTCAACGGCTTTTTTTCTGGCATCATCATAGTCAGATGAGTCGCGGAAGAACCAAACGATATCTTCCATCTTAAAATAAATCCACTTTGCAAACCGTTTCGGGTCTGTCTTGAGAACTTCCCAACCGTAAGGATAAGCGCTCTCGTAGTCACGGTTTTTATGATACTCTGAAAACAGACTGTATTTTGTGATCAGTTGAATACTGTCATTAGATGCAGCCATCGTCAGAGAGCCGGCTGCCTGAACGGATCCGGCAAATGAGATAAACAAAACGATTATAAACGCGAATACTGTTTTCATAGTAATCATCTTTCCTGTTGTAAAAACCAAATTTCACCCAAACTCATGCCCGCATGAAGTCTAAAAATATTCTCTTTTACCAGACCGCTTTCCGTGGTGCCTTTGTGTATATACTGAAGACCGAGATCAAAATAACTTTCAGGTGACAAACTGAAAGAGATGCCAACAGAAGCGCCGATTTCGGTTATTGACTGACCATTTATCACAATAGGAGTTTTTTCATAAAAAACACTTCCACGATAAATGTAGCTGTCAAAATTTCTGTCGCGGTCTTTTTCACGGTATTCGAATCCGGCTCCAAATCGCGTCATATCCTGCATATAAGGGTCTTTCAAACCATTCACTTCATAGGATGACCATGACTGCGTCATTACATCAAAATGAACCTTCATAAATCTGTTAAGCTGAAGCGATGCTCCAAGCGAAAGTTTGAGCGGAACCTTTGCGGAACCTGCGCCGTAGTTAAGAGTATCAATGACGATATTGTTACCGCCGGCAAAAAGCGAATCACTTGTAAATTCATTAAAATAATTCATCGCAACACCTAATCGTATTCCTGGTATTATATCTTCTACACCAAGAAAACCGGAAAGTTCCGGCGTAATAAGTCCTGCATCAAATCCAACTCCCTTCATTCTGTAGGATTTGTTAAAATCAGTTTTCAACGAAGTACCATCATTAAACGTAACAGTGTTGTGATATGAAATTTTACCGAAATAATAATTCAGTGCAGCGCCAATTCTAAAATCACTAAACGGTTTCCATGAACTGCCAATATATAACTTTGCGAGTCCGCCTTCCCCTTTTGCCTCCTGCAAATAATCTGAGCCGATTCGGCTGTCTGATCCTGTAAGTTTCATATCATAATTCACTGATGAAAATGGTAATAAACCAAGCGAAACTCCTATACCGTGTTTTCCGCTGACGGGAAACCCGAATGAAAATCCGCTGAAGTACGCCTGAGCAGCATAAGTGCTGAGCGAGGCATCCTCTGATGAATTACCTATTAAAACCGTGCCAAACTGAAAACGAGTAGAGGTGAGTGAACTCCATGAAGCCGGATTTGAAGTCGAAACGTAGTCCTGGACCAGGTCAGACGTCCCAAATCCTCCCAAACCAGCGCTTCTTATGCTTTGGGAGTTCTCAATAGAACCAAGCCCAAAACGGGAGTAAAGCGAATAGTTTTGGGTAAATGAAGAACCGGTCGCCAAAAGAATAGACAGAACTGTATATTTTAGTAGATTAGCCATCTTCACTCCGCAACCGAATAATAAATTTGTAATCTGGGTCTCAGTAACGGATCAGGATGGGTTGTAGAATAAAGCACAAATCTTTCTACTCCATCGCTTAACGACCCGGGTGTCAGGGCTATTCCCTGGTTATTGTTCTGAAACAACATTCTGGTAATTATTGATGTGACTTCACCGGTATAGGTAGCCCCGGCTCTGCTCAGTTGAGAGGCAGTTATCGTTTCATATTTATTTGCCAGACTGTCGGACATGAAATAAGCATAGAGAAGATTTTCGATGTTGTCGCCGGTTTTAGTATTTACAGTATCAACATGAAGTGTAAGCACAGCTTTGTTAATTATTGCACCGGCAGGCAGTTTACTCAGATCGAAATAGAGTTTTGAGAAGTCAACAAAACCGCTTCTAACCAACAGGCGGTCTGCCGGGAGTGTTAACGCTCCCCCTTCAACTACATGTATATCCTCAAGCAGAAAATAAATTACTGTATCAACGTATGAACCTGTTTTCTCAAGGACAAGTTCTATCGAAGGAATAATGTATTCATCCGTCGAGAAAGAGCGAAATCCTGCAATACGTGTACCCCCAGCCGCGCCGGTAATCATTAAACCATTGTTTACAAAACCGGTAGTATCAGAAACCGAATAAAGCCACTCTTTTACGATTGAATTCTGCAGATTGAATGTATATGCGGAGTCAGATGAGGTCTGTGATCCGGGGACAATAAGATTCTCTCTTGGAACAATGAGGTCAGGTATGCTGTCGTTATTAAGCGAACCGGATGACCAGTTGTTATATACCTTATATGCTTCAAGAGGAACGTGTGACGATGTATCACCGTAAAAATAAAATGGCGTGAGGCGAACCTTTGCCGAACGGATAATAAGACTATCGTTTTTCAGATCAGTCTTATAGGGAAAGATAGAAAAATCAAATCGAATGAGTGAACTTGCCGTTATGCCATCAGCCCTGCCGGCCAGAAAAAATGAGGCACCGTTGAGGGAAACCACCTTTCTGAAACTGCCGGAACTTTTGTTTACAGAATCTAATTCGGAGTCGAAATCTTTTATCGTAATTTTATCAGGTATTAACCCTGAACCCACTGAAGAAGGATCATCGCCGCAGCCCGTTATTATGAGCATAGCGAGAAGCATCAGCAGAGCTTTAATGCCCCTTTTCATTACTGTCCTTGGAAATAAAATCACAAACCTCCGAAAAATTATAAGCCACAAAATTGGGGAAAAGGCGGGGGTTTTGCAACCCAGAAAATACTTCCGGATCAGAAAAATCGCCGTGTGAGAGAAGAATTGTTGTAATACCTGCGTTATATCCTGCCTCTGCATCAGTTAATTTATCCCCTATTACATACGATGCAGCAGGATCAATCTGATAGTCCTTCAAACCTTTAATAATCATGCCCGGAGCAGGTTTTCTGCAGCCGCATTGTTGTTTGTCTGCATGATCCGGATGATGAGGACAATAGTAGAAGTGGGTTATTTTTACCCCTTTTTCTTTTAAAAGGGTATCAACCTTATGGTTAACCGCATCAAGTTCTGCCTGAGTGAGGTATCCGCGAGCGATGCCTGATTGATTGGAAACTACGAGCAATAAAAAGCCATATTTCTCCTGAAGATATTTTAATCCTTCAGCACACCCGGGTACCAGTTCAATCTTCCCGGGGTCGTTTATATAGCCATAGTCAATATTTATTGTGCCGTCGCGATCTAAAAAGAGGGCACGATTCATTTACCGCTGAGTATGGTTTTATAGAGCTCGACATATCGTTTAGCGGATGCCTGCCAGCTAAAGTCAACCTTCATGCCATTTTTAATAATCTTGTTCCAAACTTTTTTATTATCATAGACTGCAAGAGCCCGGTTTAGCTCCTTGAGCATTTCTTTTGCATTATAATCATCAAATACGAATCCGGTACCTTCTTCAGTTTGCTCATCAAATCTTACAACTGTATCCGCAAGACCGCCGGTTCTGCGAACGATTGGCACTGTTCCATATACTAATGAGTACATTTGATTCAGTCCGCACGGTTCAAATTTCGATGGCATAAGATACATATCAGCACCTGCTTCAATAAGATGCGCTAATTCGTCATTAAATCCGATATAACAGGCAAACTTATCTGTGTACTTATCACTCAGTTTTTCAAATTCATTCTGATATTTCTTTTCTCCCGTGCCAAGAAGAACAACCTGAACGTTTTTCTTCATGATCTCAGAAAATGATTCAAGAATTAAGTCAATTCCTTTTACATCAAACAAACGTGAGATAATACCGATTACCGGTACTGATGGTTCAAATTTGAGTGAAAAACGTTCAACCAGTTCCCTCTTATTTTCCATCTTTCCCTCAAGCCCCTTTGCGCTGTAATGATGTGAGAGGAATGGATCTTTTTCAGGATTCCAGACTGAATAATCGATACCATTAACCAAACCATAGATATCTGATTTCCTTTTTTCAAGAAGAGGAAGAAGTGAACCGGAAATTTCCTTTACAGTTGAAATCTCATGAGCGTAGCTCTCAGAAACAGTGTTAATATAGTCAGCAAATAATAACCCGCTCTTCATAAAACTAAATTTGCCATCCTGCAGGACACCATCATTTGAGTTCAGCTCATCCGGTAGCCCGGTTTTCTTGAATGAACTCTTCGGGAAAATACCCTGATATGATAAATTGTGGAGTGTGAAGAGTATATTAAAAGTCTTAAACTGCGGTTCGTTAGCATAAATCGTTTTGAAGTATGCCGGAATAAGACCACACTGCCAATCGTTAATATGAATGATATCAGGTACCCAGCCCAATTTTAAAATCAGCTCGAAAACTGCACGGTTAAGAAGAATGAAGCGCTCATCATTGTCTTCATAGTCCTCACCGGTGATCGGGTCAGTATAGAGACTTTTTCGGTTTCCAAAATACTCGTTATTCTCAAGGAAGTAAATCTGAACACGCACGCGCGGGGAAGGGAGAAATGATGACTTTATCGAAAAAGTAACCTCTTTTTCTCCTATAGGTATGGTAAGGTCTTTCAGACGGACAACATCATGAATCTTAAATTTACGGCTGTCAATTGCCCCATATTTAGGAACCATAATCCGAACTTCATGACCGAGCTCATGGAGAACCTGAGGGAGAGAGTTCGAGACATCTGCCAAGCCGCCAGTCTTAACAAATGGAAACAATTCCGATGTCACGAAAAGAATTTTAAGCTTTTTAGGGACGGCCATTGTAATCCAATATTGTAATTCTGCAAAAATAACAAATTTTCGCCAATTTTTAAAGAAAACCCCTTGATTTTGCCGAATTCATTTCTATTTTGAAAGTTTGCCTTCAGACTTTTCGGACTAATCCCCTCACATCAGGCGTAATTCAAGAAGAATAGTAAATTATCTGAAATCCCATCAAAATTTTAGTCCCTTTATTCATTAGCTTTCGATAATCGTCGCGCGGAGAAGCATATCTGTGCTAAGTTTTACAAATCCTCCGGAATCATTACATGATTCAGGGGAGGGTAAATTGGTTTAATCTTATAGAAGCAGACCACTCATTCAATGAGATTTTTGCGCCTTTTTGAATAATCGGGATTAATTGGGGAAATACTGAACCTTGTTAACTGTGACCAATTATTAAAACTGTAATTCCCCTCTTACGTTTTGCCTGAAAAAGTGACCAAAATTGATTAAATTTTGAGGGTATGAAAAAAGAAATTCAATATACCTCAATAATTCTGATCACCTTTCTTCTGTTATTTACCGGTTGTTCGGCAGTTCCAACCGCCGACAGATATTCTCAGGAGAACAGCAATCAGACAACGACAAGTGAAAATCAGAAGCCGGCTGAGACATCCACCATAAACAGCCCTGTTTTCACAGTTGATTATGAATCAATTTTCAGCGGGTTTGATGCTTCCTTTGTAAAAATACCGGATAAGGTGCAATCAGAATCAAAATCCGGTTTATACTGGTACCGTTTTCCAGAGCCCGGTGAGCAGGAGAACAACCTGACGGAAGTTAATGGTTTTACTCTGCTTGTCCACACGTCAGATTCAGCAGAGGCAGCCGACTCAGTTGAACTTGCCCTCTTTGAAAAAACCGGTATTCGTGACATCTCCGTTGATTTCTCCTCAGGCAAGTATCACGTATTTTACGGAAGCTACCCCGACTTCCCCTCCGCGGCCGAAGCAGTCATTAAACTGAACGAAAATAATTTTAGTAACTGCCTTCCTGTTCCCAAAAAGATCAGCATCAGGAAGAAATTTTGAGCATCGTCCTTTTCAGGGATATCTGCCGCATATATGGAACCTGGCCAGCAGGTACTGAGCATATCCGTGGTTGGGAAAGCAGTAAATTCCCATTTCTTGAGAATCATGCTATCCTGACCGAAGATGGAATAATAACAGCGTTCATTCACGAAAAAGACATTACACTACATCCCGACTGGGAAGTTGTATCACTAAAAAACAAAGTAGTGTTACCCGGTTTTACCGAGTGTCATACCCATGCAGTATTTGCGGGTGACCGTGCTGATGAGTTCCTTCTGAAACTGCGTGGTGCAACCTATGAGGAAATAGCTGAAAGAGGCGGCGGGATTGTATCAACGATGAAACATGTCCGGAATGCCTCAGAAGAAGATCTGCTCGCTTTACTTCTGCCGCGTATGCAGAATTTTATTGAGCAAGGAGTTACAACACTTGAGATTAAAAGCGGTTATGGTTTAAGCACCCAGGACGAATTAAAAATGCTTCGTACCATTAAGCGCGCGTCAAAATTGGTTCCAATAGATATCATCCCAACTTTTCTGGGCGCTCATACCATACCACTCGAACACAGAGATAACAGGAATATATATATTGATAAAATCTGTAACGAAATGATTCCTGCTGTTGCAGAGGAGCAGCTTGCGAGTTTCTGTGACGGATTTCTTGAGAAATCTGCATTCCAGACAGATGAGATTGAGAAGATATTTGAAACAGCAACAAAACATGGTCTTTCTTTGCGGCTGCACACAGATCAGTTTAATTCGATTGGCGGGCTTGAGCTTGGCGTAAAATTGGCGTGCCGCAGTGTTGACCATCTTGAGGTAATTACCCGGGAGCAAACCGGACTTTTTAAGGAATCAGCAACTGCTGCAGTACTGCTCCCCGGTGTTTCATATTTTCTCAATTATAATTATGCCCCGGCGCGCGACCTGATTGACTCAGATGCTATCATTGCATTGGCTACGGATTACAACCCGGGATCATCACACATTGACAACATTTTCCTTATAATGAGTCTGGCAGCGGTTAAAATGAAATTATCAATAAACGAAATTTTAAACAGTTATACCATCAATGCTGCTTATGTCTGCGGAGTAAGCAATAAGACCGGCTCCCTTTCGACAGGTAAACAAGCTGATTTTGTAGTCATTAATGACGTAAGTTTAAGTCAGATGGTATATAAGACAGCCAAAAACCCTGTTGAAATGACCATCAAAAAAGGTGAAATCATTTATCAAAAAAACTGAATCCTATGAAAATAATTGAATGTGTACCAAATCTCAGCGAAGGCAGAGATAGTGAAAAATTAGAAAAAATCAAAAACCGTATATCATCAGTGCCCGGGGTAAATCTTCTGAGCTTTGAATCGGATGCGGATTATAACCGGGTGGTTATCACGTTTGCCGGTGAGCCGGAAGCAGTTCTTGCCGGAGCACTCGAAACAGTGAGAGCAGGCGCTGAATATATAGACATGAGATATCACAAAGGAGAACATCCCCGACTCGGTGCTGCAGATGTAGTGCCGTTTATCCCTGTCAAAAATTCTACCCTCGAAGAATGTGTTGCTCTCTCGGAAAGATTCGGTGAACAGATTTCAAAAGAATTAAATCTGCCAATATATCTCTACGAGGATGCTGCCAGAACACCACAAAGAAAAAACTTGTCTGATATCCGGAAAGGTGAATATGAAGGATTATCAGAAAAAATTAAGAATCCTGAATGGAAACCTGATTTTGGAGAACCTCTGTTCAATGCAAAGCTCGGTGCAACAGTAACAGGCGCAAGATTTTTTCTCGTTGCCTATAATGTAAATCTAAAAACAACTGACCTGAGCATCTCAAAGGATATATCCGAAATTATCCGTGAATCAGGCAGAGTAAAGCGTGATGAAAACGGGAACCCGGTTAAAGTTGACGGCAAGACCGTTAAAGAACCGGGAAGATTTAAAGCTGTGAAAGCCATGGGGGTAACACTTGAGAAATATGGGATTACTCAGGTATCAATAAATCTGACGAACTATACATTAACTAACATGCATCAGGTTTTTGAAGAAGTCAAAAAGGAAGCCGCACTTCGCGGAGCTGAAACCATGGGCTCTGAAATAGTGGGGCTTGTGCCATTGGCGGCACTCACTAACTCCGGAAAATTTTATGCCGATGGTGAAAACCTTTCAGAATCAGAATTGCTTTCACTCGCAATTGAAAAACTTGGTCTGAGCTCACTTGCGCCTTTTAACCCAAAAGAAAAAATTATCGAATATATGGTGGAGCAATAAATGAAAAATCACACTCAAGCATATCTCGAAGCACTTTCAGCAGGAACCCCTACACCAGGGGGCGGTAATGCCAGCGCAGTAGCCGGTGCAATTTCTGCATCACTCGGTATGATGGTGATAAATCTGACACTGGGTAAACCTAAATATGCAGAATATGAAAATGAGCTCCGTGCCGCATTAGAGAATCTGACTTCACTCCGCGAAAAATTATTGCAGCTCTCAGAAGCTGATAACGCTGCTTTTGATGAAGTGATGTTGGCATTTAAACTGCCAAAGTCAAACCCGGAAGAACTTGCACACCGCAAAGCAGAAGTGCAAAAAGCAACTATTAAAGCAGCACAAGTTCCGGCTGAGGTGGTAAAAACAGCATCAGAATTAGTGCCGCATCTTTCTCTGCTAATCGAAAAAGGGAATCGCAACTCACTCAGTGATACCGGTGTTGCTCTTCAGTATCTTGAACCCTGTATTAGCGGTGCATTATATAATGTAATGATTAACTGCTCTTCTATAAAGGATTCTTCTGAAGCGGCTGAGCTGTTGCAGACGACCAGCCGGTTAGCAGATGATACATTAGCCGTATTGAAATCCTCACATCAAAGAATAATTGGATCGTTATGAAAAATCTCCTGTTTGTCTTTTTACTATTAGCCAGTTCACTTAGTTCACAGGTGAAAACAGGTCTTGATGTTTTAGTGGAAGATAACTTTAAACCGTTGCATGGCAAAAAAGTCGGACTTATTACCAATGCGACCGGAGTGAACTATAATCTAACCCAGAATATTGATCTGATGCATAATCACCCTTCTTTTAAACTCTCCGCCCTATACGGTCCTGAGCACGGGGTTAGAGGCGACTACGCGGCTGGTGATCATGTTGATACATATACCGATGAGAAAACTGGTCTGACAGTTTATTCACTTTACGGAAAAACAAGAAAACCTACTCCGGAGATGTTGGCTAATATCGATGTCTTGGTTTTTGATATACAAGATATCGGTTCTCGGTCATACACATATATTAGCACTATGGGGCTGGCAATGGAAGCAGCGGCAGAACTGGGTCTTGAGTTCATTGTTCTTGACAGGCCAAATCCACTCGGTGGAGAAAAGATTGAAGGCAGTCTTGTTGAGCCCGGCTTTGTTTCATTTGTTTCACAATTCCCCATCCCGTATGTTCATGGTCTGACTGTAGGTGAGCTCGCAGAATTATTAAATGGGGAGGGAATGCTTAAAGAGGGAAAGAAATGCAGGTTAACCGTAATTAAAATGGCCGGATGGAAAAGAAGCATGGATTTTAATGAAACCGGTTTACGCTGGGTTCCTACTTCACCGCATATACCTACAGAACATCATGCAAAGTACTATACGGCAACAGGGATTTTAGGTGAACTCGGTATTATCTCAGAAGGCGTCGGATACACACTCCCCTTTCAGGTAATGGGCTACGAAGGCATTAAAGCTGATAAGATTGCAGATGACCTTACAAAACTCTATGAAGGGAAAGTTATTTTTCGACCGATGTATTACAAACCATATTATGGAAAATACACCGGCAAAAAGCTTAACGGAGTACAGATTCATTTTGTTGACTACCGCGCGGTTGATTTGATGAGCATTCAGTTTAATTTTTTAACAGTGCTGAAGAAATATCATCCTGAAATTGACGTTTTTACTCTTGCTGATAAATCAAGAATTACCATGCTGAGTAAAGTGCTCGGCTCTGATAAAATAGCAGAGATATTCAGACAGAACTATAATTACAGCGAAGTAAAAAAATATTTTGCTCCGCAGGAAAAAACATTCCGTGACGCTGCCCAGAAATATTTTCTTTATAATTAGTTTTCTCATGATTCCGCTTTCCGCGCAGAAAGTGGGTATCCTCCCTTTTGAAAACAACTCAACATTTGAAGATGTGTGGTATATCAATATTGATATACCATCGCTTTTGGGAGAGATGTTATCAAAAGAGGAAACCGTTGAGGTAATTCCAGTGCATGTGCTTGATAGTCTTCTCAAACTCAACACGAGGAAGAGAATTAATCAGTATGACACACAAGACTGGAAATCATTGCTCCCTGAATGTGACGTAATTGTGCTCGGTTATATTGATGAGTTTGATCTGAAACGTTATAATGTTGCAGAACCGACGCTGGCGGGATATGAATACTATTCGTTTACAATGAAAATGCGATTGGTTTTTGCAGATTTGAAACTGGACAGAGTTTCCGAACAGACAGAAGTTGAAACAGAACTCGCGCGTAACGTTGTCGGACTTAACCTCTTCGGAAGGACAAGCACCGAGAGAAAAGATTTTTTTGGGTTAAGCCAGATACAATTCGGCTCCGAAAAGTTTATGGTTTCAATAGTCGGAGAAGGAATGAAGGATGCTTATAATCAGTTTATTAAGCATTATAAAAGAGAGATAAAAAGAACAACCACCCCCGACCTTACAGAACCCGTTCCCACTCTCACCGGTAAACTCCTCACCTATGACGGCTCAACCGGAGATGCTTTTGTAAACATTATAACACAGGGGCTTCAGCCCGGTGAATTCCTCTATGCCTATGAAGAAACTGATTCACTCTATGACCAGGAGTCAGGAGAGCTAATTGGAATAGCTCAAAAAAGAATCGGGCAATTAAAAATTCTCGAAATCAGAAACGCTAAACTCCTCTATGCTGCGGCACAGGGAGAACGAACTCATTTGCGTCAGGGACTCATTATTAAATACTTCAGAAAACCTTGAAAAAATTTCTTTTTATTTTTTTACCTGCAATAATCTCGCTGACAGTGTATTTTAATGCTCCTTTTCTCCTTTCCGGCTGTGAAAGTAAATCCCGGCCGAAGGATGAAAACACCCTGTATTTACCGGCGGAGAGACCCGATGATGACATATATCACTATACCGGATTTTCACTTTCGTATAATGAAGATCACGAACAGCCAAACTGGGTTGCGTACGAACTGACCGATACAGAACTTATTAAAAAAGTAAAAAGAAGCGATAATTTCAGCAGTGATCCGCATATCACCAGCGGCTCAGCCGAAAATGCTGATTACAGAAAATCCGGGTATAGCAGAGGTCATCTGGCGCCTGCCGGTGATATGACCTGGTCACAACAAGCGATGGAAGAATCATTTTACTTCAGTAATATATCCCCTCAGACGCAGGAGTTCAACAATGGTCTTTGGAAAGATCTGGAAGAAGATATAAGACGATGGGCAAAAAAATATAAATCCCTTCACATCGTTACCGGACCCGTATTTACAGAGGGAATGACTACTATCGGTAAGAGTAAAGTCTCAGTGCCGTTATATTTTTATAAATCTGTTCTGGTTTTCCGGGAAGGGAGCTATCGTACGCTTGCGTTTATTATTCCTCAAAATTCATCTGCCGGGAAGTACACAGATCATGCAGTGAGCATTGATGAGATTGAAAAAATAACAGGTTTAGACTTATTTTACCAGCTCCCTGATACATTGGAAGCTGAGATTGAATCTAAAGTTAATAAAAGCTTTGGACGTTAATCGGATACTGCATTAAAAAAGAAATCCAACACTGCCCATCTTGGTATCAAGTTAATTTCCTCAGGATGATATAAAAACTCTTCCGAGGGATTAAAAGGAGTAACAATACCTGCGGTTATTTTTCCGTTATCATCGCGGTCATAGAGCAGCATCAGATTATATTTACCTGGTAAGACTCTCTTAAAATCGAACGTCCCGTTTTCCGCGACTGGTGTTATGTACCTGAGCTGTTTTCGTTCAATGCTCTCAAGTATAAGACGGGGGTTGTTTTTGATTCTTACACCACCGGTAGTTCCGCTTAACCCGGTAAAATCTAATTCGGATAATGTTTTAAACTTATAGACATATACTGAATCTGAGAAATTCCCGGCAGCATCCTTTAAATGCTTCAAATTAAAAGAAATAGAATAATCCGTTCCTGCTTTAAGTGATGATTTAGGAATAACCTTAAATGAAGCATCATCCTTTCTCAAAATTTCGGTATCAATTCTGTTTTTTAGAGTGTCCTGAAAAATGAGATTACCCTGCAGCTCTTCTAAAGAAACACCATCATCCAGTGAAAAAGTAAATTCAGCATTCAGAAAATCTACATTTTTTGAGTTATACGGTGGATCAACACTGGTAAACGATGGCTTAGTTGTATCCAACCGGTCCGAAACCGTAAGAGTAACTGCATCCAACATAGTCACATTATTGTTTTCGTCTTGCAGTTCAGTAACAGTTACATAAAAATTACCCCCCATATCAACTGAATCTTTCACAGATAAAAAGATTTCTGCATTTTTACTCCGCCCCTTGAATATATAATAAGGAACTATGGTCTGCCGCGTTGATGAGTCAATAATTCTAAACTGAGCAGTTGAAAGGTTTTCGGAATTAAGCGCCTCGGATAATGTCAGCAGAATATGATTTTTGTCAAGCATACTGGCAGAGAGAATCTTAGGCGACGTTCTGTCTTCTGTAAATAGTATCATATTCAGTCCTGTATATCCGGTATCCTTCTCCGAGAGAATTGGTTCAGTATGAGGGACTCCAATCTTATCCTTTTCAGGGTCATAAATTTTATCTTTTATATCCTCATTAATTGCAAAAACCCTGTATCTGCCGGATGCAAGACCGGTAAAAAGGAACTCACCTTTAGTACCTGCCTGAGATATATAGTCAGGTTTTGCCGTTGCAGGGTTAAGAGTGTCTGCCGGATTACGATATGCAAATAACAGTGTTCCGGAAGGTCTCTCTGCATATATTTTTCCGCCGGCGGTAAAGTTATCAATTTTATCTCCGGTTGAAAACGCAAAAACAAATGACTGAGCCATCCGGTTTCGGTTATTATAATCAATCACGTCCGTTCCTATGCTTACCGTATAGGTAACGCTGTCAATAAGTTTTTCAGGGAAATAGACCCTTACTGATTTTCCACTCCAGTCAAGTTCCAGTTCACCCTGGATTCCAGGTGAAATAAATATAGCATCCTTCAGTGATCTTTTATCAACGTACTCTGAAAAAGTGAGTTCAAAAAAATCACCGGAAAAACCAATCGTTCCATTTTCAGGGTAAAGTTCAATAATTTCAGGCGGGGTTGTATCAATTTCCCCTCCGCCGGGGGGAAGCTGATTTGCACAACCGGCAAACAGAAGAACAGTTAGAAAAATGATATATCTATTTAGTTTCATTTCTGTTTCGCTTTATCCAATTATGGTATTTTTTGGCTGCTTTTTGGTGCTCAGCATAAGAACGAGTGAAAACATGTCTCCCCGACTCCGGGTCAACAACAAAGTACAGATAAGAATGAGCTTCCGGGAAAAATGCAGCATCGAGTGCTGCAAGTCCTGGATTGTTAATTGGTCCAGGTGGTAGCCCGGTATTAAGATAAGTATTGTAAGGGGATTTAATTCGAAGCTCTTTTCCGGTTATGCGTTGGGTGCCCGGCGGAGCAATAAACTGAATAGTGGGGTCTGCCTGAAGAGGCATCCGTATTTTTAAGCGGTTATGATACACACCTGAAATCCGTTTCATCTCAGGTTTATAATTTGTTTCCCCTTCAATAATAGATGCAAGTATCGTAAGCTCGTGCACGCTCCTCTTCTGTCGTGCTGCACTTTGCTTCATCTCATCAGTAATTGCACTTTGCCAGCCGTTAAAAAGTGAATCAATAATTTCTTCGACTGTGCTTTTTCTGTAAAAGTAGTACGTCCCCGGAAGAAGAAATCCGCGAAAACTTTCAAATTTTCCAGTCTTCTTCTTTGCAAATGCCCCGTTATTCATTGCGTTTAGGAGTGAATCTTTCCCGGCAACCTTCTCCCCCTCAAGCACAGATGCAATTCCTGCATTTGAGATGCCATCATAGAGATCAACGCGCGTTATATGATTGCCTTCTCCGGAAGCAAGAAATGAAGCCAGCCCCATATAACTCATCGGCTCCGATATGGTATAACGGGCTGATACAATTCTCTTGGTATTGCCGCTAAGCAAAAGTGATAATTTCATCAGAGATGGAGTCGGCAAAAGCCCCGCCTCATCAAGCACTGTTACCACCTGGTCTGCGGTCATCCCCGGCTTAATCTCAATTTTTACCGGAATCTTTGCTGATGGCGTATTTGAACTAAAGAATATATATGTCAGTACCAGAAAAATTACCGCGAAAACTATTCCGATCACTTTCCAGTCTTTTTGAGGAAGCAGCTTCTTTTTTTCACCTGAGAGTTTTGGAACCGGGACATCGTATATTTCACCTTTTTCAGCTTCTTCACGCTGAACGGCACGTGACTGATCAAGAATTCGCTCATATATCCGCCAGAGTGCATCTAATCTGAGCGGCTCTTTTAGATAGTTGCTGATTTTTTTATTAATATCCTTTTCTCGCTCAGGTGAATAGGTTGGCTGATTGAGTGAACGTTTGATTCTGCCAATGAGAATACTTCTGATAGTCCGTTTCCGGATCAGTTCAACTAATTGTTTATCAAGTTCATCAACTTCATTCCTGAGAGCATCAAGAATTTTCCCCCGTTCCTCCGGATTCATATCATCAAAGCTGTTTTTCCCTTTCAATCTAACTCCGCTTGCTCAGTGGCGCATCAGCAAATACTGATTTGAATGAAGGAAATGGCTCCCGGATTCCAAAATCCTGAACACCTGCTCCAATCAGAGCGGCGGCGCGGGCTGCAATCATTGCGCCGTTATCAGTGCAATACTCAAATGCAGGAACAACAAACGGCACTTTATATTTTTCTGAAAGTTCAGTGAGCCGCTCCCGGAGCCGTGCATTAGCTGCAACACCCCCCGCAACCGAAAGGGATTTATAGGAACCACTTTTCAGTGCAATTTTAGTTTTTGCAATAAGCGCGCCGATAGCCGACTCCTGAAATCCGTATGCAATTTCAGATTGTTCTTCGGCGGGAACCACACCTTCGGGAAAATGTTTCTGTATATATCGCAAGACGCTTGTTTTTAAGCCGCTGTATGAAAAATTATATTCCCCCTTTACCTCAGCAATAGGAAAAGTGATATCCTTTCTTATGGCTTTTTCACCAGATTTCTGAATTGCGGGTCCGCCCGGATATCCCAGCCCCATGAGCTTTGCAACTTTATCAAATGCTTCACCTGCCGCATCATCAATGGTTGTTCCCAGAATCTGGTATGAAGAGTGGCTTCTTACACTTAAAAGGAGTGTATGACCGCCTGAAACAACTAAAATGAGCGCGGGGAATTCAGGCGCGGGGTTCATTAGAAAGCCGGAGTATATATGCCCTTCAATATGATTGACCGGTACAAATTTTTTGTTTTGGCTGAGGGCAAGCCCCTGCGCGAATGTATATCCCACAATGAGTGAACCGATCAGACCGGGTCCGGCTGTCGCTGCAATTACATCTACATCACGCAAATCAATTTCTGCCTTGTTAAGTGCACTACGCACCAACGGTGCTATTTTCAGCAGGTGTGCTCTGCTGGAAAGTTCCGGTATCACTCCGCCATAATCTGAGTGCATCTGCTGAGTATAGATCAGATTAGCCGTAACCTTTCCGTCGGTCAGAACCGCAGCAGATGTTTCATCGCAGGATGTCTCAATACCGAGAATGACCATTAGTTCAGTGAAAAGATGTTCTTTACTATATGACCGGCAACCTGCGGGTTTTCTTTCAGGCGTCTTATTGAGTACTTATACCAGTCTTTTCCGAAAGGCACATAGATTCTAACTTTAAACCCTTCAGCATTCAGCTTATCGCGCAAATCTTCTTTCACACCGAGCAGCATCTGGAACTCATAACGGGCGGAGTCTATATTCATTTCTTTAATAATTTTCTTGGCGCCTTCAATCAGGTAAATATCGTGTGTTGCAATACCGACATAAGCGCCGGCCTCAAACATTTTGCGAAGTGATAAAAGATAGTTTTCCTGAATCTCTCCTCTCCCCTTAAACGCAATTTCTTCTGCTTCAATATAAATACCTTTGCAGAGCCGGTAATTCAGCGCAACATCTTTCTGCTCCAGAATATCCTTCACCGTACGGCGGAGGTAGGCCTGTATAACAACACCAACATTATCGAACTCACTTCTGAGAATTCTATGCAGCCGGAGAATGTCATCGGTTGTGGTTGCATCTTCCATATCCAGCCGGACGAAAGTTCCATATTCTTTTGCTTTGGTGCAAAGCTCCCGGACCTGCTTCACGCAAAAATCAAAATCGATCTGTAGCGCCATCTGTGTCGGTTTAATAGAAAGATTGGACATCAGCTTTTCTCTGTGAATCGATTCTAAAACCTCAAGACACTGCCTGTGTGCGTTTATTGCTTCTTCTTTGGTGGTAATGGCTTCACCCAGCACATCAATGGTTGAGTAGATTCCCTTTTTGTTTAGTTCTCTTGTCAACCGGACAGCGTCAGTGAGAAGGTCTCCGGCAATATAGCGGTTTGAAAAAAATCTGACTACCGGTTTAGGCATCAGTTGAACTACAGATACTATGATATTATTAAGTAAGCTCACAAATACTCCTAATTAGCTATTCAAAATTATTACTGCCGGAGTTATTAACCAAGATTAAAGGGAACCGCCGAAAAGACCGCTCATATAGGTAAAGAGTTTTTCCCGTTTCATCAGGGCATATAGTCCCTTCCTGTCTGCCAAATCCCCTATGAATTTCACCAGAAAATAGGTTTTGGCAACATGATACGGCAGTTCTTCCGGATAAATCCGAACGACCGTGACCGACTTATCTTTCACCGCAAACATCATGAGCGCATCACCCTCAACCGGCGTTTTAATCCCAAATACCGCAAATCTATCTTCCTCAGCAGGTTTGAGCGGTTTTTGGGAAAGCAGAAAAAATGTCGTTTTATTCCTTTTATCATTCTGTATAGGATGGGCAATTACCTCAAGTCCCAAAGCTTTTGCGGAGGATTTTGAAGCAATAATACCGGAAAACTCCGGATTCTGCTCAAGATACAGCTTTGCCCCTGCGGTATCATGTACTTCTTTTACCAGTACCTCTTTGAACTGCTCCAACCCTAAAAATTCAGAGCACTGAGCCAGCGCCTGCTGGTGTGAATATATATACTTCACTGTTTCAGGGGTGAGACCGGGTTTACCAAGCAGGGCGTGATCAAGTTTGGTGGTAATTGCTTCATGAATGGATAATTGAAACTCATCCAGAAGAGTATAGTTTTCTGGAATTTCATTCGTAATAAAATTGATAAACGGGAGGAGGGCATAATCAGATTCTCCGTTTTTTACATCGTTAAACGTTTCGCGGAAAGTTCTCCGGTAACGAAGGACAAAAGACTTGCCAAACCTTTTTACAACAGTTTTATAACTGTATGACTCAGGTTCCCCCTGGATGGAGATAACAGGTATTTTACTTGACACTGCTTAGCTCTTTCAGTAGATTTAGCGCTTTGCTGTATAACTCTTCAGTGCCGGAATCGTTCATAATGATAATATCTGCGAGTTTTGATTTGGTTATTTCATTCATCTGGTTTTTCATCCGCTCCTCAACTTTTTCGCGGGTAATGTTGTCCCGTTCCATTGCCCGCTTTATACGAAGTTCATCAGGGGCGGTAATGAGAACAACTATATCAAAATACTTTTGCAGCCGTGCTTCAAAAATCAAAGCGGCCTCATAAAATACCCTTGGTTTTTCTTGTAGCACCTCATCCATGAGAACTTTAGTCTCAGCGCCTACGGCAGGATGTACAATGCCATTCAGCCCGGCAAGCAGTTCGGGTGAGTTAAATACTTTTGAAGCGATATACGGATTATTCGGTTTGTCATTAAGATAGGCAGCTTCACCGAGCAGCGAAATTATTCTTTCACGGATTGATATATCCTCTGCCATAAGTTTTTTTGCGATAACATCAGCAAAAAGTACCGTTTCACCGAGTTCGGTCAGATATTTGCAAAAAAGAGATTTACCGGAACCAATCCCCCCGGTAACGGCAATTTTTGCGGGTCTGCTCATTTTGCGTAGTGTACTTTGCGCACTTCCCTGATAACTGTAATCTTAATTTGACCCGGGAACTGCATTTCATCTTCAATCTTTCGCGCTATATCATACGCGAGTTTATCAGCCACTATATCATCAACTTTATCATGTTCAACCACAACGCGCACCTCACGACCTGCCTGAATGGCATACGTTTTAGCCACTCCTTCAAATGAGCTCGCGATTGCTTCGAGGGTTTCAAGACGCTTGACGTAACCTTCAATCGGTTCGCGTCTGGCGCCGGGTCTTGCTCCTGAAATTGCATCAGCCGCCTGAACCAGCGGCGCAATCGGGTGCTCCATTTCAATGTCCTCGTGATGGCTTCCCACTGCGTTAACAATAATCGGATGCTCCCGGTATTTCTTGGTAATTTCCATTCCGATAAGCGCGTGCGGACCATCCATGATGCGGTCCATTGTCTTTCCTATATCATGCAACAGCCCTGCCCTTTTTGCCATGTTTGCATCAAGCCCGATTTCGGCTGCCATGATTCCGGTGAGATAAGCTACTTCTACACTGTGCTGCAACAGATTCTGACCATAGCTTGAGCGATATTTCATCCTGCCGATAAGTTTAATAAGTTCATTATGCAGCCCGTGGATACCTAATTGCAAAACCACATTTTCCCCCTCTTTAAACATCTCTTCTTCAAGGTCATGTTCAACTTTGGCAACCACTTCTTCTATACGTGCGGGATGAATTCTGCCGTCTGCCATAAGGCGCTCAAGAGAAAGGCGGGCTACTTCGCGGCGAAACTGGTCGTAGGAAGAAAGAATTACTGCTTCCGGGGTATCATCAACTATAACATCAACTCCGGTAGCAGCTTCAAACGCCCGGATATTTCTTCCCTCTTTTCCGATAATTCTCCCCTTTAGCTCATCATTGTGAATCTGGATAACCGATACGGTGGACTCAACTGAAACTTCAGCAGCCGTGCGCTGTATCGCCTGAATTATTACTTTTTGTGATTCTTTCTTGATTTCGAGTTTCGATTTTTCATATATACCCTTCACCGCCTTGTTTACTTCCCCTCTGGCTTCCTGAGTCATATTATCAATGAGAATTGCTTTAGCTTCCTCGGCAGTAAGCCCGGAAATCTTCTCCAGCTTTTCATTCTGTTCTTTTTCGATCCGGTCGAGCTCTTTTGCGCGGAGCTCAAGATTTCTTTTCAGTTCAAAAAGATTTTTTTCTGCGTCTTTATTTTCACGTTCTTTCGAAGAAACCGTATCCAGCTTTTTGTCAATCGTCTCTTCGCGCTGCTGAATCTGTTTTTCAAGATTTTGCAGCTTCTGCCGCTTT
The DNA here is from genome assembly GCA_045863035.1 of Ignavibacteriales bacterium. GTDB lineage: Bacteria > Bacteroidota > Ignavibacteria > Ignavibacteriales > Ignavibacteriaceae > H2-BAC3. The sequence continues at coordinate 58,631 of BTUV01000005.1, read as the reverse complement.
TGATTTACCTCAGTGTCGTACTCAATTTTCTTTTTGTACCATTCGTCTTTTACTTCAAGAAGTTTTTCACGTTTGATGTTTTGAGATTCTTTTTCAGCATCAGCAAGAAGTTTTTCATATTCTTTGTTGCCGTCATTCAGGAGCTTTTCACTTTCCCGTTTAGCAGAGTCGATAATTTCAGCAGCACGCAGTTCACCGGCGGCAATACTTCTTTTACCTAGTCGCGAGTTCAATTTCCAGCCGAGCCAGAAAGCCAGCACCAGCAGAAGCAATATATATGTCAGGTCAAGCAATTCCATACAATCTCCGGTAGTTCCGATAAAAAAACGCCGCGCCGGTCACTATTCTAACAGGGAAAGAACCCGTGGTCAGATAGTGAGGGAAACTGCCCGAAGCATCGTACTTCCAATGTTACCCTTTGCAGGGCGGATCCGGCAAGCCGGATTAAGGCCTGTATTCAGCGTCGTGAGCCAGCAACCCGTTGTGAACAAAGTTAGTTCTTTTTGTTTTTTCACGACCGGCGAGGCGCAATGCTCTTATGGATTGTATAAATCTGGCTGGGAGAGGAGAAACTTTATTCGTTTTACCTTATCAGAGGCCTGTATCAGGTATTCCTTACTCTTATTTTTTTCAAGGAAAAAGTCATAGGCAATATTTAATGATGCAATTATTGCAACTGTCTGAGCAGGATGATCCGGAAGCTCTTGCCGGGTTTCCTCAATTACACGACTCACGTATTCAGCCAGTTCCTTTGCCAACTCCTCGTCATCAACAAGGAGAGAATATTCTTTATCGAAGATCTTGACTTTAAGTTTCTTCTTTTCAGACACGATTCATTTATCCGTATTTATTCGCCTTTTGTTCCGTCGGCTAAACGGTTGTTTATAATAGTGATTGCCTCAGCAATCCTTCCTCTTAGCTCTTCTTTTTCTGTGTCACTCATACCGGGGTTTTGTAATACCCGTGTTCTGAGTGTTTCAAGCTCTTTTTGATTTACTTCAATCTGAAATTTCAGAAATTCATTTTCTTTTTTCTGCTCAGCAAGTTTCCGCTCAAGTTCGGCTTTTTCAGCTGAAGCACGACCCTGCGTATCGAGAAATCTCTCTATCTGACTCTGCAGTGAATCAAGTTCACTTAATAATGAATCAAAACGGTTATAATCTGTCAATTACTGCCCCTCAACTGAGCATTAAATTTCTTTGAAATTTTCTGAATTAGTGAGTTAAATTCTTTATCAACTTTTTCATCCGTCAGAGTCGCATTCTCATCATAAAACTCCAACGAAAATGCCATGCTCTTTTTTCCTTCTCCCAGAGTCTTGTGTTCGTAAACATCAAACAATCTGAAAGAAGCAAGAAGCGGTGTTTTATTCTTCTCTACAAAATCGACCAGTTCGTTGAACTGAACAGTAGAATCAAGTATAAAGGCGAAATCCCGGAAAACTTTCGGAAACTTCGGCAGATGCCTGAATCCTTCCGGTTTCTTAACTGAATCAGCAAACTTGCGGATTATCAACTCCGCACAGAACACCGGCTGATCAATATCAAACCTTTTTAGAATATCCCTTTTGACAACACCGCCGGTAATTATCGCCTGCCCTTGGCTCTTTAACTGAACGATACTGCCAAAGATATTATTCTCAGTTGAATAATAGGAATCAATCGTGAAAGAATCAATAGAAAACTTGACGGCGAGTGACTCCAAATCCCCTTTCAGGTCAAAAATGTCATATTTTCTGTCATTCCTAAACCATTCCTTGGTTTCTGCCTCCCCTGAAATCACCATTACGCACCGGGTCTCCTCATGGAGGTTCTTCCAGGATATTTCCCCCGCTCCGGTTCTAAGCATCACATTGCCAATTTCAAACAATCTTACACTCTTCTCGCCGGCGTGGATATTCCGCCGGATATTCTGCAGCATCCCAGGAATAAGTGAGGTGCGCAGATATTCCATTTCAACCGTCAGGGGATTTTTCACCTTTACCGGACTGCCAAAAAGGGCGCTTTCCCACTCGGATATCATCGGCAGTGAAATTGCCTCATAGTAGCCCAGCCCCGTCAAAGCAGTTTTTAACTGATCATCGAATTCGGTTTGGTCAACGCGGTCATGAACAGGATAACTGACAACCAGATTATCGGGAATGTTTTCATAACCAAATACTCTGACCACTTCTTCAATCACATCTATTTCACGTTCGATATCAGGGCGGAAAGAAGGTATTTCCAAAATCAGTTTTTCTTCTAATTCGCCGGTGATTCCAAATTCAAGTGATTTGAGAATACTGACAACTTTTTCCTTTGGGATGTGAAAGCCAAGTATTCTCTCTATTCTGCTGAACCGGAGTTCCGTTTTCTTTTTCTCAATCTTATTAGGATATATATCAATGGTTCCTGCAATCAGTTCGCCGCCGGCAACTTCAGCAATAAGCTCAGCAGCCCGATCCGCGGCAAAGACTGTCATCTCAGGGTCAGTTCCTCTTTCAAAGCGGTATGATGCATCAGAACTCATCTGCAAAAACTTAGCACCCTTACGGATAACTGAAGGATTAAAATAAGCGCTCTCTAAGAGGATGTTTTTTGTTTTTCCGGTAACTTCTGAATTCTCTCCCCCCATAATTCCCGCTATTGCTACTCCTTTTTCTCCGTCATTAATCATGAGAATATCCGGATTCATCTGCCGCTTATTTGAGTCGAGCGTGGTGAACTCTTTTAAACTCCAGGCCTTATCAACTATAATTTCGTTTTCGGAGAGAGTGTCCAAATCAAATGCGTGAAGCGGCTGACCAAGTTCATGCAGGATGAAGTTCGTCACGTCAACAACATTGTTTATTGACCTGAGCCCGATTGAAGTAATCTTGTTTTTCAGCCAATCAGGTGAAGGTCCAATCGTTACATTTTTTATAACTTTGGCTGTATATCTGGGGCATCCTTCAGCATTTAAAACCTTCACGTAAGCAAAATGATGTATATCCCCTGTTACAGGAGGATTTTTCAGTGATGGTTTCTTTACTTCCCTGCCGAAAATCGCGGAAAGGTCACGCGCAACCCCAAGATGCGAAAGTGCATCGGGACGGTTCGGAGTTATACCAATTTCAAAAACCACATCATTAAGTCCGAGTACATCTGATATATCAGCACCCGGTGCAACAGACTCACCCAGCACCATAATCCCTTCGTGGTTTTCGCTGATCGCGAGTTCTGATTCAGAACAAAGCATTCCTTCAGACTCAGCGCCTCTTATTTTGGATTTTTTAATCACAAAATCTTTACCGGGTATTTGCGTTCCGATGGTTGCAAGAACAACATTCTGCCCGGCGGATACATTTGGCGCACCGCAGACAATGCTCAGCTCATTTTTGCCATCCCACACTCTACATAATGAAAGTTTATCAGCGTTAGGATGTTTGACACATTCACGAACATGAGCAGCTACAAAACCCTGATACATTGCACGCTGGTCAGTCATTTTTTCAACTTCAAGTCCGGCGTTTGTCAGCTTTTCAGAAATTTCCTCCGCGCTTATGCCTTCGAGTGATATATATTCTTTCAGCCAGTTAAGTGATATTACCATAATTAAAACTGCCTTAAAAATCTGAGATCATTTTCAAAATAGAGACGTATATCAGGCAGACCATATTTAAGAATGCCAATTCTTTCAACCCCCATACCAAAAGCATATCCGGTAATCTCCTCCGGATTATATCCTACGCTCTTAAATACATTCGGGTCAACCATTCCGCAGCCGAGAATCTCAAGCCAGCCGGAGTGTTTACACATTCTGCATCCTTTGCCGCTGCAGATAAAGCAGGTAACATCAAGCTCGGCACTCGGTTCGGTAAACGGGAAGAAACTTGCACGGAAACGGTGTTTTATGCTGCTTCCGTAAAACTCTTTTGCGAATGAAAGCAGCGTGCTTTTTAATTCCATAAATGTAATATTATCACCCACGGCAATGCCGTCAATCTGATGAAAGATGCAATGGCTTCGCGCGTTTATATCTTCATTGCGGTAAACCTTACCCGGCATAATTGCACGAACAGGCGGCGGACCCGACTCCATTATCCGAATCTGCACAGGCGTTGTATGAGTACGCAGAACAAAATTATCACTGATAAAAAAAGTATCCTGCATATCGCGAGCGGGATGATTCGGAGGGAAGTTCAGCGCTTCAAAATTGTAGTAATCTGATTCAACCTCAGGACCGGTATATATCGAGAACCCCATCCGTTTAAATATCGCTTTTATATCATCCATGGTCTGTGTAACAAGGTGGCGGCTTCCTATGACGCGGGCTCTGCCGGGGAGAGAAAGATCAATGCGGGCGGCGGGTTCATCACTGCTGTTTTCATATTTCAGCGCGATTGCCGTGAAGGATGCCGTTAGCTCATCACGCAAATGATTAAGAAGATTTCCAACAACCGGTTTTTCTTCCTTAGGAACATTCTTCAACTCTGAAAACAACGCTGAGACCGCGCCATTCCTCCCCAAAAATGCAATGCGAAAATCTTCCAGCGATTTCTGGTCGTTTATTTTACCCAGCCCGTCCTGAGCCCGTTTTTTTAGTTCTTCAATCTTTTCTTTCATCGAACATAACCCTTTAAAACAAAATACCCTCTCCCCCCGGTAAGGAAGAGAGGATAATGAAACATGTATCTATGGATTAACTTTTTACATAAGAAACAACATCTGCAAATACTGCAGGGTGTTCAGCAGCGAGCTTAGCAAGAACTTTTCTGTTCAGCAATACGCTCTTTTCATCAAGTGCATGAATCAGTCTTGAGTAGCTCAGACCATGCAGTCTTGCGCCTGCGTTTATTCTGATGATCCAGAGTCCGCGATAGTCTCTCTTTTTAAGACGTCTGTCTCTGAATGCATGAGTTAAACCTTTTTCAATGTGGTTTTTGGCAACCGTCCAGACATTTTTTCTCGTTCCCCAGTAGCCTTTGGCTCTCTCAAGAACGCGCTTTCTTCTTCTGTGGGCTGCAACTTTATTTTTAGATCTTGGCATTTTTTCATTTCTCCTTTATTGCAGCATTATCTGAACTTTTTGTAGATTCGTCTTATCAACCAGCGTACCTGATCTCAGGTTTCTTTTTCTCTTGGTTGACTTGCTCGTGAGAATGTGGCTCTTATACGCCTTTTTTCTCTTAAACTGACCGGAAGCAGTTCTTCTGAACGTTTTGGAAGCTCCGCGGTTACTTTTCATTTTAGGCATTGTTTTCCTATTTGTTTATTGTTTTTTCTTTTTGCCCTTTTGCGGGACCACAATTACATTCATGTTGCGTCCTTCCATTTTAAGAGGACTTTCAACTTTAGAATATTCGCTCACTCTTTCGATAAACTGGTTCAGCAAAACTTCACCCTGCGAAGTATAAGCCATTTCTCTCCCCTTAAAAACAACTACTGCTTTAACCTTGTTACCTTCTTCGAGGAAACCAATCGCGTGCTTGGTTTTGAAATCAAAATCATGAGAATCAGTATTCGGATGGAATCTGATCTCTTTCATTACAGAAACGTGCTGATTCTTTTTCTGAGTCTTTTCACGCTTCTGCAATTCATATTTGTACTTGCCGAAATCAATAATTTTACAAACCGGCGGTTCTGCTTTTGGTGCAATTTCCACCAGGTCAAGTTCTTTTGATCTTGCCAGCCGGATTGCATCTGCAACTAAAAATACTCCAAGCTGATCTCCTGCTGAATCAATCACGCGCACGGTTCTTGCGGTGATCTCTTCATTTATCCTGATTTCTTCGGCTGCGATAGAATTACCTCTTTATTAGTGAAATGTTTTGTTGTTAATTTCTTCGAGCAATTGTGAAACTAATTCTTCCACATTTGCAGAGCCCGTTTCTGCGGACTTTCTTTTTCTTACGGAAACGGTTCCCGCCGTCTGTTCCTTCTCACCAACGATGAGCATATACGGCGCTTTCTTCAGTTCCCAATCTCTTATTTTATATCCGATTTTTTCGCTGCGGTGATCAAGTTCAACCCTGATACCGGCTTTCTTCATACGGTCAGCAACAGACTGCGCATATTCCATAAAGTTCTGCGATACAGGTATTATAGCTGCCTGAACCGGTGCGAGCCACAGGGGGAAATCACCTGCATAGTGCTCAAGAAGAATACCGAAAAACCGTTCAATTGATCCGAGCAGTGCTCTGTGAACCATGAACGGACGATGTTCTTTTCCGTCTTCTCCGATATATTTCATATCAAAGCGTTCGGGTAAATTAAAATCAAACTGAACTGTGCTTAATTGCCACTCGCGGTTAAGAGCATCTTTAATCTTGATATCAATCTTTGGTCCGTAAAACGCTCCACCTCCCTCGTCAACTTCATAAGGAATGTTTTCTTTTTCCATAGCAAGTTTCAGAGATTCAGTTGCTTTCTCCCACAAATGATCTTCACCAACCGCTTTTTCCGGTTTGGTTGAAAGATAAAAATTCAGATCGGTGAATCCGAATGAGCCGAGTATATACTTGGCAAATCTTATGACTTCAATTACTTCCGGCTCAACCTGCTCAAGCGTGCAGAAGATATGTGCGTCATCCTGAGTAAATCCTCTCACACGAAGCAGGCCGTGAAGCACACCTGATTTTTCATACCGATAAACCGTGCCAAGCTCAGCCCATTTCAGAGGAAGATCGCGGTACGAGCGGAGCTGAGTTTTATAAATCATTATGTGAAACGGACAGTTCATCGGCTTGATGTAATAGTCCGTCTCGTCAACTTTCATGCTCGAGTACATGGTGTCTTTATAAAACCCCAGATGACCGCTGGTTTCCCAGAGCCAGCTTTTGCCCATATGGGGGGAGTAAAGCATCTGATAGCCATTCTCAAGATGAGCTTTTCTCCAGAAGTCTTCAACCTCAAGGCGGATTCGGGCTCCCTTAGGATGCCAGTAAATAAGCCCTGCGCCTGCTTCCTCATGTACTGAGAATAAATCAAGCTGTTTTCCGAGCTTGCGGTGATCACGCTTCTTTGCCTCTTCAAGGAAAGTCAGGTGATCTTCAAGCATTTTCTTTTTAGGGAATGAAACCCCGTAAATTCTCTGAAGCTGCTTATTCTTTTCATCACCGCGCCAGTAGGATCCGGAAACGCTCAGCAGCTTAAAATACTTTATCTTGCCGGTATCAGGCAGATGACGCCCGATACAGAGATCGGTAAAATCACCCTCGTGATAGAGACTGATAGTTTCCTCTTTGTCGTCGAGCTCACTCAGGATTTCGAGTTTGTAAGGGTCCCCTTTCTTCTCAAAGAAAGCGACAGCTTCTGACTTGCTGAGTTCCTGGCGGACAAACGGGTTTGCCTGCTTGGCCAGTACTGACATCCTCTCCTCAATGACCTTCAGGTCATCTTCGGTGAGTTTTTTATTGATGTCAATATCGTAATAAAAACCGCCGTCAACAGGAGGCCCGACACCGAATTTTGCCTCAGGATGAAGATCCTGAATAGCATGAGCCATCAGGTGCGATGTTGAGTGCCAGTAAACATATTTCCCTTCTTCCTGGTCAAAAGTCACGAATCTGACTGAGCAGTCTGACTCAACCGGAGTATAAAGCTCCGTCTGTGAGCCATTAATAACCGCCACGAGGGCATCGTCTGCCAGGCGGTGGGATATGGCTTTTGCGATTTCTAAGGCAGTACTGCCTTTTGGGAATTCCCAGGCGCTGCCGTCCGGAAGGGTAACTGTAATATTCACTGTAACTCTTTAAAACAAAAAACCGGATAAAATCCGACTGATAGTGGGCTCTATAGGATTCGAACCTATGACCTTCTGCACGTCAAGCAGACGCTCTAACCAACTGAGCTAAAAGCCCATCGAAATAATCCGCCGGAACCAAAATAAATGGTACCGAGGGCCGGACTCGAACCGGCACGGAAACAAGTTTCCTCAGGATTTTAAGTCCTGTGCGTCTACCAATTCCGCCACCCCGGCGAATTATTTTTTTCGGACTTTAAAGATAAGGAAATTCAGAATCACTACAAATTGGAAATTTTGAAAATTTACCCCGTTTTACCCTGTTTTGCCCCCACTTTTGGGGTGGATATTGGAGGATTGGGGGGTAAAAGCCGGAGATGAGAATAAAAAAATTAAGGCTTAAAAATTAATAATTAAAATTTGTGAGGGCAGCCCTTAAGCCACTAATGAACGCCGAAAAGTCGGGATGACCTGTTTGTAACAGAGATATCGCCATTAAGCCCCGCCACCGGTGTAGCCGGTGACCGATCAGTAGGCAACGGCAGCCAGTCATCATGCCCCTGAATCCCGACGAGTCGGGATGACCTATGGGAGGTAATAACCGATCCCCATGTTGCGGCGAGATGGGATTGGGGATAGGTTTATACATGGGTAAAAAAACTCACCCCAAAACTCCCTCTCTCCTGACAAACCAAATTCCTGCTCAATTTCAATTGCTTAGCAACGGTATTCTTCTTTATTAAAAACTCTATTGGAATGAGGGGGCTTCCGGATTTTGGTTTGGTCGCAGAAATTTACTTCTCTGCAAACATGAATCTGATTAAACGAGCGAAATTTTCGTATCCATCGCGTTTTCAGATACCCATTATTTTAAATATGCCACAATCCACTTTGTTAACAATTCGAACAAGAATTAATCAATCTTTTTTACTTCTACTACCTTTTCAACCTCTTGGTTATCTTCTCTAAAATATTTTGACTTTTCCTTGAACTCTTTATACTCCTGTGTATTTCTAATTTCACGAAGAATGGGAAATTCTTCGAGTCGCTCAATATTAATCTGTTTAGATTCAAGCGCAGTTGGAAGAATTTCAAAAAAACTTTTTATATCATCTCTTAAAGCATACAAACCAAGTTGAAATATCTCTTTTTTATCGGAATAATCTGCTTTACTTATTTCATCCTTTATTGCATTGAACTGACCTAATTCTTTTTTACATAACCAAAAATTTAATTGTGCAATAACTTTATCAACAGGATCAGTACAAGAATCTCTCAAAATAAAATACGAAAGCCCCTCAGCAATTTCCCATCTAGAATAAAGTAAGTTTTCATATACTAATTCTCCCAAAACCTCTCCTCGCGATTCGTTATTTGGTTCTGTTTTTTTCCATAATTCCGCAGAAATTAAAAGAAATGTTTTCTGCAGTTTACAGATTGATTTATCTAAATAATCTTTATCAACCTTTAATCTGCTATCGAGGGCAAAATCCTTTCTAAGTTCTTGTTTAACCTTTGCAATATATATTGAGTTGACCACTCCACCATTGTGGACAAGAAGGTTTCTTCGCTGATAAATCTCTACCAACTCATCAGTCATTTCACTTAAATACGATAAACCAAAAGATAATTCAGACTTCAATAAATGAATCCAACTTTCAATATTTCCTCTAAGTACCTCTTCAATTTTTGAATCGATCAAGTATTTTTCAGCATCAGATATACTATCAAATCCTTTTAATTCATTCAGGGTCATCGTTCTCTTTTGAACACCAGCAGATTCTGGATATCTATCATAAAAATAATGCAGTAATTGTGAAAAAAACAATTCTACAGAACTTAGGCACGAAATTAAAGAATTAGTATAAAGTAAATCTATATACCCATATTTTTTGGTTACCGCCTTAAAATGCCTCTGCAAATTTTGATCGGCTACTGTAAAAGTAAATTCAACTTTCCTTTCATTTCCCTTTTCAACTTTCCGAACGATCACTTCTGGAATTTTTGGAAACTTAAGCCTTATTTTCTCCTCCAAATTAAGCTTGTTTGCTTTTAAATTTTCGATTTCTTCATCACCGAGATCTTTATTGCCAGCTAACAATTCGCTTATTAGCCCATATTGGAAGAATGGGATAATGTGCTCATGATGTTCGTCAATTTGTTTATTGAGAAACGGATCAATTAAATCGACAAACTCTCTAAGCCCAATTATATTATTATTAAAATCCTTAATATGTTGATCTATCATCTCGGTCACCTTAAATTTTATTTAAGCAATTGGTTGTTAGCTCGATTGATTGTAATAAGCTTTTTCCTCTCAGCACTCGGAGGTTAAACTACTTAAAATGTTTTGTATCAGCCATGCATTGACCCCAATTTTTAATCATTTTATTCTACAAACACCGATTTGCTCAGACTCCCCAACAGATTCTCCGTCTTCAACTAATATTCGCTTTCGACTTTTTAGCTTCAACTACCACCTGAGTACGGTCAGTCAGATTCCATCCAGCTTTCTTTAAGCGGTGTCAATGATCTCTTTCCGGGTCAGTTTTTCGTTTTTCATTGAGGGGGGTATAAATCAGTGAAGAATCAACAAAAGTACCATTGCTGTTTGGTTTTCACCTGCATTATTCTCGCAATCCTGATAATTTGTGAAATTATACTGTGATTCGCTCCGCTGTTTTCCAAACTGTATTTCTTCCTGATTTAGAATCCGATTTATTGCCAAAAAATACAGCTAAAAAACCAAGGTAGCAAGGGTTTGAATGAATTATTTTTGCCAGCGTTGCTCATTGTCAGAATTTCCACAACCCTAATACCTCACTGGGACCTGGCATTTTCGCATTTTTGCCTCCTCCCAATGCGCTTCAGTCTACCCTGTTCGACTCCACAGGAGTCGGGTGAGATTTGAGGATAATGCATTTGCTACTAATGGGTCTCCCGACTCCGTCGGGATAAAAAAATATCGGGAATGACCTATTTTTACAATTTTCGAGACTTTCTAATAGTTGCTTACTGATAGGTCCCCCAACACCGTCGGGATCACAAGGCCTCGGTTATGACCCATCCTGACGATTTTTGAGATACTTAAGTGCCAGGCTACTAACTGTGCTTCGATTTACGATAGGTAGGCTTTTAAACATCTAATTCCATCTGCAAACTTACTTCTGCTAATCATAACCCGTGCAGAATATTTTGTTTATCACCTTTTTCTGTTAATGTCCTTTTTGTAATTCTTCATCATCTTACCGAACAGTTTGTCTTTTTTCCGTTTTTCGGCGGTGGTCATTTCGAAGTGCTTTTTCTCTTTCTCCAGTTTCAGATAGTTTTGGTAAGAATCTTTGTCCAGGTCCCCCTTCTCAACCGCTTCAATTACGCCGCAGCCAGTCTCTGTTGTGTGGGTGCAGTCCTTAAATTTACACGATTCAGAATACCGCAGAATACTGTCGAAGGTGACTTCCAGCCCGCCTGCGGTATCGGCAATGCCAACTTCTTTCATACCGGGATTGTCAATCAGAACACCGCCATGTTCAAGCAGAATTAACTCCCTGTGAGTTGTAACGTGTTTTCCTTTACTCGTACTCTCACTTATTGTTCCGGTTTTCATTAATGATTTACCGGAAAGATTATTCAGCAAAGTGGATTTACCGACACCCGAAGAGCCAAGCAGACAATAGGTTTTTCCCTTTTTTATGGATGTATATAAGGCCTCATATCCTTTTCCGGTCTCATTGCTGATTGGGAAAACCGGGATATCAGCAATCCTCTGTGATACTCTCTCTTTAAGTTCCTCAATTTTACTATCGTCAAATAAATCAGTTTTTGTGAGAACAATTAAAGGAGTAACTTTTGAAGTGTAACATAACGTCAGGTATCTTTCGAGGCGATTGATGTTAAAATCTCTGTCAGCGGCCTGTACCAGAAAAGCAAAATCAATATTTGCCGCAATAATCTGAACCTCTCCGAACTGGCCGACTGCCTGACGTTTGATGACCGAAAATCTCGGCAAGACGGTGTGAATGATTGCAAAATCATCGTCGTATGCAGTAAGTGCAACCCAATCACCCACCGCCGGAAAATCTTCCCGGTTCCTTGCTGTGAACCGCATATTGCCGGTTATCTCGGCGTTGAATTCCCCCTCTGCTGTTCTGACCACATACCGCTCCTTATGTTCAGCAATAACTCTCCCGATTGCATAACCGGTCAGGTTCTGTTCAATTCTGAACTTTTCAAGGAGAGTGTTATATCCTAAATCTTCAAGGGTCATTGCGTTTCATTCGTATTAGAGATTATCGTTATCAATACGTCAAATGAACAGAGTTATATTGATAGCAGGGAAACCACGCAAATATATGAATTTATCAGAATATGAGATTTGTATTCCGGAATTGAACAATACATGAAATGAGAGAAAGTTCAGGGTGGTCTATATTCTGCCAACGTACACTCCCGCCGGCAATGAGTGTTCAACACAAAGAAGACTGGTTAATAATGTTCAACTGCTCAAATTCCCCGCTAATGTCAGATCCCCCAATTCATACTTCATCCCTCATAATTCATACTTCATACTTCATAATTAAAAAAGGGCTGCCTTATTCAGACAGCCCTTTTTTGCAGAAAGATTAATTCTTCTTAGTAAACTGACCAGGTGAAGTCGGTTTCGTAGGTATAATCGTAGCTGGTCAGGTTGTATGAGTTTGACCAGTAGTAGTAGATATACTTACCCTGTGAGCTGCTCCAGATGTTGTCTGTTTCAGCGTAGAAATCTGTCCAACCGGTACCAACGTTGTTATAAACAATGTAGTAACCTGAGTTCAGATATCCCTGGTAAACACCGTCAATGTAAACATAGAGGGTATAGTTGGTGAAGTTTTCAACTTTTACGTCAACAACTTTAGCGCCCGGACCTCTGGTTGAAGCGAGTTCAGCTTCTACTGAGGAGATTGTTGCGCCAAGGTCTTTTGACTTATTTTTGTCGTTGCCGAGCATTGAGTTTTCCCAGATGCCCTGAAGGGTCTTGAGCGCGGTTACATTCTTCTGTTTGGTAGCCAGGTCGGTAGCTTCTTTAAGAAGATCCATACCGGTAATCTGTGCCTTTGATTTTGTTGCTCCTTCTTCGAGGAAGAGGATCATTGCAGCAGCGATGATTGTGTTAACTTCTGCTTTTTTGCGGCCGTTTTCGATCATTGCGCCAAGATTATCCAATGATGAGTTGGATGATTTTAACTGTGCTTTGAAATCAATGGTGTTTGCCGGAATGTAAACAGTCTCACTGGATTTCTTGTTTTCTTCCTTTGGCTTCTTGTCCTGAGCGACAGAAACGGAGGTGAATAAAAACGCGAGCATAAGAACGAAAGCTGCGAAACGATTTGCTGTGAACATTGTATCTCCTATATATGGATGATTATTGAAAAAAATTGTTTCTGAATATTATAGCACACAAAGCAGTTAAAAGTTCCCGAACCCTGAGAACTTTCATCCCGAAAGTTAAGGAATTCCGGATAAAAACAAGTAAAATCCGCAAAAAACTGCCCAAATAACTCATTTGGGCTATCTTTTACGGATTTGCTCCCCGCAGAACCCTCCTGAAGGTTCAGCAAATCTCCTTAAGTTCCGGTACCAGTCATTTGAAGCACCCCCTGAAAATGCTGAGAATTCATACTTCATAACTCATAATTCATAATTCTATTTGTAGTCCCCTACCATCACAAACGATGCCCAGTAGTAAGGGAAGACAAATTTCGGGTTCTGCTGAAGCACCCGTTTTGCCTCCTGAAGCGCCATAACCTTGTTCATGGTCTTCAGGTTTTTATAAAAAGCATTCATCAGGATTGAGGTTGCCTCATCATCCACCTGCCAGAGAGAGGCGATTACGGTTTTTACCCCGACATCAAAGAAGGCATTTGCCGGATTTACCATCCACCCCTGGATAATCTCATCACTCACCGCCGTCTGGCAGGCAGAGAGTGTAACCAGATTATACTGATTCAGATTTGAAAGACCCCATACCTCTTCAATGGTAAGTTTGCCATCCTCCCCTGCTATATCATTTGCCGCAAGGGTAAGATAAGAGTTTTCAACTTTATTATAGTCCAGGTTACCGTGGGTTGCAAAATGGATTGCGTTAAAATCAGGAGTGAGATTTTTTACTTTATCCTCTGATGCTTCCTTTCGGACATAGATTTTTGAGGATTCAAAAATCTTTTTCAGATCGTTCACTTCAATCTCAGAATTCGGCAATGTATTGTCAGCATTTCCGAATGCCATAACTCTGAAATCAATTTCATCTTCATCCTGCTGCCCGGTAAAAATATCAAGGGTGCTGATATAAAAGATGGAATATTTCTGATTCATAAATACACGTTGTTCTCCTTCAACAGATGAGAGTGCCTCAAAAGGGAGATAATAAAGCTTGCCATACGGAATTATCGAGAGCTTTTTCTTTTCTTTTATGATATCATACACCGGCTCAATCAGAGTCTGAAACAGCTCATCAGTTGTACTAAGGAAGGGCTTCAGCTTTGAATCAACCACCAAATCTTTGTCCGCCGTTTTTGGCAGAAAGGTACTCGGGTCAAGATCACCCAGCGACTTTCCTATCTGAGCATCTTTCATATAACGGTAAAGCTTTACAACAGATTTTTCTATTTTCTCCTTCGCAATAGGAATTACTTTTGCAACAACAGTATCCCGTGAAGCAGCGAAGATATATAACTGATTCTCTCCCATCAGATAGGCAAGCACTGCCACATCGTCCGGTATTTTGCTTTTTGACCGGATGAAACTCTTTGGATTGATATTGCTCGCAAAATAGTTTTGCAGAGTCGGGAACTCTTTTACCGTCTGGGTAATAAAGTTAATATATTCCTTTTCCGCAACATTTTTGTTTTTCTCAAGACTTTCAAGATACTCTTTATTCTGCTGTGATTCAGGTTTTGCCTTTACTTTTGCTATTTCTTCTTCAATGCCGTTAACCTTGCTTTTCAGGTCTTTTTCTTTATTGACAGCTTCATTTTTATTTTCATCCTTAAACTTAACGTCAAGTTTCCCGAACTGCTGTTTCAGTGCTTCGTTATTGCTTTTATCAAGGAAGATCAGAGCGCTGTCAATTTCATTTTTTTGTATATAAAGCGAAATAATCTCTTCATAAATTTTTACTTTTTCCTCACCCGCGGAAAACAGTTTAGCTGCATTTTCGCCGCCGGTCAGTTTGGCGCGGATAGTTTCGACCACTTCAATTGCTTCTTTCAGCCGCAAAATGCCTAAGTCAACCTGGCTCTGGTCGCGATAGATAAGCCCCTGAAGATACAACGGCTGATAGAGATATCTGGTCGAGCCGATTTGGCGGGAGATTGATACTGATTCATCCAGATATTGCAATGCAGTTTTGAAATCTTTTTTGTAATAAGCAACTTTGCCCTTAATGTTTGCAACGTCAGACAGACGATCCTTCTCACCCGATTTTTTTACCAGAGTATAAGCATCATCTATATATTTCTGCGCATCGCTGTATTTCTCCTGAGCAATAAACATTTTTGCAAAGATGGTATTAACGGTAACCTGCAAAGAGTTAAAGTTGAATCCGTCAGCCATTTTCTTAGCATCATAAAGATATTTTATTGCCTCGTCAAATTTCTTTTGTTCAGCAAGCACCTCTCCGATATTTGAGAGAACAATTGCATAGAACTCATTTTTAGCGCCATACTTCTCAAGTATCTCTTTTACCTTATAAAACTGAGGCAGCGCGGAAGCATAATCCCCCTGCCAGTAAAAGATTGTTCCCTTATTATTTATTGGCGTTCCCCTGCTGTAGTCGTCATCCTTACTCGCGTAAAGACTGTCTGCTATATCATAATGATAAATCGCTTTGGCAAATTCACCCATGTGGTTATAGACATTACCCAAACTCAGATTGATTGAGGCAAGACCCCAGAAGTTATCAATCTTTTCATAGATTTTTTTTGTTTCCTCAAGAATGCTGAGTGCATTTTTAAATTCACCGATGTAGAGAGCCATATCAGCCAGACTCTGGTTGGCTATAGCAATCTGATTATTGTTATTTGCCTCAAGTGCAATTTTCTGCGATTCCCGGAAGAGAGAGTCGGCTGTCTTAAAATCACCGCGACTCATAAAATAATAACCAATATCCACCATAGTGCTTGAAATTTTAGCAAGATCACCAAGTTTCACATAAATCGTGTAAGAGGAATCAATATATTTTTTACTCAGTTCAACATCGCCGTTTTCCTTATACAGATTGCTTATTCTCTGATAACAGTAAGCAAGGTTATTATCATTGTTTACCTCGGCAGAGAGCCGGACTGCCAGATTAAAGGTTTTAAGCGCATCATTAAAACGCTTGTGATAAACATATTCCAGCAGACCGAGATTTGCAAGTGTATAAACCCTGCCACTGAAGTCGCCAATTTGTTCATACAGTTCAAGCGCTTTCTTCCAGTTTGATTCTGCACCGGGATAGTCAACATACTGATAATATACTGATGCAATATCAAAATATGCTTCTGCAAGTTTGAACGGGTCTTTAAGGTTACGTTTGATATCAAGCGATTTTTCCAGTTTTTCTTTTGCTTTGGAAAGGTCCTTTACTTTGAGATAGAGATCTCCGAGGTCCTTATATACATCAGCAAGACCGCTTTCATCATTAGCGAACTCATAAAACTTCACTGCTTTCTCAAATGCTTCAATTCCTTTTGCGGGGTCACCACTCTCTTTGTAAAGTGAGCCGAGTTTACTCCATGAATAACCCTGGCCGGCAAGGTCGTTTGCCTGTTCCCGGAGTTTTATTGCGTTATGATGCGTTGCAATTGCTTTATCAAAATCACCCAGTGTCCAGTAAACCTGCGCGATATTTGAGGTTGAGAATCCGGCATCCTGAGAACTTCCCCGTTTGGTATGAACTTCAAATCCTTTCGTATAGTATTCTATGGCTTTCTGGTATTCACCAAGTTGGGAATAGTTATACCCGATATCATTAAGCGTTTCGCCCTCTTCAGCTTCATTCTGCAATTCTTTTATCAGCGCCATCATGCCCAAATAATGTTCAATTGCACGGTTGTGTTCCCCTTTTTTCTCATATATCTCACCGATGTTATCAAGCACGGTAAGTTTTGAAACTTTAGCTGACTGCCTTGATGAGGAATCATAGTAAGCAACCGCAAGCTGATAAATTTTTATTGCCTCATCATACTCATTAAGGTATCGAATGGACCAGGCCTTTCCCCAAAGCGAAGATGCAATGGTTTCATACAGTGCATCAGAAGGGTCTTTGGCTGAAACCTGCATCTTCAAAGTAATAGCTGAATCAAACATAGCAGCGGACTCTTTCAGAAAATCCTGATCCTGATAATTAAGAGCATCATTGTGAAGCGTTTCCGCCGCATCCCAGACATAGTCTCCCTTTGCGTATAAATATCTTGCTTTCCTGAAATGATGCCCTGACTTTTCATATTCTTTTGTATCACGGTATGCCTGACCAAGCTCAAAATTGGTTTTCATATAGTCCCAGCTGGCAGGTAAAAATGAAGCAAGTGAATCAAGATATAAAAGCTGGGCAATCTGGACAGGATAAACCCCACGCACTACTTTCAATGAATCTTCAATTTCTCCGGATATTTCACCAATGAGTGTTTCATCCTCAAGACTGGACTTAAACCGGTCCATAAAATCAGCAGCAGGAATTTTACCGAGATTATCATATATCAATTGTTTCAATTGTGCTTTATTAAGCGGTGAGTCACTGAGCAGCCAGGTTGCATACATCACAGCAAACTGTGAGTTTTTTCCACTCCAGGAACCTGGATATTCCGAAACGTAAGTAAGATATACGGAAACTCCTTCAAGAGAAGCATTTTTTATTCCATCCATCATACTTATACCTTTGAAGTAGCCAGAGGTTGAGGGCTCGTTCCAATTAGGATAATCATTCACATACTTTGCATACCGTTCATAAGAATCACGCAAATCCTTAACGAGTAAATCAACCACGCTTTTTTCTAATACAGAATTATTATACCGGTTGAGCATAAATCTGGAATAGAGTATTTCATTATCCAGAGTACGGTAGCTCATGTTTATCATGGCAGTCTTTTCAATCAGACTCTGGAATGAGCGCTCAATAGTATATACCTCAAGCCCGGCAAAATCACCCGGATAAACCAGTTTCCCTTCCTTGCCCGGTGCTTTCAGTTTTATACCAATGGTGGAAAGATGCTTATCTGCCTTGAGAACGCGAATCTGTCCCAAATAAAACGAAGAGTGTGATTCAATATCAGTAAAGTAAGCACCTGTTATGTCACCTTTCGACCCGACAAAAAGCCCATCTTCTGTTCCTCCGAGAACCTCGGCAATAGCCGAGTCGGGGGTAACATAAAATACACTAAGTATATAAAACTCATTTTTAACTGTCTGAGTTGTTCTTTTAGGCGGCTGTGCCAATTCGTTTCCATAAATTCTGGCAGCAATCTCAAGTCCTGTGGCAGCTTTAGAAAAGAGCAGCACATCCTCTTGCCCGGCATACTGCATAATTGCTGATGCCTTTGCAAGAAAGATATCAGCATCTTTGTATTTACCGGTTCTTATAGAATAGACAGCAGCCGTCAGATAGGTTTGAAAAGCAGTTTTAGACGGAGTGAGGTTCTTCATTGCTCCGGCATAGTTCTTTGTAAGCCATTGCCCGGCAGATGTAACAGAGTCTGCTATAATTGTGGCGTTCTCGATATTATTATCATATCCTTCACCAAGAAGGTCAGCAAGTCTCTTTCTTTCGGCGAGGTAACTGGTCGAATGGGAGTAGAGTTCATACTTAATAAGCGTGGCAGATACAAACCCGGAATACTGATGCGCACTTTTAGTCAGTTCATTGGCAATTGAGGTCTTAAATGCAAGTTCAAAATAGTAAGCTGAAAGAACAGGTATATACAAATTTTCGTATGCAAGCCCGATATTCGAAAAAACTGAAGCCAAAAGACCTTTTTCACCTGCTTTTTCATACGCCGGAATGCAATCCATCCATTTACGTATTGCAAGCCAATATTCACCTTCTTCGTAATCTTTAACGCCTGAATCCTGGAGCGCCACGGCCGAATCAACCAACATGTCTTTATGGTTAAATATTTTTGCTTCCTGCGGATAAATTTCAGCAGCAGCAAACAGCACCAAAAAGGCGAACAGGAAGGCGTGAATCCGGGCAATGTTCATGAGTTACTCCTCGATTAAAAAATTACTTTAAAATAGAGAAACGGATCCTTTTTGAAGGATCCGTTCCGTAAATATTTCTTAATAAACTGACCAGGTGAAATCTGTTTCGTAAGTGTAGTCATAGTTAGTAAGGTTGTAAGAATTCGACCAGTAGTAGTAGATATACTTGCCCTGTGAAGAACTCCAGATGTTATCAGTTTCAGCGTAGAAGTCAGTCCAGCCGGTGCCAACGTTGTTATAAACGATGTAGTAACCTGAGTTAATATATCCTTTATAAGTACCGTCAACATATACATATATCGTGTAGTTGGTATAGTTTTCAACTTTTACATCAACAACCTTTGCCCCCGGTCCGCGGTTGGAAGCAAGTTCCTGCTCAACGTTGGTAATGGTTGAAGCTACTTCTTTGGCTTTGTCTTTGTCATTACCGAAGAGAGGGCTTTCCCAGAATGCTTTAACTGTACCAAGAGCCGCGGTATTCTTCTGTGTTGTAGCCAGTGTTGTTGCTTCTTTCAGAAGATCCAATCCGGTAATCTGTGCTTTCATCTTTGAACTGTTCTCTTCAAGAAACAAAATCATTGATGCTGCCAGGAGTGTATTTACTTCTGCATTTTTTCTTCCGTCTTCAATCAGCTTGCCGAGTGATTCCAGAGAAGAGTTTGTTGATTTTAGCTGTGCCTTAAAGTCAATGGTTGAAGCAGGCACTACTAACTGTTCCTTTGATTTTTTATTTTCTTCTTTTGGCTTTTTTTCCTGTGCCATCATGCCGGAAGAAAAGAACAGTGAAAAAACGAGTGTGAGAACGATCGCGAACATTTTTGAGTTTTTCATTTGAAATCTCCTTGAGAAATAATTGATGATAATAAATAAAATTGTTGTTAATTATTATATATCACCGGTTCCGGTTTTGTTCCCGGAATTAATGCAAACCTGTCAAAAAATATGGCGCCCAGTAAAACGGATGCACCCAGTCAATGTTTTCATCACTGTTAAGCACCTCAAGCTGTGCCTGCCTCAGTGCCTCATGCACCGGTAGCCCGCTCCTCAGCTTGTTTTCATAAAACTTCTTCATTACCGATGAGGTTGATTTATCATCCACGAACCAAAGTGTTGCTATAATCCTTGGTGCACCGGCAAAAAGGAAAGATCGGGTCAGACCAACCAGGTCATCTCCGGCTGACTCCCTGTCTCTTATATATCCCCCTACTTGCCCTGACTGACAGGCGCTCAGCACCACCAGACTGGCTTTCAGGTTAAGATCAAAGATTTCATGCGCTGTCAGATAACCGTCATCCTCCCGGGTAGCGGTAAACAAAACCTTCGACTCAAGTGCATTTGCGTCAAACT
Source organism: Ignavibacteriales bacterium (assembly GCA_045863035.1). GTDB lineage: Bacteria > Bacteroidota > Ignavibacteria > Ignavibacteriales > Ignavibacteriaceae > H2-BAC3. The sequence goes on along the minus strand of BTUV01000005.1, from coordinate 38,366 downwards.
CGCCGTGTGTGGCAAAATGAATAACGTTAAATTCACTGATATTCTGCTTTACAAAGGTTTCAGTGGCTTCCTGCTGAACTAACAATGTCTTTTCGGCAAATTCTTCTGAAATTGTTTTTGCTTCCTCTTCAGCACCTGGCAGTTTTGCCCAGGTGGGGGAGGGATAAACCGGATTTCCAATGATTAGCGCATTTGAAAAATCATCCGAATTCTTCTTTGAAATAAACTCAAGCACACTCGCCGAGGGCAGAAAAACCAGAGATTTTTCTTCCAGCCAGAATTTTGGGCGAACCAGGTGCTTCGTTTTGCTGAAGTCAAGATTCAGCGGTGAGGTGATTAAAGCACCAAAGGGCAAATGATGCAAAATACCGTGGGGGACAATATACACTTTTCCCGCCTCTTTGAGCATGTCAGCAAATTCTTTACCCACCAAAAGACCATGCAGATTAAGCAGCCGCCATTGCCAATCATCACTGGTTACGGTCTTCTTCCATTCTTCCTGCCAGATGCCTACCCAGTTTCGGTTTCCTTTTTCCCGCTCCTGATCCATAATCTTTCTCTTAAACTTTCCCGCATCAGTATTAAATTGAACGAAAGACTCCCGCAGCGAGTGAATCGTATCCTCAATTGAATACGACCCGAAATTCAGCTCTCTTGTTTTTATTTCATTTTTAGTAATCAGCAGAACAGCCGAAAAATTCTTTCCGGTGAAGTATTCAAGCATCATGGATGAATCAGGGAGCAATTCCCTTATGCGCGCCAGAGAAGCGGGAGCAACCTGCTTGAGGGAAGCGAATTCAGGTTCTTTCTCAGAAAGCCGGCTGATTACCTCATCGTACAATGTGATGTAATTCTTCATCACTTCCGCGCTGTCCGGGTCATTCTGCACGCGCCCGATGCTGTTTGATAGCTCTTTTTCTTTTTTTATCAGGAGTTTAACCTCATCAGAATACTGCTTAGATGAGGAGAAATCTTTTGTATATAATAAATCAAGCAGAGAGCGGGCTTTTGCGCGCTCAATGGTAACAAATAATTCTTCTTTTTCTCCTAATTTGAATTGCGCCCGCATTAAATTTTCATAATAGAAAATTTTGTCATCAAAGAAGGTTGAGCGTGCGGCATCCTTGCCGATATTGCCCCTGACCGCTTCAATGCCCAGCAGACAATAGTTCAGTGAATCTTTGGCTGATATATACAGAGACCTTTTTTTAACCGCGTCTGTTTCGGCATCTGCCTGATCAAGCAGAATCTTGCCAATATTTCCGGTAATTATTGATGCCCACTGGCTATTCCCCTCTTTTCTGAACTGGCTGACTGCAAGAGAATAAACTTCAAGCGCACCGGTTTTATCATCAAGCAACTCCAGGGAGCGGGCTTTATTGGCAAGATCAGAAGCATTATACCTGATTGCCAATGCCTGATCAAACAGTTCAATCGACTTTATAATCTGCTTTTTTCCCTTATCTGATTCCTTCCCCTGCACTACCGCGGCCTCATCCCTGTATGCTCTGCCAAGATTTCCCAGCGTCAGGTATTCCCCTTCTTTATTCCCTAACTCCCGATCAATACTCAGAACTTTTTCGAGGGAGAAAATGGCCTTATCAAATTCAAACTGCCCCTGATACAGAATTGCTTTGTTGTTGAGAATATTGGCCTGTTCAATTTTGTAACTAAAAAGTGCAGTATCCTTGCGGGCGTCAGCGCGGAGGATAAATGCCTCAACCCTTGACGAGGCAGTATCATAAAGCCGGTGTGCTTCATCGGGCTGGTTGTAGGCAGCATAGACATTACCGAGGTATTTATATCCTCTGATAAGATTGAGCTGATTATCTTCCTTCTCGGCCAGTCTGATTGCCTGTTTCAGAGCAGTTTCAGCGGGCTGATACTCTCCCTTCCCAAGAAAAATGAGGGCTTTTTCGATCTCGAAAGAACTTCCTTCCCCTCCGCCCCCCTGAGAGCCGGAACACCCGGAGAGCAGAAGTCCGAGTGGAAGAATAATTGTCAGGATAATTTTGCTGATAAACGCTAAATTCATAGTATCAATTGACAGGAATTATTTATTTTTGTTGAAGAAGATAAGAACCTGATGGTAATTTAGTGAGTCAAAATACTAAAGCTCATGTGATTTTATGCACAAGAATTGATACTATTATTATCACCTGTCGTAAAACACAACTCAGGGTGGCTCAATAGTGTATTTTGCAGTCAGAAATTTGAGGCAAAAGCTTCAGTTAAAAAGAGAGTTTAATAAAAATAGTTAAATCAAGGAGACCAGAATGAAGAAGTTCTTTTCTGCCATAATGCTGTTTGTAGTGCTTACAGGCACCGGACTGGCTCAGCCCACCCCGATACTAACAGCTTTCCAGCTCGATGTTTTTGATCCGCTTCCATCAATTAGTTTTGCAAACCTGGTTGTTTCAAACGGACTTGAAGCAACACAGCCGATATTCAGGGTAATAATGAATCCTGGTGTAAAGGTTAAGATTTCAGGCGAAATGTATTGGACGGATATTAATACAAATACACCGGTTAAACTTGCCGATTTTCGTACCAGAGAATTTACCTCCCGTACAATTTTGAGCAATCAGTTTGGCAGCGGCGATATCAAAATCGAAGACGATTATGTTAACCAGACTGCTATTGACCAGAATCTGGCCAAAGGCAAACCAATCGGTACTTATTCGCTCACCCTTTATGTGCTGGATCCACTGACTAATCTGCCGCTTAGTCTGCCGGGTATCACCAACCCTCAGCAGCGTTCAATGACGTTCTACAATCCATCACAGACGATTACTATCACTGCCCCAATGCAGGGTTCAGTTGAACAGCCAACAGATGTTATCGTATCCTGGACACAGGTAACCGGTGCAGCTTCCTATTATATTAAGGTTAACAACAGAAAATCACCAGGTCAGTCTGACGAAGATATTCTGAATAGTGAGAATCCTATTATTAACAACAGAGACTTAGGCAACAGAACAACGGTCAACCTCCGTTCAATTATTGAGCGCGAATGGGCTGCCGGTGATGAGATTGTAGTCCGCGTTTCTGCTTTTGTCCCCGGTCCCAGCGGTGGCTTCAGTCTGCAGAGTAATTTGCTCCGTTTCTCACTTGCCGCACAGAACAATATCCAGGTTCAGATACAGAACTCAGCCCTGACCACTATCTTGAGTGCGCTTCCGCCCGCTCTGGTTTCTCAGATTAATAACCTGATGCAGGGACAAAACATTTCTATCAATGGATTTAGAAATGCAGATGGAACCATGATGACACAGGCACAAGTTACGGCTATTTTACAGGCGCTTCAGGCAAACCCGCAAAATGTCATGAATGTGCAAATTATTACAAATTCAAACAATAACTAAGAGGAGATGATAAAATGAAGAAATTATCAACAATTCTTTTTGCAGCTCTTTTTAGCGTAACTGTTTTAGCAGGTGGCGGCGAAAATCCACCGGCTGATAGTCCGGTTGCAATTATGATGAAAGTGGTTAAAGATGTAACCCTTAAAAAAGCTGAAGCTGACTGGTCATCGGTAAAAATAGGCGCTGCACTGAGCACAAACGATGAGATTAAGACCGGCAGTCAGTCACTGGCGCTCATTAAATTCACCGACAACTCGATCCTGAGAGTGCGCGAAAACTCTAACCTCAAAATCTATGCTGATAAAAACAACAAGGAAATCTCAAAAAACACCTACGTTGACAAAGGCAAGGTTGGTTTTGAAGTGAAAAGACAGGGTAATGAGGAGTTCAAATTCACAACCCCGACCATGGTGGCATCGATTCGCGGTACGGACGGTATTATTGATGTGGATGGAGACGGAAACACCACTTTTGGTCTTAGTTCCGGTTCTGCCACTGTAGAGGCAACTCAGGGCAATAAAGGGCAAGGGACCGTTACAAGCGGTTTCTTTGTAACCGTTGGTAATGATGGGAACATCAGTATCCAGCCGGTCAGCAACAACCCTAATGTTCAGAATTCCCTGAATAACAATAATAACACCAGCACTACACCGCAGACCAAAAAGCTGATTATTAAGACAAATATCGGTGATATCATCATTGAATATATCGGCGATTATTAATCGGAATTAATTAGAAAACCGCAACCCTTAGTGAAAGCTAAGGGTTGTTTTTTTTAAATTATTCGTAAATTGCTGTTGTTAATCACTAAGAATTCAATTGTTTAAACAAAACTACCCAATCCGGAGAACTCTTATGTCTCTTTATACCAGTTTAACCAGATTTTCTTTAATTCTTGTTTTTCTGACTCTAACCGGTTCAGCGGTTGCCCAGCTCAGCCCCTACATTGCTGAGGTTAAAACAGGCGCAGCAGTCGAGGGGGATGTCCTGCGCTTTGAGGTAGAACTCATAAAAGCGGATAACGTCAATGCTGTTTTCCTGTTCTACAAACCTTACGGTGAAATTCAGTTCACTGAGGCAGAAATGGATAAACGAGGCAATCTCGCCGAATACACAATTTCGGCTGAAGATGTCAGAGTCCCCTATCTGGAGTACTATATCGGTGTGAATCTGGAAGATGGCAGCTCTGCTTACTACCCGGTTCAGGTAAATGTATCAGAACCACCGCTTCAACTGGCAGTTTCAGCCCGTTCAGCTAAAGACTCAGAGGTAATCATCCTCTCCCCAGAAAAGAACACTTCTGTGCCTCGATCAGAATTTTTTATTTCTATATCGCTCCTGAGAGCATCTGATAAGATCGACCGTTCAAAAACAAAAATTTTTATCGGAGATCAGGATGTAACCTCACTTGCCCTCTTCGCTGATGACCTTATCATGATCACAGGTGAAAATCCTGACCTCAAAATGGATGAAGGCACAACTACCATCAAAGTTGAGATTTATGATAATTCCGGCAATCTGTACCACTCAGTCGTCACTGATTACCAGCTAATCTCTGAATCCCTGGCTGAAGAGAGAAGAGACCGTTACGAGTTCCGTGGTGACGTTTCGGCAGAATCACGTTCTGAGGATGTTCAGGGTAAATCAACCTGGTATAACAACCTTCGGGTAAACTATGAATCCAAATACAAAATGTTTGAACTTAATGCAAATGCTTATGTAACCTCAGAGGAATCAGAAACCAAGCAGCCCTATAACCGATACTTCGCTGAATTACGGGCAGGAAGCTGGATGAAACTTTCAGCCGGCGATGCTACCCCGCGCTTCCCCTCTCTCATTATGACAGGAAAGCGCGTAAGAGGATTCAACGGTATTATTGAAACAGGTTATTTTAATCTCCAGGCATCATTCGGTGAGATTAACCGCGGTATTCAGGGGAAAATTGACACCTTATATACAGCCGCTAACTCTCCTTTCGGCCGCTCCGATATTATTGCACTTGATTCGATAAAATATGCCTCTGAGTATAACGCAGGATACCGGAATGCAAGCGTTACATTCGGTTCAAATACCAGGACGGTTTTGGCAATAAGACCCTCATTTGGCAGCGGTGAGAATTTCCAGTGGGGTTTATCTTATCTTCATTCAAAAGATGATTTCAAAGACATTGCATTCGGCGGAATTCCGCAGGAAAACGTGGTGACAGGAACTGACCTCACCCTTGCATTTGATGAACAGAGATTTCTCTTTAATGCACAGGTTGCACTCAGCATCCGGAATTCTGATATATCAAATGGTGAGTTGACCGATAGCCAGATTGATACACTTTTTGGTCCGGGCAAATCATTTTCGCAAGACCCAAAAACAATCAAGGACTTAAAGAATATTATCGGAAGTTTTATCACCTTCAATCAATATATAGAACCACTTAATATTGAGGAACTGCCGAATTATGCAGCGGAAGCCACACTCTCTTTGAACTACTTTGATAACTATTTCAGAGGGCAGTATGTTTATCGCGGCAATGACTTCCAGTCATTTGGTAATACTTTCGTAAGAACAGACGTGGCCGGAATTAATATAAACGACCGCCTGCGTCTGCTTGATAATACGCTGTTTCTGGCTGTCGGCTTTGAAAGTCTGAATGATAACCTTCAAAAAACGAAGTTTGCAACCACAACATTTAACACACTTACTACATCAGTCTCCTATTTCCCGAGATTTGATTTCCCAAGTATTCTTGTTTCATACACTCAGAATGAAAACACCAATGATGCAACTGATCCTAACATCGTGATCAATGATATAACGAACAGAATCAGTACCCAGTTTTCATACGATTTCCGCTGGCAGTACCGTACACAGGTTTCACTCGGGTATAACCTTTCTGTCCGTGACGATAAATCAATAAGCGATTTTGATGTTGATAACAGTTCTATCAATCTTTCATCCAATACAAACTGGACTCAGGTATTAGTATCTAACCTGAACGTCTCCTTAAACAACACAAAGATTCAGGCATCTGAACTGGGTTATGTAACACTCACGCTTGGCGGACGTTATTACATGCTCGATAATAAACTGCTGCTGACCGGTTCAATCAATCCGAGCTTTGGTGATTTTGAAAGAACCGCTCTGGATCTGTTCGGCACCTATTACTTCACTAACTATCTTTATGCACAGGCGCAGATCAGATATATCGTGAACTCATCACAGAACAGCATCTCAGTTCCGAATGATTTCATATCCGGCATTATGATCAGATATAATCTGTACTAAGCTTCATGAGCAAAAAAAAAGATAAAGGTGATTTTCTCACCCGGTTTCTTATTAGTCTTGGGTTAGCAGTACTTGTTGTACTGCTGACCCAGGTCAGTTTCCTCAAATTAGACCCTCTAACAAAACTCGAACAAAAACATATAGATGAACGTTTCTTAAAGAGGGGTATTGTACCCATCAAAGATTCTTCAGATATTATTATCCTTGAGATAACCCAGAACACCTATAACAACATACCGGAAGCATGGCCCTGGCCGCGCAGTACTTTCGCTAAGGTTATTAAAAACCTTAATGAAGCCGGCGCAAAGGCGGTAGGAATAGACATTGTGATGTCCAGCCCTGATAAGTACGACCCCCTGAATGATTCGGCGATGTTCAGTGTTATCAGGGAGTACGGAAATGTGGTTGTTGCAGGGAAAGTTATGAATGTTGAGGGGGATGAATACACTCTTACCAGCCGGAATGAAAATTTTGAAAGTGTGTATTTTGAAGCTGACTCTTCTATCGGTATTGTTCAGGTTGTCAGTGATAATGATGGCGTTGTCCGCCGTTACCTCCCTTTTATGTATTCTTCTACTACTGAACGTCTTGTGCCTACTTTCAGCTTTGCATTATTAAACAAGTATTTCGGTAAATCAAATTTCAAACTGGCAGATATAGACGATAATCATTTCATCCACTCAGGTATCGAAGTTCCGAAATATGATAATGTTTCGATGCTTCTTAACTTTTATGGACCGAGCAGAACTTTTCAGTATTTCGACTTTATTAACGTGCTTGATGATGCTGAGTTTCTAACCCGTGATGAGATAGACTTTGAACTTCCGATTAACATGTGGGATGATGAAACGATAAACGAATCCACTGGCAGCCCGATGGGGCTCAAATACAGCGGCATCTTTAAGGACAAAATCGTTCTTATCGGTTCAACTATGCCTGAGGATAAAGACATTCTCCCCATTTCCTTCGCACGCGGAGAAAAAGAAGGTGATAATCTTATTTACGGAGTTGAAATTCACGCTAATGCACTCCAGAATATACTTAATCAGGATTTCATCGTTAAGCAGCCGGTCTGGCTTGAAGTTCTTATTACCCTGTTCCTTGGCATTGGTGTTTTCTTCCTCTCCTACCTGCTGAAAGAACTTAAATTTGCCAGCGGTCTGTTAGTTGAAGGACTTAACCTGATCATCGTTGCTGCAATTTTCTTCGGACTTCGTGAAATTTCCTTCTACCTTTTTGCTGAATTTAATTTCCTTTTTACCCTTTACACAAGTTTTCTTGCAGTGGGTTTGGGTTATATCGGAAGCACGGCTTATAAGTTTATCTCAGAAAGAAAACAAAAGGGCATGATTAAAGGAATGTTCAGCCAGTACGTGAGCGGCGCGGTGGTTGATGATCTTATATCCGATCCTGGTAAACTGCAGCTTGGAGGTGAACGCAGAGAACTTTCAGTCTTCTTTAGTGACATCGCCGGATTTTCCACATTCTCTGAAAATAAGGAGCCGGAGGAGTTAGTCAGATTTCTGAATGAATATCTGAGTGCAATGACCCAGATTGTTTTTGATAATAAAGGCACACTTGACAAATATATCGGTGATGCAGTAATGGCTTTCTGGGGAGCTCCAACACCGACAAATGATCATGCTTATCTTGCAGTTAAAAGTGCTCTTGATATGCAGACCAAAATTGCAGAAATGGTTGAGCGCTGGCGACAGGAGGGGCAGCCGCTCATTCATGCAAGAATGGGTATCAACACCGGTGATATGGTTGTTGGAAACGTCGGAGGCATTCAGAGGTTTGATTATACCGTGATGGGTGACAACGTTAACCTTGCTTCACGTCTTGAAGGCGCGAATAAGGAATATGGCTCAAGCATCATGATCTCAGAGCCGACTTATGAACAGGTTAAAGACCGTTTCCATACCCGCGAACTTGACTTCCTCACCGTAAAAGGTAAATCAGTTCCGATTAAAGTATTTGAGGTATTTGATTTTTTTGAGAATACTTTACCTGAGAAAAAGGTGAAATGTATTGAAGCATACAATAAAGGATTACAGGAATATAAACTGATGAACTTTGAAAAGGCGATAAGTTTTTTTGAAGAAGCTCTCAGTCATGATCCCGATGATTATACTTCATCTATGTATATCAAGCGCTGTAAATCCCTCATACAGGATCCTCCCCCGCCAGACTGGGATGGCGTTTACCATCTTAAAACAAAATAATTCTCAAAAAAAAACCCGCTTTATTCAAGCGGGTTTTTTTGTTTTTTTTAACTAACGTCTTCTGGTTGTTTTATCGCGGACTTCATTCTTCTCCGATGAATTATCGCGGCGGTTTACTTCCCTCTTCTCCTCTTTGCGTTCGGAAGTATTATCCCTCCGAATAGTCTCTTTTTTCTCTTCATTCTTTCGCTCGGTCACAGTGTTTCTCTCACGGGAGTTGTTACTGTTATTCCGGTCATTCCTGTTCTCTGAGTTATTCCGGATTTCTCTTTTCTGTTCAGATTCTTCTTTACGTTCACGATTCACAGTCCGGTTGTTACTGTTATCCGCATCCTTCCGGTCAGTAACTTTCCTGTCGGTGGTAGTGCGGTCAGTATCTTTTGGATACTGCTCATTTTCCTTCATTCTGAAATCGGAAACGTCTTTTCTGTCAGCATCTTTTCTTCCGTTATCGCGAATATCTTTTATTTCATCTATATCTCTGAGAACTTCTCCATCGCGCGATTCTCTTTTTTCTATTGTTATATCTTTTCTGTCTCGAACTTTAGTTTCATCTCTATCGATAGTGCGGATATTGATTACTGACCTGTCTTTAGTTACCAGCTCGTCAGCATTTCTTGCGTCACGACCGGTGATATTGATTCTGCGTTCATCATCTACTGAACCGCCTCTAGCGCGTACGAAATCACGGTCAAATCCGTTATTTACAACTCTGTCACGATCACGTGAGACCTCAGATCTCATCCGTGCGCTTTTGTAATAACGTTCATTGTCATTATCTCTGAGAATTCTATCCTGAACTCTCTGAGAACCAAAGTCACGGTAGCGTACAAAGTTATAATCTCTATATCTATACTTATCAAAGTCGTAGTAATAGTTGTAACGGACATTTATTGAAATCAGCGGTCTCATCGGAGCCCATCCGATATAGTCATCATCATAAGACCATTCAACCCAAGCAGGTGCCCATTCATAATCAGGTACCCAAACCCAACCGTAGTAGTAATCATACATCCAGCGACCGTAGTGATACACAACATTTCCAAATGGTTCGTATGAGTCCCAATACCATCCGTAGTTTGTCCACATCCATCTTCCTGAATGGTATGGCTTAAATCCCCTGAATTTGCGTGCAGGTTTCCAGACGATAAGATTATCATCCAGTTCTATCCACCGACCATAGGGCGAGAGCTGGGTATAGAATATGCCGAAAGAAACGGTAAATCGTTTGCTTCCTTCGGTCTCAAAAAGTCCGCTAAAAAGCAGAATTACGAGTGCAAATACTATGTTTTTCATGGCCAACATCCTTTAAGTTGTGTTTCTTCTTATTAGCCAAGAATTGTGCCACAGAAATAGTGCGAAAACGAGTAATTAAACGGCATTTGCCTTAATACAGTGTACAAAAAACTATACAATATGGATAAATACTGTTCAGAAAGTACGAAATACTGAATCTGATTCAGAGGATTTCTATCTAACTATTCAGATATTCAGAAAATCATACAGGAAAACATGCTCGATAAGATTAAAAAAACCGGAATCACTTATGCAGATTTTATTCAGCTAATGGAGGAGACGGTCGCTACCCCGCCTCCGGCAGACGCGGATGAGACTACCCTTGAGAAACTGGGATACTTCCCCCTGAACCTGAGGAGAATGAAAAGAATTTATACAACATTTAAACCTGATTCTGATGCACTTGCTGCATTTAACGAAGTAAAGGGAAATCAGACCTGGATGATTATATCAGAAGGATGGTGCGGTGATACCGCACAAAACGTCCCGGTCATTAAGAGACTGGCGGAATTGCAAAAAAACATCGAGGTAAAAATCATTCTGAGAGACACCTACCCTGAAATCATGGATAACTACCTGACTAATGGCGCGCGCAGTATCCCCAAATTAGTAGCGTTTGATGAAGAAGGAAACGAATTGTTTCAGTGGGGCGCAAGACCTGAACCAATTTATTCGATTATGAAGGGTCACATTTCTGCCGGAATGTCTAAGCAGGATCGTGAAGAGATTCTGCACGCATGGTACGCAAAAGACGGGGGTAAATCAACAGCCGGAGAAATTGTTAACCTGGTAAAACAGTCCGCGGCAGCAGAAGTTACTCAATAACTGTTTCGGAACCTTCTGCCGGAGTATTGTCTCTTACATCTTTAAGAAGGTACATGCCGATAAGAAAGAAAATTCCGACCGACAGGATGGAGAGTTTCTGATTATGGGTAATAAAAGAAATTATTCCGAAGACAAGCGGACCAATGATTGCAGAACTCTTTCCAAAAAGAGAGTAAAAACCAAAAAATTCGGTTCTCTTGTCTTCTGGAGTAAGTTTTGACATCAGAGAACGGCTGGTTGACTGACTTGCCCCCATTGCTGTTCCCGCAAGCAGCCCCACGATATAAAACCCTTCTTTTGTATCGGTGAATAATGCCATGGCAATGGTAATGAGCCATATATATAAACTGATGTATATCGTTTTTTTCTGACCGATTGAATCTGCGACAATACCAAGCAGGATAGACCCCACAATAGCAGTTGTCTGCACAGTAGCAAAAAATGCAATCAGTTCGATGTTAGTAAATTGTAGTGTCGTGCTTGCGTAGTTACCCGCGAAAAAAATAATCGTGTTTACTCCTTCTATATAAAAGAAATAAGCAAGTAAAAATCTGGAGAGATTCTTATAATTTCTGAGATGGCTTACCGTGTAAACCACCCTGTTCCACCCGGTTTTGAAATAACTCCGCGGTCTGAGGAGCGGTTTACGGTTATCATGCAGAAAAATGAACAATGGAGTTGCAAATACAGCAAAGAACATGGCAGAAATAAGAAAACTTTCCCTGATAAGATTTTTTTCAATAAAGGGGAAAAGAATAATCAAGGTAGTAAGAGAACCAACATAGCCCATGGCAAAACCATACCCGCTGACTCTGCCATAACTGTTCGGGGAAGTGATTTCAGGCAAAAAGGCATCATAAAAAACAAGCCCCGCTTCGAAACCTATATTTGCCAGCACAAAAAAGAAAATACCGAGAAATATATCCCCTTTTTCAACCCCGAAAAGAGCCGCGGTAAAAATGACACAGATCAGTGTAAAGAAAAGAAGAAAACGCTTCTTGCCTGCTGAATGATCTGATATTGCGCCCAAAATAGGTGAGAGAAAAGCAGTGACTAACATGGCAGTTGAGGTAGCAATGCTCCAGTATAAATCGCCTATCGGTTCATTATCTGCGACAACTTTTTTAAAATAGACTGCATACAAAAAAGTAACTATCGTGATCGAATAGGATGTATTGGCAAAATCAAAGAGTGTCCAGATAAATATTCTGAAACGCTCGGTTGTTTTAACCACGATTCCTCTTAGCCGGCTTATCTATTTTACCAAGACCGCTTTTATTGAGTTTGTCTGACTTTTTCAGGTCTCCGTGAAATCTGTCAAGTATTCCGTTAACGAACTTTCCGCTGTCTGATGTGCTGAATGCTTTGGCTATTTCAATGCATTCGTTTATGGTAACCTTCGGGGGTATTTCAGGGAACTCTTTTATTTCAGCAAGTCCCATTTTGATAATTATAAGATCGAGAATGGCAATTCGCTCGATAATCCAGTTTTGTACGTTGCTTTCAAGCTCAAGATCATATTTCTTCCAGTTGATAATAACCTTATTCACCAGACTGCGGCCAAAATCCCGGTCAGGTCCATCAGGGATATCTTCAAAAACCGTATCAAATAAGTGATCTATCCCTTCAGAGTTAAAATAATATGCATACAGTACCTGTAAGACTTTTTCTCTGACGATTCGTCTATTGCTTTTGTGTTTACCTATAGTGATCATAATTGTTTGTGTAAATGTTTAAATGCCGAAAAGCCAGAATATCAGCAGAGCTGCGGCTTCCCTTGTTGAGAGATAGAGTTTCTGTGTTAAAGTAGGAGTGACTGCAGTTCCTTCAAGATGAACGTCAAGATTAAAAAATGAAGCTATCTGATGAATTCTGGGTAAATGAAATCCGTCTGAGACAATGATAATTTTATCAGCAGGAATTTCTTTCAGCAGTTCACGATGTATATGCCGGATTTGTTCAACAGTAGAGGTGGTCTGTTTTTCATAGCGGATTAATTCTTTCGATATCCCGCGAGAAATCAGATAACTCTGTCCGGCTTCAGCTTCACTTAATTTACCTGGCGTGTTTGAGCCGGTCAGATAAATCTCGGAAATTATTCCGCGGCGAAGGAGCATCCGCGCTGAATCAAGCCGTCTTTTATGTGCTGCCCCCGGTGTGTTGTCCTTTTGAACTGCTGCACCGAGTACGACTGCAGTTTTATATATCTCCCCTTCATTAAAAAGCGGCGGCGTTGCTGAAAAACAATAGTATAAAGCAAATCCGGTCAGAAGCAGAGCCGCATAAAACACATTTGCTATCAGACGAAGTGTAAACATTGTTTCCGTTCTAAAGACCATCTGCCAAAGATATGAGAGCACGCCCAGCAAAATCAGTGAATGAAGCATGAAAAAAACACCGGGGAGTACATAGGAAAGCTGATAGTCCCAGAAGACAACCTTCTTCATCGCAAAAATATCGGTTGTCATCAGTCCATACCCGGCAAGCAGAAAAATAATGCCTGCAAGCAGAATCAACAGTATAAAATGAGGGCGCTTATTAACTTTTTTTGCGTGGCGGGAGTAAACTATGGCAAAAAACAGGGCGATGAGACCATTGAGAGCGAGTCCAATTAATGTACCCGCGTACCAGAATGGAAAATGATTCCAGGCAAGCCCATTCAGCAGATTCTTTACCACTATTGAGATAAAAAAATCTGCCATGAGTAAAACCACAGCGGCAAGTAAGATCATACCTGGGATAACATTTCAAAAAACATATAAAGTATAATCCAAAGATAAAAAAAAAGGGGAAACCATTAACGGTTTCCCCTTCAGGAATCATTCTACTTTTTTGGCAAAAAGCTTCTTCAGGTTGTACCGAAGAGTATCTCTCACTTCCTCAATCACCAGATAAATAACAGGCACCAGAACGAGGGTCAGAAATGTTGCAAATCCAAGCCCGAAAATCACAGCAATGCCCATTGACTTCCAGAAATCAGCACTTTCGCTGCCAAATGAGAAGGTAAACGAATAAATATCAAAGCCGATTCCAAAAGAAAGCGGAATAAGACCAAGTATAGTCGTAATTGCAGTTAATGTTACCGGTCTGAACCTCGTCAAACCTGCCATGATTACAGCTTCTTCCCTGCTGTTACCCCGTTTTCTGAGCTGATTAGTAAAATCAATCAGCACGATATTGTTATTTACAACAACTCCGGCCAAACTTATCACCCCGATACCGGTCATTATAATACCGAACGGCATCTGAAAGGTAATTAAGCCAAGAAAAACGCCAACAAGGGAGATAATAACCGCGGACATGATAATCAGCGGCTGGTTGAGCGAATCAAATTGGATGACCAGAATGAGAAAGATCATCAAAATAGCGATGAGAAATGCCTTGCCCAGAAAAGCCGCCGCCTCATCCTGCTCCTTGCTCTGTCCGGTGAATTCAAGAGTAAAGCCCTGCGGTAACTGATAGTCTGCAAGGCGCTCTTTCACTTTCAAAAGAACATCGTTCGGGTTCTCTCCTTCGAGTGCTTCGCCGGTGATCGTTACAACCCGTTTAAGGTCTTTTCTTCTGATTGCGCCCGGTCCTTTATCAGTTGATATATCAGCAACACTGATGAGCGGAACACTAAGGGTTTTTCCCTGATCATTATTATAAATAATCTTCAGAGTTTTTAGCGCATCAACCGACTCCCTTTGATCTTTCCGAAGACGTACCGTTATATCATATTCATCTTCTTTTACACGGTACTTTGAAGGAGTAGTACCGTTGATTGCAGTTCTGATGAAATTAGCGATTAATGATGTATTAAGTCCGTAAAGCGCGGCTTTCTCTCTGTCAACTTTTATGCGGAGTTCTGGTTTTCCGGCATCAAAATTATCTTTCAGATCAACCAGACCCGGGACGTCTTTTATATATTCCCTTATCTGTTCTGAAATCTGTCCGAGCCGTGTAAAATCATCACCGCTTATTTCAATGTTAACCGGTTTACCAACAGGGGGACCATTTTCCTGCTGAACAATAGAAATTTCAGCTCCCGGAATATCAGAAACCAAATCCCTGATTTTTTCTGATGTTTCAATCGAGCTGGTATCGCGGTCGCCATAATCTACAAACTGGATTGTTGTTGTTGATTTATTAGGTGTCGAGCTTCCTGCATCAAACGGATTTGTTGAAGAACCGACAACAACAGAAATATCCTCAACATCTCCGAAGTTTCTGCCTAAGAGCCGTTCTTCAACTTCCTTTGTAATGATATTGGTTTCGTCAATATTCGTGCCTGACGGTGTTTCAACATTTACGTAAATTCTTTGCGGCTGTGTAGTCGGAAAAAATTCTACTCCAAGACCCAATGCGCCATAAACCTGGGTGAGAAATACCAGAGTCAGTAACGAAGCGAACACAAATCTCAGTTTGTTATTAGTGAATATCCATACCGTCACACCAATTGCAAGAAATGTTACTATAAGCTCAACCCAGATTGGAGCAAAAAGCGCAAGAATTCCTTCTACTACAAATATCAAAAAGAAGGCAAGCACCCCAAGCCAGTTACGCTTATTAATTTTATGGTGAATATTACGAGGCGCACCCACTGCTACGCGCAGGGTTCTTTCATAAAGACTGATTGTCTTAGGCAGAAGATTATTCTGAAAATACTCAGTTGATTTATGAAATGGTTTAAGAACTTTACCTAAAAACCCTTTTCGCTCCTTCACTTCTTCCAGTTTCATAAACTGAGCAGCGATTACGGGATTGATAACCAGCGCAACAAATAACGAGGATATAAGTGTAATAATGAGCACTGACGGTATATAGAACATAAAATCGCCAACAATACCAGGCCAGAATAGCAATGGGGTAAATGCAGCAACAGTAGTCAGAGTAGAAGTAATAACCGGCCAGGCAACTTCACCGGTCGCTTTCTTTGCTGCGGTTGCAAGATCGCTTCCCTCTTCCAGAAAGCGGTATATATTCTCTATGATAACAACGGCATTATCAACCAACATTCCCAATGCAAGTATCAGCGCAAATAGTACCACGAAATTAAGGGTGATGCCCATTAGCTGCAGAACGAAAAATGATATGAGCATGCTGAACGGAATAGCTGCCGAAACGAATAATGCGTTACGGAATCCAAGGAAGAAAAAGAGAACACCAATAACTAAAACAAGACCGGAGAAGATATTATTCTCCAAATCTTTTACCTGCAGATCAATTTCCTCTGACTGGTCAGAAGTAATGCTGAACCTCACATTCGAGGGAAGCAGTTGTTGCTTATCCGCGAGCATTTTTTTAATATCTTCGGCTATCCGGATGATATTTTCGCCAACCCTCTTTGATATCGATATCGAAACTGCATCGTTGCTGTTCAGCCGGGCATACGTTGTCCTGTCCTTAAATGAATAGGTAACTTCAGCAATATCCCTCAGATATATGGGCATTCCATCTTTAACTTTAACGATAAGGTTTTCAATGATATAGGGTTTTGTAAACTCACCGGGAATTCTGACAAGAAAACTGGTTTGGTTTACATCAATAGAGCCGCCGGGGATTGTTTTATTTTCATCGGCAATAGCCCTGTTGATATCATCAAAACGAATATTATAATGCTGCAATTTTTGCACATCCACATCAACTTTGACCTCACGCTCCATTCCTCCGCTGACTTTAACTTCAAGCACGCCGTCAACCTTCTCGAATTCATCTTTCAGGTCTTCGGCTATGTCCTTCAGTTTTACCAGACCAATCGGACCTGATATATCTATAACCAGAATCGGGAATTCTGAAAAATTGATTTCAACCACTTCCGGGTCTTCAGCATCAGGCGGCAGCTTTGGCTTTGCTTTGTCAACTTTTTCTCTCACTTTCCTGAGCGCTTCATCAATATCATAGCCACTCTGAAACTCAACTCTTACGAGTGAATAACCTTCAAACGAGGATGACTCTATTGATTTAACTTCGCTGATAGCATTTATCTCTTTTTCAATCGGCTGCGAAATTAATGTCTCTATATCCTCCGGAGATACTCCCGGATATGGTGTAGAAACAATAACCAGGGGAATAGAGATATCAGGCGCTGATTCTCTCGGCAACCCCACATAAGCGGAAATTCCGAGAATAATTATAATGAACGACAGGATGGCAACGCTCGTCCTGTTGTCAATTGAAATATCTGTTAGTTTCATAAAAGTTTTATCCGTCTGCTCAGTTCATCACTTTTACTTTTTCACCGGCAACAATGTTCTGATAACCAACAGTTATAACATTGTCTGTATCGTTCAGACCGCTTTTTATGGCAGCTTTGTTGTCAAATCTTCCTAAGAGTTCAACAACTCTCTGCTCTGCCCTGCCGTTACTTTCAACGTAAACTACATAACCCGCATCAGTCTTTAACATGATGTTTTCAGGTATAGTAATAGTTTTAATAAATGTTCCCTGCTCAATAAAAACTTCCGCGTTCAGCTCCGGTTTAATTAAATTGTTGGTATTAGCCAGCTCAATTTCAACGTTAAAGGTTCTGTTTGAAGTATTAATGGTGCGTCCGACAAAGCTGACACGAGAAACAAATTCCTTGTTATCAAGATCTTTGAAACGTACCTTCACTTTATCCCCCTGCTTGATTCTGTTAATGTAATTTTCAGGCACTCCGGCAGAGATTTTAACTTCAGAAGTATATACAAGCACTACCAGAGTCTGTCCGGGAGCAACCACTTCCCCCATCTCACTGAATTTGTTTTCAATAAATCCGGAAAATGGAGCTCTGACATAAGTTTTCTCAAACCGTGCTTTAATCAGTTCGTATTGTGCTTTTGCCGCATCACGCTGATATTTGGCCTGCAGATATGCAAGTTCACTGCTGGCATTTTCCTTATATACTCTTTCCTGCTTTACAAAATTCACTTCAGCAAGATCATACTGTGCTTTAGCTGCATCCATATTGCTTTTCAGGAGCAGATTGTCTATTTCAGCAATAATATCACCCTGCTGAACGTAGTCACCCTTAGCTTTATTAAAGCGCACGATTTTACCACCTTCTTCAGCGGATATATTGGCGGTTTTTGCGGCCTTTACCACTCCGAGCACCGAAATATTATCCGTATAATCGTGATAACTGAATTGCTGTGTCTTAACCAGTGCAAATTTTTCCTTTGATTTTGCTTCATCCGGGTTTGCTTTTGAATCGCCGCAGCCGATAACCAATAACGAGGATACCGCAACCAGCGCAAGCAGATATAATTTCATTGAATTCTTCATTGTTATTTCCTTTTAAAACTTATTCTTTTGCTATTAACTGCTCTAATTTTGCATTAGAGATATAGAAGTCGTATAATGCAGTAAGGTAATTCACCTTCGAACGGGTAAGTGATACCATTGCATCCAAAACCTCAAGCTGAGTGCTCAGTCCGCTCGAAAATCTCTTTTGAGCGATTGAATAAGCGAGTTCTGCCTGATTTATAGTCGCGCTGTACGCACTTATCTTTTGTTTGTCTTTTTCTATTGTGCCAAGCAAGTCAAGCAATTGATTACCCAGTTGCTTTTTGGTTTTTTCGTATGTTTCAATTGCAATCTGATGATCAAGTTTGGCCTGTTCAACAACTGCCGATGTCTGAAAACCCTTAAAAATGGGTATTCGGAGATTAATACCAATGAAGGAAGATTCATTAAATCTCCAGTCCTGAAAAGATCGTCCGCTGTTTTCCTGCGCTTCGGTCTGCCATGATCCGGTGGCGGAGATGGTTGGGAAGTGCTGTGCAAATCTTGCGGTAACCACATCATCGCGCATTTTAGTTTCGAGTTCAAGCCCTGTAAGGAGCGGATTGAGTTTTACCGCCCGCTCAAAGTATCCTTCAAACTCTTCCAGTACCTGCTCTGAGTAAACAAGAGAGTCATTTATACTAACTGCCTCTTCAAAAGAAAGACCCGTTAAAAGTTTGATCAGGTTTTCGCTCATGCTGAGTGCATGCTCGGCTGACTGCACTTCCGGAATAAGATTCTGTACTTGCACACCGGCTCTTACTAAATCGTACTCTGAAATCATTCCGGCACGGTAAAGCGACTGTGTGTTTTTGAGATTATCCTCGGCAAGTGCAAGATTTTGCTTTGTAAGTTCTACAACTTCCTTCGCGAGAAGATGTGAATAATATGCTTCCTTAACTTTTACTTTCAGCTCGTTTTTTGCGGACACATAAAACCTGCCGGCAATTTCAGAATAAGATTTTGCAATACGCACGGCAATAAAAGCAGCACCCGAAAAAAGTGTCTGCTCAACATTAACACTTGCCGTCATTGTATGGTCAGTTCCGGCAGGAAAAGTTCCGCTAAAAAACGGCGTTTCAATATTAAACACACCTCTTTTAAGTGCTTTTCTATAGTTTACTGATCCACTGATATCAGGATAAACTGCACTCCCCCATGCTTCATCTACCTTTTCGTTAGCGATATCCGCGTTTATTTTTGATATCCGCAGATCATTGTTGTTTTTATATGCAAGTTCAATCGCCCTGGAAAGTGAAAGATTTATTGTGTCCCTGGGCGAAACAACCTGCGCACTGACTGATAAGATCATCAGTCCAAAAAGAATTACGATTTTCAATTGGTTGCTCCATTGGAATTACTATATATACCCCGCAGGAAAATCCGGAGTACCCGTAACGGCTGTTCACTTTGATCCCCGTACCGCACCGGACAGTGAATTTGTGCAGCAAGCGCCGGATAAATGAAATGGTTGAAGTACATGGTGAGTTCTTCGGGGTTGAAATCTGATATTTTACCCTCCTCTATTTCCTTTTTGAAAACAGAACTAATGAGGGTGTGCATTTTTTCCATAATTTCCCTCAGACGGCTTCTGTCAATCTGAACATTTTCGGAATCAAGCTGAGCCAATTCTTTTATCAGAAGTTTGAAGCTGTCTAAACGGGAAAAACAGAATTTATAAAGCGATGTAGTGTAGGAGGAAAGGAATTGTTCAAGGTTGTCGGGAGCCGCCTCGGCTGCCACCTCCAAGAGAGCCAGATTTCCCTCAAGCATCTCCTCGACGATAGACTTGTAAATTTCCTCCTTATTTGCGAAGTAGTTATAAATAGTCCCCTTCCCAAACTCCGCGCTTTCGGAGATTTCGTCAATTGTTGTCTTGGCAAAACCCTTCCTTGCGAAATGGAAGGCAGAGGCAGTCAGGATTTCATTTCTCCTGAAGAGGCGCTCTTTTTCTTTTCTACTTAAATGTTCATCCATAAAATAATGACCTTTTAGTCAGTTGCAAAACTAATAATTCGTTAATAGAACAAAAAGTCAAATTGTGGCTAACTGTTCATATTTAGGATAAACGGTTCATTCGGCTGATAAGTTCCGCAGGAAGGGATTAAATTTTATAATTTTTTTGAGGTAAGTGAAGGGAATTTAGCGGGAAAACAGGTGAGCTTGGGCAAAAGTGGCGATTTTGGTAAAAATCAGCATAATTCCCGGCTTATGAGTGGTTTGGCGCTAAATCAACTTTGGTTAGAGTAAATCGGTGAAAGTCGAATCAAGCAGCTAAAGTATCTCCCTTAGCTCCGGATTTGTCCCACAATCACCTTTACGACTTCCTCAGATTCTTTATCCTCAAGGATGTTGTGACCACTTTCCCTGTAATAATGATAGACCGGATTCAAAAACTTTGACTCAAGGAACTGCCGCGCTGCATCCTCCTCTATGGTAGAATCCTTGCCCCCGAAAAAAACATTTAAGGAATCGATCCTGAACTCACTTTTCGTCAAAATTCCCGAGAGTTTCCATAACGCTGCGATTGCCTGAACAGGGACAGTATGATATACCAGCCGTTTGCCCGATTCCTCAGGTAACGACTTTACCACGACAGGTTTAAACAACCTGAAAATATGATACATCACCGGTATATTTAAAATATTCACATATTTCTGGTGTTTCTTCTTCGGCATCAGATAGGGTGCGGTAATGAGGACTTTTCTGATATCAGCAGCAGTAGTCAGGAGAAGTGCGATCATCGAACCCATCGAATGGGCTACTACATCCACTTCCCTGCAAACCGCGGAAAGCTGACGGTAAGCGTTTATAGCATCATTCAGCCAGTCCTCTGGTTCAACATCCTTTAAACGCAGAGGGGTTTTTAATCCAAATCCGGTCAGTCGGGGGGAAAGATAGGGAATCCCCTCTTTTTGGAGCGCCTGCTTTAGTGCACGAAACTCATCAGGAGATGCGCTAAAACCATGTATCAACAGAACTCCTCTGGCGAATTTCCTTTCAGGGACGTAAAATTCAGTGGCTGACTCAACAAACTGATGTGTCCGCCAATCTCTCTGAAATGCCCGCAGATATTTCTCTGATTGCTTATATAAATAGCTCGCTCTTAGGTGAATAATCACTAAGAGTAAAACTAAAACGAGGATGATTATGATTTCAGCAGATAATAAAGTAATAAAAAAAGCTCCTTGATTAAAGCCGAAAGATGGGAAAAAGAGATGAAAAATAAAAGTATTCTAAAATTACTGAACTATCAGCTTGGGGGAGTCACCGCGCTCACCACTTACTGAATAACCAAGCGTACCAAGTGTCAGATTTAAAGATGTCAGGCAGCGTCTGGCTTCTTCATTAAGACAGATTTTGTTATCATAAATAAGGTATTCGGTCTTATACTGAAGAGGTGTAAAAGAGGGCATAATAACATTTGCTCCTGCTCTTAAACCGGCTTCTCTTCCATCGGGGAGAAGTGTGGCCAGCGCGGTGGTTGAAGGCATGTGAACAGTGCGGAGATATATCCTCGCTGCTGCAATTACTCTGAGCGTAAGGTCAGCGTCTGCCGGCTGAACTTTGGCGAATGGCGTATTGCCCGACGGCATGAAAGGTGAAATTGATATCATATCTGCATCCAGCTCTTCGCAGAGGAGTATATCATCAATTAAATCATCCGTTTTCTGTCCGGGGATACCAATGATATTGCCGGTACCGGTCTGATACCCGGCTGATTTTAAATATCGCAAATGTTCAAGCCGTTCCTGAAGTGAAGCTCCGGGATGAAGTTTTTTGTAGAGAATTTCATTTGCTGTTTCATGTTTAAGCAAATATCTATCAGCACCGGCTTTAAACCAGCGGTCATAGTCAGAAAAACTACGCTCACCCAGACTAAGTGTTACTGCTATATCCCCCATCTCTTTTATTGCAAAAACAGAATCTTCAATTAATTCGGCTGAAATCATCGGACTTTCGCCTGACTGCATAACAACCGTCCTGATACCGCACTCAGCCACTAATCTGGCAGCATCTGAAATTTCCTGCGGGCTCATAATATATCTGCTGAGGTGTTCGTTTGAGTGTCTCAATCCACAGTAAAGGCAGTGGCATGAACAATGATTTGAAATCTCAATCAGCCCCCGAAGATATACAACATCTCCGCAATACTGTTTTCTTACCTGACGCGCAGTCTCAAATAAATCCTCAGACGGAATTGGCGAGTCATCATCAATCCAGTTTCTAATATCATCGGGGCTGTAATCCTGGTTCTTCATAATATATATACCTTAGAAGAACACATCCTTTTCCCCCTCATCAACCCGATCAATCATACGGCGGACTTTATTCTGCACGGGCTTTGAAGATTTAGAAATTGTTTCTTCAATCATCTTCAGCCCTTTTTCGCGACTGTCCTCAGTTCCGTATTCATTCAGATATTCCTTAAACGTAGCAAGAGCATTTGGGACGCAAATCTTTCCGATGTCACCACTCTTTGCAAGTTCCATAAAACGGTCACCGGTTCTTTCGCTACGGTAGCATGCTGTACAGAAGCTGGGCATATATCCCAGTCCGCATATATCGGCTACCACTTCATCCAACGATCTGTGGTCACCGAGCTGAAACTGTTCTGATTCAACATCACCTTCTGACTCTTTTGCATCTTTATAACTGCCCGGTGAAGTTCTGCTTCCTGCGCTAATTTGTGATATACCGACACTAAATAAATCTCTTCTCAGTTCAGCTCTTTCACGGGTTGAAAGTATCATCCCTGTGTAAGGAACAGCAAGTCTGATCACTGCAATCAATTTTTTAAAGCTGATATCATCAACTGCATGAGGGGGCTGCAGCGCGGCCGGGGCGTTTAGCGCCGGTTCAAGACGCGGAATTGAAATGGTGTGTGGACCGATGCCATATTTAGTGTCAAGCTCAAATGCGTGTGAAAGCAGTGCAAGTGTTTCAAAGCGGAAATCGGTGAGACCAAAAAGCGCGCCAATGCCAACATCATCAATGCCGGCCATGATAGCTCTTTCAGGCGCAAATAAACGCCATGCAAAATCACGCTTTGGACCTGCAAGGTGCATTTTTATGTACGTGTCAAAATGATATGTCTCCTGGAATATCTGATACGTTCCAATCCCAAAACTTTTTAATATCTTAAACTCATCCAATGAAAGAGGCGCGATGTTAATGTTCACACGGCGGATATTATTACCGTTCTGATCTACTGCATAAACCTGTTCGATGGCTTTCCCAACAAAATCAAGAGAGGCAAGTTTTGGATGCTCACCGCAGACTAAAAGCAGGCGTTTATGACCCTGCGCGACAAGTATTTCAGTTTCATTTCTTATTTCCTCAATCGAAAGTGATCTTCTGACGAGCTCTTTATTACCTGTTCTGAAAGCGCAA
Source organism: Ignavibacteriales bacterium (assembly GCA_045863035.1). GTDB lineage: Bacteria > Bacteroidota > Ignavibacteria > Ignavibacteriales > Ignavibacteriaceae > H2-BAC3. The sequence goes on along the minus strand of BTUV01000005.1, from coordinate 14,737 downwards.
TAAAGGCAGTTATTAACACAGGCATTCGTCAAATACAAGGGAGCGAACATCACTAACCGGTTGCCATATATTCTCTCTTTCACTTCTTTGGCTTCAGAGAAAAGGCGATCGTAAAGTTCCGGGGTGTTAATATTTAAAAGTGCGGCTGCTTCGCGGAGTGTAATTCCTTTTGCCTCTTTTGCCTTATCCAGAATTTCAGACTGCAAAGCCGGACTATGAAGCGCAGAATCTCCTATGAGACTGTTAATGTGGAGTTCATTGATAAATTCCATGATGTTGCCCTTTGAGCTTTTTTAATCAGTTGAGCAACTTATATGCCATGTTTTTCATTGAATTAGGGGGTGTACTGCCATCACTCATTTCTGGAAATGAGAATCTCTTCCCCTCTTCACAAATTTGAGATAGAATACATTTTCAAAATTGAGAACTGGGGTCATTTCAAGCCCGTCATTTGGTATGCTTATTGCCCTGAAATCATTAAAATTGGAACAGTTGTGCAGAATTACAGTGTTTTGAAATATAAAGATCAGCTTCCCGGTGAACAAACCCGGTTGGCGGCGGCTAATTTTATCCGCTCCGGTGAATGGATAAACCCCGAAATGCTGAGATGTTATCTTCTTCAGAAAGAGGCATCTCTGGAAGTTAATCACCGGCTGGGCTACATTTCAAAACCTCAATTTGAAGTCATCAATCTGGCGATCAGAGAGCTGCTGTATCTCTTTCAAAAAGAGGAAAATCAGTTTCATCAGGTGATTACTGAAATTTTTCCCGTGGATGCACTGCAAGGAGGGGCAGGCACCTCACTGAATCAAAACATGAATGAAGCTATTGCAAATCTTGCAAACTTCATCACTTACGAAAATTCCGGCGGTGTGGGGCATATTCATCCGCTGGATCACGTGAATTTACATCAATCAACCAATGATACCTTCCCGAGCGCATTCAGGGCTGCTGCTCTTACCCTGTTCAAGAAATTGCAGACATCTTTTGCAGCTTTACAAAAAACTTTGCAGGAAAAAGAGCAGGAATTTTCAGGAATCAGAAAATTAGGAAGAACACAACTTCAGGATGCAGTTCCGGTTACACTTGGCCTCGAATTTGGCGCTTTCGCTCAGGCGATTGGCAGGGACCGATGGAGATTTTACAATGCTGAAGAGCGGCTTAAAGCAGTTAATTTAGGGGGTACTATGGTGGGAACCGGTGCAGGGGCTCCTCTAAAGTACCGGCAGTTGGTCACCATCGAATTTGCAGCTTTAACGGGATTGCCTTTAGCCAAAGCAGAGGACACCTTCGAGGCAACGCAGAATCTGGATGGGATTATTGAAGCCCATTCCATTCTTAAAACCGCCGCCTGCAACCTCAAAAAAATCGCAAACGATCTTCGGCTTTTATCTTCAGGACCTAACGGCGGATTAGGAGAAATTCGCTTACCTGAACGTCAGGCGGGCTCAACGATAATGCCGGGGAAAGTTAATCCGGTTATTCCTGAACACATTATCCAAATTGCGGAAGCAATTAAGGCACACGATCAAATCATATCCAATCTTGCCTCCGAGGGGAATTTGGAATTAAATCAGTATTATCCTGCTATTGCTCATTATTTTCTTAAATCACAAACCTGGCTGACGCAAGTTGCTGAGGTTTTCTCTCAAAACTGCATTAATGATATACAACCGGATCGGGAACGATGCGCTGAACTGCTTGAACAATCGTATGCAGATGCAGTTACATTCATAAAAGATTTTGGCTATGAACGTGTAACGAAAGTGGTGAAAGAATGTCTGAGCAGTGGTCAGCCGTTTAAGGAAGTTTTTATAAATGAAACCGGAATTTCTGAGACGGAGTTTCAGAAATATTTGAAGGAAAAAGGATAATAGCAGATGCAGACAGTAGCACTTTCTGAAAGAAAAATAATAGTTTTTGCCGGACTCCGTAATGCAGGTAAGTCATCGGTAATGAATGCGGTTGCTGATCAGGAAGTAAGTATAGTTAGTCCGGTTGCCGGCACTACAACTGATCCCGTCCGAAAAGCTATGGAACTAATCCCTTATGGTCCAGTCATACTAACCGATACTGCAGGGCTTGATGATGACGGAACTGTAGGCCGGCTGCGGGTTTCATCCGCGCAGAAAATTTTATGGCAGGCAGACCTGATTGTATATATCATAGACGGTTCAGCAGAGTTTTCTGAAAAAGATCTTTCAAATCTTAAATTGATAAAGCAAAGCAATACCCCCTGCATTGGTATTCTGAATAAAGCTGACCTACCCCTTCAACCCGGAAGCACAAAACCTTTTATAGAGAATCAAATCAGTTATATATCATTCAATAATCAGAATGGTGACAAAAACGCACTGGTACATTTCATCGGTGCCAATCTTCCGGCAGAATCCGCGGATACTCTTCTGGGGGGTATGTTAAAACGGGGCGATATAGTGATTATGGTAGTCCCTATTGATCTTGGCGCTCCTAAAGGCCGTTTAATTAAGCCGCAAGTTTATGCAATAAGGGAATCTTTAGACGGCGATGCTGTAGTAATAGTCTGCAAAGACAAAGAACTACGTTCAATTATAAGCAGGTTGAATGAATCGCCAAAGCTTATTATAACCGACTCACAGGCAGTTATGAGGGTGCTGCCTGATGTTCCGAAAGGAACACAATTAACCACCTTTTCCATTCTGAGCGCTCGGTTTAAAGGAGATTTAGCAGTTATGGTTGAGGGTTTGAAAGCAATACCAGAACTGAAAGACAATGATAAAATTCTCATCGCGGAGGCCTGCACTCATCATGAAGGGGCAGATGATATTGGCAGAGTAAAGATTCCCCGATGGCTTACAAATTTCACAAAAAAGAACCTGGAATTTGAATTTTTACGCGGAAATGACTTCCCCGATGAAGTCGGACAATATAAACTTATTGTTCATTGCGGAGCATGTATGCTCACGCAAAAATCAATGCACAACAGACTTAGAATCACTGCACTCACCGGCACTCCGCTCGTGAACTACGGAGTTCTCATCTCCTATCTGCAAGGTGCAATGCCTACAGTAATAGAACCTTTCCCGGAAGCAATACTTGCATGGAATGAACTGCCGGAATCAGCTATTTACTGATTGATAATGGTGAATAGTGCATTTATAATTCTGCATAAATATCACAGCGCTAAACTTTGCAAGGGTGTTAGTCAAATTCATAATATCAATTCAACAAAAGTGCCCCGCCTGACTACAAATAAAAAAGCTCCGGCTTAAAAAGACCGGAACTTTTTTAGTTGCCTGATAAGAATTATCTGTTTGCAATGCTCTGCCATTATTCCGGACAATTCAAACTTGCAATGCATATCCAATAGAAACAATAATAAAATGGACAGTTACGACTAACTCAAATTCACTCCTCGAAGAAGTATCACCAATCTCAATTGTAATCTCATTTTCTCTTGCTTTTCTGTTCAGTAATGGTAATATCTGCTTCCAGCACTGAATCACCCGCACTGATGCTCAAAACATATTGACCGGGTAAAATATAATAATTTCCGTTCTCTTTCTTTTCAGAACGCAATGATTTTTCTTTGAGCTTCTCATTAAGCAAATCACTTCCTTCAGAGGTGATTTCCAGAGAATAACGGAAATAGTTTAATCCTTGATCAGCTTCAACTGCCTTTTGGAAGAGAGTTTTATCTTCCAGTGTTGAAACGGTGATGGTCACTTCGCCTGATTCCTTCACGAAAAATGGAATCTCAATCATCGGGGTTCTGAATTCACCCCATGCGTAGGTTTTGTTACCCCAGTTTTTGTCATAACGGATACTGAATTCATTTTTAAATAGATGAAGCTGTTTTGTAAGAAGCGTGTCCGTGAGAAGCTGAATTTCATTCAGAGAAATTTTATACAATGACCTTCCGTGTGTTGCCGCTATCAGGTCTTTCTCCCGCTCCTGAATTGCAAGGGCATGAACCGGAGCAGCCGGCAGAGATTTCCCGAACGGAAAGAACGTTTTCCCCTGATCAAGAGATATATACAGTGAATGTCCCGTCCCGATATAAAGGATATCCCTATTAATGGGGTCTTCAAGAACAGCGTTAATCGCTTCTGCCGGTAAATTACTCCCGAGCCGGCTCCAACTGACGCCAAAATCATCGGATACATACAGATGGGGTTCAAAGTTATCCCATCTGTAGCCATTCAGTGCAACGTAAACTCTGGTTTTACTGTGCCGCGAAGCAATTAGCGAAGAAACCCAATAGTCTTTCGGTAGTTTCTCACCAATACGCTTCCAGGTACTACCGCCATCTTTTGTTACATGCAGAAGACCGTCATCAGTACCGGCGTAAATAGTACCGAATGCAAACCGGGATTCATCAAAAGCGGTTATAGTAGAAAATGGCACATCCCCTTTTCTTCCTCCGGTGGTCAGGTCTCCGGAGATTGCAGTCCAGTTTTCTCCTTTATCCATCGATCGGAAAAGTTTTTCACCTCCCATATAGAGAATATCGGGATTATGCGATGATAGCCGGATTGGTGTTTTCCAGTTAAACCGGTAAGGACGCTCGCCAAGCGCATGAACCGGTGATATATATTTTTGTTTTTTTGTCTCGCGATTAATACGGAAATAATTCCCAAACTGAAATCCCGTATATATAGTAACATTATCTCTTGGATCAATCTGGATTTCCATTCCGTCACCTCCCATCAATTCTGTATAGGGATAATGCCCATCCTGATGCCAGCTTACATCAGCTTTATAGGTTGAAGGTCCGTACCAGACGCCATTATCCTGCAAACCCCCGTAAACATTATACGGTTCTGCATTATCAACCGCAACGGTATAAAATTGTCCTACCGCAGGAGTATTGCATTTTATCCAGTTCTTTCCACCGTCATAAGAGATATTCAGTCCGCCGTCATTTCCGTTTATAAGATGCTCCGCATTTTGAGGATTGATCCATAGAATGTGATGATCAACATGCGCATTTTCTCTCTGCACAGAGCTGAAAGTTTTTCCCCCGTCTGTTGATTTAATAAGCGGAACACCCAGCACATACAAAATATCCGGATTTGAAGGAGCTGCATTCACCTCGCCAAAATAGTATCCGTAAGAATAGACAAAATCATCAATCGGTTTAGCATGAGTTTTTGTCCAGGTTTTCCCTTCATCCCGGCTCATATATATTTCCGCACCCTTAACCGGAGTATCAAAAAGCTGACTGTTGCCATCCTCAAGAAAGTTCACAAGATGGAATGGTTTCAGCTTATCTTGCTTAACATCCTTCTTAATTTCTTTTGCCCCATACTTCTCAGGGAAGCCGTAATAATCCAGATACGAATTGATATCATCATCCGAGAGTGAAAGAAAAACAGCAGAGTTCATCGTCCTGAGCATATCCTTAGTCAGAGAAAGAGGGAGTGGTTTGGTTTCACTTCTTCTTTCCTGATTGTCAACCACAGCAAAAATCCAATCCGGTTGAGCTTCTGAAATACTGAAGCCGATTCGCCCGACTCCTTCTCCATCCGGAAAACCGCTGCTGCCGCCGGAAATTTTTGTCCAGCTTTCTCCACGGTCAGTGCTCTTATATATACCGGAAGTTTTTCCTGATTCCTCAAAATCCCACGCCCGCCGTGTGCGGTACCACATCGCTGCATACAGCACTTCCGGTTTCCGTGGATGTTGTATCACATCAATTGCGCCGGTGTTTTCATCTATTGCCAGACTCTGCTTCCAGGATTTCCCGTTATCGGATGATTTATATACACCGCGCTCTTTGTTCGGTGAATAGAGATGTCCGAGAGCTGCCACATAAAGCATATCCGGATTCTGATGGTCTATAATGATTCTTCCCGTCCGGTGGGTTTCTTCCAAACCCAGGTTCTGCCAGGTGCGGCCGGTATCCCGGCTCATAAAAATCCCTGGCCCGCTATAGGAGGAGCGGCTGGAATTTTTTTCACCTGTGCCCACATAGATGGTGTGGTTTTTCCAGTTCACCACAATATCCCCTATAATCATAGCCGGCTGTTCTTCAAATACCGGGCTGAAGGTAGTTCCGTTGTTGCTGGTTCTCCATAACCCGCCGGATGCATAAGCCACATAAAACTCTGCCGGGTTAGCCGGGTTCACATCCACATCCACAATCCTGGCACTCATTATGGTCGGCCCGATGGAGACTGCCTTAAGATTTTTGAAAAGAGACTTTTCCTGCATGCCTGACCGTTTGCCGAAAGATTCCAGGCGAGTATCAGCGGGTGTATCCCGAACCGGATTTTTAGCTGGCTGGGGAAATATCTGAAGAAAAGGGATAATTACTAAAAACAGAACTAATTTTTTCATGGACTAAACCGTATTTGATGATGTCCCAAAATATAAGAAATTTCCGATTAGGGGGTGCTCTGGCCAAAAAACCGCCGGAAGTTTTTCTTCTCTTTGTTTTTCTTGGCGTCTCTGCGTGTTTGCGCGAATCCCCCAAAAATAAGCATCCAGTTTTCACTTGTCTATTTCCCCCATTATCAATAAATATGCGGTGATAATTCAGGACAATATGAAAAAAATCTCTTTTATAGCACTATTTACCCTGCTCACGGCACAGGTTCCGGCACAGGGAGTATTTGAGTTTCTTAATCTGGATATGAGTCCCCGTTCCGGCGCTCTGGCGGGTAGTTTCATTGCTGCCAACGATGACCCGGATATCATTTTTTCCAATCCGGCAGGGCTTTACGGAATGGAAGGAACCCCGGTATCATTTTCGTACCTCAAGCATGTGTTAGATTTTAACTTTGCCTCTCTCTCTGGTTCTTATGAATTGAAGGATTTCGGACGGCTCTCAGCAGGCGTGAAATATGCGAATTTTGGCACCTTCACCGAAGCAGATGAGTATGGCAATCAGTTCTCAGAATATGGCGCATCTGATATAATGCTCGTTACCGGATACGCCAATGAGATTGATAAAAACTTCCGTTATGGGGTGAATCTGAAATTCATCTACAGTGGTATTGCTGATTACTCCTCAACAGCGCTTGCGGGGGATCTCGGCTTACAATATCTCATCCCTGAAGAAAACTGGGTATTTGCTGTTGCCTTCAGAAACTTCGGCACACAGTTAAGCTCATATATTGAGACAAAGGAAAACCTTCCGTTTGAAATGGCAGTAGGTATATCAAAGCGGCTTCAGTACCTGCCTCTCAGATTATTTGTTGATTTCAGAAAACTCAATGAGGAACAGGATTCATTTCTGGAAAGGTTTAAGTCCTTCACATTTGGCGGAGAGTTCACCCTGAGCAAAGTGGTTAAACTGCGTGTTGGATTTGATGCAGAAAAGCGCCGTGAGTTAAAAGTCGGTTCATTTGCCGGACTTGCCGGCTTTAATGTCGGTCTCGGCTTTAATGTGCAGGAATATCATGTCAGTTACGCCTATTCTTCATTCGGAGAAATCGGCGCATTACACAGGTTTGGGATTTCAACAAATTTATAAGTTTATATAGCTCCGTAGATACTCGGCGCGGCGTGTATTTACAGGGCAGCTCTACCAACTTGCGACTCCGCTGGAGTCGGGATGCGGATACTTGGGGCTTCAACAATTTTAGGTATATATAGCTCCGTAGATACACGCCGCGGCGTGTATTTACAGCGCATCCCTACCAATTTGCGACTCCGCTGGAGTCGGGAGGAGATATTTAAAACAAAAATGGCGGCAGATCATTATTGTTCTGCCGCCTTTGTAATTTTAAACAATCTTATCTACGCGAAATGTCTGTCACCCCTCATAATGGATCGGATGTTCCTGAAACTCACCAGTTTTTTCTCCTTCTCATCCCAAAGGGTAAGCATCATGCTCTTAAAACTTGTTTTAAGCGTAATCATATATGCATTCTGGAAGAATGGATTTTCCTTATGGCATTTCTCAAGCAGATAATTCGGAATCTTAGGGCTGAGATGATGTATATGGTGAAATCCGATATTACCGGTGAACCACTGCAAAACCTTCGGCAGTCGGAAATAAGAACTCCCCTTTATACCTGCAAGGGAGAAATCCCACGATTCATCCTTTGACCAGTAAGCATCTTCAAACTGATGCTGCACATAAAAAAGCCAGATGCCTGAGGTTGATGCAATCATGGTAATCGGAAGCTGGATCAGGAGCAGGTTAAGATACCCGACAAAATATCCAAGTGTTCCGTAAAAAATCAGAATGAATAGATTTAGCCAGTATATACTCGGATAGGTAGGCGCAAGTGATTTGGACCGCGCGATCGGAAAACGGTACAGAACCAGAAAAAGAAGAGTTGGTACAATTCCGAAGAGCACAACCGGGTTACGGTATAAACGGTATTTGAACCGCTCCCATTTGGAAGATTTCATATACTCTTCTACTGTCATAGTGTATATATCACCAATACCGCGCTCATCCAGATTGCCGCTGCCGGCATGGTGGATATTATGGCTCTGTTTCCAATATTTATAAGGAGTAAAGGTAAAGATGCTGCAGACTCTTCCTGCCCAGTCATTTGCTTCACGCTTTTTGAAAAATGAACCGTGTCCGCAGTCATGCTGAAATATAAATAACCTCACGACAAATCCGGCCGTCGGAATAGCCAGAAGTAGTGTAATCCAGTAACTTACATCCAGACTAAGATACATCAGAACCCATGAGCTCAGAAAAAGAAAAAACGTTGACACATATTGCCATATACTGCTGCCTGTCTTTGCTTTTTGATATTTGGCAACCAGTGCACGCCAGTTTACAGATTCGGGGAAAAAATCAGATGCCCTCATTATCTCCTGCGTAATTTGAGAATGTTTAATAAAATAGTGATTTAACAATATTCAGTTACAGAAAAAACTGCTCAGGGGAAATACATACTCGAGCGAATGTATAATCTGAGCAAAAATCATCAATCAAAAAAAAATCTTTTTGTCAGCTCATTTCAAGCATACGCTCAATTGGAACGAGCGCTTTGCGAATGATATCCTCATCAATTAAAATTTCCGGCTGTTCATCTCGAAGTGCAAGATAGACTTTTTCCATAGTGTTCAATGCCATGTGCGGGCATTTATTGCATGGACACTCCTGCTCAGGCGGAACGGGAATATATTTTTTGCCGGGTGCCTGTTTTTGCATCTGATGAATAATGCCCGGTTCAGTTGCAATCAGATATTCAGTGCCGGAATCATTTTTTACAAAGTTAAGCAGGGCACTGGTTGAACCGACAAAATCCGCCTCTTTCAGGATGCCTGCTTCGCACTCAGGATGCGCGATAATTTTGGCTGCCGGGTACTCCCCTTTCAGGCGCATCATTTTCTCCCGGCTGAAGGTTTCATGCACAATGCAGCTTCCGTCCCACAGCAGCATATCGCGTCCGGTATGTTTCATTACAAACCTGCCCAAATTCCGGTCAGGGGAAAAGAGAATTTTTTGCTCAGGCGGAATCTGACTGACAATTTTGACCGAATTACTTGAAGTACATATTATATCACTCAACGCCTTAACAGCAGCCGAACAGTTAATATAGGTAATTGCAAGATGGTCAGGGTGCTCTTCCCTGAATTTCTTAAACAAAGGAGGCGGACAGGCATCAGAAAGACTGCAGCCGGCGTTCAGGTCGGGTATTATAACCTTCTTACCGGGGTTAAGTATTTTGGCTGTCTCTGCCATAAAATGAACACCGGCAAAGAGAATAATATCTGCTTCCGTCTGTTTAGCTTTTCGCGAAAGTTCCAGACTGTCACCGATAAAATCGGCTACATCCTGAATTTCACTTTCCTGATAGTAATGAGCCAGGATAACCGCATTTTTTTCCTTTTTAAGCCGCTGTATTTCTTCAATTCTGTTGATTTTTTCAACACTTCTTTCGTTCATATTTTTCTCACTTCCCGATTATGAAAACAGATTCCCACTTTTGGAAATCTGATTTACATGATAAAGATGAAAATCGCTCAAATTTCGCATAATCCTGATTGGCATAAGATTTGCATAAAATTATTTGAAGCAAAGAAAGAAGACTTCTTCATTAGTACCTTCCTTCTATATACACACGACTGCCGTGGTTTGCCCTCTTCCACGGCAGTGTTTATTTTAAACCTACCGCTCAAAATCACTTCAAATACAACATCTTAATAGACTTAACACTGCCTTTGTAGCTCAGCGAAGCATAATAAGCACCGCTGGACAGACTCTCAGCAGAAAATCTGACCTTGTGACTCCCCTTTTCGGCAAATCCTGAATATAAAACCGATATTTCGCGTCCAAGCGCAGAGTAAACAGTCAGTTTAACTTCTCCACCCTCAGGCAGTAAAAACCCTATTTCCGTCTCAGGGTTGAACGGATTCGGGTAATTTTGAAACAACGCAAACTCACCCGGAGGCAGTGTTTCCTCAGTGATTCCGGTGATAATAATTCCTGCTGTTATGGAAGGCGCACTTTCGTTATATCCATTGTCATAAGCAGTCACGGTAAAATAATGATTTTGTGAGGGCTTAGCCGTAAAAACAACAGTAAATGAAGTATCCCTCCTTCCGAAAGCAATCACCTTTTTTATATCAGAAGTATCAACAGGAAATGCTGTATCCATATATAAATTGTAATAGACAGCGGTGTCGCCATCTGACGCTACGGGGGATTTATGCCAATTGAGCAGATAGGTTAACGAATCCTGCGTTGTGATAGAGAGATTCTCCGGAGGAAGCGGCTTTATATTATCTTTCCAGGGCATTGAAGGAATGTTTGCCGGATAGAGATACTGATTTGCTTTAATAAGGTTATACAAATTCTTCTGGTTGTCAATAAAACTTGCCGTCCGGAAAAAAGTCTGCCCCTGAGCGCCGAATTTTCTTGAGGTATCAACCTGCGCCAAAATCTCTGTAGCCGGCCAGTTTCCGTCTGCGGTTGCCATCCTGTAGGCGGCAATACCCATGTATATATGCCTTCCCCCTCTGCCGCTAATCCAGTCAATGGCAAGTGAATCGAAACGGGGGCAGGTGCTTATGTCCCAATAAACCTGAGGAGAAAGATAATCGTGCTTCCGGGCGAGCATCCAGCGGCGGGAGTCCTGAAATACCTGTGTATAAGCATCCCATCCTGAGTTGCAGGTGCTCAGGTCCTTATATATACCGATGGGAGCACTTCCCACTTTCATTTCGGGGCGAACAAGCTGGATGGAATCATAAATGGCGGAAACAAAATTATTAATATTTGATCTGCGCCAGTCACTCTTATTTACTCCTCCGCCGTAGTTAGCATACGAAGCAGAATCATTAAAATCAGTTCCGGGGTAGCGTATAAAATCAAAATGGATACCATCTAACGGGTATTTTCTCACCATTTCCATAGCCAGATTCAGTAAGTATGTCTTGGTAGCCGGCTCACCCGGGTCTAACCACCACTCACTTGCATATAACTTAACCAGCTCGGGATGCCTGAGAACAACATGTTGCGGATTGGTATTGGGCGGATTACCTGTTCCATATACTTTATAAACATTCCACCAGGCATGAACTTCCATCCCTCTTTTATGTGCCTCATCAACCGTAAACTGAACAGGGTCATAGCCCGGGTTTCCGCCTAAAGAGCCGGTAAGTGCACGTGACCAGGGTTCAATTGCGGAGCCGTAGAGCATATCTCCGCGCCCTCTTACCTGAAGCATAATAGTGTTAAAATTTGCGGCTTTTAGTTTGTCAAGCAGGTTTATCATCTCTGTGCGCTGGGTGTTTGCGCCGGAAGTACGCGGCCAATCAAGATTATACACGGTGGTTACCCATACAGCACGAACTTCCTCTTTCGGCTGAGGAAAGACCGCAGCAGTAATAACAAGGAAGAGAAACAGTGGAATTTTTTTCATCAAACCTGGGGAATTTATTGAAAGATGTGACCAAATATAAGAAACCGCTCCCCCTTCAGGAAGTAATTTTGAATGCGGGGAAAAAAATGCCCGTCCGGGGAGTTAACCTGAACGGGCTCTCATAAAAAGTAGAATTTTACCGGTTATGCTTCATGCAGCTCGTAAAACTGCTCAAATTTCCTGACTAACTCCTTTGGGTCGATGGGTTTGTCCATCATGAAGTCGCATTTTAACCACTCTTTCTCTTCCGGAGTAGAAACAGTAAATTTGATTCCGGTGTGATAAGTGGCAGAAGTTAATACAGCCACCGGAATTTTCTTTCCGTGCGGGTCTTTTTTTATGTGATATGAAAAAACAAAACCTGAGTCAAACCGCTCCATCATCAGATCGACAGCTACAGCATCAGGTTTTTGTTCGCGAAAAAGTTTAAGCCCTTCTTCACTGGTTTCCGCCTTTATTACTGTAAAACCATCTGCTTCCAAAGATCCGGCGAGCAATTCAAGGTTATCTGGGTCTTCGTCAACTAATAATATTTTCTTAATCATGGGATGTCCTATTCAATACACTCTAAAACAAGCAATTTTTATGCCGAGCAGGGTTTAAAGTGGAATGTTATTTAATAGTATTTTCCCGCGCAATTCTCAATTACTGAGATGACAAAATTCTCATTTACAGGAATATCATACACCGGCGGAGAATTTTCCTTCATTAAAACCAGTTTTACCTCTCCTTTATCGCTCTTTTTGTCAGATTTCATAAGTTCCCATATCCTTCCGGCATCTAACCCGCCAAGTAAAGGGGGGAAATCAATAGTTTTAATTAAGTCCTGATTTTCATCCCTGGTTTCAGCACTTATAAACCCCATTTCATACGAGATTAAATTCGCGTAAAGCAACCCTGCGCCAACTGCATAACCGTGTTTTATTTTGTAATTGCTGAGTGACTCAATCGCATGAGCAAATGTATGTCCAAGGTTAAGCATTTTGCGCGGACCTGATTCTTTTTCATCAGCAGCCACAATTCTTGCCTTAATAGATATACATGCAGAAATCAATTCTTCCCTATGAAGTTTGCTCTCCCCGGGACTCATCTGACTATATGCATGTACCTTCCGGAAAAACTCCCTGTCGTAGAGAAAAGCGTACTTTACCATCTCCCCCCATCCGGATTTCCATTCATTACGCGGAAGAGAGCCAAGCACTTCAAGTCCTGACCACACCGACTCCGGCTGGGCGAATGTACCGATAAAATTTTTCCTGTCACCAAAATTGACACCTGTTTTGCCACCCACTGAGCTGTCTATGATAGAAAGTAAGGTAGTAGGCACCTGAATAAATCTGATGCCCCTCATATATATAGAAGCCGCGAATGCACCAACATCGCCAAGAATACCGCCTCCTATGATAACCAGAACCGATTTCCGGTCTGCGCCCTTGGTCTGCAGAAACGAAAGGACTTTCTGAACAGAGCTCAGACTTTTCATCTTTTCAGAAGATTTCATGATAAGAGCAGCATATTCCCCCCGTGAAAATCCTGTTAAATCATGCACTGCATCTGAATGATAACGATAAACATTAGCATCAATTAAAAAAAGAGTTTTAAACTTTTGTTCATTAAGATACTGCTTCAGGGGCTCAAAGGTTCCCTCATAGAGATAAACATTATATTGCGCGGAGGGAGTTTCAACCGGGATGGTAGTTGTATTCATATATATCTTTCAATTTGCTTTGCAAGTAAGTCAACTGCCTTACCCATAGGTAAGTTATCCGTACGAAAAACAATATCTGCCTGAGAGTAGAAAACTTCACGTTTTTGCATAAGTGAAGTGATGTGGTCAATCACTTTTGTCCGGTCTTCTTTTTCTTCCTGCATTTTCAGAACCGGCCGGTCTGTCTTAAATCTGAGACGGGCATATACTTTTTCCGGTGAAGTTTTAAGATACACAATCCGGCCGCTGCTTTTGAGTATCTGGAGATTATCATTAAAAGCTATCGTACCCCCGCCGAGTGAGATAATGTATTTCTGATAAACGCTCACCTTTCTTACGTAATCAGTTTCAAGCTGCCTGAAATATGCCTCACCATGTAAGCTGAATATTTCACTTATTTTCTTGCCCGTTTCCTCCTCAATCAGCCGGTCCAGGTCAAGGAAATCCCAGCCAATCTTATTGGCAAGTATATGCCCGATTGTAGTCTTACCTGAACCCATAAATCCGGTGAGATATATGATATTTGATTTAGCGTACATGATATATAGTAAGATTAGTTCGCCGCGTAAGACTGTTATAAATACTGTGAAACTGAGTGCGCGCTGAGCCAGCACTGTTTTCATGTGAACTGAAGATCAGACGAGATTTATTAGTTGTGGTTTTTATATATTCGCGATTACCTGACTCACCCCCAACCCCCTCTCTCCTGACAAACTGATGCCCTGACAAATAATAATTTGTTGAATAACCTGCTTCTTCTCCATTCAAACTCAGATTGGAAAGAGGGGGCTCCGGAATTAAGATTGTGTTCATATCGCAGTCCTTCGGAAAGATGAAACTAATTGCTGCATCTGGTTTGCAAGTGGGATATTGGTTGAGATTTGCCCATATTCACGATAGCGTAACTCACCCCCAACCCCCTCTCTCCTGACAAACTGATGCCCTGGCAAATAATAATTTGTTGAATAACCTGCTTCTTCTTCATTTAAACACAGATTGGAAAGAGGGGGCTCCGGAATTAAGATCGTGTTCATATCACAGTCCCTCGGAAAGATGAAACTAATTGCTGCATCTGGTTTGCAAGTGGGATATTGGTTGAGATTTGCCCATATTCACGATAGCGTAACTCACCCCCAACCCCCTCTCTCCTGACAAACTGATGCCCTGACAAATAATAATTTGTTGAATAACCTGCTTCTTCTCCATT
>BTUV01000004.1:98608-144171 GCA_045863035.1 Ignavibacteriales bacterium | reverse complement strand
GCATTGGAAAGAGGGGGCTTCGGAATTGTTCATTGCAGATTCTTAATTCTTAATTCTTAATTGTTCATCTCAGAAGTATAATAATTACAAGTAAGGAGATTTAGAAGATCATTATTGAGGATACAGCAGCAGGGAAAACTTTCTGCAAACATTCTGGAACAAGCCAGGATTCTAAGTAGATATTGTCACTTCTGAAATAAAATGCGTCATACTAATTGGCAGAAGTCGGGAAGAATACCGGAATCACCTCTCAAGAATAAAAGTTATACTTCCTGAAAACGGATTTAATCTCAGGTTTATATACAAATTATACTGGTAAATTCTATACAAACGGGGAGGGATAATCTCATATACATTTAAAACAAAAAACCCCGCTCGTTAAAGCGGGGTAAATTTTGTGCGGAGAGAGAGGGATTCGAACCCTCGGTAGAGCTTTACACCCTACGACGGTTTAGCAAACCGTTGGTTTCAGCCACTCACCCATCTCTCCGTTAGCTGAAAAATTAAGACTTTAAATATAACTATTCTCCGGATATTTATCAAGATTGGGCCCCTCTGCAAAGGCAAAACCTCATAAAAAAGCCGTCTTTCGACGGCTTTTTATTTACTTTTTATAATTTTCCATTATGTATTTCGCAACCGCTTTTGCCTCCTGAGGTTTCAAACCCTGATTTGGCATTGGCGGAAAGGCCGGGTCAACCTTTTTTGGGTTTTTAACAAACTCCACTAAATCAGCCATTTTGCCTTCATACTTGGGAAGTACATCATTATAAGCCGGACCAACTACTTTCTGATCATATTTATGACAGGCAATACACTTTTGCGCGAAAATTTCTTCACCGGTTAGCCCTCCTGCCGAAGCAGTTAGTTTTTCGAGGTCTTTAACAGATTCCTCAAACACTACATTCATCAATACCGCATTTTTAACTGTCGAATTCTTAACAGCTAACTGTTCAGCAATCGTTCCCGAATAGAGAGTAACCAAAACCATTGCCAGGAATGCTATTGTATGGTTCAGATTATTATTCTTATACATATCGTAGAAGAAATGAAAAGCCGCAAAAAATGCGAGTATCATTATCATTATAAATAAAAATACCGGATTTGAAAGAGCACTCTCAGAATAGAAAGTAAAAACTCCGGCTATTAATAGCGGTTGTAAAATACCGGAGAATATTAGCACCTTAAAGAGTTTTCCTTTAACAAATTCAGCATATTCACCTTCATCCTTCAATCTTCCCTTTTCCCATGCGAAATAAACAAAAAGCATCACTGACGCAGTAACAATGAATGAGAAGCTAATGAATTGTAACCACTTCAGAATAACGCCAGGAGATGTTACTAACGAAATAATATCAACACCTTCACCCCAATATGCCGGTTGACCGGCAATATAGAGACCGCTGATAAATAAAAATGTACTAATCAGCAATAGGAGAGTTCCCCACAGACCTGCCTGAGCTGAGAGCTTTTTGGTGCTGCTAATTGAATCGACAGAAAAATTTGCACCGGCTTTTTGCAGATCAGCAGTTGAGATATCCTTAAAAATGTTTGAATATTGAAACGCTGAACGATAGGAATAAATGGCTATAACAGAGCATGTCAAAAAGATAAGAGCAATAAGCAGATAGGCGACTGTTTCAACCGGCATAGTATGAAGCAACTGAGCATATAGCATAATCAGTGCGACTACCGGTACTAAACCAAGAATAATTATCATACTCTTATTTAATACGGTAATTTCGATAAGTTCTGATGCAAAACGAAGATAACGAACATCTCCGGTTTTGCCTGCCTTTTGCCTATTAAAGATAGATAGAATAGTTCCTGCAATTAAAAGACTGAAAAACGGAAGAAACAAAAACTGAAGCATTATTGCTATATAATGCAGAAGAATGGTATGTTCCGTTGATTGCGGTAATACTAATTTGTCGAAAAAATTCATTTACGACTATCCTCTATTCAAATTAACTTAATAAAACTTTGTCTATGGAGACAAACACAATCACTAATAAAGCGAAATAGTTAATTCTCCGAAATATAATATTATACGAAAGACGGCTTAAATCTTTCCTTAATAAAGCTGTTGCACTTATCATAAGCCATAAAGCAAGCACCGGCAGAATAAAAGAAAAAAAAGATATAGCCGTCACCTTGAAAAGCGGAAAAAGCAGAACTGAAAGCGCAGAGACAGAGGTCCACACGAAAGTAATTCTTGCTAATTGTTTATCATTAAACAATCCTATTAAAGTAGGAAAACCTGCCTGCTCATAATCACTGTTAAAAATAAGGAGTAACAGCCAAAAATGTGGTATCTGCCAGATAAAAAAGAAAAATGCTATCAATAAAACCTGGGGGTCTAATAATCCGCCTCCCGCCGCGAGCCATCCGGCAACCGGAGGAAGTGCTCCGATAACTGAACCCGGTATAATGGCCAATGAATTGATCTTTTTCATTGGTGTATAAATCAGATTATACCAGATGAGACAAGTTAAACCGGTTACGTATGCAAGCGGACTAAAAAAAGCAAGCATTATAACAGTGCCTGAGATAAATGCTGCTGAGGAGTAAACAACTGCTTCCATTAGTGTAATTCTTCCGGAAGGCAAAGGTCTATCCTTTGTACGGTTCATCATTGCATCAGTTTTACGTTCCTGGATATGGTTTAAAGCAGCCGAAGAAAATGCTAACAGCAAAATTCCAAGCGAAGAAAATGCCATTCCAATATCAAAGCCGCCTTTAAAAAGAAGATATCCAAAACCGGTAGTTACCGCGACAAAGAGGGTAATCCTTATTTTGAATAGCTCTAAGACTGCTGATATTTTTTTCTTTAAGCTCATGTGACCTTATGGTAATACAGAAGCTGAGTTCATCTTGTCAGTCTGAATTTTAAGCCACTCTGCATACTCAGATTCTTTTAAAACGATAACTTTCGAATACATGTATGAATGATTTAATCCGCAATATTCAGCGCATGCGATATCAAAGGAACCTGTGTTCTCCGATGTAAACCAGACCATATTAGGTCTGTTCGGAACCACATCCCGCTTAATACGGAATGCAGGTACAAAGAAAGCATGGTTCACATCCAGAGAAATCAAATCAACTTTAACAGGTCTGTTCTGAGGAACATACATAGTATCAGTTTTAACTCCGTTGGGATACTCAAAAGTCCACTTCCACATCTGGGCAGTCGCCTTAATGGTCATAGCATCTTTCGGTGGAGTATTCCCTTCTACAAATCCAACCCATCCAAGATAAAACATTGGAATAACCAGAAGTACAGGAATAGCAGTCCAGATCACTTCCAGAGTAGTGTTACCATGGATATTTACCGGTTTTAACCCTTTCTTTCTGTTATACTTAAATACAAAGTAAATCATAAGAATGGTTATTAAAATCAACAACGCGAATGATATTGCTGTTATAAAGATAAAAGCGAAATCAACTTTATCAACATAATTACTAGCTGAAAACATCTGCTGTCTGCCTTGTTATAAAAAAGAGTAATCTGAAAACAAAAGAATAAGTGAAATAAGCAGGAAGAACAGTGCAACCCCGACAAAAATCTTGAAGATTTTGTTCTCTGCTTTTAGATGCATAAAAATCGTTAGCACTAAATACGATTTTATACTTGCAACAAACAGAGCTGTTGCAACTGTTAGATTGCCAAAATTTATTCCGGCTACCACCACTGTAATAACAGTGAGCATCAGTAACGCAAACCATACAAAAAAGTATGCTGCATAACCGGTAAGATGCTTTTCACCGTTTTGATGTGAATTGTTATCGCTGCTCATACCTAACTCAGGTTATTAAATAAAATAACGGGAAAAGAAAAATCCATATCAGATCAACCAAATGCCAGTAAAGACCTGCTGATTCAAGTTTAACAAAACTGTCCTTATTAATAACCCCATTATATGTCAGTCGTGTCATATAACCAATAAGCGCCATGCCAATGATAACGTGCAGACCATGAAGACCTGTCATGGAATAATAAAGACCAAAAAAGAGAATTTCACCGGATGATTTTTCAAGTAAAATTTCGGAGCCAGGATAAATACCATGATGAATTTTTGCTGTCCATTCAAAATACTTATTCACCAAAAAGCCGACGGCCATTACAAGTGTTGCAATTTGCAGTATTACAGAGAGAGTTTTCTTTCCTCTCTGTATTGCGGCAATGGATAATGCCATTGTCAGACTGGAAGTAAGCAATATAACAGTATTAAAAGTACCGAAAAGAGTATTAAGCTCCTTTGCGGCAAGATGAAAAGCATCCTGATTCAGATAGCGGTAAACCGAATATAAAAGAAAAAGTCCGCCAAACAAAAGAAGCTCTGTAAAGAGAAATAGCCACATCCCAAGGCGTGCACCTTCATCATCACGATGTACATGCGAAACTGCTGCGTGTTCGTTTGAACTCAATGTGCCTCCTGTGCTTTTATTGTTTCCGGCTCATCATTTTGCTTATATCCGTAAGGATCACCCGTCACTTCCGGAATTTCTTCAAAATTCTCCAGCGGCGGCGGCGTCATTGTCTGCCATTCTAAAGTTTCACCACCCCACGTATTTTCTTCAGTAGTCACTTCCCCCCGCTTATAAGCTACATAAAGATTAGTGAACATAATAATAAGCCCTGTAATCAATATCCATGAGCCGTAAGTGGAGATACTGTGATATATATGAAATTCCGGGAGGTAATCATAATACCTGCGTGGCATTCCGAGCCAGCCCATTATAAACATCGGGAAATAAAGAACATTAAAACCAACAAACAAAGTCCAGAATCCAGCTTTAGCTGTTTTTAAGTTATATTTTCTGCCAAACATCTTTGGAAACCAGTAGTGCAGCGCGGCAAAAATTCCGAATCCGGTGCCGCCAAACATCACATAGTGAAAGTGAGCCACAATAAAAGAAGTATCGTGTATGTGCATATTTACAGATAATGCACCTTGGATAAGACCGGTAAATCCTCCGATGGCAAAGAGAAAAATAAACGCGAGTGCGTAAAGCAGCGGAGGATCAGTCTGGATAGAACCCTTATAGAGAGTTGAAACCCAGTTAAAAACTTTAATCGCGCTTGGAATTGCAACAATAAAAGTAAGAAGTGAGAAAATAAACATTGCAGGTGAGCTCATGCCCGCAGTGAACATGTGATGTGCCCAGACTAATGAGCCAAAGAATGCAATCGCAATACTTGAGAATGCGATAAATTTGTATCCAAAAATTGTTCTCCGGGAAAAGACCGGAATAATTTCAGATATTACTCCCATAGCAGGCAATATCATAATATATACGGCAGGATGCGAATAAATCCAGAACAAATGCTGGTATAAAACAGGATCACCGCCTAAAGTCGGGTCGAACACACCAAAACCAAATACTCTCTCAAATAAAACCATCAACAAAGTGATACCGATAATCGGAGTCGCCAGAATCTGAATCCAGGCAGTTGAATAAAGAGACCAGATAAATAGTGGCATTCTGAACCAGGTCATCCCCGGTGCACGTAAACGATGAACCGTTGTAACGAAGTTCAAACCGGTTAAAATTGAGGAGAATCCTAATACAAAAGCAGCCAAGAGCGCCGGCCATACATTTGTTCCGGTTCTTACACTATAAGGAACGTAAAACGTCCAGCCGGTATCAACAGCTCCGCCTGGCAAAATGACTGATACAATCGCAAGGATTCCTCCTATCAGGAAGAGCCACCAGCTAAAGAGGTTTAATCTTGGGAACGAAACATCTTTTGCGCCAATCATTATGGGGAGAAAAAAGTTTCCAAATACTGCCGGTAAACCGGGTATGATAAATAGAAATATCATGATAATACCATGCAGCGTAAAAAATGAATTATACGTCTGCGGATCAATGATTGTTTTGCCGGGGGTTAATAGTTCCAGCCGCATCAGAAAACCAAAGGTTACTCCGATCGTGAAAAAGAACAACATTGAAACAAGATATAAAAGACCTATTCTCTTATGATCAGTAGAGAATATCCAGCCCTTTAATCCTTTGTACTTACCTTGATACTCAAGATAGCTAACTGAATTATCTACCATTGAGGAATGTGTTGACATACTATTGAGATCCTTTTTCAGTAGTTTGTTTTTTTGGCTTTCTGATAAAAACTAAAATAAATACACCAACTGCCAGGAGGGTTACTATCCCGGCAATACGTGTAACATTTAGAGCGTATCTTTTGCCTTCTCTGTCATAACTGTAACAAAACTTTAACATTTTTGCAATGGTCGGAGTAACTTTACCTTCAGAGGCCTCTATAACTGCCATCTTGAGATCAAACGGCATAAAGTCCGTCCCAAGCAAATAGCGGGTAATTACACCTTCCTTTGAAACAATAACCAAACCACCTGGGTGGACAAAGTCTTCTCCCTCTCTCTTGAAACCAAATCCAACTGCATTGGTAATTTCAGCAATACTTGCACTATCCCCTGTCAAAAATTTCCACGCGTTATCTGGAAGGGGTTTCTTGAAGATATCCATGTAATTAACCTTCTTAGCGTAAGCTAATGCAGGTCCCTCAGTTTCATCAAACGAGATAGCAACTAACTGATAGTCTTTACCTGCTACTAAATCAACCTGTTCTATCTCTGCGGCTACCTCCGACATGAGAGGAGAGCAAATACCCGGGCATTCATAATAAACAAACATAAAAATTGTAGGCTTATCTACAAGAGTTGAAAGATTTACATCTCTTCCCTGTTCATCCTTAAATACAAGATGTTTCGGTATTTTCTTTCCTAACTGTTCATTAATACCAATAAAATCATCCATAGATTCAGAAAAGCTGAATACCGGGGAAAAGATTAATGTAATAAGAAGCAGTAACTTTTTCATTACGATAAAACATTCTTTATTAATGTAAAGAGTGATGTTATTTCTTTGTCAGAAAGACGTAGAACAGATGCACTAAAACCATTATGACCTGCGTTTGCAAAAATAACGGACTGAAAACTCTGTGCGTTTCCGAGAGATTCAGGAGTATTAATTACTGTTGTTAAAGCAGAACGATAGTTTTCAATTACTGATGAAAAAAGTTCAAACTGAGCTTCGTTAACCGGGTCGCTTATCTTCTGAAGTCCGTCATTAATTTTCATTTCATTTGCTGAATAATCAGAAATGAAAAACTTCATAGCTGATGCCACCGGGATCTGACCTGCCTGTTTAATTCCTGCGGAAAGACCATACGTTTGATCAAGTTTATTTAATTCTTCCTGAGTATCCGATGGCGGAGCAGTCATTAATGTTCTAATATAGCTAATAATTGCAACCCGGTCAGCAGCCGGCATGTAATCATAGCCAGGCATTCCGCTCTGAAGTATTCCCTTCTGAAGAGTAGTATAAAGCTCTGCAGATTTTCTTCCGTTCTTCCAACCTTCAGTATCGTGGAAATTTCTTGGCTTAGGATTTAAAGCCATACCGGCAGGTCCATCGCCTTTTCCTTCCGGACCATGGCAAGCTGCGCAAATTGATACGTAGAGCTGTTTCCCTTTTTCCAATGTAGCTTGAGAAGGATTCGTAAAGGCACTCATATCAACCGCGGCACTAATCTTCGGCTCAATTATTGCAAGTTCCTTAACTATTCCCAGGGTATCTGTTAATTTAGGTGGAAATGTATTCTGAACTATTGAATGATTATTTGAGATATAATAAAGCCCCAGACCGAGTACTGAAACAAACACAATCAGATAAAAGAAAGTCATCAGGCCTATTGGCTTTTCAAACAGCTTTTTGAATATATTCTTCATAAATTACTACTTATAATCTAAAATTGAGACTCTTATCAAGTTTGGGGTCCCCAATGGGAACAAGGTTATTTTTCTTTGTCTTAAAATAAAATAATAAGATAAGAAATCCAACCGCGGCAACCGGAAAGCCGAATTCCAGCACATAAGTAAAGAATCCGGTACTATGCTCAGAATGATAGCTCGGCATAACCAGCCAGTATAAATCAAATGCATGCGCAAATAATATCCAGAGACTTGCAAACTTGAGGCGTTTCGGGTCCATTTTGGCCGGCTGTGAAAGCAGAACCGAATATGGTACAAGAAAATGGATTATTATAAGGAGTATAGACATAATCATCCATCCACCTTCCCACCGCTGAATGAACCAAAAATTCTCTTCCGGCAGGTTTGCATACCAGATAAGCAGATACTGGGAAAATGCTATATATGCCCAGAAATTAATAAAAGCAAACAATAATGCGCCAAGCGAAAACAAATGATCATTAGTCATCCGGGGATGCAAATAACCATGTTCTTTTAACCACACTGTTGTATAGGTTACCATTGATAATGCAGCAAGAACACTTCCTGAAAAGAAGTACACTCCATAAATTGTTGAAAACCAATGTGGCTCAACACTCATCAACCAGTCAATAGAAACAACTGAAACGGTAATTGCAAATAAGGGAACAAATATGGCGCTAAGAACAATATTCTTACGTGTTAAGGTCTGATCTTTAGTAAGGTCCTGAGTCTTGGAGTTCCTGCTTAAGAGACCGTAAAACAAGCTCCAAAGTCCGCCTGCAATAAGTATTCTAATAATAAAGAAAGTTGTATCAAGGTACGGAGCTTTCCATTTTAGTATTTTGTCTTCACTTACTGCCTGCGGCTGAGCCCAATGAAACACGCTTTCCATGTTCAATAAAATAGGGACAGCAAGTACAATGATAAATAATACTGAAGCAGCATAAAACTCATTGATACGTCTTACGGGTACACTCCAATCAGCACCGGCAATATATTCAAGAGCAACCAGGAAAAGACTTCCTGCCCCGACACTCACCAGAAGCATAAATCCGATAAGATAATTCATCAAAAAACGATGCGAATCAATGAAAAGTCCTGCTATACCCGCTGCTAAACCGGCTCCAAGCAGAATGAAACCCAGATTCTGAACGCGAACCGGTAAATCTTTTTTTACCCACATTTTATCACTGTGCGACATTAGAGGTTATCTCCTTTCTTACCAGTTTCACATCATCTTCACTGGAATTCTTTGCTCTCTGCAGAACCCGGATATAGGATGTAACTGCCCAGCGCTCTTCATCACTTAACTGAGCTGCATAAGACGGCATTACGTTCTGTCCGTTTACAATAACATGATATATATTTCCATCTTTCCATGTTCTTACCCGTTCAGAATGTAAACTTGGCGGATTCGGAAACTGTTCTCGTAATCTACTGTCACCATCTCCGTGATTGCCATGACAAGGGGAACAATAAATTTCATATTTTTTCTTACCAAGTGCAAGAAAATCTTTCGATGGGGCAAAAGGATTTGAGACAGGATTTTCCGGTTGTGCGTTAATCCCGGCATATTCATAAGGCATATATCCGCGAGCTACCGTCCCCTCAACAGGTAAACGCATTGACCGTCCGTCAGAAAAGAAAGCGCTTGAGGCCTGAACATCGCTTCTGAATTGATCAGTCATCCAGTCAAATGGCTGAACATAAACAACCTTATTCAATGTTACGTAGGTTAGTCCGGCAACAACCAAAGCAATACTTACCTGCAAACCAATAAACTTTTTATCCAGGATTGGGTACTCTTCCTTAACCGGGTAGTAAATTTTTTCTATATTTACCCCGCCGATACCTTGAAGAAATGCTACAACAGATTCTTCATCGAAAAGCGGATCTTCACTTTCGATAATAACACCATATTTATCTTTCGATACTGCCTGCATAAATTTGGTATCGTGCACCGGATGTGAATTCCAGGGATAATTAAAATAAAAGGTAAGCATTCCAATAACCGTTGCCAGAGTAGCCAGAAGTACGGTTACTTCAAAAATAACCGGAACATACGCGGGAAAAGCAAAAAGCGGCTTTCCGCCTATATTCATCGGATAATCTACATTCATTGTCCAGTATGCGAGCAAAAGAGCCAGACCTGTACCTGACAATCCGAACCCTAAAGTAACAAAACCTAAATTTGAAGGTTTTAATTTCATTGCCCCATCCATCCCGTGAACCGGGTATGGAGTATGAACATCGAATTTCGTATATCCTTTTTCAGCAGTTTTACCTGCAGCCGCAATGATGTCATTGGGAGAATTAAATAACGCAGTAACTGCGAATAATTTATTTGTTCTTTCCATTAATGATCTCCGTGATGGCTTGGCTGTGCATCATCAGCGACAGCTTTAATTTCTGCAATTGATACAACTGGCAGTGCTTTGGTAAATAAAATTACAAGTGTAAAGAAAAGTCCAAAACTGCCGATCAGAATGCCAAAATCATACAAAGTCGGACGATAATAACCCCAGCTTGATGGCAGAAAATCTCTGTGCAATGAGGTAACAGTAATAACAAAGCGTTCAAACCACATACCTACATTTACAAAAATCACAATGATAAACATTACCGGAATCGATCTTCTTAATTTCCGTATCCAGAAAAATTGCGGGAATATAACATTGCAGCTTACCATAATCCAATATGCCCAGGCAAACGGTCCGAAAGCTCTGTTAATAAAGACGAAAGATTCTGTTTGATTGCCGCTATACCATGCTATGAAAAATTCCATTGCATAGGCATAACCAACCATCATTCCTGTTGCAAGAATAATCTTGTTCATCTTTTCAAGATGGTCAATAGTTATAAGATGCTCCAGATCGAAAATCTTTCTGACAAATATCAAAACTGTTACTACCATCGCGAAACCGGAAAATACCGCACCCGCAACAAAGTAGGGCGGGAATATTGTTGTATGCCAACCAGGCATTATGGATACTGCAAAGTCGAATGACACAATCGTATGTACTGAAAGCACCAGCGGTGTAGCAAAACCTGCCAGAAGCATATAGGCCTTTTCATAGTGCTGCCAGTTTCTGTGTGAATGTCTCCAACCAAGACTAAATGCTTTATAAAGTGTTTTACGGATTCCCTCTTTTGTCCTGTCGCGCATTGTTGCAAAGTCAGGAATAAGTCCTACATACCAAAAAACGAATGATACCGTAAGATACGTTGAGACTGCAAAAACGTCCCAAATGAGTGGTGAAGTAAAGTTAACCCAAAGACTATGCTGATTTGGATAAGGGAACAGATAACCGGCAAGCCAGGGACGACCTGTGTGAATAATGGGGAAAATACCGGCTGTCATTACCGCGAAAATGGTCATTGCTTCAGCAAATCGAGCGATACCATTTCTCCACTTCTGTCGCAACAAATAAAGGATTGCTGATATCAGAGTTCCTGCATGACCGATACCAACCCAGAAAACGAAGTTAACAATCGGCAGTGCCCATCCAACCGGCTGATTATTTCCCCAAAGACCGGTTCCATAAAGGAATGAGATTCCAAGTGAAACGGCCCCGATCATCAACGCAGTTAAGGAAAATGACAAAGCAATTAAGAACTTTCTGTCAATTGTAGTTTCCAGAGGTTTTGCAATCAGATCTTCGATCTGAGCAATACTTAACCTTCCGCTAACTATTATATCTTCTTTAGAATAATCTATATTCACTTAGACTTCCTCCGAGTAAGTATTCGTGAGCTTTGCAATATAAGTGACATTCGGCCTGGTATTCAGCTCTTCGAGCAGATGATAACCAAGATTATGTTCACGGAGTTTAGATACTTTGGATTCTTTGTCATTCATATCACCAAAGACAATCGCTTCAGTTCCACATGATTCCTGACAAGCTGTAGTCACATCATCGCCTTTTATTTTCCGACCTTCAGTAGCTGCAATCATTCTTGCATCAGAGATTCTCTGTATGCAAAATGTGCATTTCTCCATCACGCCTCTTGAACGGACTGTTACTTCCGGATTTGCAATCAATTCAAATGAAGGTGAACTCTGAAACCCATCAGCAAAATGTTCACGGAAATTAAAAAAGTTAAATCTTCTGACTTTATACGGACAGTTATTTGCACAATAACGAGTACCAACACATCTGTTATATATCATCTGATTAAGTCCGTCAGGGCTGTGTGTTGTAGCCACAACCGGGCAGACATTTTCGCATGGCGCATTATCACAATGCTGGCAAAGCATCGGTTGTAATTTTGCAGAAGGATTTTCAGGACTTCCCGAATAATACCGGTCTATCTTTATCCATTGCATTTCCCTGCCGGTGGCAACCTGATCTTTTCCAACTATAGGTATATTGTTTTCAGAGTTGCATGCAACTACACACTGACCGCATCCGGTGCATTTATTAAGATCAATGGACATTGCCCACTTTACTTCCGGATACTCATGGTCTTCATAAAGTGTATGAAGCTCATGACCGCCATGATGAATTACATGAGGGTCCTTCATATACTGGGCAACCGTTGCTTCTCTTATGATATTTCTCTTCAAATGCTGATCTGCTATCATCTCATCATCAAAAGCATGATGATCCTGAGTTGACACAATCTGTCTGAACTCACCTGTTACCGAAACAGATACGGATGCAAACATCCATGGGTTGACAGTAAACGACTTTGATAGCAGAACATTCGCATTATATCCGACTCCGTTTGCAACAACAGATGAGTTGTTTCTTCCATAGCCAGATTCAATACTGATAAAATTATCGGCTAATCCGGGCTGAATGAGTGCAGGAATCTTTAGTGAACGATTGTCGCTCCTGATTTCAAGTACATCACCCGTTTTAATATTAAATTCTTTTGATGTTTTGTATGATACCGCCGCGTAATTATCCCATGTAACTTTAGAAACCGGATGAGGGTTTTCCTGCAGCCAGCCGTTATTTGCGAACTTTCCATCGCCTGTTGCCAGACCTTCAGAAATAAGCACTACAAAGCCCTGATAATCGGTTTCAATTGAAGTAAGTGAATCGGTTGCTCCGGCATTAACAGTCAATTTAAATACCGGTGATTCATTAAAAACCGTATATCCGTCATGCAAAGAGCCAAGCCAATATTTTTCAAATGAAGCAAGTGACATTGACTTCTTAAATACAGAGGATGACCAGTTGTCTTTAAGATATTCATAGTAATTGCGATCATTATAATTTTTAAGGTCACCTGTTAACCAGTGAAGTAAAATTGATTCTTTCTGACGGGTGTTAAACAAGGGCGCAATAACCGGCTGTGTTACACTATATAAAGCAGTTCTGGTCTGTGCATCACCCCAGCTTTCAAGATTATGATTAATTGGAAGTACGTAATTGCTTAAATATGCTGTTTCATTCATCTGCTCGGTTAATGAAACAAAAAGCCCGGCTTTTTTCAGCGCATCCTTCAGACCAAGATCTTCAGGTAAATTATAAACCGGATTACTATCCAGCGTAATTACCATCGCCACTCTCCCAGCGTTAAGACTGTTTACCAGCGCTTCAAACTCAGAATTCGAAGTGGGTTGTGAAAATTCGACAGAAGATGATTCGGTATTATATACTGCTGTATTACCAAGAATTTCATTGAGCAGATTTACGGCAATGTGGGTTTTTTCACTTAGTGCATTTCCGGCATAAACAATTGCTTTACCTCTGTTACTCACCAGATCCGCGGCCATATTTGATATATCCGCAAAACTAATTCCGTTTTCATCGCAGAACTTATTCAGGTCAAACTTGGAAATAACAGCAGATAATCCGCCAAGTGATACAGGAAACGCTACACCCTTTGCAGATACTAAATACTGTGTAAGTGCCAAGACAAACTCAGTCTGCTTATCAGGTCTGAGTCTGAACCGGTGATCGGCATTTAATCCGGTCAGTGAAAAATTACCTTCAACTGCGTAAAGCCGGCTGAAATTTTTCAGATCATCAACGTTACGATTCTTCACAAAAAGACGGTTATTCTCAACCTTATTTCCTTCTTTCCCAAGGAAATCTCCTTCTAAAGCAACAATAACTTTTGCCTTATCCCATTGTATCAGAGGAACCTTATTGCCAGGGTAACACTTTTCCCAGGCAGATTTTCTGATAGAATCATTGAATTGGCGAACGGTATATACTTTTGTGGAAGGGTATTTTGCTTTAAAGTCGTCAATCAGCTTTTGGAATGTAGGAGAAGTTATTTGCTCAGTAATAAGTGCAATCTCTCTCGAACCAGCTGTTAATAATGCAGAAGCTACTGCATTATCAGCATCGCTCCACATAATTTCAGTAAGGAATCCGTTAGAATTTTTTGAAGGATATTGTATTCTTGACGGATCATATAAATTTAGAATTGATGCCTCACCCTTTGAACAAATTTTTCCTTTATTCACAGGGTGCTGAGGGTTTCCGGTTATTTTAATCGGTCTTCCTTCACGGGTCTTTATTAAGATACCGCATGACTGCTCGCATCCGGTACATGTTGAAGCATAATAGTTCGGTTTACCTAACGTTACTTCTTCCGGCTGCTTGTTATAGGGAATTATCTCTCCTTTATTGCGGTAGTCAGAACAGCCGGCTCCTGCTAAAGCCGCGGAAGCACCAAGTAAAGCTAAAAATTTCCTGCGCGAAACCCCGCTTAAATCTGTATTAGGATCAAAATCCTTGGTTACGCCTTCAATGAATTCATTTTCTTTTATCTTTTTAAATCCTGAATCATTCTGAAGCTCTTCGAAACTTCTCCAGTAATGAGGATCGTTTTGTTGTTTCTGAGAATCGTTAGTGTTGTTAAGCTCTGGCATTATTCTTTCCTGACGAATTTCTTTGAACAGCGAGTGGTTCCGGCTTTACTTTAATCTTAGTATTATTTTCAACTCTGGCTACAGATGATAAAATCTGACCAGAAAAAAAGTTTTTAAGCAGAAAGGTACCCAATACCCCACCGCTTAAAAGCCCGAAGAATTTTTTTCTTGAATGTAAAGTCTTTGTAGTTGATTCGGAATTCATATTACATCTCCTATCTGTGACATGCCCAACAGTAGTCAGGTCCTTTGTTTACTGATTTAAGGTAAGGCAATTTTGCTTCCGGATTCCGATGGCAATCCAGGCATGCAGCCATGGTGAACGAGTTTACCTGACCAACCTTATCCATCAATTCAACATTACCGTGACAGCTCTGGCATTGTATCCCCTTATTTACGTGGGAGGCGTGACTGAAATAGGCGTAATCCGGTACTTTGTGAATTCGTACCCAGGAAAGTGGTTTTCCTGAGTTGTATGAATTCGTCAGCTTAATAATCTCCGGTCTGTCCTTCCGGGCGATAATATGGCAGTTCATGCAGGTCGCAACCTGAGGGATTGAAGCATGACGGGATTTCTCAACACTGGTATGACAATACTGGCAGTCAATTGCCATCTGTCCGGCATGAAGCGCGTGTGAGAAGGCAATTGGTTGATCCGGAGTATAACCTACTCCGTCTCTCTCTGCTCTTGAGATGAAGTATGTCACAGCAAATGAGGTGACTACCACAAATAGGGTTATAGGCAGTCTTATTCGGAGCAGGTAATCGAGGAAGTTGTTTGACATCTTTACCTAATTTTTCTATTAATAGCAAGGTGTTAAAAGCACAGAGTTGCGCTTTTGTGAAACAAAGAATTCTTTAAAGACTTTTTTAAGATAAGGTTCAAACTTATAAAAATAAGCACTCAAAAAAAAACAAAATATCCCCTTTTTTAATTGAATTAGCCCTTTTTGTAGGACCTTATTATCAATTCAACCGGGTGAAGAACCTCAATTTTTTCACCAAATTGCTGAATCCCCCCCTTTATTTGCCCGATACAGCCCGGATTTCCCGTTACCACGATTTGTGCATGGGTTGATTTGATATTTTCCATTTTCTTTTCAAGAAATTTCCTGGCTGAATCATATTCCATCACATTATAAATCCCCGCACTGCCACAGCACCAAGTAGAGTCCTCTAATTCTCTCAAATTGATGCCTGGAATCCGACTGAGCACCTGTCTGGGTTGTCTGGTAATTTTCTGCGTGTGACAGAGATGGCAAGCATCATGATAGGTGACATCCGCTGAAACCGGGTTACAATGATCTTCGAAATCAATTTCCGCCAGAAGCTCGGTGATATCCTTCACTTTTTGTGAGAACTTCTGTGCCTTTTCACTGTAATCAGGGTCATTTTTTAATAAATGACCGTATTCTTTCATAAATGCGCCACACCCGGCGGAGTTTGAAATGAGATATTTGTATTCTTTCCCGTCAAATCTGTCAATATTTCTTTTAGCCAGATCAATAGCGGCCTTTCCCTCCCCGTTGTGTGCATGCAGTGAACCGCAGCAGACCTGATCACGCGGGATTACCACATCATAACCATTGACCTTCAATAATTCAACCGTATCATCATTAATTTTACCAAAAGCGTGTTTCATAAGGCATCCAGTGTGAAATGCCATGCTTTCATTTTTAGTTTTACCGGTCGCCTTTTCGGTCTCCTGATATTTTGAAGCGAAAAAAGTGAACTCCGGGGTTAAAGATTCCACCTGAGAAATGTTACCCGGAAGTAGTTTTAATACCGAAGTTCTTCTAACAAACCATTGCAGACCGCTAAAACGATATAAAGCCATCAAAAACGAAAATATTGACAGTACGGGACCCACCGCCAGGATTTTATTTAAGAAGAATCGCTTTATTATTACTTTTAAACCTTTTTCACTCCCCGACTCAGTAATATAGTCCCTTGCAGCTTCCACCATCTGGCCATATTTAACCCCGGCGGGACAGGCAGTTTCACATGCCTGACAGTCCAGACAGAAGTTCATCTCCTGAATAAAAGTATCAGAAATCTCGCTGCGCCCTTCGGAAAGTTCTTTAATAAGTCGGATTCTCCCCCTCGGTGATGATCGCTCAAGTTTTGTACTATCATAAGTCGGACAAACCGGAAGACAAAGACCACAGTGCATACATTGCGTAAGTATATCACTGTGTGGCATTACCCTTGCAAGAAGTTCTCTTTTGTTTTCTGATTTATTCACGTTCATAGACTTCACAGAAAATTTTTGCAGGCGTAAACCCCGTATATGTAATTTTATACCATACGATTTTGCTATTTTCCCTGTGACAATACCAATCGATTACAGATTCAATTCTTCCTAAGCTGTCGGGGAAATAGGAGTAAAGTACTTCACCGAAATTAATATTAATGTCCGTACTTATTCTGTCAATCCTGATTACCGAAGCAGAACTGTCATAAATCAGCTTAAAAAGTGACTCCGTGATATCATTGTCAGTCAGAAAGTAAAGATAATCTTCAAATTTCTCACTCTTCTTTCGCAAAAGCTGAGCATATTCAGTTGTGTCAAAAGTAATAATTATTTCCGGTGTGAAGAGCAAATAAATTGAACATTCATCATTTTTAAAAAGACGTAAGGAGTCAGGTACTTGTTGTTTCTCCGCTAAATCTTTTGTCAGCGAAACTGCATATTGCAATTGAACTGTTTTCTCAAATGCAATTCGCCAGTCTTCTGCCTTCGCCTGTGCAGCATATACATTCAGCATGGAAAATATAAGAAAAAAATAAAATCTATTTTCGCGGAGAAGCATAAAGCAATGATTCACACTTAGGTTTGAACGTAAAAATCTTTCCCGGATTTAATAAATTATCAGGATCAAGCACTTGTTTCAATGAATTCATGACATGCAAAGCAGGTCGTGACGCAATTTTTTCAAAGAATTGTTTTTTTGCAAGTCCTGTTCCATGCTCGCCTGTAATTGTACCCCCTAATGCGACTGCCTGTTCAAAAATGTAATCAAATGCTTTATGAACTCTTAGTATTTCCGCATGATTCCGTTCATCAGTAAGGCAGGTTGGATGCAGATTACCATCACCGGCATGTCCGAAGTTGCCAATAATCAATTCAAACTTTTTTGCGGCATACTGAATTCGTTCAAGCATTTCAGGAAGTTTACTTCTTGGAACGGTTGCATCTTCTAGTATTGTTGTTGGTCTTTGTCTTGCTAATGCAGAGAATGCTGTTCTTCTTGCAGCTTTGAGTCGAAGAGATTCAGCAGGGTCATCCGATTTTGACAGATATTGTGCTTTTTTACTTAGCAGTATTGATTCAACAAGTGCAGCATCTTCAACTACACTGCTGCCCCTGCCGTCAACCTCAATTAAAAGCACTGCTTCTTTATCAGTCGGAAGCCCAAGTCCTGTATATTCTTCAACACATCTAAGGGTTGTATTATCCAAAAACTCCATCATGCAGGGTGTAAGTTTTGCCGCAATGATCTCAGAAACAGCTTCACCGGCAAGCGGAACAGTATCAAAAAATGCAAGTAAAGTGACTGAAGAAGTCGGTTTGGGAATAAGTTTCAAATCAATTTTTGTTATGATGCCGAGTGTCCCCTCACTACCGATGAAAACATCTTTTAGACTGTAACCGGCAACATCTTTAACATTTTTACCGCCGATAGTTAAAATCTGCCCATCCGGAAGTACTAATTCCATTCCCATAACGTAATCTTTTGTAACCCCATATTTCAGCCCACGCAGACCACCGGCGTTTTCAGCAACATTACCGCCTAACGTACAGATATTCATACTGCCGGGATCGGGAGGATAAAAAAGTCCTCTTTTTTCTGCTTCCTTATGAAGATGTGAGGTGATAACTCCCGGCTGAACAGTAGCTGTCAGGTTAGATTCATCTACTTCAAGTATTTTATTCCAACGAGTCATAACCAAGGCAATGCTGTTTTCAACAGGTATCGAGCCGCCGCTTAAACCGGTACCTGAACCGCGGGGTACTATTCTGAATCCATCTTCCTTTGCGAGCTTTAAAAGCTGTGAAATGTGTTCGGCCGTTTCAGGAAAAACAACTGCTTCCGGTTTCTGGTGCAACAATGGTGTTCCATCGTATGAATATACAATCTTATCCTCTTCAGAGGTTAAAACGTTCTTTGTGCCAACTATCTGTGCAATTGACTCAATTGTTGAGGAGTTCATCACCCGACCATACGCTGTAAAACAATTCTAACTACGAATATTGTGGCTAAAGCAATCAAAAGATAAAGAACCAGATTCTTAACTGACTGCCATGTCATTATAATAGTAGAGCGAAATCCTCTCCAACCGCATTTATTACAACGGTATGTCTTAAAAAAAGTAAGACTACGAACTACATTCTCATAGAAATTGCGTGCACGTGACCTTCGCAGAGAAAACTGTTCACCACATGTAGGACATGCTGAGAACCCCGGATCTCTTTTGAATATTATGTTGCCGGAACGGACTGTTTTCTTTTTTCTCATTTTCTGTTAAGTCTTCTTTCTAAATAGTTTTTATCACTGACTAATGATACTGCCGTTATATACTGCTTATCTGCTTTTAATTGAAAGCGCGTTTTTTCAGAGCTGCCCCCCTGCCTGCTGAAAATATCCGCCATAATTTCGCGTAACCCGTCAGATGGCAAACGCAGGATGTTTGACTTTGCCGAAGTTTCTGCTTTGGACAATAGCACATCATATTCAGCACTAATCGAAGCAAACTCACTGTTTGATTTATAAGATTCCCGTAACTCTTCAAGCTTTTTAAGGACTGCTGACTTATATATATACCCGTTCTCTTTAAGAAAGCTGTCCGTCATTTCTCTGATCATGCTGCTATCCTGCTCACCGAAACTCCTGCCCGGATTTTTTAGTATCAGAGCACTTGCAATTCTGAATATATATCCTTTGGCAAGCAGATCCTTTGTGATTTCAGATAATTCATTTTGCGATATCGTTGAATCGGGTAAAATCCCGCCTGAAGCAAAGACCGGTCTTTTATTGTCGGTAAGGTATTTATCCGGCAGTGTTTCAGCAGCATCAGAAATAACTTTATTATCCTTTGCATAATCAACCTTTTGAATACATCTGCCGCTTGGCGTATAATACTTTGATGTGGTAATTTTTAGCGATGTATTATTTGACAAAGGTGATATTGTCTGTACCAGGCCTTTTCCGAAGGAGCGTTCACCTGCTATAATCCCCCGGTCATGATCCTGAATAGCGCCGGCTACTATTTCGGAAGCTGAGGCACTATTGCCATTTACTAGTACCGCAAGTGGAACTTCTGGAAGAATCGGTTCCTTACTTGAGTAATAAGCTTTATAACTTGATGAATCTTTCCCCATCGTTGAAACAATGAGTGTTCCCTTGGGAAGAAATACTGAAGATATATCAACCGCGCTTTCAAGCAATCCACCCGGATTTCCTCTGAGATCGAGTACAATCGTTTTTAACTCCCCTTTCTTTTGAAGATTAAGAATAGCCCTCCTGAGTTCATCGCCGGCTCCACGATTAAAACCAGAAAGTTTTATATATGCAGTACCTGATTCTACCGGAACGAAATCCGCGAATGATATATTTTTTACCTGAATCTCCTCCCTTAAGAGATTAAACAGAAGGGTATCAATCACACCCGGTCTTACTATTTTTATACCGACATAAGTGCCCGGTTCACCTTTCACATACAGAGTGACATCATCAAACATAGTTTTATTTAGCCGTACGGAGTCAACTCCCACAATCTCATCTCCAACCAAAAGACCCTGACGCTGAGCTGAATATCCTTCCAATATTTCAAGGATAGTTAACTTCTCATCCCGTATTCCGACTGAAATTCCAATACCACCGTATTTACCGGTTGTAAGCATTTCAATATCATCCTGACTTTTTTCATCAATAAAAACAGTATAAGGATCTAAATTGTGCAGCATCCCTTTTATTCCCGCGCGCAGAAATTCTTCGGGGTTTATATCATCAACATAGTTTAGTGTTACTTCCTTGTAAACTCTGGTAAAGAGATCGATATTTTTTGCTATTTCAAAATAGATATCACCCGACCGGTAAAGCCACGATCCCATGAAGAGAACAGATACCGATGTTATAAAAAGCAAAATCCGTTTATTAAACATTTGTCAAACCCGCTCTTTTTAATTCATTCAAAATCATCTCATGCACATCATCTTTTTTTTCGCAACCATTCAGAACCCGAAATCTTTTTTCAGAACCCGCTATTGTTAAATAGCCCTGCCTTACCCTGTTAAAAAAGAGATCATCCATTTTTTCAATCCTGTCAAGTGTATCCTGACCATGTGCAAATTTTCGTTTTCTGGCCTCTTCAACAGGGATGTCTATAAAAAATGTTATATCCGGTATAGCGCCCCTTATTGCAAACTCACTTATCTTCATCACAGTTTCCAAAGGGAGCAGCCGCCCATAGCCCTGATAAGCAGTTGTAGAATCATGAAATCTATCGGAGATTACAATAATTCCTTTCTCAAGAGAAGGGACAATGGTTTTCCTGACTAATTGCGCTCTGGACGCTGAAAAAAGGAGTATCTCAGTTTCAGCCGTCATCTCAAGGTTCTTTTTGTCGAGGAGAATATTCCTTATTTTCTCTTCTATCTCCCCTCCGCCAGGTTCTCTTATCACAAGCACTTCTTTACCTTTTCCGGTAAGGTGCTCTTTCAAAAGCTGAATCTGCGTTGATTTCCCGGAGAAATCTATTCCTTCAAAGGTTATAAACATTAGAACTTTTTCAGTATATATCTTATTCGTTCAGGTTTCTGCGACACAACGCGCAGATAAGGCGGTACGGTAATTTTTGGAAAAACAAAACCGAGTGAATCGGTTATTATATCCTTATAATTCAATTCAGCTTTTATATTTCCGGAATTAATTGAGCCAAGAAGAGATACTCCACCTTCTACTCCGACTGAAATTTTATCCGGAATCAGAAGAACCTGCCTGTCTCCGGGGACATCAACTACTTCAACCGGAATATCTTGAAACTCTTTATCAACTATTTTTTGCGCTACCACTGTAATTGATACAGATTGAGGATTGACTGTTATATGATTCGGATATTCAACCGGAACCACTTGTGTTGTCTGTGTTGTTAATTCTTCAAAAATATATCTTTCAGTTGTTACGAAACGGAGCCGCTCTATAAAAGATTTTGCTCCTATAACTGTAACTGAATCAGGAAGTAATAACGTTTCACCGGCTAATCCATAACCCTTTTCAAAAGAAGTTTCAACATCCGGAATAACCGGGACGATTTTTGAAATAAGACGTTCAAGTCTCAGGTTAATAATCGATGGTTGGTATTCTAAAACTTGTATATCAGAAGTCAGCCAACCATTCTCATCAACGGCATTAGCTACTTTTAAAGTAACTTTTCCTGTATCTTTTCTTGCATCAATAAGGAAATCATTGCTCCCGGAAGCAAGCAATGCAGCAAGTTTCCAGCCGCGTGCCTTCAGCTTAATAGTCATTTTTTCAGGCAGCTCTTCCGCTATTGCGTATTCATTACCAAGATTGGTAATTTTTAACGGAAGACTGAGAGTATAATAATAGTCATTGGAGAGTGAAACACCAACCCAGATTATCAATGCAATTACAAATGAGACTATGAAAAGTGGTAGCTTTTTCATCGTTTCATTGCCGTTGATGATTTATCTTTCATTAGAAACACTCAGGGGGATCTGAGCGCTTCAAAATGCCTTAGAAGTTCATTGCGATTAGCTTTTGAAATCTCCCTTCCCTGTATAGGGAAATTATCAATTTGTCTTGCCAGTTTTCTAAGCTGATGAACATTTAATGAATAAATATCGCTATCCATTAAACTGAAATTATCCGGAAGATCTTCAAACATCTTCTCTGTAACATCATCAAAAGTGTCAGATTCAGATGCAGAAACTGAGGCAGATTCCTCTTCAACTATTTCTGCCGGCGGTTCAGAATCAACTGAATCATCTGCTGTTAAGAGCTCATTGTCAAACAATGATTCCCCGGTAATCTCACTATTTTCAGGGGGATGATTTTGAATGATTTTCTCTTCAGGAATCACCTCCGGCTCTGCAGACGGCAACTCAGCTTCAGCAGGTAATGAAGTACTTACTTCCGGTGAGGTTGACTCAACCCGGACGAAAGTGACGGGTTCTGCCGGTTCCTCTGAAATATGTGTGGCTTCCGATTCACTATCCTTTTCCGGAACAACCGTTTCTACGTGATGTGGCTTACCGGTTTTAGGGCTTTTGACTTGTTCATCTTTTGGTTGAGGGGTCTTTACAGAGGAATGTTTGACTGGAGGAATCTCCGGCTCATTGAATAACTGGGGAATAATAACATCCATCTGATCATCCGGTTGGGGGATAATATGAACGGAAATTAGCTGACCCACCCGGCTTGCAGCAGCAGCGCCGGCATCAATGGCTGAACGTACGGCGGCAACTTCGCCTGCAATTTGTATTGTGATCATAGCAGGCACAGTTTTTTCTTTGCCGACAATAGTCACAGCGGCCGCTTTTACCATGGCATCAGCGGCCTCAATTGCACCTACCAACCCCTTTGTTTCAATTAATCCGAGAGCACGAGACATTCTGCTTTTGGATTACTTATTTCTTTTAGGGAGTATTAACTCTACTTCTGTATGAGGTCTTGGGATTACATGAACTGATACTAATTCACCAACACGCTGTGCGGCGGCGGCACCGGCATCAGTTGCTGCCTTTACTGCGCCCACATCGCCTCTCACCATGACGGTTACATAACCCCCGCCGATGGTTTCTTTACCGATAAGTTCAACTTTAGCGGCCTTTACCATTGCATCGGCAGCTTCAATCGCTCCGACGAGACCTTTGGTTTCAATCATTCCCAAAGCATCTAATGTCATATTCAGACTCCGTTAATAAGTTTTGTTTTAATGATATTCAAATTACTTTGATTACAGATAAATATCAAACTGTTCTTAGATATTCCTGTAAAATTATGACGGCAGCATTCATATCAACCAGACCCTTATTTTGCCTTTTTTTCCGACTTTTCACCGTTTCCAGAACCATCTGTTTTGCCATTTCAGAGGTGTAGGTTTCATCCCATAGAACTACTATCAAACCCATAGACTCAAGCTGAACCTTAAATTTAAGAATTTTCGTTCTTATTTCCTTATTTGACGGTTTTTCACCCGGGTCACCCAAAACAACCGTTTTAACCCCCTCAGAATCTATGATTTCTCGTAAAGCTGCCAGAAACCCATCATCGTTTTTAAGAGTTGTAAGGGGTGAGGCAATAATTTTCATCGGGTCAGAAAGAGCAAGCCCCACTCTGACATGACCAAAGTCGGCTGCTAAAATTCGTTCCCCCCCGGTTATTTCCCCGTTTTCAGATAATTTCATCCAACCTTCTTACTTCATAAACACCCTCGATTGACCTTACCTTATCGATAATAGTGAATAGATGCTCTTTATTCATTACATAAAGCGTTACAACGCCCTTAAAAACTCCGTCATTGGTGTCAATATTAATCGACTTAATGTTTGTGGTTTTAACATTCAGGATGGTATTGGAGATATTATTGAGAATACCCGGTGAATCCAATCCACTGATGGATAACCCGACAATAAAGGAAGAGCCCTCAATCTCCGGCCAAAAAATACTGACAATCTTTTCAGGATCCCTCTTTGCTAAGTCTCCCATATTCTTACAATCTGCCCGGTGAATTCGAATTCCCCCACCGACTGAGACGAATCCTAAAACATCATCCCCTGGTATCGGACTGCAACATTTTGAGTATGAAACGAGCATCTTGAAATTTTCACCGCTGATTGCAAGCTGACCTCCGCTTGAACGCGCAAATTCCTTAAAATTCTCATAGCTTGTCACCACGTCTTTGCTCTTTTTTTCCTTTTCCATTGAGGTCGTGAGAAGCTCATCAACATTTATTTTTGCCTGACCGACTGCCATATAGAACTGGCGTGTATTATCCAGTTTAATTGATTGAATAAGTTTATTAAGCTCCTGACTGGTAAATGACAGTTTTAGTTTTTTTAGTTTCTTTTCCCACAAATCTTTTCCGGCATTATAAAGTACTTCATCTTCTTTATTGAGCCATTTCTTAATATCGGATACAGCTTTTGCAGTTTTAACAAATTTCAACCAGTTTTTATTTGGGTGCTGATTTTTAGAGGTAAGAATCTCCACCTGATCACCGCTCTTCAAAACAAAATCTAAGGGAACCAGCTTATGATTTACTTTTGCTCCTATACAGTGATGACCCACTTTTGAGTGTACCTGGAAAGCAAAATCAACGGGAGTAGCCCCTACCGGAAGTCTTTTAAGGTCGCCTTTCGGCGTAAAAATAAAAATCTCATCTGAATAGAGGTCTAGTTTGAAGTTATCAACTACGTTCTTTTTATAGTCATCATCTGAGGATGAATCAAGAATATCTCTGATCCAGGAAATATAATTCGCCATTCTGGGGTCTTCGCCTGATTTCCCCTCTTTGTATTTCCAGTGGGCTGCTACTCCCTGCTCAGCTATCTCATGCATTTTTCTGTTTCGTATTTGCACTTCCACTTTTTTCCCATCGGGACCAAGTACGGTCGTGTGTAATGACTGATAATTGTTCCCTTTAGGAAGTGCCACGTAATCCTTAAAGCGGTCGGGCACGGGTGTATATATTCCGTTTACCACTCCATGAACTGTGTAGCAATCTGTATTGGAATTGGATTCAAGTATAATCCGGATGGCAAACAAGTCAAATATTTCACTGAACGGCTTATTGCGTTTAATCATCTTACGGTAAATGCTGTAGAGATGCTTTGCCCTGCCGGCTATTTCATATTTGATATGTAGCGGTTCTAACTCTTTAACCAAGGGCTGCTTAAACCGTTCAATATATGCCTCCCTTTCAGTCCGTTTTGCATTAATTTTTCTTTTCAGGTCTTCGTATGCCTGTTTGTTTAATTCCTTAAATGCAAGGTCTTCAAGCTCCCATTTAATCTGACCCAGACCAAAACGATGTGAAAGAGGTGCATAAATATCCAGTGTTTCTTTAGCTATTTTTTTCCGTTTATCAGATTCCAGAAACTCCAGAGTTCGCATATTATTCAGACGGTCAGCCAGTTTTACAATAATTACTCTGATATCCTTCGTAATGGAAAGCAGCAGCTTTCGGTAGTATTCTGCCTGATCAATGGCAGAACCCTTAAAAAGATTCTTTATTTTAGTCAGACCATCAACAATTACTGCAATATCATGACCGAAATTCTTTTTGATAATGTCAATGTTGTAATTGTCATTGTCTTCAACAACATCATGGAGCAAACCGCATGCAACAGAAACATCATCGAGGGGGAGTTCAGAGGCAAGGATTTTGGCGACTGCGATTGGATGTGAGAAAAAGGGCTCATTTGACTTTCTTACGAAGTTTTTGTGAGCTTCCATGGCAAAGTCGAATGCAGCGCTTACAACATCCGGGCGGAATGCCGGGATATTCTGAGAACAAAGCAGCAGCAGTTCTTCTTTTTCTGCCTTAAATGATACGGGTGCGGAAGCCAATTTTTGAGACCTTTTATTTGGCTCAATATGTAATTTTTTTTGCTGATTTTCAAGTGATAAGTTAATTTTTCCTTAAAAAATCAGGGATTATTTTAGCTCTTCCCGTATCTCCCGTACCCTTTCTATCGATTTTTCAAGCTTAGATAGCTCGAACTCGGAAAGCCCCCTGGTTGAAAGAATCTCATCAGCCAGAATTTTTGCTTTTTCCTTTTGACCGGCTTTATTGTAAAGGTTTACCATCCTCCCCTTTATCCGTAGCTCATTTATCCTGTTTTTCACTTTCGTTGAATCATAAGACAAAAGAATCTGCTGGAGGATGGCAATCGCTTCGAGGGGTTTTTCCCTCCCCAGATAGCGGGCTAAATCATACTGAAACATTCTGGCTTTCGGATATTTTGAAGTAGCTTCATTGAGAATTTCTTTTGCCTTTTTATATTCCTCTTTTAGATAATAAATATCAAAAAGATTTTTATAAATAAAGTAGGCATGATACGTTTCAGCTTTACGTGCTTTTTCAAGCATAGTTCTGCCGAGTTCCCGTTCGTCACTTACAAAAGGCATCCAGTTAAGGAAAGATAACTTTTCACTTCTCCAAAATTTAAAAGCTCCGATTGAGGCAAAAGCATCGCCAAACTGCGGTTCAATTTCAATACACTTTTCGTAAAAAGATACTGCATCTAATCCTGTGTTTATAAATGATATCCACTCTGAATTGTAAGCATAAAGAATTGCTCTATAACCATTAATCAAACCTGAGCAATAGTTTATCCACACCAGATTACCGGTCTCTGGCTGGATTTTTTTAAGTTTTTTTGCAGCTTCATCAAGATAGGAGTGAATTTTTTTGCTTTCAGCAGGTAGTGAATAATCATACGCAAATCCAATTTCAGACGCGGCGCTTAATATCTCATAGAAAGGGAATTTAGAACTTTTAAATTGCTGGTTTTCCAGCAGAAGACGGGCTTCATCATAATCGCCGTTAAGAGCAAGTGTGATACCATCTTTGAATGCTTTATCAACTGCCGGCTCAGGGAACCTCTGAGGAAAAGCGAGGGAAACAAAAAATAGCCAGAAAAAAAATCTAAGTACCAAAAATCCGGTCTCCTGCGTCTCCTAACCCCGGGAGTATATAACCCTTCTGATTTAACTCGCGATCAAGTGTCGCCGTGTAAATTTGCACATCCGGAAAATCAGTCTCAACCCGCTTCACCCCTTCCGGTGCAGAGATCACAGAAATCAGATATACTTTGCCTGTGGTTAGCTGTTTCACTTTACTGATAGCAGCAGATGCACTTCCCCCGGTTGCAAGCATCGGGTCAAGAACTATAACAATCGGGTCGATGATTTCCGGTACTTTGAAGTAATATTTTTCCGGCTGTAAGGTTACTTCATTTCTTTGAAGACCAATATGACCAGCTTTTGCATTTGGGATAATATCTAAAAACCCGTCTAACATCCCCAGGCCTGCGCGCAGAATCGGAAGCAGGATAACTTCTTTTTCGAACCTGAATCCTATTGTCGTCTCGAGCGGTGTTTGAACCGGGTACTCGTTAAGAGTAAAGCTCTTAGAAACTTCAAGCGCTAATACACGCGAAATATATCTTACGTTTCTACGAAATTCTGTGTGCTCCGTATCCCGGTCTCTTAACCGGGTGATTGCAGTTTTAACTAAGGGAAAATCACAAACTAATAAACTCATTTTAACCTTTGCCGATTTTATGAATCAAAGAAATCAGGATATTTCTGAACGGAGAAAGCGCCGGAGTATAATTAAAATCTGTTTCAAGTAAACTATTGTAAGTCATTTTATTTCTTATAATTAGCGTTATCAGATCACAAAGCCCTGAAACCTCTTTCCCGCCCCAGAAGGAAGCCCCGATAATCTGATTATTCAATCTGTTAACAATTAGTTTTGCCGCAGTATCCATAGACTCAGGCATAACATGAACAAGATTAGGCATCAAACTAAAAGCTGATTTAGTTACGAAACCGTGCTCCCGTGCAATCTTTTCGGTTAATCCGGTCTGAGCGAAATATCTGGTGAATAATCTAAAACTTACAACAGGTATTGCGCCAGAGAATTGTTCACTTCTTCCCGCCGCATTGCTCCCCGATATATGCCCTGTATTATGTGCCACTTTTGCACTGTAAAACACCTGATTCCTGCCGGTAAGAAAATTCTTTACTCCGGTTGAGTCCCCCGCTGCATAGACATGAGGAACACTCGTTCTCGTAAAGGCATCTGTAATTATTTCACCACTCGCCCCTCTCTTGAAATCAAGACCTGAAATCAACCTTGTGTCAGGCCTGAAGCCAATTACGGGAAACACACAGCCCGTTTCTATCCGCAGAGAATCAACTTTCACTGCGTTAACCCGGTTTGAATCTAAACTGAATGATAAATTCTTATACCCATTTACTATTTCAACATTTTTTGACTTTAGCAGACCTTCGATGATTGCAGAGAATTCCGGTTCTGCCGCAGGAAGTATATGAGACAGTTTCTCAATTATTGTCACATCCATACCGCGGCTGACCATCGCTTCGGCAATTTCTAACCCAAGATAACCTGAGCCAATTATC
This sequence comes from Ignavibacteriales bacterium, assembly GCA_045863035.1. Lineage (GTDB taxonomy): Bacteria > Bacteroidota > Ignavibacteria > Ignavibacteriales > Ignavibacteriaceae > H2-BAC3. The sequence continues at coordinate 115,378 of BTUV01000004.1, read as the reverse complement.
GTTGCATGATTCGGTCTATTTGTTTCAAGATATTGCTTAGTCCTTAGTAAATCCGGATACTTCTTGAGCCACAGAACATTCTCAAGTTCAGGATCCAAACCCGGGAATTCACCTTGTCTGGAACCGGTTGCAAGAATGAGTTTATCGTAATTTAATTCAATTTCAGCAGCGTCATCACCGATTTTAAATTTAACAAGCCGTTCTTTCGTATTAATTGAAACAACTTCGGTTTGGACGAAAACTTCTACTTTTTTTTCTTCTGAGAATTTTTCTGGTGTATAAAAAAGGAGGGAAGCCGGATTTTGAATCTCTCCGGAAAGAACAAAAGGAAACTCACAAACCCCGACTGAGATAAATTCAGTTTTTTCAAATAGTACGACCCTGGCTGAAGGATTTACCCGCTTCGCTTTTGCAGCAGCAGCGGCACCGGCAGCATTACCCCCTATTACCGCAATGGTAAAGGGCTTCATTTTTGACGGAAACTAAGTGTCATTGGAACTCCTTTAAAGCCAAATCTCTCACGGATTTTCTTTTCCAGAAATCGTTTATAATTATCAGGAAGATATTTTGGCTGTGTACCGAAAAATAGAAAAACCGGGTAATATGTTCCAACTTGAGTTATAAATTTTATCTTAATTTCTTTACCTGTTGGACCGGATGGCGGAGGGGTTTTCTGGATTTCTTCCTGAAGAATTTCATTCAATTCGTCATTTGGTATTTTTTTTAGACGTTCATCATGAACTTCCTGAGCCAGATCAACCAGTTTATAAATTCTCTGCTTTGTTAATGCGGAAATAAAGATAACAGGTACATAATCATATTTACCAAGCATCTTATAAAGTGCCAGCTCCCATTGGCGTGCCGTGTTTGTGTCTTTTTCCACTAAATCCCACTTATTAACCGCAATAATGATTCCCCGTCTTCTGTTTACTGCCTCTTCCAGGATTTTCTGATCCTGATTTTCCAGCCCTGTTGTGGCATCGAGCATAAGGATAACCACACTTGATTCAGCTATCGCACGAAGAGTTCTGACGGTTGAATAAAATTCGATATTCTCTTTAACCTTGGCTTTTTTCCTCAGACCCGCGGTGTCAACAAGGACAATTTCTCTTCCATAATATTTCAGAATCGAATTTATACTATCACGGGTTGTACCCGGTATATCTGTCACAATACTTCTGTCATAACCCAGTAATGAGTTAGTTAAAGAAGATTTACCAACATTGGGTCTGCCAACAAGCGCAATTTTTAGCTGTGTGTCATCTGCTGTTTCTTCTTCTTTTGCCGTGAAATCATGCGTGAGTGCATCCAGAAAATCGCCAAGCCGTCTGCCCCCTATTGCACTAATGCCATAAGGTTCACCGAGACCAAGTTTATAAAAATCTGCGGTCAGTGAATCATAATTTTCTGAATCAACTTTGTTCACTGCCAAAAATATCTTTTTTGATGATAACCTTAGTATCTTTGTTAATTCATAATCAAGTGTAGTGATACCTGTTCTGCTATCTACAAGAAAGATAACTGCATCTGCTTCGTCAACGGCGATATGAACCTGCTCACGAATCGCGGCTTCAAAAACATCTTTTGATTCCGGGACGTATCCTCCGGTATCAATTAAACGGAATACTTTATTATCCCATTCCACTTCGCCGTAATTTCTGTCGCGTGTAACACCTGAGATATCATCAACAATTGCTTCTTTGCTTTTGGTAAGACGGTTAAATAAAGTGGATTTACCAACATTAGGGCGGCCTGCAATTACGACAATGGGTATCTTTGACATTAAAAATTTGCTTTCAAAGTTAAGCGAGGTGAAAAATTGCCGGCGTAACGGAATTCATTTTCATCAAGCTGGAGATTAAGAGAGAGATTATTATTATACATGGCAGTTGCCCAGACCGCGTGGACTGCACTGAGGAAATGATTTATATATATGGCTAATACTGCTTTTGTAGCATTATTATAATAATCATTTGCTTGCCCCCGCATAACCGCGTAAGAAAGGAATATTGGAGGAATATCCGCATTATTACTATTGGCAGAATTAAACTCATCCCAGCCCGGACTATACTGATGGTATTTGCCAATCAGTTCATAATACTGCTGCTCACCATAACGAGGAAGCCGGTGCGAAAACGTACTCTCATAAGCATTGAGAGAATCCCAGTTAACTCGTTCCCAGGGTTTGAGCGATGTATTCGGGTCTATTGGAATTGATGCACTTTTGAAAGTATTAAGCCATTCAGCATACTTCACTACACTCCACCTATCATCAGCCACTTTTTGAAATGCAGTAGTCTGATCGTTCCCCTTGCCGTCGTTAATTACAGCAATACTAATTGCAGTAATTTCAAGAGCCGCAAAAATACCGGCTTCAATATAGGAATCGGTCATAAACTGTCCGGCTCCCGGCAAAACCAACGAAAATAAACCATTAAGCAATGGGTTCTTTTTTCCAGCCGCAAGAAGTACACTATTTTTTTGTTGAACAGGAAGCAATCCAATGGATTTAAAGTCGAATGTTAAACTACCTGATAGATTTTCAATATGCTGGGCTGAGAGGATAAATGATCCTAAAGCAATTATAAGTATTAGCTTTTTCATACAACTTTATATATCAAAACCAAAAAGTACACCGGCGTAAAAATTCCACTCCTGACCATAGCGAACGGTTTCATCCCTCACTTCACGATCAAAAGAACTGAATCCGTATGCGGCATTTAAGAAGATAGAAGTCGGGAAAAGATAAAATGAGTTAAGTGAAAATCTCAATTCAGCCCCGGCGCCTTTCTTTACATCAGAAAGTTTTGCGGAATAAGAGTTCCAGGCATCCCCTGCCTCTGCAAAAAGTTCAAGAAAGATTTTGTCAAAATAAAGGTGACCGGCAGAGAAATCAATATTCTTAAACAGCGGAAACCGGTAAGCTGCTTTAACCATCGCAATTTCATTACCGCTCAGTGAGTAAAACGGATATGAACGCATTCCGACAAGCCCGCCAAGATAAAAATCGAAGAAGTCAGGAACTTCTGCTCCTATAATAGTCCCACCTCGAATTGTTAATTCGAGTCCATGACTGCCTGAAAGCCGCCAATTCTGTTTTGCATGTAACTCTAATCTTGAGAAATTAAAATTGCTATAGAGCGGCACAAGTATTCCGTTGTCAATCGTATAATTGCCATCGGGATTATATTTATTAAGCTCATAATTATATGTAAGCTCAAGCTGCATACCGAGAGGATTTATATCTGAATCAACATAAGGATGCAGGGCTGAAAAACTATATTTCAGCATGAAATTACTGCCAATCAGGTATTCATCATTAGTCGTTGGATAAAGCTGAGGGTCCCCTTCTAACGGGAGTATAAAACTACCCAATGATGCAGTGTATCGTGAAAATGCATATCTGAACTGAAGATTCTGTTCACGGGTGAATATCCGGTGATTAGCGCTGATTGCTACTTCAAAAAGATTATATGTTACATCGGTGGTAACGGTTGGCAGATCTTCATCAAAAATAATATCAACATCTGCTTTTCTGCTTACATTAAACAATTCAAGAGCTAACTCGGGTTTAATACCTAAATCGTAAAGCAAAGGAATTTTATTTTTATATTCGAACATCATAAAAAGATCACGCTCGAATCTGGTATTAATGGTCGCGCCGCCAAAAATTGAGTAGCGGTTTAGCATATCGGAAGAGGTAAAGTAAACACCCGGCTTCACCCTCTGAAAAGGTGTGTTGCCTGTGTTGTAATTATCCAGCCGGATGACCGGGAAAAAAGTCAGTTTAGAAAACGCACCGCTATATTTTGTGGATTCATATTCAGGAAGAATTTCATCCTTAAAGTTCTTATATGCGTATATCTGTTCCTCCGTCAAATCACCAAACGGCTTCAGCTCATTTAACGGAAATTCCTTTGCCCCGACATAATTATCACCTTTTGCAATTGTATTTATGCTGTCTGCATCAATACGAAATAATTTATATCCGGCAGAAGTATATCCGCTATATGCAATATTACCTTCAGAATCCACAGCCGGCATAAATGCTCCACCTTCAACATTGGTGAGCTGAAGAATCTGACCTCTGTTAATGATAAACTTATGGATGTTAAATATACCGTTATAATCCGCGGAAAATATTATTGTAGTATCATTCAGAAAAAAAGCGTTTCGCTCATCCTGCCGTGACTCCAGCAAAAAATCATGTTTCGCTGTTTTGAAGGAATATACCGCAACATCCCTGTTATCAAAATCCGAATAGTCGAATATAATCCTCGAATCATCAGGCGAAAAAGTAGGATTGAAAACCTGCTCGCCATTCGAAAAATTAGTTAATTGCTGAAAACCGGTACCATCAATATTCACTATTGCAAGATTTGTGGTTCCATCCTTCTGGAAAACAAACACCACTCTATCCTGCTTATGAGAAACTGAGGGCTGGTTTGCTCTGAGATTGTAAGTAAGTCGGGTTTCCTCTTCTGCCTGCCGATCATAAACGAACAAATCATGCACATTGTACCAGTTCTTGTTATCATCTGTTATTTTAGCATAAAGGATTTTCTTCTCATTCTCAATCAGCGCGAATGTTGACCTGACAGGCCCGGTTATAAGTTTGGTCTCATTTTTTTGAAGGTCACATTCATATAATGAACTTAATCCCATATAATCATTACCGGCATTAGAGATATACAGGAGTTTTCTACCGCTATCAGCAAATACCGGATAAAAATTTCCAAATCCTTCAACTTTTAATTTTGTACCCACAACAGGATTTTTCCTTACCGGTTCAAGCGCTTTCTGGTAGTAGTTCTCAAGATACCCAATCCATTCCGCGTAAAGTTGTTTTCCGGTTATGCCAAGAACATCTTCAATCGCAGCATCAATCGTAAAATTTGACCAAACGCCGAGCTTTTTCGTAATATCCCGCAATTTATCCTCACCATATTTTTGAGCGATATAACGGGTTAACGCAAAACCTGAATTATAAACCGATTCGTTGCCCAGACTTGATTTCTCAAAAACTCCCATCTGATTCCAGGTAAGCATATTTCCGTCTGTTATATACGAACGGAGAATCATATCGCGGTGCGCATCCCAGTAATCATAGTTGAATTCCTCTCTCATATACTGTGCAGTACCCTCAGCAAACCATGCAGGCATGTTGAGCGTTGCCAACGGATATGAGACTATCACATTCGGAAAACCGTAAAGAATATCAGGTCGGCGCTTATCTTCATAATTAAGCCATTGAAGATACAACGCAGGCACTCTTCTTCCGACTTTTAATGCTGCCTGTATTTGCACCAGGTGCGTAAACTCATGACTTATAACATTGCGCAGCCAGTTATGCGTACCCCTCAAATCAAAATCTAAAGCACTTGTCCAGATTTCAATTTTATTGTCGAAAAAATAGGTAGCGCCGTTGGAATAGTCGTCAATGTCCTTAATAACAAAATGCACTGTTTCAGGTTCATAGCCATAAAGACGAGTTAACGGTTCCCAGATTTCATCACATATTTTGGCTGTGACTTTTGCAGTCCGTTCAGCTTCTTTGTGGTAATGAACAACGCAATGTTTTCCGTTGATAGTGTACCACTCAAGTTCAGGGTGAAACTCCGTGAACTGAGAATGAACACGAGGCGCAATAAGAAGAAATAATATAACAGGAAGAAATATTTTCATCAGTTCCAACGGAGTAGTTTATTTTACTACTGCTATCTTAATAATTTTATGGTCTTTTTTACCAGAAGCGGATACAGCTTCTATTCGGGCAAAATAAATACCGCTTTGAATATCTGATACATTCCAGCTTAGCTCCTGATCAAAACCACCAACTGCATTTGAAGTCAATTCATCCGCAAGTTCTCCTGCTGCATCAAAAATCTTAACAGTTATATTAGCATCTACACTGGTAAAAAATCTGATTTGCGTACTCCCCTCACTAACAGGATTTGGATAGTTATATGTTTTTGATTTATCAAGAAGCTCGGTAGCTGACAGGTTTTTTTCGCTCAAAGTTACCACCTCATAAGTGCTACTACCAAATTGATTTTCGCTCCAGACTATCTGCTCAGCAATTCCGGTCAGATTCCATTCTGCATAAGAACCATTATCAGAATACGCGATTAACGCAATTTTGTCAAAATTATATCTCAGCATGATCAATGCTGAGTCACCGTTTGCAAATGGAAGCGGGAAACCCTTTAGCTCACTTCCTGAATTCAATGATATTCCGTGTAATAATCCATCTTTAGTCACAAAAAAAACTGTACCTTTACCGGATAGATTTCTTGCAAAAGATATATTAGATATTATTTCAGAAGAAAGTTGGATTGGAAAATTTGCAGAAGCGATATTAAAAAGATTATATGCCTTTAAACTCATGCCTTCTGCAGAAAAAATTATCACGTCTGTTGCTTGATCACTAACACCAAAGCCGCTTTTTGGACCGACTACAAATTTAGACTTTAGCTCACTCATTGAGATCAGATTGTTCCTATTAAGTACAATCAACTCATTAGCTACAGTTAATAAATAAATTTCTACTGTGCCATCAGGGAAATTCGAGACAAAAAGGGAGCTGATATCCTGATCACTCGAATATATTTCTGTACTACTCGCAAATACTTGAAACTGTGAACCTGATTGAGCAACATAGAATGTTGACATTGGATAAGGAAAGATTTTTTTTATCACTGCCCCTGGGGAGGTATAATCCTGAAGCAATGTTATCGCACCATTCTTATCCATGGTGAATGATCTTACGACTCCGGTGTTGCTTCCGATATAAATGATATTCGCCATAATTGAAGGGTCAGCACTTATGGTGAAACCAGGATTGTATCTGTTTTCTGTTCTTGAATTGGTTCCGATTACAGTTTGAATAACTGTAGTGTCATCAACCGTAATTACAATCAGCTCATTTCCGTCACTATAATAAACAGCTTTCCTGCTCCCCTTATTTATCATATAGTTAGTTGATGCAATAGAAGCAATTACGACAGTATCATATTCCTGTATATTTGCCGGCTGACCGTTAACATCGAAATAACGCATCGTTAACATATTCACGGGAAAGTTTTTTACCGCTTTAACAGGGGTTATGCTCTGGTCAGTTGAACCAATTCTGAAGTGTGCATTTTTTGCAATGCCTGAAAAATCATATAATTTTATAAGGGAATTTGCCCCGGAATTGCTTCTTGTATCGGGTCTTGTTATATCCGAGAATTCGTTTTTATAGAGATCGGATTCATTAGTACTATACCAAAGGTCAAGTTCATCTCCTTCGCCTACCAGCACATCTCCAAAAATTGTTGTGAACTGCTCTCCGATATCTTGAATACCATCCGCTTCTTCAAGGTCAACTCCGCGCCGGAGTTTATTTGCATTAACCTGATTTGCAGCAATATTTTCACGGATAACTTTCTCGTCTATGTGCCAAACCAGAATACCGCTTCCCGGGAGTGCCCAGTCAAAATCATCCACATCAATAATCACTCCTTCAAGAGAATCAACAGTAAAACTATTGAACCATGAAGTATCCTTAGTAAAACTGCGCTGATAAACAGAGCCATTATTCCACATGGTGAATGTTATACCATTTGCATCACTGTCTTTTAAACGGTTTTCAATATAATAGTGTTCATCAGCGGAAAGACTAACCTTGTATATTGTGGTATCCGATGATGATGCAGAAGAAACTGCCTTTATGCTGTGGAGTACATTATTTCTAAAACTTGAGTCATTTAATGGAATAGCAGAATCCCAGCCAAGTTGAACTCTCTCCCACGCGGATGGATTTGGAGGAAATACACCGTTATATGCAAATATCGATTGACCATCCATTAGCCCGAATCTTCCGATTGCGCTTAATCCTGTCTTTGTGTCAAACAAATCAGGAAGCCCTAAATAACTCGCAATCGATGAAACCAAAAGACCATTGATCGTTATTTCAACCAGAAAACTATTTCCAAATGATTCGATTTCCCTGTTCTGAGTCTGCGGCAAAATCATGGAGTTCTTTATAGTAAAATTCCCGCCAGATACCGGTACTCCATTATACCCCGCCCCCTTATACTTTCTGAATGATTCGAGATTAAAATATACAGAAGGCAGATCTCTTTCATTACTCAAACTTCCCGGAAGACTTACATCTCTCCCAACCCCGGCATGAAAAATGCAAAAAACATCATAACCTGAAAAATCATATCCGGGATTTAGCTCATCTGCCTTTTTCCATGACTCTTCGTAAAAGCTAACCATTGGGGTAAAGTCCGTTGACCTGATCGGCGGTGAATATTCTCTCATCGTCTTGCTGAGAGTTATTACCTGAGGCAGAACAGTATATTGCAATTGTAATGCACCACGCGAGACTTTGGAATAATAATTCTTTGCAAATTCAAGATGCGCGGAAAAATATGCAGAATCATGAGGCAACGGGTCAAGGATGCTTGTGCCCCAGTCCCGTGTATATATGGAATCAAACTGCCCATTGCCTATCGTAGTCCGGTCATTGTCAGTCTGAAACTCAACCATGATCGCCAGAACACGCAACGTACCTGAGGCAGGCGATGATGCAACAATTTCTTTTTGGCTGTTCACTTCAGAAACAGGTATATAGCGCTGAGCCACGGAAACGTGGCTCAGAACTGCTAATAATGCTATGAGTATCCCGCGGGATTTCAAAATCAAAGACCCCTCGGTAATCCTTTAATGCTTTCAGGCAGTGCGCCCCAGCCAACCAGGAAGGTAAAGCGGAGTGTGTCTGAAAGAGGATGGTTTTCACCCCCCTTAAATACTGAAGTTGATATATAACTGAAATCAAATCCATATATATCATATCTGATACCTGCACCCAGAGTCATGAATTTTCTGTTTCCATAAGCAGGATCTTCATAGAAAAATCCGCCTCTGAGAGCAAAGAGAAAGTCGCCCGGTTGTCCGTACCAATACTCAAGACCAAATGAAGTTACAATATCGCGCAGCTCATCTTCAAAAGGTTTGTCAACCCAGGAGGTAAATAAGGCCTGATAAAACTCTTCACTCTGACCGGTAGTATCCTTTTTAACTAATAGTTTGCTAAAATCCAGAGTCCAGGTAAGTGAATTATATTCATCTGCAAAAATTCTGTGAGCAAATCCCAGACGTATATTGGTCGGAATCGGGTCTGCCTGTGCTTTGTCAATATAGAAAATCTTCGGTCCGAGATTACTCAGATTAGCACCAAAACTAAACTGATTACCCATATCATAATCCGTAAATGGAATTACCAGTGAGGATGGACGCCACATTGCGCCAATATCAAATGATACAGTTGTTGCGACACCCGAACCTTTTTCTTCTGCAGTCGGCTGGTCAGAAAGATTACTATGTATGAGACGGAAGTTAAATCCGACTCCCCAGTCCTGAGCAAGTTTAGTTGCATAGCCGAATGTAATTGCAGCATCAAATGAGCGGAAGGTTCCGAGAGGTTCCGGACCGGTTTCACCTGTCCTTACAAATTCACCATAGTTCATATAGGTAATACTTGCAGTAACACTTCCGTCAATTTCGGGGATATAATTTCTGTATGTTGCGTAATCATAGAACAAGTCTAACTTAAACTGTGGCAGCCAGTTACTATGAGTGAAGGTAAATTCCTGTCCACTCAAAAAAGCAATACCAGCGGGATTCCAAAAAATTGCTGAAGCATTATCAGCCAATCCGGTACCAGATTCCCCCAATGCACTAAACCGAGAGTCGGGTGCAAGAAGAAGGAAAGGTACAGCCGCTTCACCCTGAGCAAACATTTTGCCCGGGAAAAGCATCAGGAGTAGCGCTGCAGCGATTAATTGATTTTTGAACTTCATGTAATGAGATCTCCGTTTAATAAATACCTGTTGTGTGCCTGAAACCGGCTAATATTTTAAACAAGACTAGTAATATACCTATTTCAGAATTGATAATTTGCTGAAAAACTCGCGGCTATTGTCGCCGTTTATACCAGAAATAATGACCTTATAAAGGTATGTTCCGTTAGCTAACAAACTGCCGTCATTGTCTCTGCCATCCCAAGGAATACGCACAAATCTGTCATTCAAGTTTGTGTGTTCGCCAGAGTAAACCAGCCGCCCCGCTACAGTGAATATCCGGATTTTAACCCTGACCGGTTCAGAATAATTATGCTGCAGTGTGAAGGTTGTGCCAGAACTGAACGGATTCGGGTAATTATAAACCTCAGAAATATCCAATCCATCCTCTGAACCTACCTCAAAGTATGATGTTTCGCTCGAATTATTATTAAAAACATCCCATGCAGAAACATCAATTTTATACTTCCCCTTTTGCAACCCGGTCAGAGGATACTGAACAATTCCAGTTTTCCCGCCCGAATCCAGATCTCCGGTAAAATACTCAGAGAGGTCAATGGTAGCAGACTGGTTATCATTCAGTTTGGCTTCCATTTTATGACCAAGACCAAGCCCGGTCGTGTTTATGCCGGTTTCATCTTCTAATTTGAGAAGTAACTGGGAATTTGGGCGAATAAGTGTGCCTGAAATGTTGTCAAAGGAATCAAAATAAATCTCGATGACCGGACCTTTTCCGTCATCAGGAATCGGATTCCCTGCACTTCCGACTGTGATATTCTTCGTGAACGATAATCCATCCTCATTATCATCGTAAAAGTAGAGTACAACTTTCCCGTTTCGGGTTTCATAGGAAATATCCTTCGGAACAACGAAAGATGCCTGAAATGAACCATTCACTACGGAAACTTTTCCTTTGAAAATAACACCCCCCTGCTGACGAATGGTATAATTACTTCCAAATTCAGGAATTGGTGCAAACCTGTCAGAATCATAGACTGTTAAAATACCCTCGCCGATAAATGCTGCATTTGGAGTTCCGTCAAGATTTTTTATGGTACCTTTTATGGTAACATGATTCAAAGCATCAATCTGAACTACGGAAGTTGTGGATTGTGAATTAATTGAATCAATACTGCCTGGCAGAACCGGAATATGTAACCTAAGTGAAGGGTCACCGAGCAGATGAAACTTCCTGTCATTATCGATTGCAGAGTTGACTTTGGATGCAAAATATGCCTTACCAAGTGTTACAGGTAAACCCTGGCTGTCTCTGCCCGGGTCTAATAAGCCGGTGTAAAATTTCTCATTAAGAGCTGCATTGAAAGACGAATATACCGGACGTGTTGCAGTGAAAACACCAATGGCTCCTGAGTTCTCTTTATGCATCAATAACTCTGCCGAGCTTTGTGCATTTGTTTTGTCAAAATATCCAAAATCACAAGTAGCCGCTGTCAGAAAAAAATAATCTTTGTTAACAAGCTGCGGAATGGTCACATCCTTCACAAACACCTGTTCATGTGCCCAAAGTTCAGGGGCGCCGTGTCCAACATAATTAAGAATAAGACTTCCCTCATTTACTGCATTGATGATTGCTTCATTGACCGCGGGTTTTCTTCTGCCAAAACTTGAAAGCACGGTCGGATAACTTGCAAGGTATATCTTTTTAATATCAAAAGACGAGGGTATAAGCGCGGCGAGTGACTCAGACTGCCCGGTATGAAGAGAACCTTCATTACCGGTTGTGGTTAGACCATCATCGGCAACAAGTGTAATCAGATTTCTCCACAGTGTCTGCTCTTTATTGTTTTCATAAGCAATAATTTTATCAACTGCATTTTTTGCTTCACGAATGTTCTGAACCGGTATTCTGCCAATCGGAATCTGCAAATATGTAGATGTAGCTGAAACTGAACCGAAATAGTCATCAGAGTTAAATGATAATATTTCGTAAAAAGATTGTTCGGTTTCATAAGGCGGAATAAAATTTACGCCGGCTTTTTCAATATTCTTATAATCATAGTCGCCATCTCCGAAGAGCAGGATATAATCAGGTCTAACAGTCCAGTTCTGATCAGCATATCTCACAAAATCTCTAATAGCGGTGAAATCTCTTATGCCGCAGGCGAACTCATTAAAAATTTCATTTACTGAAAAAACTTTTGCAGTCATTGGAAAGCGAGTCACGTTCGAGCGGTAATCAGCCAGGCGGTCTGCCTGTTGTTTGAACTCTTCGGGAGTAATAATAATTAACTTCGCGCCCTCTGCGAATGATTTAATATCCTGATTTTTTAACTCACCCACAACCTGTGGTGTTAAAACACGTGAGCCGTTTACGGCAAGGTATTTTTTTACATCATTCAAACCCGCCAATGCTGAAAACCTGAATTCACCCCCGGAAGGATAGGAAGGATGCGTAATAATCTTAACATCAGAAAAATCAGTAATGTCGAATACTGAAATAGCTGAATTTGAAAAATTGTTAAGCTGATACTCGTATATACCCGGAAGGGCAGGGGAAAAGAATGTTATTTCATCAGTTTCAAGCGCGCTGAGTGAGCGGGTATAAAATATCTCAAAGTAGTCAAGATACCCTTTAGCTGATGCTCCGGATGCATTATAAGTAAACCTGAGTACACTTCTGCTTTCGGCTAAATCTCCGGAATATGTTATTGTTGATGAATCAGGCATAGCATAGATATATTGATCGCTGCCAAAACCACGCAAATTCTTATTGAGAATAACCGAATTGTTTTCGCTTATCTGAAAGTCAACCTGACCAATAAACGAATTCGCGAATCTGTAATGATACCTGACTTGTGTACCCGGGACGTATCCTTCCAGCCGGTTCATATATGTTTTTGTTTTAGAAAACTCGCTGAACTCATCCCCCATAAAATTACTTCCGCTTTTGCCTATATTTATCTTATCTTCATCAAGTTGTTTAAAAGCCATGGTCGAAGTAACCGGCTGACTGCCGGATATATCAGCCGCCACCACGGTTTCCATCCGCTTACCCGCTATACCGCCAGAAGTTATAAAATAAAAATTATTCTCAGTATATGGATGAACATTTCTTCTGAATCTCTTCTGTTGATTGTTGTATTCCCAAAAAACAACTGACCTTGCATAAAAGAGTATATAATCACCTTCGTCAAATTTTCCATCCTGCTCCCCTACAATCTGTATCGCAATTTCGGAAGGGTCATTTGGTCTGCTGATTGCATTTGATTCAGGCAGTATTTTACCGCCATTATTATAAATCTTTATCGTACGGGGGTCAACTGTAGAAGCATCAATACCATAAGAAGCTAAAGCGGCGCGGTTGATCTTATATATACCCTCTTGCGGAACGGTAAACTTATACCATTTCCCCGAAGCTAAAACTGAAGGCGTCAGGACTTTGTTAAGACGAACCGGTTTTGACATCCAGGTAACGGCCTGTTTATAATTTACAACAACCCCGTCAAGCAGGTCATCAGCAAAATCCCCCGCCATTTGTGAAGGTACTTCCCTGAATTTCACACGCATGACCACACGCTTGAGCAGTCTAATTTTTCCATTATTTGCAGCAGCAACAGGATAAACAAAAAGCTCCTGTATATTCATGTCTCTCAGGATAGTTGTTTCTCCTAAAGCCAAAATCTCACTTTGACCGGCCACGGAAGAAGTGCTTAATTCGCTCCTTTCAGCGGCAATGTATTCAAAAAGTAGTTTGCCCTCAGATTTAACAGTTTTAGGAACTGGAAGAATTTCACCCTGAAGTTCGATTATCTCCTGAGAAAGGATTTCAATCACCGGCGATTGCTGAGATGGAAGACCAACTAATATTTTTCTGAATTTTACAGGAATGGTACCGAAATCCAATGGGTTAAGGACGGACATATTCTGAAAACGAATATCACGCTTTTCCGGATGAAGGGAACTGAATGTAGTGTCGGTATAACGGGGGGTGTACTCCAATACCAGATAATCCTTGCCCGATTGAAGGATACGAATATCAGAAGCAAATGCAGAAAAACTGCTAATAAGTATCAGGAAATAAAGACTTTTGAGTGCCACGTCAGATTTCAGTTCTGAAAATAATTAAAATGGTATCAAAAATCTCGAAGTTTTTTCCTTGTTTTAGGCAAACATACCGAAGATTTAGGATATTAGTCAAGGGCTAAAATAAAGGGAAGAAATTATTTTTTTCCGGAGGGGCAGTACCGGGAAATCACACACTCCCCGCACACTGGTCTTCTGGCTATACAGATTTTTCTACCATGGTGCGCAAAAAGGTGGCTGAGGATAATCCAATCCGTCTCATCTGCCAGCTCTTTTAATCGTGTCTCTATTTTTACCGCATCTTTTGTCTCTGCAAAACCGAGTAGATTAGATAACCTGACCACATGAGTATCAACTGCTATCGCAGGAATCCCATACCCATTCCCCAGGATAACGGATGCGGTTTTTCTGCCTACCCCCGGGAGTTGCACCAATTCTTCCATCTCCTTAGGAATCTTTCCGCTATGATTGCTGAGCAGAATCTTACAGCATTCAATGATGTTTTTTGCCTTCTGACGGTAAAAACCGGTTGAAAAAATGTCATTCTCAAGCACCTTCGGATCCGCAGAAGCAAAATTCGAGGGGGCTGGATATTTCTTAAAAAGCGAAGGTGTTATCTGGTTTACTCTCTCATCAGTACATTGCGCAGAAAGTATTGTAGCAATCAGAAGTTGAAATGGATTACTCGCAGTCAAGGCAATTTTCGCTTCGGGGTATTCACTTTTTAGCGCAGTGATTATCCTCTGGAGGCGTATTGAGTGCTCGTTATTTTTCAAAATTTCGCTCAAATCGAGGGTCTTTTATGAGAAGTCTTTCAACCGGTTGCCCCTTCTTCAGATGCGAATCAATTATTTCATCTATGTCAGATTTTGAAACCCCGCCATACCAAATCTGCTCAGGATAAACCACCATTGAAGGACCAAACTCACAGGCATCCAGACACCCGGCGGTGTTAGCGCGATATTCTGAAAGCATTCCCTCCTCTTTAAGACGGTTTTTAAGATATTCTTTTATTTCAGCAGAACCCTTTGAAGAGCAGCAGCCCCTTGGATGCCCGTCCGGACGACTATTTTCACAAATAAAAATATGTTTTTTATATCTCATAAGACGATTGATTTAATGGAAAATTGAGTGAAAAGCAATGTTACCCGATGACTGGAAAATCTGGTAGCGCGTACGGGATTCGAACCCGTGATCTCTGCCTTGAGAGGGCAGCGTCCTAAGCCACTAGACGAACGCGCCAGTATAATTTTTAAGTTCAATTACAAATAAAGCAATATTTTAGGTAATTTTCAAATCAATAGCCCTGCCCCGCTCTTTCCTGAATGTTTGCAGTCGCTTTGGGTTTATCGCGTTAAATTGCCCCTAAACAAACCTCGCCCGGTCTTGCGTTCAGGTTGTATAAATCATGACCTCATTTCCGTTAAGTTTCGTAATTTAGCAGTCCTTTAATTACGATAAGAAAAAAATGAAAAAATTTGTGTTACTCTGGGCGTTCTCACTGACCGGCATCTTTGGTCAGGAGCTTGAGAACCTTGATATAGTTAAGGACAGAATTGCCGTATATTACGAACAAGGTCAGTATGAAGCTGAACTAAAAAAAGTGATTGACTCTGCTTTTGTTTTTGTGAATACTCACCACGTTCAGGAAAAGGATGCGGTAGTATTCGATATAGACGAGACTGCACTTTCCAATTACAGTCATATTAAAGAAGTCGGGTTCGGATATATTCCCTCACTCTGGAATGACTGGATTAAGGAAGAAAAAGCAACCAGAATTGAACCTGTCTATAATCTGTATAAAGCTGCAGTTGAAAAGGGATTCCGGATTATTTTTATAACCGGCAGAAACGATTCACAATATATCCCGACATACAATAATCTGCTTGCCCAGGGGTACACAACATTTGATACTCTTATTACAAAACCGATGACGCATAACTATCTCTCTTCCGCTGAATATAAAGCTGATAAACGCTCTGCATTAACAGCCCGGGGATACAGATTCATTCTCTGTGTCGGAGATCAGTTTAGTGACTGTGAAATTTCCAATTATGGGATAAAAATAAAACTTCCTAACTTTTTGTATTTTGTAAAATAGAAAGCAATAAATGAAGCTGCTCTGCTGGAATGTTAACGGAATTCGTGCTGCACAAAAAAAGGGATTTCTTGATTGGATGAAAAAAGAAAACCCTGATATTCTCTGCCTGAATGAAACTAAAGCTGCACCCGAACAGCTTTCTGATGAACTGCTGAATATACCTGGTTACAGCTCTTACTTTTCATCTTCCAAAGTAAAAAAGGGGTACAGCGGAGTTGCAATATATACCAGACAAAAGCCCCTCAAGGTGGAATATGGATATGGAATTCCAGCATTCGACGATGAAGGGCGGATTATTATTGCGCATTTTAAGGACTTTGTGTTAATAAACAATTATTACCCGAATGGTAAAAAGAACGCTGAACGTCTGCAGTATAAAATGGATTTCTATGAAGCATTTCTTGAATTTTCCGCGAACCTGGTCAAGGATGGGAAAAAACTGATTATCTGTGGTGACTTTAACACTGCTCATAAAGAGATAGACCTTGAACGACCGAAGGAAAATGAAAAGACCTCAGGTTTCCTCCCTATCGAACGTGCTTGGATGGATAAATTTGTTGAAGCAGGTTTTGCAGATACCTTCCGAATGTTTAACAATGAAGGTAAAAACTACACCTGGTGGGATCAGGTCACACGATCACGCGAACGAAATGTCGGCTGGCGCATTGACTATTTTTTTGTAAGTGAAAACTTTAAAAAGAAAGTGAAATCTGCATGGATTATGCCCGAGGTAATGGGCTCTGACCATTGCCCTGTGGGCTTAGAGATATAACG